>JBKDDA010000049.1:0-82934 GCA_046313055.1 Synechococcaceae cyanobacterium | reverse complement strand
GTGGTCGAACCCTGTGCCATCGCAGAGAAGTTTCCAGATCCAGTCTTGCTTCTTACTTACTATCGCGGCGGAGATACGTTGGTTGAAAGTTATTGGCGCAGTGTGGCCATGCCCGAGCAGGGTGTGTTCATCGGCGAACCTTTGGCCCGGCCGTGGCCTTAGGAATGTGCTGAACCGCACCGATCCGCGCAGGAGATTCCTGCTGCAGATTCGTGCAGGGGATTCGGCGCTTTGTGCCAGGCCGTCGTCTGAGGCCTCTGGGCTGTTGGCCGTGTTGGACGCCCTGGGATGTGGCGGCCCGCTGCCATGATTCATGTTCCGATCCTTTGCTGCTGGAGAGCGCGGTATCCATGGTCAAGCTGCCACCAATCTGCGGCGCGGAGCAGGAGCTGCAGGCGCTGCTTCATCCGACCGTGTCGCCGCCCACCGTCCAGCCGGCGCTCGGGTTGAATTCCATCCACTCGGGCTTTGCCTGTGCCTTGCACATGCATCAGCCAACGATCCCCGCTGGTGCTCACGGTGAGTTGATCTCGCATCTGCAATACATGTATGAGCACAGCGGGGAAGGGGACAATCACAATGCCAGCGCCTTCGCTGATTGCTACAGGCGCCTGGCCGATATGATTCCCCAGCTGATCAGCGAAGGCTGCAATCCTCGCATCATGCTCGACTATTCGGGCACGCTTCTGTGGGGATTTGAGCAAATGCAGCGTCATGATATCCTTGATGCCTTATGTTTTCTGGCCTGTGATTCCCAGATGGTCTCCCATGTGGAGTGGCTGGGAACCTGCTGGGGGCATGCTGTGATTCCCTCGACGCCGATCCCGGATCTGAAGTTGCAGATCCAGGCCTGGCGTCAGCATTTTCTGGCTCTTTTTGGCCCTGCGGCGCTGCAACGAGTGAGGGGATTCTCACCGCCTGAGATGCATCTTCCCAACCATCCTGATTGTCTGTACGAGTTTGTGAAAGCTCTGCTGGACTGTGGCTACCGCTGGCTGCTGGTTCAAGAGCATACGGTTGAGAATTTAGATGGTTCCAGCCTTTCACGGGAGCAGGCATTCATCCCCCATCAGTTGATTGCCCGTAACTCTCAGGGCGAAGAACGCAGGATCGTGGCGCTGATTAAGACCCAGGGTTCCGACACGAAGCTCGTCGGCCAAATGCAGCCCTATTACGAGGCCTTGGGGCTGGGAAGACAGCCCCTAGGAGAACACAGCATTCCGGCGTTGGTGAGCCAAATCGCCGATGGTGAGAATGGTGGCGTGATGATGAATGAGTTTCCCCAGGCCTTCATCCAAGCCCACCAGCGCATTGCCCGTCAGGACAGCGATCACGGTACGGTTGCCTTGAATGGCAGCGAATATCTGGATTTGCTGGATGCCGCGGGGGTGAAGACCGCAGACTATCCCTGCATTCAGGCCATCCAGCAGCACAAACTATGGCGCCTGGTCGGCAATCACCCCACGGCGGAAACCACCGCGACGGCGATTGCCGCGCTCCACGCCAGCGATCCCGACTTCTCGATGGACGGCGCCTCCTGGACCAATCACCTCAGCTGGGTGGACGGCTACCACAATGTGCTGGAACCGATGCAGCGCCTCAGTGCTCAGTTTCATCAGCGCTTTGATCCTCTGGTGGCCGCAGATCCAGGTGTGACAAAAAGCCCGAGATACCAGGAGGCGCTGCTGTACGTGCTGCTGCTGGAAACCAGCTGCTTTCGCTACTGGGGCCAGGGCACCTGGACCGATTACGCCAGCACGATCCACCGGCGCGGCCTGGCGCTGCTGGAGGCGCTCGACCCATGAACGCCCGAGCCGCTGCCCTGCTCCTGGGCCTGCTGGCGACCCTGCCCGCCCACGGCCAGCCCCTGCCGCGCCCGCCCAGCTGGGCCACCGATCCCACCTTCCTCGGCCGCTGGCAGGCCCACAGCACGGCCGGGGCCGCCATTCTCAATGTGCTCAGCGTGCGGCCGGAGCGGGTGCGCTGGGGCACCCCCTACAACGGCTTCTGCAGCAGCGCTTACAGCGTGCAGCGCCTGCCCGACGGCCATGGCAGCTATCCCGACAACCTGCTGCCCCCCGCCACCCCGTCTGACCTCACCTACGCCGTGGTGCGCCTGACGCTGGAGCCCAGGCCCTGCCGCACCGGTGATGCGGTGCTGCAGCTGGCGGTGCCGCACGACGGTTCCCGCCGGGTGTTCGTCACCACCTACGCCGCCGATGGCCGCCTCACCGGCTGGTACGGCG
Source organism: Synechococcaceae cyanobacterium (assembly GCA_046313055.1). Lineage (GTDB taxonomy): Bacteria > Cyanobacteriota > Cyanobacteriia > PCC-6307 > Cyanobiaceae > Cyanobium. Next base: position 80,688 of record JBKDDA010000049.1, on the reverse strand, counting down.
AACTCACCCCCATACTGGGCCAGTAGCCGGGGGCTCCCGTGAAAGAGATCAGCCTGCTGGAGGTGCTGCTGCGCGGCGCCGCCCGCTTCGCCGCCGTGTCGGGGGTGATCGCCCTGCTGGTGTGGGTCACCTGGGTGATGCTCGACGTCAGGAACATGCAGTCGGGCTTCACGCTGCCTTGATGGCTGCCCTGATGGCGCCCGCCGGGCCGTGAACGGGCGCGGTGATCACCGGCGGTGACGCAGCCTCAGCTCGGGCATGGCCCGATGCCTCAGCTCGCCTGGCTCCCGGCGCAGCCTGCGGTGCGGCGATCGGTGTTCCGGCACGCAGGCCAGCAGCGGCAACATCAGGGCCGCCACCATCGCAGCGGCAAGCCAGCGCCTGGGGCTTGCCGCTGGACGCTGCATCTCGGTGGCGACCCGGAACATGCTGGTCGGTGCGGCTGCTCCAGCCTGCCTGATCAACCTTCCTGATCAGCCTGCGTGAGCAACCGGCTCGATCAACCGGTCCGAATTCTGGTGACCGTCGATACAATTGCTGCCGCTGATTGATGCCGGCGAGCCGCTGCCGTGCCCTGGTTTCAGAGCCTGATCCCGAAGCTAATCGGTTCTTTTCGTGCTGTTCTGTCGGTGGCTGCTTGGGTAGGGGGAGATACAGCGATCTTCTGGTTCACCATGTTTGTCATTGAAGCTCTTCACCCAGATGGTTGGCGCTGTCAGGGCCGCCATGAGGCGGAATACTGGGCCTATCAGGAGGCCCAGGCACGCTGTTGCTCCGATGGCCGCAACTACCGGATCCTGAACGGCGCCACCGGCCAGCTTGTGGCCCTGATCAACACCAGCAGCTGCCGCCAGGCGGCTGTTGCCCATCTGCCCCGGCCCTGAGCGCCGCCGCGGTGCTCCCATCTCACTCTGTTGCGGGCTGGCCAGGCGCCATCCGCGTCTGCGGCCACCCATCTACATTTGTTGTTCCGGATCCCCGTTGCAACCATGCTCAAGGTGTTGCGGATCGGCCTCGGCTCTGCGGGCCTGGTCTCCGCCGGCCTGCTGGCGTTGCTGATGGGGGGCCTGCACCTGTTTGGCATCCTCAGGTCGGTGATGGCGGGTGAACAGGCCTTTGAGCAGGAGCTGGGCCTGATCAGCAGTGTGGATCTCTTCTTGCTGGGAATCGGCATGCTCGTGATCGCGGCCGGTTTGATCAACCTCACGATTCGGAATATCTCGTTGCCCAGGGGGCTGCAGTTTTCTGATCTCCATCAGCTGAAGAGCACTTTCGCCAGCTTCCTGATCATGATCATGGCGATTCTTTATCTCGAAAGTCTCGCCTCCCTGCGTTTCATGGAGCGCACCACGTCATCCAACCCCGTGACCCTGTTGTACGGCGGTCTCGGAATCCTTGCGGTCACAACTCTGACCATCTGCCGTGAGCCCTGCCCCGGAGCTGACGGCCGCCGCCGCTGAGGCCCCAATGGCTCCTGCTGAGGCCCTGCGTGAGCGTTTGACCCACGGCGCTGGCCGGCTCTGGGTGTTGATGGCCACAACCCTGGTCTGGGTCATGGATGTGGGATTGTTCAAACACATTGAAAGCCGCCATGTTGTTGCCAAGAGTTTTAATGCGATCCTTGGTCGCGTTGAGATTCTGAGCACGGCGATCTTTGTGGTTGTCACCCTGGGTCTGGCGGTTTCCCTGTTCCGCCCGCAACTCCAGAATCTGTTCCGTTGGGCGCTGACCTATCTGGTGGTTTCGATGGTGCAGGTGGTGGCCAATGTGCTCTCGATGGTGGCCACGGCCAGCTCTGTGAAGGGTGGTGGACTGGCTGGTCTCTGGGATGTGGCGGCGGTCTACATGCAAAGCGTGGTTGTGTTCATGTTCATCTACATCTTCCTTGATGTGTCCACACCAGGTGGTGCCTTTGTCTGGCCTTCGCGAGATGGTGAGCCGCCTCCCACTCCCCACATCATTGACTACCTCTTCATTTCGCTGAATGTCAACTCCACCTATGGCCCCACCAGCGAAACGGTGATGTCGCGGCCTGCCAAGCTGTTCATGGCCCTGCAGGTGCTGCTGGCGATCATGATGCTCACCGTGTTGATCGCCCGGGCTGTCAGTGCCTAGGCTCGGCGCCGCTGCCCGCCTGCCGTGAACCGTCCCCCCTTTGCCTACGAGCCGCTCGAGCGTTTCGGTGAGGGGCTCACCACCCGCCGCCCCTGGAACACCGAGGCCCTCGCGGCGGTGGAGCGGCTCAACGGCCGGGTGGCGATGCTGGGCTTCGCTGCCGCCCTGATCGGCGAGCTGCTCACCGGCCATGGCCCCGCCGGCCAGCTGCTGGCCCTGCTGCGCTGGTATCTCCGCTGACCATGGCCCGCCGCTTCCTGTGTGCCCTGGCGCTTGCCCTGCTGGCCCCCTCCGCCCAGGCGGCCCCCTTCCGCCCCGATCCGGCCGCCTTCGCCGCCTATGCCAATGCCACCTTCCGGCAGCAGGGGCGCCCGCTGGTGGTGAAAAACCTGGGCACCTGCCGGCGCGAAGGTCCCGATGGGGCGGGCTACCGCTGCCTCAGCGGTGAGCTGCTGGAAGACGTGCCCCTGCAGCAGGGACGCAATTTCTGCAGGCTCGAGGCCATCTGGTGGGTGCCCTTCAGCCGCACCCTGCAGCTGCGCCGCGGTCCCTGCCAGTTCCGCAGCGACAGCCGCCGCCTGATCGATCAGGGCCAGAAGCTTCTGCGCCAGGGATTGGAGCAGCTCGAGAACCGCTGACGCTCACCCCCGCTCCCCACCCCCGGGCAGGGCAGCGCCGAGCCGGTGGCCCAGCGCCACCATCGCCACGCCCCCCACCAGGCTGGCCAGCAGCAGTCCCACCGCCCCGCCGACGTCGCCGCCCGCCAGGGCCTGGCTCAACTGCAGCATCAGCGTGGAAAACGTGCTGAGGGAGCCGCAGAAGCCGATCCCCGCCACCAACATCAGCCGGTCGCCGCGGCCCGGGCGTGCCAGCACCATTCCCAGCAGCCAACAGCCGAGAAGATTGGCCGCCAGGGTGGCGCCCGTGGCATGGGCGACCAGCCCCTCGAGCCGCCAGCGCAGCAGGGCACCGGGGATGGCACCGCCGGCCACCAGCACCAGATCGCGCACCTCCCGCCGCAGGGCCGCCTTCATGGCCCCCCCGCCAGGGCCAGTCCGGCCGCCACCGCCAGCATGCCGGCCGCCACCGAGCCGCCCGCCAGCCCCAGGGCGCTGCCCCATCGTCGCCGCACCAGCTCGGCCCGCACCTCGGCGCTCCAGGTGGACAGGGTGCTGAAGCTGCCCAGAAAGCCGCTGGTCAGCAGCAGCAGCAGTCGGCGCGAGCCCTCGCCGCACCGCGGAGCCAACCCCACGATCAGCCCCAGGGCCAGGCAGGCGCCCACGTTCACGCCGAAGGTCCCCCAGTGGCGTCGCGGCAGGACCGGCGCCAGATGGTTCACGATCCGGTAGCGCAGCCAGGCGCCCGGTACCGCTCCGAGCGTCACCAGCAGGCCGTCAGCCGCCCCCCCTCCGCCGGTCATGGCAGCTGGCTGATGGTCACGCTGTCGCTGCTGTCGCCTCCGGGCCGCGGCACCACGAACAGGCCCACCTCCGGGTTGCCGTCGCTGCTGAGCCGGAAGGCGTCGGGGAAGCCGCCGAAGATCACCATGCGGCAGGAGCCGCTGCGGGTTGGATCGATGGCCGAGTAGGCGTGCCAGCGGAAATGGCGATTCCAGTCGATTCCCTTGCCGGCGAAGAACGGTCGGTAGCTGCGGCAATCGGGCGTAGCCCTGTCCGGTTGAAAATCCACGGCGATCAGGAATCGCCCCATCTGGAACGGCACCTTGGGAATCGCCATGCCTCCCGCCATGCAGAAGGTGTCCGCCCCATGCTGTTCGCAGCGGGGGGGCGGGAACCGGCTTGACACCAGCAGCCGCTCCTGCGCAGGCGCCGGTGCCTGGCTGTTCAGGGTGCTGATGCTGCGGCTCAGGTCGCTGGCGGACCGGTAGGCCAGAAACTGCTCGCTCACGGGCTTCATCCGCTGGTCGGCCGGCATGGCTCCGGCGGAACCCAGCAGCAGCTGCACCTGGGTGATCGGCATGCGGCCCTGGGAGAGCAGCAGCAGCGAGAATCCGCGGCTGGAGAGGCTGTCGGCCCCGGCGGATCCCGGTCTCCAGGCCAGCGTCCCGATGGCCAGCGACCCCACCGCCAGAGCCGTGCCGGCGGCCGCCGCCCAGCGTCGGCTCCGGTCCCCCTGCTGCGCCATCCGCCGCACCCCCATCCCTGACTCCACCCTGATCACGGCGCCGCTGCTTGTCCACGCGCTGGCGCCGGGATTCAGGCCAGCGGTCCGGGGGCCTGGATGGCGGCCAGGGCCTGCCGCAGGGCCGCTTCCTCCTCGTTCAGGGCCTGGAGCACCGCCGGCCGCAGCGGCCGCTGCCGCAACCAGCGGCAGAACCGTTCGCTTTCCACTGCCCCATGGCTGTAGGCCCAGGGGTGGTCGGCCCAGTAGCTGGGCAGCAGGCTGGTCAGCTCAGGCGCCAGGGCCGCGATCACCCCGGGCAGGTCCAGGGCGAGGGGTGAGAGGCGATTCATGCGCTGCAGGCTGCAGACACAGACCATGGCGGGGTGGCCCGCCACCGCCAGCACCTGGCGCCGTTCGCGGGGAGTGAGCACATAGCGATCCTTCAGGTGGTCGGGGTCGCTCAGAATCTGATAGCACCAGTTGGCGGAGGCGCTGATGTCCGCCAGGGCCTGCTGAAAATCACGCAGCATGGTGGCCCCCCACGGTCATAGACCCGGCCGTTGCCGCGGTCCGGCAGAGCCGGCGCATGCGTTCCAGCTCCGCGACCACACCATCGATCCCGAAGTCTTCAAAGTAGGACTCGTTGTATTCCAGGGTGATCGCCCGCAGGTTGGTGCAGCGCGGTACGAAATCTGCGGCCACGTCCCAGAGTTCTTCAGGTGTGAGCTGGGAATGGCTGTCGGTGTAAAAGCCATCCCATTCATCCCCGCCGGCGAGGTGGATTTCTTCCACGGCTGCGGGATCCAGGGCTTCCAGATAGCGCCCCATGTCGATCCCCCCATTGCGGGCGCTGACCAGCAGGTTGTGGAGATCCAGCAGGGTGCCGGCGAGGCCGTCTCGGTGCAGGCGATTCAGGAAGGCAGGTTCACTCATCTCCATCTCGGGCAATGAAATCATGGTGGCTGGATTCTCAATCAGCAGCCGGCAGTTGAGGCGGCTCCGCAGGAGTCTGAGTTTCTGGCTCAGCAGGCCATACACTTCCTGGTCATAGCTGACCGGCAGTGCGATCGAGGTGTTGCTGTGGGGGTCCGTCTGCCAGCTGGGTATGGTCACATTCAGATGCTCGCTGAACCAGTCGAATCCACCCAGCTGCTCGGAGATCCATGCCATTTCGCTCACCATGGCCCCATCCAGGGGCCGCACGCTCGGCAGCGACAGGCCAAAGCTGTGGGCCGTCAGCGGTCGGCCCTGCACCATCTGCTGCACGTCCTCCAGCCAGCCCCGGGGATGGTGAAAACGCTGGCCGGTCGGGCTGCAGGGCCCAAAGTCATACACAAGGCGCTCCGGAATCACCGCCAGATGCTCCACGAGATCGCCGGCTTCGCGCAGGATCTCGGGAGTGGTTGGATTCATCAGTAGGCCACTGGTTGGGAGGGTGTGAAACATTGCCGTCAGCTCCTGAATGAATCGGGGCCGCGATGCCTGGTCTGAGGCGGCGGCCCCGGCGGACATGGTGAATGGTCAGAGCCGTCCGGGCAGGCCCGGCTGGCGACCGAACGACACCTTCAGAACGGGGTTCAGAACGGGGTTCGTGCGAATGAACTTGTTGAGGCCTGAGGTGCAGGCCGGGCAGGCGCCCAGGGGCCGCTTGAGCGTCACCAGGCCGCCGGAGATCTGGGCCAGTTCGCTGGTGCTGAGGGCATCGATGCCGGCGCTGTTGTCGGTTGGATGGTTGGCCATGATTGGGAATAAAGATCGTGAGAGTTGAAGACGAAGCGTTAGATCCAGCAGATCAGATCCTGGCAACGGCCAGCTTGGCCTTGGCGATCGGCAGCCGGGCCACGTTGATGTAAGGCAGCACTTTCTTGGCCAGCAGTGGGTTGAGCTTCATGTCCATGAAGTCGGCCAGCAGGCCACCGTTGACTGTCGCCAGTTGGTCGGTGGACAGGGCCTCGACCGTGGTCTCGTCGGTGGTGGCCCGGTGGGTGGTGAATGCCATGGTTCAGATCCTTGGAATGGGGTTGATTTGGAAGGGCTTGAGCTCCTCCCTGAGATCACCATCGCCGGGCTGGCCGCAGGGCCCATTGCCACCGATCACGGCCCGGCGTGAGATCCGTCACAGATCCCGAGGCGGCCGGTGCCCTTCGGGGTCGCCATCCCTACGCTGCGCGGGCGACGCACAGCCCCTGCCGGGGCCTTGAGGCACCCGTGGCCCAGTCCGGCCGGACATCGGAATCCACCCCGGGCCCCAGGCCGGCGGGGCAGGAAGGCCCCTGGCCCACCGGCCTGGCGGGGGATCCGCCCCTGCGCCTGCTGGCGGGGGAGGTGGTGCTGATCGCGGTGCGGCTCGATGACCAGGCCCGGACCCTGGAACGGCGCAGCCTGCGCACCCTTGAGCCGCCCTGCACCCTGCCGCCGCTGGCGCCCACGCCAGGGCTGGCCTGGCGCCTCAAGGTGGTGCGCCCCGCCCTGCTGCTGCCCGCCCCGGCCGCCGGCCCCGACGGCGCCGATCCCCCCTGGGCGGAACTGGCCGTTCCCCAGCTGCTGGCAGAACTGGCGCAGGCCCCGGCGCCGGCCGTGGCGGATCGCTCCCCCCTCCACACGCTGGTGGGCTGGCTGGCGGAGCGCCATGGCACCACCGTGCGCCCCCTCGTCGGCGCGCCACCGGCGGCCGAGGCCCTGCTGCCGGCCCTGCTCGAGCGGGCTGACCTGATCCCCCGCCCCCTGCGGCTCCACCCCCAGGACCTGCGCCACGACTGCGGCGACCTGATCCTGCTGGCGGACCCGGGGCCCCTGCTGCTGCTGTCGGGTCGCGGCGGCTACCGCCTGCGCGACCCCGCCCACCCCGGCCAGCCCCCCCGTCGCCTGCGGCGGCGGGACCTGCCGGCGGGTGCGGCAACCCTGCCGGCCCTGGCGGTGCTGCCCAGCCTCCGCTCCCGCGACCTGTCGGCCTGGGGGCTGGTGCGCTTCAGCTACGGGCCGGCCAGCCGGCGGGCCCTGGTGCTGCTGCTGGCCACCGGCCTGGGGCTGGCCCTGGGCTTCGGGCTGGCGGTGGGCCGGGAGGTGGGTGCCGCCCGCTGGATCGCCGGCATCGGCGGGCTGGGTGTTGTGCTGGGGGCGGCCCTGGCCCTGCTCAGCGATGCCCTGCGGCCGGCCCTGGTCACGGCCCTGCTGGGCACCCTGCTGGGGTTGCTGCTGCCCACCGCCAACACCCTGCTCACCAACCAGGCCCTGCCCGATCGCGATGCCGCCCTCATGCTGCAGATGGGGGGCCTGCTGCTGGCCGCGGCCCTGGCCGATGTGGGGCTGCGCTGGACCGAATCGCGCACCCTGCTCACTGTGCAGCAGCGCGGCGGCTACCGGTTGGAACTGGCGGCCCTGCACCGCCTGCTGCGGCTGCCCCATTCCTTTTTCCGTCGCTACCGGGCCGGTGACCTGGCCCTGCGCTTCGGCGCCATCGGTGAGCTGCAGCAGGACCTGCAGGCCCTGCTCAGCGGCGGAGCCCTCCAGGCCCTGCTCAGTGGGGTCTACCTGCTGTTCATGCTGCGCATCAGTGCCAAGCTCACGGGCCTGGCGGTGCTGCTGGCGGCCCTGCTGGTGCTGCCCACCGTATGGCTGGGCCGTCGTTGCCGCCGCTGGGAACGCCAGCGGGAGGAGAGCCTGGCCGAGGCCAGCGGCCGCAACCTGGAGCTGATCACCAGCGTGGCCAAGCTGCGCCTGGCCGGTGCCGAGGCCGCCGCCGCCCGCCACTGGTGGCAGCCCTATGGCCGGGCCCTGGCGGCTGGTCTGGCGGCCGAGAGCCGGGCCGCCCTGGCCGGCCTGCTCCAGACCGTGATCCCCAACCTGGGTACCCTGCTGCTGTTCGTGATGATCACCCAGCTGGTGGCGGAGGCGGCCGCCAGCCCTGCCCTGCGGGCCCCGGATATCGGCGAGCTGTTCGGCTTCTTCTCCGCCTTCAGCACCTTCATCGGCACCGTGGCCAGCAGCGCTGCCCTGATGGTTCAGGCCTTCGAGCTGCCCACGCTGCTGGAGCGGGCCCGGCCGCTGCTGCTGGCCGAGCCCGAATCCGGCGGCGATGCCCTCGATCCCGGGGTGCTGGAGGGCCGCATCACGCTCGAAGATGTGGGTTTCCGCTACCGCGAACCGGGCCCCTGGGTGCTCGATGGCGTCACGCTCACCGTGGAGCCCGGCAGCTTCGTGGCGGTGGTGGGTGCCTCCGGCAGCGGTAAATCCACCCTGGTGCGGCTGCTGCTGGGTCTGCTGCAGCCCCAGCGGGGGCGCGTGCTGGTCGACGGCCGGCCGCTGGAGCGCCTCGACCTGCAGCAATGGCGGCGCCAGATCGGCGTGGTGCCCCAGCAGGCCCCCCTGCTGGCGGGCACCGTGCTCGAGGTGATGGCCGGCGGTGCCCTGCTCACGGTCGATCAGGCCTGGCGGGCCGCCGAACAGGCGGCGATCGCCGACGATCTGCGGGCCCTGCCCATGGGACTCCACACCGTGCTGCCCGAGGGGGGCGGCAGCCTGTCGGGCGGTCAGCGCCAGCGCCTGGCCATCGCCCGCGCCCTGGCCCGCCAGCCCCGGCTGCTGATCTTCGATGAGGCCACCAGCGCCCTCGACAACCACAGCCAGGCCGCCGTCACCCGCAGCCTGGAGGCCCTGGGGATCACGCGTCTGGTGGTGGCCCATCGGCTGAGCACCATCCGCCATGCCGATCGGATCGTGGTGCTGGAGGCCGGCCGCATCGTGCAGAGCGGCCGGTTCGAGGAGCTGATCGAGCAGTCCGGGCCCTTTGCCCGGCTCATGCGGCGCCAGCTGGCCCGCACCGGTCCGCAGCCATGATCCGCTTCCGCGAGCGGGCCCTCGAATCCTTCACCGGCCCCGAACAGCTCGACCAACCCCTGCCCCTGCTGCGGCCGGGCTGGTGGGGCCTGCTGCTGGGCCTGCTGCTGCTGGCTGCCGCCGGCCTCACCTGGGCGATCGTGGGGAAGGTACCGGTGCGGGTGCAGGGCCGGGGGGTGCTGCTGCGGCCCGGTTCCCTGGTGCCGGTGCCCAGCCGCAGCACGGGGCCGGTGCAGCAGATCCTCCGCCGTGAAGGCGACTGCGTGGCTGCCGGCCGGCCGATGGCCCGCATCGAGCAGGCGGAGCAGGCGATGCGCCTGGAGGAGGGCCAGCGGCGGCTGGAGCAGCTGCGCCGCCAGGACAGCCTGGCCCGTCTGCAGGCCCGCCGGGAGCGGGCCATGGCCGCCGACGACCTGCAGCGCCTCCTGCCCTACCGCGGCAGCGGCGCCATTGCCGAGGACACGTTCAGCGAGAAGGAACGGGCCCTGCAGCGGCTGGAGGGCCAGCAGTTGGCCGAAGCCCAGCAGCGCAGCCAGGTGATCGGTGCCGAGGGCCTGGCCCTGCAGCGCCAACGCCAGGAACTGGAGCGCACCCGCGTGGTGGTCGCCCCCCTGGCCGGCTGTGTGGTGGAGGTGCTGGTGCCCCCCGGTGCGGTGGTGGCCCCGGGCTCGGTGCTGTTCACCCTCGAGCGCCGCGATCGCCGGGGAGATCTGATGAGCCTGGCCTATTTCCCCAGCCGCGATGGCAAGCGCCTCAAGGCCGGCCAGCCCGTGCGGATCACCCCCACCACCACCCGCGCCGAGCGCCATGGCGGGATCCGCGGGCGCATTCTGCGCGTGCGCACCCTGCCGGTGAGCCGGGAGGCCCTGCGCCAGCGCCTGGGGGTGGAGTCCCTGGTGGAGGCCGTGCAACCGGGCGGTGCCGCCGCCGAGCCGCTGATCGAGGTGGTCACCAGCCTCCAGCGCGATCCCCGCAGCCGCAGCGGCTACGACTGGGGCGGCGGCGCGGGGCCCGATCTGGTGCTCACCGCCGGCACCGGCACGGAGGTGTCGGTGCTGGTCGAAGGCCGGCAGCCGATCAGCTACGTGATCCCGCTGCTGCGCGACCTGAGCGGAATCTACTGAGATGGGCCGGGTCCGCACCCCCACCGTGCTGCAGATGGAGGCCACCGAATGCGGAGCGGCCTGCCTGGCGATCCTGCTGCGCCACCACGGCCGCCATGTGCCCCTGCTGCAGCTTCGCCAGGACTGCGGCGTCAGCCGTGATGGCAGCGATGCCGCCAGCCTGCTGCGGGCCGCCGCTCTCCATGGCCTGGAGGGCGGCGGCTTCCGCATGGAGGTGGAGGCCCTGCGCCAACGGCGGCTGCCGGTGATTCTGTTCTGGGAGTTCAATCACTTTCTGGTGCTGGAGGGCTTTCGCGGTCGGCGCGTGGCCCTCAATGACCCCGCCACCGGCCCCCGCTGGGTCAGCCGCGAGGTGTTCGATGCCGCCTTCACCGGCGTGGTGCTGGAGCTGCGGCCCGGCCCCGGATTTCGGCGGGGTGGCCGGCCGCCCAGCTTCTGGCCGCTGGTGCTGCGGCGGCTGGCGCAGGAGCCGGGGCCGGTGCTGTTCACGCTGCTGGCAGGCCTGCTGCTGATCCTGCCCCAGCTGGCGATGCCCGTGTTCAGTCAGATCTATGTGGATGAGGTGTGGGGCAGCGGCCTGCGCCAGTGGCTCAAGCCCCTGCTCTGGGTGATGGCGCTCACGATCGTGCTGCAGGCCCTTGGCAGCCAGCTGCAGCTGCTCAGCAGCCGGGTGCTCGGCCAGCGCCTGGAGGGCCGGGGGGCCACCGCCTTCGAGCGGCATGTGCTGGCCCTGCCGGAGCGGTTCTTCCAGCAGCGCTACGCCGGTGACATCAGCCAGCGGCTGCTGCTCAACCGTGAACTGGCCGAGTTCATCGCCGAGCGGCTGCTGCCGCTGCTGATCGGCCTGGTGCTGCTGGTGCTGTATCTGCTGCTGACCCTGGCCTACAGCCCCTTGCTGGGGCTGGTGGTGGCGCTCTGCACCGGGCTCAACGCCCTGCTGGTGGGTGTCAGCCTGCGCCAGCAACGCGATGCCACCCTGCAGCTGCAGAAGGATGCGGGCAAGGCTGAAGCCGCCCTGATGGGTGCGCTCCGGGAGATGGAGATGGTCAAGAGCACGGCCATCGAAGCCGATGTCTGGCAGCGCTATGCCGGGTACCGCACCAGGGTGCAGGCCTTCAGCCATCGCCTGGGTCTGCGGCAGGCGGCCCTGGGGTTGCTGCCGGGCCTGCTCAGCCAGGTCAACACCCTGGGGGTGCTGGTGGTGGGCTTTCTGCTGGTGCTGCAGGGCCAGCTCACTCTCGGCATGCTGCTGGCGGCCCAGCAGGTGGCCGCCGGCCTCAAGACGGAAATCGACCGGCTGATCGGGTTCGTGGGCGATCTGCCCCGGGTCGAGACCGCCGTGTTGCGCCTGCAGGACGTGCTGGACCATCCGATCGATCCCCTGCTGCAGCCGGCCGAGCCGGGCTGGCCGCCGGAGCGGCCGCGGCTCTCCGGCGCCATCGCCATCGAGGGGCTCACCTATCGGGTCGCGCCTGTGCGGCCGCCCCTGATCCACGACCTCAGCCTCACGATCGGTGCCGGCCATCGCCTGGCGCTGGTTGGCGGCAGCGGCTCAGGCAAGAGCACCCTGGCCCGGCTGCTGGCCGGCCTGCTGCAGCCCGGCGCCGGCCGCATTTTGTACGACGGGTTGCCGCTGGCGGCGGTGCCCCGCAGCGTGCGACTGGCTTCGATCGCCATGGTGCAGCAGGAGATCGCCATCTACGGGCTGAGCGTGCGCCAGAACCTGCTGCTGTGGCGATCGGACATCGATGACGATCGCCTCTGGCAGATCTGCCGGGAGGTTCAGCTGGCGGCGGTGATCGCCGCCCTGCCCGATGGCCTCGACACCGTGCTGGCTGAAGGGGGCCATGATCTCTCCGGTGGCCAGCGCCAGCGGCTGGAGCTGGCCAGGGTGTTGCTGGCCGATCCCTCGATCCTGATCCTGGATGAGGCCACCAGTGCCCTCGATGCCGAAACGGAGCAGCGGATCGATGAAGCCCTGCGCCGCCGGGCCTGCACCCAGATCGTGGTGGCCCACCGGCTGAGCACGGTGCGTGATGCCGACCGGATCCTGGTGCTGGAGCAGGGGCAGGTGGTGCAGCAGGGCCGCCACCACGAGCTGCTGGCCGATGCCGGCGGCGCCTACGCCCGGTTGCTGGCCGAGGGGGACCGCTGAAGCTCCGGAGCGGTCAGCCCAGGTCCAGGCCCTGCAGCACCTCGGGCGCCACCATCAGCACCAGGCTGCGGCTTTCCAGCGGCGCTCCGGCCGGTGTCCAGGGCAGGGGCTCCCTGGGCAGGTCGTCGCCCGGGGCCAGGGCGGTGTCGATCAGCCGCTGCCAGCCGGCAGGGCAGGGCGGCAGGTCGAAGTGCATTGCCTTGTGGTAGGCGTTCATGCCGCACCAGAGCAGGGGCCCGTGGCGGCTGTCGTGCAGGCTCCAGGCCAGGCAGTGGGACCAGGCGGCCCAGTCGGGCTTGTGCCGTTCCACACCATGCCATTCGCGCCAGCGACCGCCCACCGCCGTGCCATCCACGAGCGGCGGATCAGGATTGAGCACATCCACCAGATGGGCGCGCAGCGCCAGCAGCCGCCGCACGAAGGTGCGCAGGGCCAGGTCATCGGCGTCGTGGCGCCAGTGCATCCAGCCCAGGGGGTTGTTCTGGCACCAGGTGTTGTTGTTGCCCCCCTGGCTGCGGCGCACCTCATCGCCCATCAGCAGCATTGGCACCCCCGGCGCCAGCAGCAGGCTGGTCAGCAGGTTGCGGGCCTGGCGCCGCCGCAGGCCGGCGATCGCCGGATCGGTGCAGGGTCCCTCCGCGCCGTGGTTCCAGCAGTTGTTGTGGTTGTCACCGTCGCGGTCATTCTCGCCATTGGCCAGGTTGTGCTTGCGGTTGAAGCTCACCAGGTCCATCAGCGTGAAGCCGTCGTGGGCGGTGAGAAAAATGATCGTGCGGCCGGTCTGGGCCGGTTGGCCGCCGAACAGGTCCGGATCGCCCGACAGCCGCTGGCCCATGTTCCAGGAGGTGCGCTCATCGCCCTTCCAGAACCGGCGGACGTCGTCGCGGAAGCGGCCGTTCCAGCCCGCCACCCGTCGGGCCGGGAAGTCGGCCAGCCGGTAGAGACCGCCACAGTCCCACGGTTCGCTGATCAGCTTGATGTCCCCCAGCTCGGGATCGGCTTCCATTTCCTCGAACAGAGGCGGCAGATCCAGGGGCATCAGCTCTTCGCCCCGGGCCAGGGCGATGCCCAGGTCGAAGCGGAAGCCGTCGACCCCCATCTCCACGGCCCAGCAGCGCAGCGACTCCAGGATCAGCCGCCGCACCAGGGGCCGGTTGGCGGCGATGGTGTTGCCGCAACCACTCACGTCGAGATAGTCGCCGCGGGCGTTCTGGTGGTAATAAAGCCGGTCGTCGAAGCCGCGCCAGCTGAGGGTGGGGCCGGCCTGGTTGCCCTCGCTGGTGTGGTTGTACACCACATCGAGAATCACCTCCAGGCCGGCCCGGTGGCAGGCCGCCACCAGTTCGCGCATCTCCTGTCGGGCCTGCAGCGGATCCTCCGATACCAGGTAGTCGGGGTGGGGTGCCATCCAGCTGATCGGGCTGTAGCCCCAGTGGTTGGTGCGGCCGGCCGGGGCATCCTGGGGATCGAAGGCCATCACCGGCAGCAGTTCGATCGCCGTGACCCCCAGCTCACTGAGCCAGGGCAGGGCGTCGATCAGTCCCAGTAACCGCCCCTGCCGCCCGGCCGGCACCGGTGAACCGGGCCCGCGACTGAAGCCGCCCACGTGCAGCTCATAGATCACGCTGCGCTGCCATGGATGCCGCGGCCTGGGGGCGGCGGCGAAATCAAAACGGTCCCGTTCGGTCACCACCCCCTTGAGGCAGCAGGCGGTGTTGGGCACCCCACCCACGGCCATGCCCCGCTGGTAGCCGCCCCAGCCGGCGATCGCCCGGGCACAGGGATCAAGCAGCACCTTGGAGGGGTTGAAGCCGTGGCCCCCCGGCTGCAGCGGACCGAACACCCGATAGCCGTAGCAGCTGCCGATGCCCTCACCTTCCACTTCCACGTGCCAGTGGTCGCCGGAGCGGTGGGCGCTGCCCAGTTCGATCACCCGCTTCGGCTCGGTGGCATCGCCATCGGCGTAGAGCAGCAGCTCCACCCGGGTGGCCACGGGGGCCACCACGGAAAAATTCACACCCCGGGGGGTGGCGCTGGCGCCCAGGGGCCAGGGATGGCCGATGCCGATGGCGCTCAAGGGCCCCTGCTCTCCTGGAACCGAAAATACGTCGGGTTCGTGCCCGGGTGTGATGTCGTTGTCCGTTCCACCACCCGAGCCGGGTCGCCCGCCCCGGTCGGTGCGGCCAGGCCTGTGGCTGTTCGCCCCCAACCGCGACACCCACGGTGGCAGCTCCTGGTGGCTGGAGACCCCGGCCGGCGCCGTGCTCGTGGACTGCCCGGCGATCACGGAGGCGAATCTGGCGTTCGTGGCTGCCCGGGCCGCCGGCGGCGGCTGGATCGTGCTGACCAGCCGCGAGGGCCACGGCCGCCTGGGCCGGCTGCGGAGTCTGCTGCCCTGGCCCGTGCTGGTGCAGGAACAGGAGGCCTACCTGCTGCCGGGCATCGACGGCCTGGTGCCCTTCGGCCGGGAGCTGGCGCCCGCGCCGGGTCTGCGGCTGCTCTGGACCCCGGGCCCCACCCCCGGCAGCTGTGTGCTCCATGCCCGCACGCCGGCAGCCGGTGATGGCCTGTTCTGCGGCCGCCTGCTGGTGCCGCAGGTCGGTGGATCGCTGGCCCCCCTGCGCAGCCGCCGCTGCTTCCACTGGCCGCGGCAGCTGGCCAGCATCGAGCGGCTGCGCCACTGGCTGCCGGCCGGCTCACCGGCCTGGATCGCTTCCGGCGCCGGTCTCGGCGCCCTGCGGGGCGAGGCGCTGGTGGGCGATGGCGCAGCCCGGCTGGCCCAGCTCGATCGGCCATCGGCGGCGGGGGCCGCCAGTGCTGATTCGGCCGGCTTCGGCGACGCCGGAGCGGATCAGATTGTGTTGTAGTCCGGCAGAACCGTTGCGGCCCCGCGCCTTTTCGGTTGCCGCGTCGGCGTGTCACCCATACGATTGGCCAGTTCCACTGCATCGGGCTCCCGGATATCCGGGTTTCCTTCACCGCAATTCACCCACCCGCACCACCGGTTGCCATTCCGCCAATGAACAAAGCTGATCTCGTCAACGTCGTTGCCGCTCGCACCGAGCTGACCAAGACCGATGTCTCCCAGGTCATCGACGCCCTGATCGACACCATCATCGACTCGGTGGTGGACGGCAAGAAGGTGTCGATCCTGGGCTTCGGTTCGTTCGAGCCCCGCGAACGTTCCGCCCGTCAGGGTCTCAACCCCAAGACCGGCGAAAAGATCGCCATCGAAGCCAAGCGCGTGCCCGCCTTCACCGCCGGCAAGCTGTTCAAGGACAAGGTTCAGGGTTGAACGGCGCCGGGCCGACCGCCCTGCTCCCCCGCCATCTGCAGGCCCGTTTCGAGCGGGGCGTCCAGGCCAGGCGTGGGGGGTATCGCGGTCGGTTCGCCCCCTCGCCCACCGGTCCCCTCCATCGCGGCAACCTGCGCACCGCGCTGCTGGGCTGGCTTGACGCCCGCCTGCAGGGCGGTGTCTGGCTGCTGAGGATCGATGACCTCGACACACCCCGCAACCGGTCGGGCGCTGAAGCGGCCATTCAGGACGATCTCCGTTGGCTGGGTCTGCACTGGGATGGCGATCCGATCCGCCAGAGCCGTCGCCGTGGCCTCTACGCCACCGTGCTCTCGGGCCTGCGCCGAGCCGGGCTGCTCTACCCCTGCCGCTGCAGCCGCCGGCTGCTGGCCGATGTGTCGGCCCCCCATGGCGGCCTGAGCGTGTATCCGGGCACATGCCGGGGCGGCACCGCCGGCTGGGGGCCCCAGCAGGGGCGCCTGCCCAGCTGGCGGTTGCGGCTGCAGCCCGGAGAGATCCGCTGGCCTGAGCTCTCCGGCCAGCCGGCCGGTCTCGATGGCCCCAGTGCCGTGGGTGATGTGGTGCTGCGGCGGGCCGACGGGTTTCTGGCCTATCACCTCGCCACGGCGGTGGATGAACTGGACCTCGGCATCAGCCATGTGGTGCGGGGCGACGACCTGCGGCCGTCCACCGGCGCCCAGGTGGCGCTGATGGCGGCCCTGGGTGCCGGACCGCCCGCCTATCGGCATGTGCCCGTGTGGTGCGATGCCGATGGCCGGCGGATCAGCAAGCGCGAGGGCGGCGAGGGTCTGGAGGCCTGGCGCCGGCGGGGGGCCGACCCGGCGGAGGTGATCGGCGAACTCGCGGCCAGTGCCGGTCTGGTGCCCTCCGGCACCCGGCTCAGCGCCGGCGAGCTGCTGGAGCGGCTGCGCCAGCAGCTCGCCGGCGGGCAGCCTTAATAAAGGTTTCCGCTCGATGTGGGCGAATCCGCACCACACTGATCCCCACAGACCGGGGTCAGAGAAACCGTGCCGATTCGCGATCACATCCAGCTTGAGCGGCCCCATCTGACCCCGGTGCTGCCGGACCGTCCGGCGGTTGCTCCGCCGATCGCCGACCCCACAGCCACCGGTGGTGGCGGGTCTCCGGCAGACCGGGGCCCCTGCCCGGTCTGCGGAGGCAGCGGCAGCCTGCGGCTGGCTGATCAGCGCTACCGCACCTGCCTCGACTGCCTGGGCACCGGTTCAGCGCCGTGAGCGTTGGCGCCAGATGAAGAAGGCGGCTGTTCCCACCACCACGGCGAGGGGAGCGGCGGTGAGGAGCAGCAGCAGGACGGCGGTCCAGTCGGTGTACATCGCAGCGGTCGGAAAGCGCTGTCATCATCTCAGTTGCCGCGCATGAGGCACCGCCCATGAGGCTCCCGCTCCCACGCCTGCTCACGAGGCTGCCACTGATCACGGCCATGGTGCTGTCGCCGGTCGCGGCCCGTGCCGATGTGCAGTTCGAGAACTGCGCCCCCACCGGCGACGGCGGTTTCAGCTGCGACACCCGGCCCACCGGCAACACCCTGATGGACGACGAGGCCGCCCGCTTCGGCCTGTTCAATGCCGCCAGCCCGGGCTGGAATGAATTCGCGCCCTATCAGGATCTGGACGACGAAATGGGCAACACCGGGTTCTGAGCGGCCACCAGGTCCTCACTCACCTGCCAGAGGCGACGACAGGCCTCCGGGTCGCGGGCGGCCCGGGCCACCGGCTGCCGTTGCGGCCAGCCCCGCAGGCCGCCCAGCTGGTCGGGGCCGTAGTGGCCTGCCGGCACCACGTCAGGGGCGGTGGCCGCATGGAGCTGGGGCAGGGCCCCCTGGGCCGCGCTCTGGAACAGGGGATCGAGCAGCCGATAGGCCAGCCCCTCCCAACGGTTGCCGGTGGCGGCGATCGAGGCGGGCTGGAGGTTGGTGCGGGCCAGGCCCGGATGGGCCGCCAGTGCCAGCACCGAGCTGCCCCGTTCCTGCAGACGCCGCTGCAGCTCCAGGGTCATCATCACGTTGGCCAGCTTGCTCTGGGCGTAGGCCGCCCAGCGGTCGTAGCGGCGCGTGGCCTGCAGATCGTCGAAGGCCAGCCGCCCGAAATGCTGGGCGCCGGACGTCACCGTGACCACCCGGGCGCCGGCCTGCTTGTCCAGCAGGGGCAGCAGGGCCAGGGTGAGGGCGAAGTGTCCCAGGTGATTCACCCCGAACTGCAGTTCGAACCCGTCGCGGGTGACGGTGCGGGGTGGCGCCATCACGCCGGCGTTGTTGATCAGCAGGTCCAGCCGGCCGTAGCTGCCGGCCACGGCGGCGGCGCAGGCCCGCACGCCGGCCAGATCGGCCAGATCCAGGTGGAGCAGATCGGCGGCACCGGCGCCGGTGGAGGCCAGCAGTTGCCGGCGGGCCTGCTCGCCCCGTCGGGGACTGCGGCAGCCCAGCAGCACCGTGGCCCCCCGGGAGAGCAGGGCCCGGGCGGTTTCCAGGCCAAGACCGCTGGAGGCGCCGGTGACCAGCACCACCCGCCCGCTCTGGTCAGGAATGTCAGCCGTGGTCCACGGCATGGTCAGCCCGGTGCAACGGCAATCGGTTCTAGACGGTTTCTGGCCCGGCCGGTTTCAGCGGTGCGGCGGGACTGCCGAGGCCGGCCGTCAGCCCGGATGGCCGTGCATAGCGTCGCGGCAGTGATTGTTCTGCCATGCACCGCCAGCACCTGCGAACCCTCGAAGCCCTGTTCGCCCATCCGCTGGAGCACGGTCTGCGCAGCTCACGGGTGGAGGCCCTGCTGCGCAGCCTCGGTGCCGAGGTCACGCCGATCGGGGGGGGGCGGCTGCGCATCCGCATGCCCTCCGGCCAGGAGACCTGGATCCATCCCGGTTGCGGTCTGCGCAGCCCCGATCTCGATCCTGAGGCCATGATGCGGGTGCGCCATCTGCTGGAGGCCTGCGCCATCAGCCCCGACCAGCCGCTGGCCCCATCGCCGTCGCCGCGGGGGGACCAGGGCCTGCGGCTGGTGCTGCACCTGGACCACACAGGCACGGATGCCTATCGCTTCGCAGGGGAGGGCGTGGAGCATGAGCGGCTGCTGCCCCATGGGATCTGGGGCAGCGGAGAACATCTCACCCATCGCCATGACCGCGACATCGCCGGCCAGCGGGCCCCCCTCGATGCCGCCTATCTGGCGGCCATCGCCGCTGCGATGACCACAGCCGATGCGGTGCTTCTGCTGGGCCATGGCCGGGGTGAGAGTGACATGCGGCAGCTGCTTCTGCAGCATCTGCACCGCCATCGGCCTGATCTGATCGACCGGGTTGTGGGGGTGGTCACGGTGGACTCAGCCGCCCTCACAGAGGGCCAGATTCTGGCGGTCGCCCGAGAGCATTTCGGCAATCTCCCGCATCGAGCCAGACCCCTGACCCCTGGAACGGAGCATTCCTGAATGGGGATGGCTGATTCAGGCCCCTGGTCGGAACCTTCGGGGATTGGGAACATCGACCGTCTTCTTTCTGTTTACCGCTGGCATGGGGCCCTGCAGTAAGTACACTGTGTTGGTGTTGCTTTCTCCCCATGCTTACCGGTCCAGAGCTGCTTGCCAAAGTCAAAGAGCTTGGCGATGTCAGCAAGAGCGAGTTGGTCCGTGGCTGTGGCTACGTCAGCACCAAGAAGGACGGCAGCGAGCGTCTGAACTTCACGGCCTTCTATGAAGCGCTGCTGGAGGCCAAGGGCGTCAGTCTGGGTGAGACCACCGGCAAGGGTCGTCGGGGTCGGGCTCTGAGCTATGCCACCAAGGTTCAGTTCAACGGCAACCTGCTGGTGGGCAAGGCTTACACGGCCCAGCTCGGTCTTCAGCCCGGTGATGAGTTCGAGATCAAGCTGGGTCGCAAGGCCATCCGCCTGGTGCCCGTGGGTGCCGCCGACGACGAAGACTGACCAGTCGGGTTGGGGTGGGGTGATCTTTCGCTCTCCATCCGCCAAGCTGTGCCCATGATCAGAAACGGTTGATGGGCACACGGCCAGCCCGGCGATCCCAGGCTGTGAGGCTGTCGGCGGTGGTGCTGCTGGCGGTTGGGGCCGTGCTGCTCAACCTCCACAGCCCCACCATCTTTTTCGAGAACCCGGTGCTGCTTGGCTCCGGTCTTGGTGTGTTCGCCCTGCTCGAATTCGGCGTGTGGGGCCTGCCGGTGGGCTGCGCCGCCGCCCTCACCCCCAGTTCCCTGTGGGGCCATTCCTATCAGGCCGTCACCCTGATTCCCCTGCTGATCTGGCAGATGGTGGCCCTGCGCGGTTTCCGCCACGGTCCGGCCGGGGTCGGCAACGGGCGGATCGTGATCGCCACGATTGCCTATTGGTTGCTGCTGGGCCTGCCGGTGCACCAGCTGCTCTTCACCACGCTGCTTCGGGTCAACGGCGGCACGGCCCTGGCCCTCGGCCTCAAGGAGGCGGTGGTCACCGTGGCCACTGCCGGTATCGCCCTGCTGGTTCACCTCAGCCTGCGGCTGCTCGGTCAGCCTTCCCGCACTCGGGAGCTTTCGATCCGGGGCCTCAGTTTCGCCACGCTGCTCACCGCCATCAGTGTGCCAGCGGTGCTCATCATTCTGTTGATGGGCCACCAGCTCACCGCCATTGAGCTGCAGGAGCAGACCACCAACCTCCGGGTGCGAGCCGAAGATCTGCTCTTCCACGGCCTGGTGCCTTACACCACCCGCTCTGCCGGTCCCGCCACGGCCATTCTCCTCAGCGACGGCTACGCCTTTGAAGCCATCGATCGCGATGGCCGCCGGATCAGTTCCAATCCCAGGTTGTTTGCCCGCCTGGCCCGTGATTTCAATCATGAGCCGATCAGCCGGGGAGCCTCAGGTCCGCCGCTCGAGCTGCTGGTGAGTCGGCGGATCGAACCCCGGCTGCTGCAGCTGCTCAATGGCTACTGGTGTTATCACCTTCAGCCCACCGCCGCCGACCGCGACGATTTCTGGCAGGAGATCACGCTGGTGCAGCCTGCCCTCGGGCGCATCAACCACATGATGGGCCTGATGCGCGTGCCCCTGCTGCTGCTCGGCTCGCTGCTTGTGCTGGCCGCCCTGCTGGCCGAGGGGCTGGCCGCCCTCTTCGCCGCTCCCTTCGAGCGGGTGCTGGGCTCCCTGCACCGCCCCAGGAGCAGTGCCGGCGAGCCGCCGCCGCCGCTGATGCCCAGCCTGCCGATCACCCGCATCCGCGAACTCAACCGGCTTGTGGCCGCCCTTAACGACCGGGGCCATGCGGTCAATGATCTGTCGCTGAACCTGCTGGAGAACAACCGGCAGCTGCGGCTCAGTGAACAGCGCCACCGCCTGCTGGCCGACAACGCCCTGGATCTGATCGTGCTGCTCAGCGCCGATGGCCAGCCCAACTACGTGAGCCCCTCGATCACCTGCCTGCGCGGTTTCAGCCAGGAGGAAGCCCTGGCCCTGCCCCTGCGCCGCCACCTCCGCCCCGATGGCCACCGCCAGGTGATTGCGGCCCTGCGGCGCATGCGCCGGGCCCAGGTGAACCACCAGCCCCTGCCGTTTTTCCGGCTGGAACTGGAGCAGCGCCATCGCAACGGCTCCTGGGTGCTCACCGATGTGACCGCCACCGCCATCGCCGACGAAGACAGCACTTGCCACGGCATTCTCGTGATCTGTCGCGACATGGGCGAGCGCTGGCGGGCGGCGGCCCGCCGCCGTGAACAGCTGGAGCAGAAGCTGCGTGCCAGCCTCACGGCGGCGGCCGCGGGCCATGAGATCAGCCAGCCCCTCGCCACCCTCCAGCTCGCCAACCGCCTCATGCGCCAGACGCTGCATGAGGCCGAGCCGGAGCGCCGGGATCAGGAGCTGGAGGCGTTGCTGCAGTTGCAGCACGAGGCCGGCGATGCGGCCATGGCCACCATTGATGTGATGCGCCGTCTGCTGCGGGAGCCGTTGCGCCCCAGCGGTGAGCTTGATCTGGCGGCCCTGGCCGGTTCGGTGCTGCGCCAGATCCGCACGTCCGAAGCCGCCACCGGCGTGCTGCTGCAGGAGCAGGGTCTGGAGGAGCCCTGTCCGATTCAGGGGGATGCCAGTCAGATCGAGGTGGCCCTCTCCAACCTGCTGGCCAATGCCCTGCAGGCGGTGGCCCAGCGGCCGGAGCGGCAGCGCACCGTGCGCCTGTCGCTCAGCCTGCGGCCCGCCTGGGCGGAGCTGCGGGTGGAGGACAGCGGCCCCGGCCTGCCTCCCGACCTGCTGGAGCAGTTGCCCCTGTTCTCCACCCGTCCCGGTGGCACGGGCCTGGGCCTCTACCTGGTGCGGGTGATGCTGGACAACCATGGCGGCCAGTTGCGCCCGGGCCGATCACCCCTCGGTGGGGCAAGCCTGAGCCTTGACCTGCCCCTGCCCGGCCCTGCCGGTGGGCCGGCCGCCCCCGGTGGGGACGGAGATCCGGCCATCGCCCACGCTTGAACCACCACTGCGGGGTCCATAGGGTGCTGCCAGTTTTCCGATCCGACACCCAGTCGGCCCCTGCGATGTCAGACGGCCCCGATCGCCAAGATGCGTCTGCCGTGCCCGCTTCGGTCAGCTATCGCCAGCTGCAGGCCTGGCTCAGGGCTGCCGATGGTGCCGCCCACCGCCAGCCGGTTGACCAGCCGTTGGAGCAGCTGATCGCCGACTGGACCCTCAGCAGCCAGCGGTTGCTCGCCGGCCTGCGCCAGGCGGGCCCGGCCGTGGCCGCAGGCCGGTCTCCTCGCCAGCTGATGGCCCTGGGGGCCCTCCAGGCCCACCTGGCCATGGCCCTCCAGGCCGCCACCGCCAGCAGTGGTCGCGAGCCTGACTGAGGGCGCGACCACGTACGCTTGCGGCGCCCGGAAGCCGCTGCGGCGCCACTGGTCATGGATGTTGTGCCCCTCCATCTCGACGCCGGCGCCGACCTGCGTCGCAGTCTGGAGGCCCTGGCGCGGCAGCACCAGGCGAGCGGTTTCGTGCTCGGGGTGGTCGGCAACCTCACCCAGGCCGCCTTTCAATGCCCCGGCCAGGCCGAACCGACCCTCCTCAGTGGGGATCTCGAGATCATCACGCTCCAGGGCACCCTTGACACGGCCGGCGTGCACCTGCACCTCAGCCTCTCGGATGGCGCCTGCCAGGTGTGGGGCGGCCACCTGGAACCCGGCACCCTCGTGAAGAGCGGCGCCGACCTGCTGGTGGGTTTCGTGGCGCCCGCCCCGGCGCCCCCCCAGCTGGCCAGCGAGCCCCGGGTGGCGATTGCGCTGCTGCCGGGCTGCCCCTACGGCCAGAGGGCCCTGCGGTTGCTGCGCACCCTGGCCATTCCCCACCTGGTGGAAATGGTGGACAGCGAGGAGCAGCGCCGCGTGATCGCTGAACTCAGTGGCGGCACCAGCCTGCCCCAGGTGTTCATCGATGGCCGGCCGATCGGCGGTTATGCCGAACTGGCCGATTGGCATGGCCGGGGTGCCCTCGAGCCCCTGCGGGCCTGAGTGCTGGCGCCGATGCGTCTTGACACGCTCGATGGCTGCGGCCTGGCCATCGGCGGCTGGCCCCGGTTTCAGTACGACGCCAGCGGCGGCGGCGGCCATGCCCACCGCCAGGCTGCATCAGCCGGAGCGAGCCGGCTGGTCTTTGATCCCCAGACCCTGCGGATTCCGCCGCTCAATCGGGCCACGACCCGCCTGCTGGGCCTGCCGCTGCCACCGGGCCTGACCATTGAGGTGCTGCCTGAACGGCTGGAGGGTGAGCAGGCGGCCACTGGGGCGCTGCAGCTGCTGTTCCAGGCCCGCTTCCGCTTCCGGGCCGGGTCGTGGTATCGCGCCCCCGATCTGCTGGTGAACAGCCTGCTGAGCACCGGTGCGGTTCGCAGCCGCCGCCACCGGCTCCACGGCCAGCCGCCAGACGCCACCGGTGAGGCGTTGCTGGTGGGGGTGGCCGTGGTGGCACCCAGCGGCGATGCCTGGCTCGATCGCTTTCTCGGCCTGCCCGATGAGGCGCTGGCCGTGCTCCGTTGCCGCATCAGTTGAGTCGCCAGCGGGCGGGTCGCCGCGTCATCGGCTCGCCCTGGCTGGGCTGCAGCCGGACCGGCAGCAGATTGCGATCGATCGGTCGGCCGGTGGTGAGGTCGATGGTGCTGTCCACCAGCTCGTCGCCGAAGCGATCCAGCAGGGTGAGGGTCTGGTGGGGTGGGCGGCTGTCGATCAGCAGGCGGCGCGGGCCGCTGCCCATGGCCCCCAGGCTGAGCAGATCGAGGCTGCCGCTGCGGCCTGGAAAGTAGGCGTGGTGGTGGCCGCTGATGTACAGGTGGACCCGCTGGCGCTCCAGCAGCCGCCGCAGGCCGGCGGCATCGTGCAGCACCTCACCGGGGCGATCCCGCCCCAGGGCCACGCCCTGCAGCGGCAGGTGGCCCACCACCAGGCGCAGCCTGGCGGCCCGCGCCTCGGGGCGCCGCAGCTCGCGCTCCAACCACGGCAGGGTGGAGGGCTGCAGCTGGGCCGCCGAGGCATCGATCACCACCACCACGGCCTCTCCCTGGCGAAAGCTGTAGTGAAAGGGGAAATCCGAGCCCTCCAGCAGGGTCAGGCCGAGAGCGCTGCGGCGCGCCTGCCAGAAGCGGCGGGCCCGCTGCCGTTCCCGTTCGAACACGGTCCGGCCACCGCTGCGGCTGGCGGATCCATCGTGGTTGCCGATCACCGGGGCGAAGGGCACACCCTGCTGGCGCAGCGGTTCCAGCACCTTGCGGGCGAAGGCCGCCCACATGGCATCCAGCTGGCCATCGCCGAGGCTCAGTTTCTGGCCGGCCACCATGTCACCGGCACAGATCACCAGGTCGGGCCGCAGGCGTTGCAGCAGGGTGACACCGCGCGCCACCTCGC
Source organism: Synechococcaceae cyanobacterium (assembly GCA_046313055.1). Classification (GTDB taxonomy): domain Bacteria; phylum Cyanobacteriota; class Cyanobacteriia; order PCC-6307; family Cyanobiaceae; genus Cyanobium. The sequence continues at coordinate 56,148 of JBKDDA010000049.1, read as the reverse complement.
CCACGTAGGTGGTGGAGCCATAGCTGGCGTTGAGATCGCTGATCAGGCCCAGGCGCCAGCTGCCGCGGCTGGGGCCGACGCTGCCGGCGGCGGCCGCCATCGGGCGGAGGCGTTGCCAGCCGGCGATCCCCAGCGATGCCCCCACCGCCAGGGACAGACAGCGGCGGCGGCTGCTCAGCATGGCGTGCTCAGGCGGTGTGCAGCTGCTGGAGCTGGGCTTCCAGGCGCTGTCGCAGCCGGTTCTGCACCAGGTTGCACAGGTCTTCCACCAGGGGATCGTCGGCCTGCCAGATGGTGCGCACGCCATCGCGTTCGCAGCGCACCAGGCCGGCACGCTGCAGCTGGCCCAGCTGGCGGCTGATGTGGGACTGGGAAAAGCCGGTGACCTCGATCAGAAAGGCCACATCCTTCGGCTCCTGGCGCAGGTGGCAGAGCAGCTGCAGGCGGGCGGGCTCACTCAGCAGCCGGAAGAACCGGCTGTATTCCTCAAGGAGCTGCGGGGAGGGCGGTGAGCCGCTCATGGGCCGGTCGGGTCGGGCGGTCGGGGTGATCGGGACGGGTGTTTGGGACGGGAGTTCGCTGAAGTGGCTGAACACCTGTCCAGAGCTGGTGCCCATTATGGGGCTGACCCCGTTGCCGGCCGCCGCCGTCGCTGATCGCCACCCATGGCTGACCCCTTCGATCTGATCGTGCTCGGTGCCGGTTCCGGCGGGCTCGCCGCCGCCAAGCGGGCCGCGGCCCATGGCGCCCGGGTGGCGATCGTGGAGGGCGACCGGGTGGGTGGCACCTGCGTGATCCGCGGCTGCGTGCCCAAGAAGCTGCTGGTTTACGGCTCGGCCTACCGCCACCTGCTGGCCGATGCGGCCAGCTACGGCTGGCAGCTGGGCGAGCTGCATCACGATGCCACCCGCCTGCTGGCGAATGTGCGTGCCGAGGTGGATCGGCTCAATCAGCTGCACATCGACCTGCTGGCCCGGGCCGGGGTGGAGCTGGTGGCCGGCTGGGGCCGTTTTGAGGATGGCCACACCGTGGTGGCGCGCACCGCCGATGGCAGGGAGCGGCGCCTGCAGGCGGAACGGCTGCTGATCGCCGTGGGTGGCCGGCCCCACCGCCCCGCCATGGCCGGTGCCGAACTGGCCTGGGTGAGCGACGATCTGTTTGAGCTGGAGCACCTGCCGGAGTCGGTGGTGGTGGTGGGGGCCGGCTTCATCGCCTGTGAATTCGCCGGGATTCTCAACGGCCTCGGGGTGCGGGTGACCCAGCTGGTGCGGGGCGACCATCTGCTGCGGGGCTTCGACCGCGAAGCCGCTGCGGCCGTGCAGGCCGGCATGGAGGCCGATGGCATCACCATTCGCCTGTGCCATGCACCCGCCGCCATCGAAGGCAGCCCCGGGGCTCTCACCGTGGTCAGTCAGGGGGGTGAGCGGCTGGCCTGCGGCGGCGTGCTGCTGGCCACCGGCCGGCGCCCCTTTCTGGCGGGGCTGAACCTGGAGGCCGCAGGGGTGGCGGTGGAGGGCCATCGCATTCCGGTGGATGCCGACCAGACCACCAATGTGCCCCACATCTTTGCGGTGGGTGATGTGACTGACCGCATCTGCCTCACGCCGGTGGCGGTGGATGAGGGTCGCGCCTTCGCCGACACTGTGTACGGCAACCGGCCCCGGCGGGTGAACCACGACCTGGTGGCCAGCGCCGTGTTCGCCCAGCCGGAGCTGGCTGGGGTGGGCCTCACCGAGGAGCAGGCCATCGGCCGCCATGGTGAGGAGGGCATCCGGGTGCACCGGGCCCGCTTCCGACCCATGGCCCAGGCCCTGCCCGCCCGCGATCCCAAGGTGCTGCTGAAGCTGATCGTGCGCCGTGCCGACGGCTGTGTGCTGGGTTGCCACATGGTGGGAGATCACGCCGCCGAGATCATCCAGATGGCGGCGATTGCGATCGGCATGGGGGCCACCAAGGCCGATTTCGATCGCACCATGGCGCTCCACCCCTCGGTGGCCGAGGAATTCGTGACGATGCCTGACTGAACCCCGCCGCCACCCCCGCCGGTGCCCGCCGCCGCCCGCCGACGGTGCTAAAACGAAGTCACTCCGCTTAAGTCCCATGGCCGCCAGTCCCTCCGTCCCCGCCATCGACATCGGCATCCCTGAGGAGCAGCGCCGGGCCATCGCCGAGGGCCTCGGCCGGGTGCTGGCCGACAGCACCGTGCTCTACGCCAAGACCCATGGCTTCCACTGGAACGTGACCGGTCCCATGTTCAACACGCTCCACCTGATGTTCATGGACCAGTACACCGAGCTGTGGACGGCCCTCGACGCGGTTGCCGAGCGCATCCGCGCCCTGGGTCATCCGGCTCCCTACGGCGGGCGTGCCATTGCGGCCCTGGCCTCGATCGGCGAGACCGAGGGCGTGCCTGCGGCGCTGGCGATGGTGCGTGAACTGGTGCAGGGCCATGAGGCCGTGGCCCGCACGATCCGTGCGGTGTTCCGCCTGGCCGATGCCGCCGATGACCAGCCCACCGCCGACCTGCTCACCCAGCGGCTGCAGATCCATGAGAAGACCGCCTGGATGCTCCGCAGCCTGCTGGAGGACTGAGCTGCCGCCTGCCGGCGGTCTGGCGAGGGCCTAACGCCAGCCGTTCGCCTCCATCAGCCGGGTGGCCTCCGCCCGGCGGCCACCCAGCCTCGCTGCCGACACCCCATCGGCCTCGAAGCTGCCCATGGCCTGCAGGATCGGATTGCGGCCGAACCCCTTGAGCGGATATTCGTAGCTTCCCTGGGCGAACCCCTCGCTGGCGGTGGGCGAGGTGAGGAATTCGATCAGACGGATGGCCTCAGCACGGTTGCGGGCGTGGCGGGTCACGCCGGCACCGCTCACGTTCACGTGGGCAGGCCTGGGATAGACGATCGTCACCTTGTTCATCAATGCCCGGTCATCGGCCCCCTGAGCACCGCCCAGCATGCGGGCCACGTAGTAGCTGTTCACCACACCCACGCCGCACTGACCCTTGGCCACGGCCCGGGCCAGGTTGGTGTCGCTGGTGAACACCGGCTGGGCCAGGTTGGCCACCATGCCCCGCACCCAGGCGGCTGCGGGTCCATCGCCCCGCAGGATCATCTGGTTGGCCACCAGCGACTGGTTGTAGACATTGGCCCGGTTGCGCAGGCACAGCTTGCCCCGCAGGCCAGGGTCGGCCAGGTCGGCATAGCTGGTGAGGCTGCCGGGTTTCACCAGTGCCGGGTTCACCACCAGGGCCCGCACGCGCCGGGTGAGGGCAAACCAGCGGCCCTCGGGATCCCGCAGGCTGGCGGGCACCTCTTCCATCAGCCTGGCCGAGGGCACCGGCTGAAACAGGCCCAGTTCGGCGGCATTGGCCAGGCGGGCCGCATCCACCAGGATCAGCACATCGGCTGAGCTGTTGCGACCCTCCTGTTGAAGTCGCTGAAGAATGGCGTTGTCATTGGACTCCAGCAGCCGCACCCTGATGCCTGTGCTGGCTTCAAACTGCCGGTAGATCGCCTGATCCGTGTTGTAGTGCCGGCCTGAATAAACGCGCACTTCCCGGGTCGGCTTCGGGCCGAAGGCGCATCCGGGCAAGGCCATGCCGAGGGCCATCAGCACCAGGGCGGTGGCACCGCCGGAGCGGAGCGATCCACCGCCGCGGGCGGATCGGTGCTGGGGTGCCCTGCCGTTGGCAGGGCGGCTGGAGGGTGGGCGGCGCATGGGTTGGGTCGGCCGATGCCGGCGACCATTGCGGAAACCTCGACAAGGTAGGCAGTGCCTCCGGTGGCCGCGCTGCCGATGATGCTGCCCCTGGTGACCGATGCTACGGACCTCCGGAGGTGAGAATGGCGACACGGTTTCCGGGCTCACACCTGGAAGGCAACGAGGAAAGACCGGTGCGATTCCGGCGCTGTCCCGCAGCTGTGATGGCAACCACCCCCCCGGGAGGTTCCCTGAGTCAGAACGCTCGCCGTTCCCCCTGTTCCCTCTCTCACCGGCGCGGATACCGGCTGTGACCATGACACCTTCGATCGCCCGCAGGCGCCTGCCCCTCCTGCTGCCGCTGTTGCCGCTGCCGCTGTTGCTGCTGCCCATGCTGGCGGGGTCCCCGGCCCTGGCCCACGGCTCCAGCGGCGCCGGCCTCGGGGCCGGCCTGCTCCACCCCCTGCTGGGCCTGGATCACCTGGCGATGCTGATTGCGGTGGGGGCCAGTGCCGCCTGCCTGGCGCCCCAGCTGCTGCTCTGGGCTGGGGCCGGTGCCGTGCTGGGGGCCGGCTGCACGGCCGCCGGAGCCTCCCTGCCTGGGGCCGAACTGCTGGCCGCCCTTGGCATCTCCCTGGTGGCCCTGCCCCTGCTGGTGCGCGGCCCCGCCTGGCCGACGGCAGCGGCCGGAGTGCCTCTGGCCGCCGCCGTGGCGGTTCACACCCTGCTCCACGGTCAGGCGGCACCCAGCGGAGCTGCCTCGCCCCTCTGGTGGCTGGGCGGTCTGGCGGCCGCGCTGGCGGTCAGCGGTCTCACGTGCCTGCTGGTCCGCCGACTGGCCCGGCCCGGCCGGCTCGCCCTGGGCCGGGGGCTGGTGGTGCTCGGTGCCGGCCTGAGCGTGGCGCCGGCCCTGGCCCTGTTCGCCGGCTGATGCGGTTGTCACTGCACCCCCTGTCTCCCACCCCACCGCATCCCCGAACCATGCCTGTTCAGAACAACCCGTTCCAGGGTTTCGGCCTGTCCCGGTCCGTTGCCGTCAGCTCGATTGCTGTCAGCTCCATCGCTGTGAGCGCCGTTGCCGGGCTGGCCCTGGTGGCGGCGCCCGCCCTGGCCCACCACCTTGAAGACAGCCGCCAGCCCGCCACGCTGCTGGCCGGTCTGATCAGTGGGCTGGCCCACCCCCTGCTCGGCCCCGACCATCTGCTGGTGCTGCTGGCCATCGGCCTGGCGGGTTGGCGGGCTCCCCGCCGCTGGATTCCCCTGCTGGTGGCCTGCTCCCTGCTGGGCAGCGTGGCCGGTCTGGCCTGGCCTGGCCTGCCGGGGGCCGAGCTGCTGGTGGCCCTCAGCCTGGTGGCTGCCGGCGGTGTGGCCCTGCGCCGGCTGCCCGGCTGGCTCATGCCACCCCTGATTGCCTGCCATGGCTACGTGCTCAGCGGTGTGATGCTGGGCGCCGAGCCCACGCCCCTGGCGGCCTATCTGCTGGGGCTGGGGCTGATCCAGGTGCTGCTGCTGGCCGTTGGTGTGGCCCTCTGCCGCCGGCTCGAGCGCCTGCGCCCCCTGCTGGCCGCCGCCCTGATCGGCATGGGTGTGGTGAGCACGCTGGCGACGGCCCTGTGATTCAGTGCTTGTGGTGCCGCTCGCAGGGCATCCAGAGCTCGCCCATGGCATGAACCCCCCGGCAGCCCAGGGTTTCGGCCGCCTCCAGGGCCTGGGTCCGGCTGGGGTAGGCCAGCTGTGGCTGGTGGGTGACCCCCAGCCGGTGGGGGCCCATGCCTTCCACCCCGGCCCACCACACGCCCATCACGTTCACGCCGGCGATCAACACGCCCATGCCCACCACGGTGGCATTGATCAGGCCCATGCCCACGGCCCCGAGGCTGATCACCCCCATGGGCACCACGCCGATGCTCACCACCCCCATGGGCACCACGCCGATGGCCACAATTCCCAGGGGGGCGATGCCCACCGCCAGCAGCGGTGGCCGGCCGCCGCAACCGCCTGCCGGGCCGGGGGTGTTGGGAGGGGAGCCCATCAGTGGTTGCCCGTGGGGCCGCCGCCGTGGCTGGCGCATGGCATCCACACCTGGCCCATGCGGTGAGCGCCTTTGCAGCCGAAACGGGGGGCCGCTGCTTCCGCTTCTGCCTGGGTGCGGAAGCTGGCCGGTGTGGCTCCAGGGCTGCCGCCGGCGCTGGGGGTGCCAGCCGGCACGGCGGAGCTGCTGTGGAGTGAGCAGCCGAGCAGGAGAGCCGGTAGGGCCAGGAACGCAAGCATCAGTGGTCGCAGCTGGTCCTTCCATTGTGGCCAGGATTCTCCAGCAGCGTTGATCTGCTGGAGAGATTGTGGGCGCATCGACGCATGGTGGAGGTTGCGCCGCTCCGGTCTCAGAGGGTCGTGAGGGCAATGTTGTCAAAGTGGTTCATGAAAATCAAAGACTCACTTTCTTTGTAAATACCGAATTTGACTCTGTAGCTATCCGGAGGTCCGCCTGGACTCGGGCCTGGGGTTGCCGCAATCGGTCCCACATGGCTGCCCAGGGGTTGGCCATCGATGGCCACATCAAAGATTCCCTTTTGAGTGGGGCTGATTCTGAAGTTGATTGCAAAGCTGTGCCAGCTGCCGGGTCGCAGCGCATATTCGGTGATCAGATCGGGAACGGGTTCGAGATCGCTGCCCTGGCCCGGGCCGCGTGTGACAAATTCAAGGGTGTGGGATGTGCCCCGCTTCAGTCTCACGCCAGCGACCGGCGGTAACGGCGATGTCTGCCACCACTGCATCAGATAATAGGCCTTGTTGGTGATGGCGGACTTCGCGGGGATCCGCAGGTCAAATGTCACTTGGTAAGCTGTGTCAAAGCGATAGTGACCAGAGCTGGAAAAGCCGTAGTAGGTAGGGGCGTATTCGACTCTGTCGCTGCCATTGCCTTTGCCATTCGTGCTGAAGGAGAGGTACCTTGCCCCCTTGGGGCCCACCCTTTTCGGCAGGTTCACGCCACCCTCCTTGATCAGGAACAGGGCCGCTCCGGCGCCCGGTTGAATGTAATTGCCACCGCTGCCGATGGGCCCGGCTCTGCGGCCACTGGTGATCACACCTTCGCCGTTGATCTTGAACGCTCCAACCCCTCGCCGGCCGTATCGGTCGGCCTGCATCCATTTCGGCAGCAGGGCCTGGATCACCGGCGTTTCCCTCTCTTTCACGGCGATGGAGGGATCGGTGGGGATTCTCACCATTGTCTGTTCTACCGGCCCATCAATCACAGGGATTTTACCGGCCTGTTTCAGGCGGCCGCTGCCCGGCACTGGCGGGCGATCACCCCCTCCTCGTCGGCCGGTACCACCACCAGCTCGAACGGTGCCAGCCAGCCCAGGGCCTCCTCCAGTTCGGCCCGCAGGGCATGGTCGTGTTCGCCGATGCCGCCGCTGAGGGCGATCGCATCCACGCCCCCCAGGCTGGCGGCCATGGCGCCGATGGCCTGCAGCAGCCCATGGCGAAACACCGCGATCGCCAGGCGCGCCCCCCCGTGGCCCCGGTCGGCCGCCCGCCGCAGCTCCTGCATGCTGGCGCTGAGGCCATCGGAGAGTCCCAGCAGGCCCCCCTCCTGGTTCAGCCCCCGCTCCAGGGCTGCGGGCTCCAGGCCGTGGCGCAGCAGATGCAGCAGCAGCCCCGGATCCACCGAGCCGCTGCGGGTGGCCATCACCAGCCCCTCCAGGGGGGTGAAGCCCATGGTGGTGGCGATGCTGCGGCCGGCGGCGATGGCGCACAGCGAACAGCCGGCTCCCAGGTGGCAGCTGATCAGCCGCGGCGCCGCCACCACCTCGCTCACATGCTGGTGGTTGAGGCCGTGAAAGCCGTAGCGCCGCAGCCCCTGGCCCCGCCAGGCCGCCGGCAGTGCATAGGTGTGGGCTTCCGGTGGCAGGGTGGCGTGGAAGGCGGTGTCGAAACAGGCCCATTGCTGCAGATCGGGCCGGCGACGGGCGAACCAGCCGATCACCGCCAGGGCCGGCGGCAGGTGCAGCGGTGCCAGGGGCACCAGGTCCTGCAGCTGTTCCAGCACCGGCCCGTCCACGGCGGTGGGGGCGCTGAAGGCCGTACCGCCATGCACCAGGCGGTGGCCCACCAGGGCCAGATCGGCGAGCCACGGTTCCACGGCCGGCAGCAGCCAGTCGGCCAGCACCGCCTCCACCTCCGTGGCGGTGCCCAGGGCCTGCCAGCCGGTCTGGCCCTGCCAGAGGCTGCGGTCGTCGGGCGCCAGCAGCCGTGCCTTGAGGCTCGAGCTGCCGGCGTTGAGCACCAGCACCGGCCCCATGGTCAGCCCCGGGTGGCCGCGGGAGCCTGCCAGCGCCAGTCGGTCACCTCGGGGGCATCCATGCCGTGCTCATGGGCGTAGGCCCGGTGGCTGAGGATCGCGTCCTTCATCCGCTCTTTGATGTGGGCGGCGCGGGAGCCCAGGCTGGGCACCCGGTCGATCACATCGATCACCAGACTGAAGCGGTCAATCTGGTTGTTCATCGCCAGCTCAAGGGGTGTGTTGATGTTGCCTTTCTCCTTGTAGCCGCGCACATGGAAGTTGAGATGGTTGGCACGGCGGTAGGTGAGTCGGTGAATCAGCCAGGGGTAGCCGTGAAAGTTGAAGATCACCGGCCGATTTGTGGTGAACAGACTGTTGAAGTCGCTGTCGCTCAGCCCATGGGGATGTTCCCTGGGATCGGTGAGGGAAAACAGCTTGACCACGTTCAGCACCCGCACCCTCAGCTGGGGGATCTCGCGCCGCAGGATCTCCACGGCCGCCAGGGTCTCCTTGGTGGGAATATCACCGGCACAGGCCATCACCACGTCGGGATCATCGGCTTCTGTGCCCTGGTCGTCGTTGCTGGCCCAGCTCCACAGGCCGATGCCCTTGGCCACGTGGTGGCGGGCCTGCTCCAGGGTCAGGTACTGGAGGTGCTTCTGCTTGTCCGACACGATGATGTTGCAGACATTGGTCTCCACCAGTGCCTCCTCGGCCACGGCCAGCAGGCAGTTGGCATCGGCCGGCAGATACACCCGCACCACCTCGCCGCTCTTGTTGCCGGCCAGGTCGATGAAGCCCGGATCCTGGTGGGTGAAGCCGTTGTGGTCCTGGCGCCACACGGTGGAACTGATCAGGCAGTTCCAGGGGCCGATCGGTGCCCGCCAGGGGGCATGGTGCAGGCATGATTCCAGCCACTTGGCGTGCTGGTTGAACATCGAGGCCACCACATGGGCAAAGGCCTCGTAGGTGTGGAAGAAGCCATAGCGACCGGTGAGCAGATAGCCCTCCATCATTCCCACCAGGGTGTGTTCGGAGAGCATCTCCACCACGCGGCCATCGCGGGAGAGTTCCCCACCGTTGAGGTCTTCCGGCAGCAGCTCCTCCATCCATACCTTCTTGCTCACCTCGTAGATGGCCTGCAGGCGGTTGGAGGCGGTTTCATCGGGGCCGAACACCCGCAGCGACCTGGGGTTGCGGCTGATCGCATCGCGCAGCAGCATGCCCAGCGACAGGGTGTTCTCCGCTTCCAGCTGGCCCGGGCGCTCCACCGGCACGGCGTAGGCGTCGGTGGGAGGCAGGTTGAGGGCGCGGCGCAGGCGGCCGCCGTTGGTGTGTGGGTTCGATCCCATGCGCCGGTCCCCCCTGGGCGCCAGCTCCTGCAGCTCCGGGATCAGGCTGCCGTTGGCATCGAACAGCTCCCAGGGCCGGTAGCTCTTGAGCCAATCCTCCAGCTGGCGGAGCTGGCCTGGGTCGTGGCGCGGATCGGGCAGGGGCACCTGGTGGGCCCGCCAGAAGCCTTCGAGTTTCCTGTCGCCCAGCGCGGCCGGGCCGGTCCAGCCCTTGGGGGAACGCAGCACGATCATCGGCCAGCGGGGCCGTTCGGCCTGCCCGCTGCTGCGGGCCTGCCGGCGGATCGCCTGGATGCGGTCCACGGCGCTGTCCATGGCTTCTGCCATGGCCCGGTGCATCGGCAGCGGATCGCTGCCCTCCACGAACAGCGGATCCCAGCCGTAGCCCCGCATCAGCTCCGCCAGTTCCTCGCGGGGAATGCGGGCCAGCAGGGTGGGGTTGGCGATCTTGTAACCGTTGAGGTGCAGCACCGGCAGCACGGCACCGTCGTGGATCGGGTTCAGAAACTTGTTGATGTGCCAGGAAGTGGCCAGGGGGCCGGTTTCGGCTTCCCCGTCGCCCACGCAGGCGATGGCGATCAGCTCGGGGTTGTCGAACACGGCGCCGCAGGCATGGGAGAGCACATAGCCCAGTTCGCCGCCCTCATGGATTGAGCCAGGGGTTTCCGGGGTGCAGTGGCTGCCGATGTGACCCGGAAAGGAGAACTGCCTGAAGAAGCGCCCCATGCCCTCGGCGTCCTGGCTTTTGTCGGGGTAGATCTCGCTGTAGCTGCCATCGAGGTAGGTGGGCCCCAGCACCCCCGGAGCGCCATGGCCCGGCCCCGACAGATAGAACATGTCGAGGTCACGCTCGCGGATCAGCCGGTTGGCGTGGGCCCAGATGAAGGCCTGGCCAGGGCTGGAGCCCCAGTGGCCCAGCAGCCGGTTCTTGATGTGCTCGGGCTGCAGCGGCTCGCGCAGCAGGGGGTTGTCCTGCAGGTAGATCATGCCCACCGCCAGATAGTTGGCGGCCCGCCACCAGGCGTCGATCCGCAGCAGTTCGCTCCCATCGATCGGTCGCTGTTCGCTGTCGCTGGACTCGGGAACCGAGAGGCTCATGGCCGCAGATGGGGTCACAACTCAGATCGTATGGGGGCCCCAGCGGATTGGGCGGGCTGTGGCCCTGCCGTGCGGCCACCGCTGCGACAGCGGCTCGGCGAGGTTGGCGCTATCACCCCTGCAGAGGCTGGAGGGGCCCATGGGGCGTGGGGCGTTGGTCGTGCTGGTGCTCACAGCCCTGGTGGCGGGCGTGCCGGAGGCCGCGGCCAGCCCCTTGCCCAGCGCCCTGCCCTGCCCCCTGGAAGCGGGCTGGCACCAACTGGCCGTGGCCAGGCTGCCGCGGCGCGACCGGGCCGGCGAGGCGGTGGGTGGGTTGTCGGCCATGGGCCCGGGGCCGGCCGGCGGCACCGGGCTGGAGCTGCTCAGCGATGCTCCCCGGGGACTGCTGGTGCGCATCCAGGGGCTGGGAACGGCGGCGGGGCCCCAGCTGCTGGACCGCCTCCCCCTGCGCAGCGGACCCAGCGCAGCACTGCCACCGGCCATGGATGGCGAAGGGCTGGTGCGCCGGGGCGCCGACCTGTGGGTGGCCAGCGAGGGGCGTCGCACGGCCGACCGGCCCGCCCAGCTGCTGCGCTTCGATGGTGCCGGTCGCCTGCGGCAGGCCCTGGATCTGCCGCCCGACTGGCAGCCGGCCCCGGGGCGCGGCCTGGCGGCCAATGGGGGGCCGGAGTCGCTGGCCTTGCTGCTGCGGCCAGGTCGGGCCGATGTTCTGCTGATGGCGGCCGAATTCCCCCTGCTGCAGGATCCGCAGCGGCAGGTGCGCCTGCTGGCGTGGTCGCTGGCCACGGTGCCGCCCCGGCCCCAGGCCCTGGCTCCCCTGCGGCTGCCACGGGGCGACTGGGGGCTCACCGACCTGCTGCCCGTTGCCGATGGCCGGGGCGGCACCCTGCTGCTGGCGTTGCTGCGGCGGTTTGAGCCGCCCGATCGCTGGGGCGCCCGGCTGCTGCTCTATCCCCTGCCTCTGCCCTTGCCGCCGGGTGAGCTGGCCCGAGCGCGGCCGGTGGCGGCCCTGCACAGCTGGGATCTGCCGCCCGACAACTGGGAGGCCCTGGCCCTGGGACCGCCACTGGCGGACGGAACACCCACGCTGGTGCTGGCCAGCGACAACAACTTCAGTCCATTTCAGGACAATCACCTGGTCCTGCTGGCACCAGGGCGCCAGGCTCGTTGCCGGTCATCCAACGCAGAGCAGGCCGTCGATCAGCCGCCGGCCGGACCGTCCAGTTCCTCGGCCAGCAGATCCTGGGCCAGCAACAGCAGGGCCACACCCATGAGGGCCAGGGCCGTGCCCCGGTTCTGTTCATCGGTGAGTTCCACGACTCGGGCGGCCTGCAGATGATCGGGCCAGCTGAGGTGCATGGAGGAGATCGCCGGATCTGATCACTGTGATAGGGAGAGCTGATCGACCGCGAGCCGCTGCCAGGGGCTCGTGACAAATTGTCATGAACCCCTGGCAGCGGGATGGCGAGCCGGCCTCCGGGCGGTTGGGTCAACCGAACACCCACGCCCCTTCACGTTGCGTTACGATTGCTTAAGAGTTCGCAACACGCGAGCCTCCCCGTCCTCCTCCATCCTTCTTCTCTTCTCACCATGGCTGACTCCTCTTCCCGCTTCGGTTTCGTGGCCTTCGCCGAAACCTGGAACGGCCGCCTCGCCATGCTCGGCTTCGTGATCGGCCTGGGCACCGAACTGCTCACCGGCCAGGGCATCCTCAGCCAGATCGGCCTCGGCTGATCAGCCCCGGCTGATCGGTCTTGCCTCAGACTGGTTCCCACCGAACCCCGGAGCCGCCGCTCCGGGGTTTTTCAGTGGCCAGGCTCCCCTGGACTGGTCAGGGCGGGCGTGGGCGGAGGGGGTGTCACCGGTGCAGGCGCCGACTCCCGGTTGAGTTCCCGTTCCAGCATGGCGATCCGTTTCTCCCTCAGGCAGAACCGGCAGCCACCGGTGGTCTGCAGATGTTTCTCGGGTGTGATCACGATCTCCTTCACCGGATGCTCATGGCAATGGATCCGGATCGGGGTCTTGTAGCTCTTGTAGACGATGCCCTCGTAGTTGAAGCGGTCGCCGAACCGTGCCCGTGCCCTGGCCAGAAAGATCTCCTTGCTGATCGGGGAGCCCATGGTTCGGCGTGCGGGCAGGGCCTGGCGTGTTCCGGGCAGCTTATGGGGTCGTCCCCTGGGCGGACCGGGCCCTTCGCAGCCCGTTACCAATGCTCCTCCGGTCCGGACATCAGTCCAGAAACACGAATTCCAGGCTCAGCCCCCGGCCGATCCAGCGGTGGCGATAGCCCCCCTCATAGGCCAGCCCCTCATAGTGGCCTCGCAGGGGGGTGCCCATGCCGTTGTCCGGCGTGAGGGTGGCCTCACAGCGGGTGAGCGGCCCTGTGTTGCGGCAGCTGGCGGGCTGCTGCTGCAGCCGGATCGCCCGGTGGTCGGCGAACACCACGGTGAGGGCCTCGGGTTCGCCGGCCCGCAGCGGTGCCACCGGGGTCAGCGAGCAGCAGACCGGCTGTCCGTTGAGCCGGCAGTTGGGTGAATACTGGGCCTGGGCCGGCGCCACCGCCGCCAGCAGCAGCCCCAGCACCAGGCCCCGGATCCGCCGCCCATGAGTCAGCCCATGAGCCCGCCCTTGTCTCCCGTTCGCTGGTTCGTGAAGCTTGAGGAGGGCGTGGTGTCCAGGAGCCGCTTTGATGAGGTGGTGCCCCTCCATCTCGCCTGGCTCCGCCGCCTGGAGCAGGCCGGCCATTGCCCCAGCAGTGGCTACTGGGGCGACCGGCGTGGGCTTGAGGGGGCCGGCGGCATGCTTCTGTTCCGCGCCGCCGACAGGGCTGAGGCCGAATCCCTGGTGCGGAGTGATCCCCTGGTGGTGCACGGTTGCGTGCGCTGGACGCTGCATGAATGGTGTGTGGTGTTCAGGAGTGGAACAGCAGCACCAGACCAGAGCGGATCTGGTGAAATTCCCGCTCCTCCCGGCTGAGATCGAGACCCACCTCGAGCCCCTCCTGCAGGGCCTGCTCGAAGGGTGGGGAGGTCGGTGCCTGGCCCTTGTTCCAGAGGGCGGCGATGCCCACGGCTGTCGCATGCCAGCGAAAGCAGGAGGTGCTGCCGATCGACGGTTCCTGCAGGGCCTCCTCGAGGAGCTCACGGATCGCCATCGTGCCGGGATCGTTCTCGTCGCCTGACTGTTCCAGCTTGTTGGCGCGATCCCCGGCCTGCACGCAGCTGAGAGTTTTCGTGATCTGGGGCCTACGGTGCGGCCATGGTCTCGCTCCCCGACCGCATCGCCCTGGTGCATGAGTGGTTCCTGCCCCAGGCCTGGGGGGGAGCCGAGCTGGTGGTCCGCGATCTCGACGCCCTGCTGGCCGGCTGGGCGGTGCGGCCCGATCTGTTCGCCCTGGTGGATGGAGAGAGCGGCCGTGCCGACAGCTGGCTGCGGGGCCGCCGGGTGCACACCTCCCTGATCCAGGGTCTGCCCCTGGGGCGGCGGGCGGTGCAGCTGTGGCTGCCGCTGCTGCCCCTGGCGATCGAGCAGCTGGATCTGGCGGGTTATCCGCTGGTGCTGAGCAGCAGTCATCTGGTGGCCAAGGGGGTGCTCACCGATCCCGACCAGCTGCACATCAGCTATGTGCACACGCCGGTGCGCTACGCCTGGGACCAGATGGCCACCTACCTGGAGCGTTCCGGTCTGGTGGGCACACCCCTGGGGCCGGTGCTGCGCTGGCAGCTCCATGCCCTGCGCCAGTGGGATGTGACCAGCAGTCAGCGGGTGGACCGGTTGGTGGCCAACTCCCGCTTCACCGCCCGCCGCATCCGCCGCTGCTGGCGCCGGACCGCCACGGTGGTGCATCCGCCGGTGGCGGTGGACCGGTTCCGCTGGGACCGGCCCCGCGATGATGTCTATCTCAGCCTCTGCCGGCTGGTGCCCAACAAACGGGTGGACCTGGTGGTGGAGGCCTTCAACCGCACCGGTCTGCCGCTGGTGGTGATCGGCGACGGACCGGAGCGTCGCCGGTTGCAGGCCATGGCTGCGCCGAACGTGCGCCTGCTGGGTCGCTGCTCCGATGCTGAGGCCACCGGCTGGCTGGAGCGCTGCCGTGCCTATGTCTATGCCGGGGTGGAGGATTTCGGCATCGCGCCGGTGGAGGCGATGGCCGCAGGTGCGCCGGTGATCGCCTACGGCGCCGGCGGACTGTGCGACAGCGTGCGCTGCCTCACGGCCGCTGCCCGTGGCCCCACCGGTCTGCTGTTTCCCCATCAGAGCGCCGCCAGCCTGGTGGCTGCCCTGGAGCATTTCGAGGCCGATCGCCGGTGGCGGGATCTGCCGGCCGAGGGTCAGCGCCGGTGGGCGGAGCGCTTCGCGCCGGAGCGGTTCCAGCTGCGCATGCTGGAGGTGCTGGAGCGCTGCTGGCAGGGGCATCGGGCCTGGCTGGACCAGCAGCGGCAACCTGTGCCTCTGGCCTGAGTGACCCCCTGCGCCTGGATCTGCCCGCTTCGGCCATCTTGAATGGGTTCAACTGACGGGAGTGGGCCATGGCGTTATCCTCCCTCCCCCTGCAGCGGCAGCGCCCGGCCCGGCCACCGCTGCGGCTGGTGAGCGGGGCGCTGCCCCTGCCCTCTGGCCTCTCGAGCGGCCAGCTGATCGCCCGCCAGGCACCCCACGCGCGGGTGCTCAAGCGCGGCGGCGACATCGTCTTCTCGCTGGCGGTGCTCAGCCTCGGTTCGCCCCTGTTTCTGCTGCTGGCCCTGCTGGTGAAACTCACCTCCCGGGGGCCGGTGTTCTACGTGCAGCAGCGGGTGGGCCGCGGCTACCGCACCTTCGGCTGCATCAAGTTCCGCACCATGCGGCCCGATGCCGACCGCCAGCTGGCCCGGTTGTTGGCCACCTCCCCCGATCTGGAATCCGAATTCCTCACGGATTTCAAGTTGCGCCACGATCCCCGCATCACCCGCCTGGGCAAGCTGCTGCGTCGCTCCAGCCTCGATGAACTTCCGCAGTTTCTCAATGTGCTCCGCGGCGAGATGAGCGTGGTGGGTCCCCGGCCGATCGTGCGCAAGGAGATCAGCCGCTACGGGCCCCACATGGATGAGGTGCTGGCGGTGCGACCGGGGCTCACGGGCCTCTGGCAGGTGTCTGGCCGCAACAACCTCAGCTATGCCAAACGGGTTGAGCTCGATTGCCTCTACGCCCGCCATCGCCATCTGTGGATGGACCTGCGGATTCTGCTGCACACCGTGGGCGTGGTGCTCGACCCCAGGGATCGCGGCGCCTACTGAATGACGCCTACTGAATGGCGAGGGCCGGCATGCTCAGGGCCAGCGGCACCAGCAGCCAGATCAGCTCAAGCCGATCGGTGAGGCGCAGGATCCGCATCACGCCGGCCTGATCCGCCGGCGGCTGCCCGGCCGCCAGCACTGGTTTGCTGCGCCACTCTCCCCCATAACGGTTGGCCCCACCCAGCCGCACACCCGCGGCGTGGGCATAGGCCGCCTGCGAGACGCCGGCATTGGGGGAGGGGTCGCCGGCTCCGTCGACCAGCGCCTGGCGCCACAGGGCCAGGGTCTGACCCGCTCGGCCCGCCGCCAGGGGCAGGCTGAGGGCCACCAGCCGGGCTGCCGGCCAGGTGAGCAGATCATCGAGGCGGGCGCCGGCGGTGCCCAGCCAGCGCAGCCGCCCCCGCCGGTAGCCCAGCATCGAATCCAGGGTGCTGGCCGCCTTGAAGGTCCAGGCCAGGGCCAGGGGGCCCGGTGCCGCTGGCCAGTGGCTGGCCAGCGCGGCGCCGATCAGCATCCACAGCAGCGGCGCAAACAGGCCATCCACGGCGTTTTCGGCGGCCGTTTCGGCCGCAGCCCGCAGCATGCCGGCGGTGTCCAGGTGGTCCACATCGCGGCCCACGATCCAGGCCAGCCGTTGGCGCGCCAGGGCCTCATCCGGCAGGGCCGCCAGCACCTGCTGCACCGCCTGCCGCAGGCTGCCACCCGCCAGGGCGCTGGCGAGCCCAAGCAGCAGCAGCGGCAGCCCCAGCGGCGGCCGCATCCGCGCCAGCGTCTCCACGCCCCAGCCCGCCGCCAGGCTGCCCGCCACCAGCACCAGAGTGATGCCAGTGCCGGCGAGTCGCAACGGCCTGGGTCGGTCGCCGGCCCAGGCCTCCGCCGCGCTCCGCAGGCGCTCGATCACCACCCCCATCACCTGCACCGGGTGGGGGCAGCGGCGGGGGTCGCCGATCCACCGGTCGAGTGCGCCGGCCAGCAGCACCAGCAGCCAGGGGGAGGCCACCGGCGCCGCCCGCCCGCCTGCCTCTGGATCAGGTGTCCTTGAGCCAGCTGAACATCGAGCGCAGGCCCTTGCCCACCTCCTCGATCGGATGCTGGCTGTCGCGTTCGCGGATGCGACCCATCTCCGGCTTGCCGGCCTCACATTCGGCCACGAAGTTGCTGGCGAAGGTGCCGTCCTGGATGTCGGCCAGGATGCGCTTCATCTCCGCCTTGGTGTCGGCGGTGATCAGCCGCGGGCCGCTCACATAGTCGCCGTATTCGGCCGTGTTGGAGATCGAATCGCGCATGGCGGTCAGGCCGCCGCGCACCATCAGATCCACGATCAGCTTCACCTCGTGCAGGCACTCGAAGTAGGCCAGCTCGGGCTGGTAGCCGGCCTCCACCAGGGTTTCGAAGCCGGCCTTCACCAGCTCTGAGAGGCCACCGCAGAGCACGGCCTGTTCGCCGAAGAGATCGGTCTCGGTCTCTTCCTTGAAGTTCGTCTCGAGAATGCCGGCGCGGGTGCCACCGATCGCCTGGGCGTAGGCCATGGCCAGGGCGCGGGCGTTGCCGCTGTCGTCCTGATGCACGGCGAACAGGGCCGGCACCCCCCTGCCGTTCTGGGAGTCCCAGCGCACGGTGTGGCCGGGACCCTTGGGGGCGATCATCACCACGTCCACATCGGCGGGGGGCTGGATCAGCCCGAAGCGGATGTTGAAGCCGTGGGCAAAGCTCAGCACCTTGCCGGCGCTGAGGTGGGGCGCGATCTCGGCGTCGTAGACGGCCTTCTGGAATTCATCCGGCAGCAGCACCATGATCCAGTCGGCCCGTCCGGCGGCGGCGGCCACGCTCAGCACCTCCAGGCCATCGGCACGGGCCTTGTCGGCGGAGCGGCTGCCCTCATAGAGGCCCACCACCACGTTCACGCCGCTGTCCTTGAGGTTCAGGGCATGGGCGTGGCCCTGGGAGCCGTAGCCAATGATGGCCACCGTCTTGCCGTCCAGCAGGCTGAGGTCGGCGTCGGTGTCGTAGAAGAGCTGGGCCATCGGGGCTGCGTCGGATCTGGGCTGGGCAGGGGTCGAGCTTACGCAAGCGCCTGGCCGCAGCCGAACCGCTGCACCCTGCCTACCGTCAGGTCTGCCGTGTCCTGATCGCAATGGTCCACGCCCCTGCCTCTGCGGCGGATCTCTTTGCGGCCCACATGCAGGCCGAACTGGATGCCGATCTTGAGGCCACCATGGCCACGATGGTGGCGGACCCCCATCTGCTCAACCTGGCCTCCGGAACCGGTGGCGAAGGAGCCGATGGAGTGCGCGAGTTCTACGCCACCCACTTGATCGGCCAGTTCTTTCCGCCCGATGTGGAGTTCATTCCGATCTCGCGCACGGTGGATGGCGAGCGGCTGGTGGATGAACTGGTGATCCGCTTCACCCACACCGAAGCCATCGGCCATCTGCTGCCCGGCGTGGCCCCCACCGGCCGGCGTGTGGAACTGGCCCTGGTGGTGATCGTGGGGGTGAGCGGCGGCAAGGTGGCCTTCGAGCACATCTACTGGGACCAGGCCGGGCTGCTGGTGCAGCTGGGCCTGCTGGACCCGACAGGTCTGCCAATCGGCATTGACACGGCCGCGCGCCTGCTGGCTGCCACCGGCAAGGGCTGACTAGAAGCGATCGGTGTGGTGATGCACCGCTCGCCAGTGGCCGTTTTCCTTGCGGAAGATCGTTGTGGCGCGGATGTCGCTGCGGAGGGCTTCGCCGGCCAGGGTCATGCCGCTGGTGCGCTCCATACACACCATGTAGCCCAGCTCGGCGCCCTCCACGAAGCGGCGCTCATCCGCCACCAGGGTGCCCCTGAAGCCCATCCCGGCCTCCTTGGCGAACTGCTCCATCACCGCGGCGCGGCCTGTGCACACCACACCGGTGGGGCCAAGAAGGCTGACCTCGTTGCTCTCCGACCAGATCGCGGCAAAGGCATCGGCGTCACCGGCAAGCAGCTGGTTGCCCGCTGCATAAAACGCGTCTGCGGCCTCAGCGAGGGTGGTCGACATCGGAGGGCGTGTTTCGGGGGGGGCGGAGCTGCTCAGGCTTCGCTGGGGTGGGCGATCACCCGGTCGATCAGGCCGTACTCCACGGCTTCGGCGGCGCTCAGGAAGTAATCACGGTCGGTGTCCTTCTCGATCTTCTCCAGGGGCTGGCCGGTCATGTCGGCCATGGAGCGGTTGAGCATGTCCTTGATGCGCAGAATCTCGCGGGCCTCGATCTCGATGTCGCTGGCCTGGCGCTGGCTGGTGCCGCCCAGGGGCTGGTGGATCATGATCCGGCTGTGGGGCAGGGCCAGGCGCTTGCCCTTGCTGCCGGCGGTGAGCAGAAAGGCGCCCATCGAGGCTGCCAGCCCAACGCAGATCGTGACCACCTCGGATTTCACATATTGCATTGTGTCGAAGATGGCCAGGCCAGCGGTCACCGACCCCCCGGGTGAGTTGATGTACAGGTAGATGGGCTTGGAGTTGTCCTCCGAGTCGAGGTAAAGCATCTGGGCCACCAGGCTGTTGGCCACGCCGTCGTTCACCTCCTGCCCCAGAAACAGGATCCGTTCCACCGCGAGGCGGTTGTAGATGCTGATCCAGCGCTCATACTGGCTGCCCGGAAGGCGGTAGGGAACGCTGGGAATGCCGATGGGCATGGCGGAAATGGAGGTTGGAGGTGGAGGTTGGGGGAGTGGGGGGCAGGGGCCTGGGGGCCGGCAGCAGCTCAGCCGATGCCGGCGGCGGTGGGCACCGGCGAGGGCAGATCCTTCTGGCTGGTGAGCACCCGGTCGATCAGGCCGTAGTCGCGGGCCTCCTCGGCGGTCATGTAGCGCATGCGATCGGAGTCGTGGCTGAGCTCGTCAATGCTGCGACCGGTGTTGGCCGAGAGGATCTCCAGCATGGTGTGCTTGTTGTGCAGCACTTCCTTGGCCCGGATCTGGATGTCGCTGGCCTGGCCGCGGGCTCCCGAACGGGGCTGGTGCAGCACGATCGAGGCATGGGGCAGGGCCGCCCGCTGGCCACGGGTGCCGGCACTCAGGATCATTGCCGCCGTGCCCATGGCCTGGCCGATGCAGATCGTGTGCACCGGTGGCTTCACGTAGCGGAGGGTGTCGCAGATGGCGAAGGCCTCGGTTTCAAAGCCGATCGCATCGCCGGTGTACCAGCTGGTGCCGGTGGAATTGATATAAAAGAAAATCGGCTTATCGGGATTGTCGAATTCCAGGTAAAGCAGCTGGGCGATGATCAGCTCGGTCACATCCACGCCCATCTGCCGCTTGGCGTCGTCATCGGAGAACAGGGGCAGGCCGAGATACACGATCCGCTCCTTGAGCAGCAGCGACTCCAGGTCCGGGGGGGGCGTACGGAGCGCAGCCGTATCGCCGTAGTAGGGAGCCGACGCCGTCATCCGTGCCAGAGCTGCAGACTGAAGGCCGAGCCTAGCCGGGCTCCGTGGCCGGTGGCTTCGCGGCCTGGGTGGATTTGCCGCCCCGGTCGCTGCGGGCGAACACCATGCGGCCGGTGGGGGTCTGCAGGGCGCCGGTGACCACCACCGCCAGCCGTTCGCCGATCCGCCCGCGGGCATCCTCCACCACCACCATGGTGCCGTCTTCCAGGTAACCCACGCCCTGGGCGGCCTCGCGCCCCTCCCGCACGATCTTGATCTGCAGGTTGTCGCCGGGTTGCACCTCCGGACGCAGGGCGATCACCAGCTCGCTCAGGTTGATCACCTTCAGGTTGCGCACTTCAGCCACCTTGGCGAGGTTGAAGTCGGTGGTCAGCAGGGTGCCGCCGGTGTCGCCCGCCAGCTGCAGCAGCTTGTCATCCACCCCCTCGCCCTCATAGCGGGTGCTGTTGACCACCAGGCGCCGGCCCCAGGTCTCCCGCAGTTCGCTGAGCAGCTTCAGGCCCCGCCGGCCCTTGCCGCGCTTCTCGCCATTGGCCGAGTCGGCGAGGGCCTGCAGTTCATCGATCACGCACTGGGCCACGATCACCTGGCCCTCCAGCAGGCCCGAGCTGAGCAGGCCCCGGATCCGGCCGTCGATGATCAGGCTGGTGTCGAGGATCTTGGCGCTGGCCGCCTGCAGCACCCCCTCCGCCAGCAGCACCGCCTCGCTGCTGGCCGGGTTGAGCAGCCGCAGCAGCGTGCGGCCGTGCACCTCAGCCAGGTTGTAGCCCAGCACCCCGAAGAACACATTGCTGAGCACCGCCGCCAGGGGCTTCACCAGCACCACCTCCCACGGCAGGGGCAGCAGCAGGATCGGCGCCAGCAGCAGGTTGGCCACCAGCAGGCCCAGGATCAGACCCACGGCACGGCTCACCAGCAGATCGGTGGGCACGCTGCGCACCTGGGCCATCAGCCGGCGACGCAGCTGCTGGAACAGCACGCCCGCAATCAGCCCGAAGAAGGCCCCGAATCCCGCCAGCACCCAACGCAGACCCTGCACATTCGTGACCTGCAGCAGCAGTTTTTCGGGCAGCAGATCCACCCCCAGCCAGCCGGTGGCGGCCCCGGATACCAGAAACAGCAGCAGGATCAGGGTGTCCACCATCGCCGTCCATCCCTAGGCAACGGCCCGTGCTATGGCACCCGTCAGCGGCAGGGAGGCTGTCTGCGCCAGCCTGTCCACTGGTTCCATGCCCACGGCGTTCCGGGTTGATCGCACCGCAGCATGGCTGATCACGGGCCATCCGTCTGGAGGGGGTAACCGCACGTGATGAAATCGCCGCCCAGGGCCGCCCCCCGCAGCGCCTACCTGCACATTCCGTTCTGCCATCGGCGCTGCTTCTACTGCGACTTTCCCGTGGTGCCCCTGGGGGATCGGGCCGATGGGGCCGCCGGTCCCGGATCCGCCTCGATCCACGCCTACCTGCGGCTGCTGTTGCAGGAGATCGGTGCCAGCCCCGCCGGCCCGCCCCTGAGCACCGTGTATGTGGGCGGCGGCACCCCCTCGCTGCTCAGCGCCGACCAGGTGGCTGACCTGCTGGCGGGCCTGCGCCGCCGCTACGGCCTGGCTGATGGCGCCGAGATCACCCTGGAGCTGGATCCGGCCGGCTTTGACGAGCGGCGGCTTGCGGCCCTGCTGCGCCTGGGCGTGAACCGGGTGAGCTTCGGGGCCCAGAGTTTCGATGATGGCGTGCTGGCCGGCCTGGGCAGGCGTCACCGATGCCACCACATCGTGGAGGCGGCCGGCTGGCTGGAGCGGGCCAGGCGCCACGGTGATCTGCGCAGCTGGAGCCTGGATCTGCTGCAGGGCCTGCCCGGCCAGGAGGCCGGTGGCTGGCAACGGCAGCTGCAGCAGGCCCTGGCCCTGGAGCCTCCCCATCTCTCGGTCTACGACCTGATCATCGAGCCGGGCACGGTGTTTGAGCGCTGGCTGCAGCAGGGCCGGCTGGAGCTGCCGGATCCCGACCGCGCCGCCGACCTGCTGGAGATCACCAGCCGCGGGCTGGCGGCGGCCGGCTACGGCCGCTACGAGATCTCCAACTGGGCCCTGCCCGGCCATGCCTCCCGCCACAACCGGGTGTACTGGAGCGGGGCCGACTGGTGGGCCTTCGGCATGGGGGCCACATCCGCCCTGGGGGGGCGGCGCCTGGCCCGGCCGCGCACCCGTGAGGACTACGGCCGCTGGCTGGCGGCCGGTGAAGCGGGCCGCCAGGTCGCCGGTCCGGGCATGCCGCTCGATGAACGGCTGATGGTGGGGCTGCGGCGCCGGGAGGGGGTCCACATGGCCCGGCTGGCGCGGGAGCATGGGCTCAGCCAGGCTGCCCTGGCCGACCTGCGGCGGCGGCTGGCGGACCAGGAGCGGCGGGGGTTGCTGCTGGTGGAGGGGCCCCGCTGGCGCCTCAGCGACCCGCTGGGCCTGGCCCTCAGCAATGTGGTGCTGCGGGACATCCTGGCCTGGTGTCCAGCGGGCTGAGGGAACCGATCCAGCCGCGCAGCGCCTCCACGGCCAGCCGGCGGCCGTCGAGCAGCGGTGGGCAGAAGGGAGGCTGGCGGGGGGTGAGGCCCAGCAGGTCGGCGGTCACCCGCACCTGGCCATCGCAGTCGTCGCCGGCGCCGATGCCGATCACCGGGATGCTCAGCTCACGGCTGAGCTCGCTGGCCAGGGCGGCCGGAATGTGTTCGAGCACCAGGGCGAAGCAGCCGCTGGCCTGCAGGGCTTCCGCCTGGTGGCGCAGGCGCGCGGCACCCGCCCCATCGGTGGCCTGGCGGCGATAGCCGAGCCGGTGCACGGCCTGGGGGGTGAGCCCCAGGTGCCCCATCACGGGGATGCCCGTGCGCACCAGCCGGTCGATCACCTCCAGGGTCTCCACCTCGGCCCCCTCCATCTTCACGGCCGCTGCCGGGGTTTCCTTCAGCACCCGGCCAGCGGCGGCCACGGCGTCGTCGGCGGCGCACTGATAGCTGAGAAACGGCAGATCGCAGATCAGCAGAGGCTGGTGCCCTCCGCTGCTCTGCACCCCGCGGGCCACCGCACGGCAGTGGTGCAGCATCTCGTCGAGGGTCACCGGCAGGGTGGTGGCATGGCCCAGCACCACCATCGCCAGCGAGTCGCCCACCAGCACCGCATCGGCCCCCGCTTCGGCCACCAGGGCGCCGGAGAGGGCATCCCAGGCGGTGAGCACCGAGATCGGCAGGCCGGCCTGCTTGCGGAGCTGGAGATCACCGGGGCGCAGGGGCACGGGCAGGTCCGTGGGAGTCTCCCCCATGCTGGCAGGGCCTGTTGCTAGGTTGGCAACGACTCGGACCCATGCGGCCCCGACGCCCAAATCTGGTCAGGACCGGAAGGGAGCAGCCACACGGGATGCTCAGGGCAGGCGTGGACTCCGGGTCACCCTCTTGTGGCTTGGGCGATTCCCCCGCAGATGCCTCCCCCGCAGATGCCTCCCCCGCAGACGCCTCCCCCGCAGGCGGACGGAGGAGATTCAGTCGATCCGTGTCTGCCGGTTGAGCAGGAACGGCGGGATCATGGCGCCGCGGTCATCCACATTGCTGGGGTTGTGCGGAGCGCCCATCACATCGCTGAAGCTGGTGGTGGACTGGCGCTCCTGGCGGTAATGGGTGGCCGTGTCAAAGCCGGTGGCGATCACGGTCACGTGGATCTCGCCTTCGATCCTCTCGTCCACCACCGCACCCACGATGATGTTGGCGTCCGGGTCGACGACGTCGTAGATCACCTCCGACGCGGTTGTCATGTCCTCGAGGGTCATGTCCTTGCCACCGCTGATGTTGATCACGCAACCGCGGGCGCCATCAATGCGCGCTGATTCGAGCAGCGGGCTCGACATCGCTGCCTGGGCGGCTTCGGTGGCGCGGGACCGGCCCGAGCCCACACCGATGCCCAGAAGCGCGGTGCCGGCATCCATCATCACCGAGCGCACGTCGGCGAAGTCCACGTTCACCAGTCCGGGTCGGGTGATGATCTCCGTGATCCCTTTGACGCCCATCCGCAGCACGTCGTCGGCTGCCCGGAAAGCATCCTGGAGGGGAGCGCCGGCGATGGCCTCCCGCAGCCGATCGTTGGGGATGACGATGAGCGTGTCGACATGTTCCGCCAGGCGGGCGATGCCTTCCTCGGCCTGGCGCAGCCGCTTGCGACCTTCGAATCCGAATGGTTTGGTGACGATGCCCACGGTGAGGGCGCCGCACTCCTTGGCCACTTCCGCAACGATCGGTGCTGCGCCGGTGCCGGTGCCACCGCCCATGCCCGCGGCGATGAACACCAGATCGGCCCCCTGCAGCGACTGCTGCAGATCGGCGCGGGATTCTTCAGCCGCCTTCTGGCCGATCACCGGGTTGCCGCCGGCCCCCAGCCCCCGGGTGAGTTTCTGGCCGAGCTGGATCCGCTGCTGGGCCGCCGACTGGATCAGGGCCTGGGCATCGGTATTGAGCACCCGGTAGGCCACCCCCTCAAGGTCCGACGCAATCATGCGATTCACGGCGTTGCTGCCACCACCGCCCACGCCGATCACCTCGATCCTGGCGGCCTGGCTCGGAACGATGCCGTTGACGGACTGGGAACTATGGGTCATGACGGCATTGTCAGGGCTGGGCGGAAACAGTGCAGTTGTCAATGGATCGAGGGGGAGCGGGATGCTCGAATCCGGCGCCATCGGTCGGGGCGAATTGCCGTTGATCTGCGGCTGCATTATGTCGTTACCGGGGACCGAGGGCGCCGGCGCGGATGGAGGGGGTCTCCAACTTGGTCGCAGGCCACGGAATTGGCAAGCCTATGTGCGCGGATGCGCTACTGACCACCGGGAGGGGGCTGGGCGTCGGCGGCGGCCGCACCGGCGGCGGGGGCCCTGGCGGTGCCCGGCAGGGTCAGTTCGGGGTTGTCGGGATCGCTGAGATCGATCTGCTGGACCCGCCGGCTGCGGATCTGGCCGGGCAGCTGGGCGCTGAGGTGCTGCATCACCTCCAGCCGCCTCGGCAGGCGCTCATCGGCCGGCCCCAGGCGGATGGTGCCCAGGCGATCGCTGCGCAGCCAGAGGCTGCCACCCGGCTCGAAGCGGATCTCGCGCAGGCCGGGTCCCAGCCGTTGGCGGGCGGCCAGCACCAGGGCCAGCTCCCGGCGACGGCTCTCCTGCCAGCCCTGCACCACCAGCCCGTCGGGCACATGTCCGGCCAGGGATGGCTTCTGCCGGTTGCTCAGCCAGTGGCCGTCGGCGTCCACATAGCCCCGCTCCATGCCCGCGGCGGTGCGTCGGTAGGCGATGGCCACCGGGTGGCGGTCCACCAGCTCGATCTGCAGGCGCGTGGGCAGGATCCGCCGCGAGACCGTGACCTGCTGGACCGGCAGGCTGGTTCGGAGCGTGCGGTCGAGCCGGCCGGGATCGAGCAGCAGCAGCGGCTGGGGGAAGCGCAGCCCGGCTGCTGCGATCACCTCCTCTCGGTTGACCAGCCTGCTGCCTGACACCTGCACCTGGGCCGGATCCCTCAGCACCCAGCCCTGGCGCAGCAGGCCATAGCCCAGGCCGGCGGCGATCAGACAGTGCACGCTCAGGCGCCACAGCTGCCGGAGGCGTTCGTTGCGTTTCTGCTGGCGCAGCTGGCGGCGGCGTTGGATTTCCGGGGAGAGCACCCGGTCCGGGCGGGAAGGGCTCACAGCTCGCATCGGGACCGGCTCATGAGCTCCTGAATCCAGGTGCGGGCCCGTTCCGCTTCGGCGAAGGGCAGGTCGCAATGCTGGCCCGCGCTGATCAGCCTGAGCCTGCAGGCCCCCTGGCTTTCCTCGGTGAGCGGGGCTTCACCCGATCCGAGGGAGAGCAGCTCCACCTTCTCCAGCTCCTTGATCACAAACGAACCCTGGGGCCGCAGTTCGCCGGCTTCGAAGGTGCTCCAGCTCAGCACGCCGTTGATCAGCCTGGCGGCGCCGCAGCCATCGAGCTTGGCCAGTTCGGCCCCGGCGGCCCAGCTGCGGAACAGGTTCTGGCGCCGACGCTCCAGCCAGCCCAGGGCGGTGAGGAGCACGAACACCAGCAGCAGCGGCACCCAGAACAGCCCATGACCCAGTCCGGCACTGATGCGGAAACTCATGCCGTCTCGGCCTCGGTCCGGGTCTGACCCCTGGATTCTCGCGCCCCCTGGACCAGGGCGTGCACCAGATCCTCAAGCCCGCATCCGCTGGCCTCCCAGAGCATGGGGTACATGCTCTGGCTGGTGAACCCGGGCAGGGTGTTGATCTCGTTGAGGTAGAGCCGGCCGCCATCGGGGGCGGAGGCATCGGCCACGTAGAAGAAGTCGACCCGCGCCAGGCCGGTGGCGGCCACGGCCCGGCAGGCTTCGATCGCCATCGCCCGGGCCCGCTCGGCGATCGCTGCCGGCACCTCGGCCGGAATCACGGTGTGGCTGGTGCCTTCGCTGTATTTGGTGTCGTAGTCGTACCAGTCGGCGTTGAAGCAGATCTCGCCCAGCACCGAGGCCTGCAGCGGCCGCCCCGGATGCTCACCGCCGCGCACGGCACATTCCAGCTCCCGGGCCGTCACCCCCTGCTCCACCACCAGGCGGGGATCGAGGGCTGCCGCCATCTGCAGACCCGCCAGCAGGCCGGACCGATCGCTGGCCTTGCTGATGCCCACGGAGGAGCCCATGTTGGCGGGTTTCACGAAGCAGGGATATCCCAGGTCCGTTTCCAGCAGGTCGAGCAGGCCCTCGGGCGCTGCCAGGTCGGCGGCCTGCACGCAGCGGTAGGGCACCTGGGGCAGGCCGGCGGCGGCGAAGGCGGCCTTCATGGCCTGCTTGTCCATGCCCAGGGCCGACCCCAGCACCCCTGAACCCACATAGGGCACCCCCATCAGGCTGAAGAGGCCCTGCACGGTGCCATCTTCGCCATTGGGGCCGTGCAGCACCGGAAACCAGACCGCCATCTCCAGTGCTGTCTCCGGGAAGCCCCGGAAGCCGGCCGGCCCCGGCTCCGCCGGCAGATCGGCGGCTTCGGCCGGAACGCCGCGGCTCAGCACGGCGTCGGCCACGGCGGGGGGCCACCAGCGGCCCTGCCGGTCGATGTAGAAGCAGCTCAGCCGGTAGCGGGAGGGGTTGGCCCCGCTGCGCAGGCCCCGCACCACGGTGGCGGCGGAGCGGATCGACACCGCATGTTCCCCCGATGCCCCCCCGAAGACCACACCCACAGGCAGCGGCTGGTCTGCGCCGGCCGCTGGTGGGGTCGGGTGGCTCATGGGCGGTCTGGAGGTGGGAGAGAGTGAAACGGTATCAATCCTGGGGCGGATTGCCAGGGGGGGCTCCGCTCAGGGAGAAGGCCCGCACCGTTTCGATCCTCACGGGCACCAGATCGCCAGGGGTGTGTTCACCGCCGCCGGCGTGCGCCGCGGGGAAGAACGTGAGCCGGTTGGTGCGGGTGCGGCCCATCACCTGGGCGGGATCGCGCGGGTTGCGACCCTCCACCAGCACCTCTTCCAGGCGGCCGAGATAGCGGGAGCTCCGTTCCCTGGCGGTGCGTTCCACCAGGGCGTTCAGCTCCTGCAGTCGCTCCACCTTCACCGGTTCGGCCAGCTGGTCGGGCCAGTCGGCGGCGGGGGTGCCCGGCCGGGGGGAGTAGGCGGCGGTGTTCACCTGGTCGAAGCCGATCTCCTCCACCAGGGCCAGGGTGCGGCGGAACTGGGCGTCGGTCTCCCCCGGGAAGGCCACGATCACATCGGCGCTGATGGCGGCGTCGGGCATGCGCCGGCGGATGCGCTCAATGATCCGGCGGTAGCGGTCGACCGTGTAACCCCGCGCCATGGCCCGCAGCACGTCGTCGTCGCCGCTCTGGAAGGGAATGTGAAAGTGTTCGCACACCTTGGCCAGGTCGGCGCAGGCATCGATCAACCGTTCGGTGAAGTACCGCGGATGGCTGGTGGCGAACCGGATCCGTTCGATCCCCTGCACGTCGTGCACCTGGTGCAGCAGGTCGGTGAGGGTGTGGGCCCGGCGCCCCTCGGCGCTGATGCCGGGCAGATCGCGACCGTAGGCATCGATGTTCTGGCCCAGCAGGGTCACCTCCCGGAAGCCGCGGGCCGCCAGCCCCTCCATCTCCAGCTTGATCGCGTCGGGAAGGCGTGATTGCTCCTTCCCCCGCACCGACGGCACCACGCAGTAGGTGCAGCGCTCGTTGCAGCCGTAGATCACATTGACCCAGGCGCAGACCGTGCTGTCACGCCGGGCGGTGGTGATGTCTTCGAGAATGTGGTGTTCATCGGTGGCCACCACCTGCTGCCCCTGGGCCACCCGCTCCAGCAGCGCGGCGAGGCGGTTGGCGTGCTGGGGGCCCATCACCAGGTCCAGCTGCGGCACCCGCCGCAGCAGGGCCTCGCCCTCCTGCTGGGCCACGCAGCCGGCCACCACCAGCGTGAGCCCTGGATTGGCCCGTTTGCGCCGGGCCTGGCGGCCCAGGTGGCTGTACACCTTCTGCTCGGCGTTGTCGCGGATGGTGCAGGTGTTGTAGAGCACCAGGTCGGCCTGCTGCTCGCCGCTGGCCGCCTGGTAGCCCATGGCCTCGAGGATCCCGGCCATCCGCTCGGAATCGGCCTTGTTCATCTGGCAGCCGAAGGTGGTGATCCAGTAGCTGCCGCGCCCGCTGGCCGCTGTTGCGGTGGGTGCGCTGAATGGAGTCGCCGTCATCCCGCCATTTTGAAGCAAGGCCCGCCCGCTCCGGCTCCTGGGCGTGGCCCCTGGCCGGGCGACGTTTGCTGGAGCTCCGCCAACCGCCGGCCCGGTGCTTGACACTGATGGTGACATCTGACCGGTAATATCCAATGGCGATGTGGATCAATCTTGGGAATATGAATGAAAGGCCATCCAAGTTTGGAATCTCCAGTGATAGCATGCTTGCCAACTTGGCTGGGCAGTCATTCCCGGTGCTGTGAGGTTTGTCCTGGACCCAGTCACATTGATTCCGGCGGCGATGGGTAAGAAGCCTCTGGATAAGGGCAATTAGACTGCTCTTCGGGAGCGGCAATGCTTCTTCTTGCCCAGGCTTGTCTCTGGGGCCGGGTCTTGACGGCTCCTTGGGCTCACCGCCGGTCTCTTTAGGCTGCCAGCACGCGAGTGACGGCCACCAGCGGCGCCTGCCATTGCCGGCAGCGCCGCTTCCCCTCACAGCTCCTCCAGCAGTGTCAGCTGCTGGGCGCAGAGGGAGAGCTTGCGGCCCAGGTCAACGGCCAGCAGGGTGAGCAGGGCGATCGCCGCGGCCGGGTGCTCCCGTTGGAGCCCATTGAAGTCGCTTCGATGGAGCAGCCAGCAGCTGCCGTCGGTGTCGGCCACCACATCAGCCAGCCGTTGTTGCCCCGAGAAAAAGGCCGCGTCGCCGAACACCATGCCTTCCGAAAACGTGGCCACCCGCGCAGGCCTGGCGCTGGCTCCAGGTCGCCTGTTTTCCAGAAAAATGCTGAACCGTCCTGTGGCCACGATGAACAGCTCGTCGCCCGACTGCTGCCGGGCCATCACCACGGTTCCGGCCGGATAGCTCCGCAGGCACAGTCGAGCGGCGATCGCCTCGCGGAGGTCTGGGGCCAGGGGGGCGAGCAGCAGGGGCGGGCCGGCCTGCGGCGCGCTGGCCAACGGCTCGGCCGGTGCCACGCCGATGGTTGCGGCCAGCAGGTGGTCTTCCGCCGCTTCCAGGGCCAGGTCAAGGCTGGCGTGGCCCCCGGCCGGTCCGGCCAGGGCCGGCGGTACCGGCAGATGGTCGCTGCGGCAGAGCAGCAGCCGCATGCCGGCGGCCTCCAGCAGCCCCGCCTGCCGCTGCAGCAGCGCCGTGGTGGTCGGCGGCAGCTCGCTCACCTGGCCCAGGTCGAGAATGATCACTGCAGCACCAGCAGCGGCACCAGCAGCGGCCAGGGCGCCCTCGATCGCGGTCAGCACGGTTTCAAGGGCGGCGAAATCGAGCACGCCCTGGGCATGGAGCACCGTGATGCGTGGCCGCAGGCGATCCAGCACGGCGGTGGCGCCCTCGTCGCGCCAGCGGCGGGAGCGCCGTTCCGAGCCCCGGTAGCTGCTGCGCACCGGCGACTGCTGCAGCGGCGTCTGGTCGAACAGGTGCAGTTCCAGGGTCTGGGAGAGGCGCCGGCAGGCGGCGATGCCCCGCACGCTGTTGCCGAAGGCATCGAGCCTCGGTGAGTAGACCGCGATCCCCAGCCGGCCCGGCACCACCGCCAGCACCCCGCCGCCCACACCGCTCTTGGCGGGCATGCCCACATCGTGCAGCCACTGGCCGGCGTAGTCGTACATGCCGCAGGTGCCCATCACGGCCAGCAGGCGGGTGGTGATCTCCGGATCCAGGGGGGTCGCCTGGGTCAGGGGGTTGCGGCCCTGGCAGGCCAGCGTTGCGGCCATCACCGCCAGGTCCCGGCAGGTCACGCTGATCGCACACTGGCGGAAGTAGAGATCGAGACCCGCTTCCGGATCGCCCTCGATCACGCCGGCGTTGCGCAGCAGGTGGCTGATGGCCCGGTTGCGGTGGCCGGTGTCCCGTTCGGATGCATACACCGCCTGATCCACCGCCAGGGGCCGGCCGGCCAGGGCCGAGAAGAACGCCAGGGTGATGGCCTCGGCCCGGTCGCGATCGTGCTGCCACACCTGCGCCGCCGTGGCGATCGCCCCCGCATTGATCATCGGGTTGCGGGGGATGCCGGTGCTGGGATCGAGGCTGATGGCATTGAAGGCATCGCCCGAGGGCTCCACGCCCACCTTGGTCGCCATGGCGGCGGGGGTGAGCTGCTTCAGCGCCAGCCCATACATGAACGGTTTGGAGATCGACTGGATCGTGAACGGTTTGTCCGCATCTCCCACGGCATAGATCCGCCCCTGCGGGGTGGCCACCACGATGCCGAAGTCCTCCGGATCCGCCCGGGCCAGTTCCGGGATGTAATCGGCCACCTGGCCGTCGCGGCAGTCGCGCAGCTCGTCGAGCTGCTGGGCGAGCACCTGCTGAACCAGGGAGGAGCGGATCGGACTGCCTGTTGACACGGGGGGTGACCTGCGGACCGCCATCCTCCGCCGCCGCGCCGTGCCAGGGTGAAGCCCATGCGACTGACCCTGGATCGGTTCGTGCTCACCAAGGCGGTGCCGCTGGCCATCAGCCGCGGCACCACCGGCCAGGTCGAACGCCTGCTGGTGGGCGTGGAGCACGAGGGCTTGCGCGGCATCGGCGAAACCGGTGGGTTCGAGACCGGCCACCGGGCCTTCAGCACCGAGGCGGTGGCCGCTGAGCTGGCGGCCCTTGCTCCCGCCCTCGAGGCCTGGGCGCCGGCCCCCCTCCAGGCCCTCGAGCCGCTGCTGGCGCCGCTCTCACCCCCGGCCCGCTGTGGTCTCGACCTGGCCCTGCACGACTGGTGGGGCCAGCGGCTGGGGTTGCCGCTGCAGCGGCTCTGGAGCCTGGATCCGGGGGTGGGTGTCGCCACCAGCGTGACCCTCGGGCTGGGGCAGCCCGCGGCGGTGCTGGCGCGGCTCGAGCGCTGGTGGGCCCAGCTGCCCGCCACCCGCATCAAGCTCAAGCTGGGCAGCCCGGCCGGCCCCGACCACGACAGGGCCCTGGTGGCGGCGGTGGGGGCCGCGATCGATCAGCGCCGCCAGGCCACCGGCACCGCCATCGAGCTGCAGGTGGATGCCAATGGCGGCTGGGATCTGGCCACCGCCCGCCGGCTGATTCCCTGGCTGGCGGAGCGGGGGGTGGTGCTGGTGGAGCAGCCCCTGGCCCCCCTGGCTGACCTGGAGGCCGACACCGCCGGTTTCGCCGCCCTGGCCGGCCTGGCGCCGGTGCCCCTGGTGGCCGATGAGAGCTGCTGGACCGTGCCGGACCTGCTCCGCCTGGCCCCCCATGTGCAGGGGGTGAACATCAAGCTGCTCAAGAGCGGTGGCCTGGCGGAAGCGCTGCTGATGGCCCGTCTGGCGCGGCGGCTCGGGCTGGCCGTGATGGTGGGGTGCTACTCCGACAGTGCCCTGCTCAACGGTGCCGCCGCCCAGCTGCTGCCACTCGTGCACTGGCCCGATCTCGACAGCCACCTCAACCTGGTCGATGACCCGTTCGTGGGTCCGCGCCTGGAGGGCGACCGGCTGCGGCCCGGTGAGGGGCCCGGCCTGGGGGTGCGGCCCAGCCTGGTCGGAGGGTCGCCATGCTGAGCCCCCATGATCCGGTGGTGCTGCTGCAGCACCAGGGCCTCACCGATCTGAGCGGCAAGACCGGCCTCACCCTGCTGCGCTACCGGAGCGGGCCGGTGCTGGCGGTGATCGATCCGGCCCAGGCCGGCGGTGATCTGGAGGCGCTCACCGGCATCGCCCGGGCGGTGCCGATCGTGGCCTCCATGGCCGAAGCCCTGCCGTTGCTGCCAGCCGATCGCCCGGCCGATCGCCCGGTGGTGGCGGTGGTGGGGCTGGCCCCCTCCGGCGGCCGGCTGCCGCCGGAGCTGCGGGCCGATCTGGCGGCGGCACTCCGGGCCGGTCTGTCGGTGGCCAGCGGCCTGCACACCCGCCTGGCGGCAGATCCCGAGCTGGCGGCCCTGGTGCAGCCCGGCCGCTGGATCTGGGACCTGCGCCGTGAACCGGCGGCCCTGGTGGTTGGGGCGGCCCGGGCCGCCGCCCTGCCCGGCCGCCGTCTGCTGGCGGTGGGTTCCGACATGTCGGTGGGCAAGATGAGCGCCTGCCTGGAGCTGCTGGCGGCGGCCCGGCGCCGCGGGCTGGATGCCCGCTTCGTGGGCACCGGCCAGGCGGGCATTCTGATCAGCGGCAGCGGCGTGGCCCTCGATGCCGTGCGGGTCGATTACGCCGCCGGTGCGGTGGAACAGGCGGTGCTGACCGCCGGCGAGGCGGCCAGCACCGACACCTGGCTGCTGGTGGAGGGCCAGGGCTCCTTCGCCCATCCCGGCTCCACAGCCACCCTGCCGCTGCTGCGCGGCAGCCAGCCCACCGACCTGCTGATGGTGCACCGGGCCGGTCAGCGCACGATCCGCAACCAGCCCCATGTGGCGGTGCCGCCCCTGCATGAGCTGATCGCCGTGGTGGAGGCCATGGCGGCCCTGGGCCGGCCGGCGGAGGCCCCACTGCCCCCGCCCAGGGTGCGGGCGATCGCCCTCAACACCGCCGGCCTGGAGCCTGCTGCCGCCTGCGATGCGGCGGCGGCGGTGGCGGCGGCCACGGGCCTGCCCTGCCACGATCCCGTGCGTCAGGGTGGCGATGCCCTCTGGGCCGACCTGCTCAATCCGCCCGGATCCGGCTAGGGTCCGCCGTGCCTTTCCCTGGCGTGTTCCGCCCATGGAGACGACAAAGTCCGGCGCCGAAGTGGTGGTGTTCGAGGGCAGCAGGATCAGCGGCAAGGTGGTTGATGGCGGCGGTGCCTGGTTCAATGGCGGCCGTCTCACCGAGGTGCGGGTTCAGTCGACCCGCGTGAATGGCCGCTGGAGCGTTCCCAGGAATTTCACCTTCACCAACTGGAAGCTCAACGGCTCGATCCGGGTTGTGGGCATGGGGGCCAGCCAGTCCACGGAGCTGTTGAAATCCTCTCGCTCCCTGGGCCACACCGGGCGGGTTCAGGCGGCGGCCCCCCGCAACATCACCCTCTCCAACCTCACGATCAAGGCCAGCTCCAGAAGCCGCATGCCCCTGGTGGTGGCCCCCGGTGCCACCGGTGTGACCCTCAGAGATTCCACGATCACCGGCAAGAGTGTGAGCGCGGCGATCTACCTCGATGCCGAAAGCGCCGGCAACGTGATCCGCGGCAACACCTTTGCCCTGACTCCCTCGCGCGAGGTGATCGCCGTGGATGGCTCGCGCGACAATCTCATTGAGGGCAACCGCTTTCTGCGGCTCCCCTGGGGCGGAATCAACGTGTATCGCAACTGTGGTGAGGGGGGCGTGATCCGCCATCAGGAGCCCACCGGTAATCGCATCCGCGACAATTTCTTTGACCTCGATACCCTGACCGATTACTGGTCACGTCAGCCGATGAATCGCAAGATCGGCTATCGCTATGCGGTCTGGCTTGGGTCCCGCGAAGATGACCAGCCCGGCTACTGCTCCGAAGACAAGGGCTGGAATTTCGGCAGCAGCGCTGACAACGGCGATTTTGCGGACCGCAACCAGGTGGTCAACAACACCTACAGCGGCCGCCGCACCGGCTACACCTCGATCGTGGGACCGCTCAAGGTGGGTCCCTACGACAAGTTCGTGGAAGACGACGGCAGCGACAACACCATCTCCGGCAACCGCGACCGTTCCTCAGCCCGCCTGTCGCAGAGGTTCATGCTGGCGCCCAGCCAGCCGGGCCCGTTTGCCCCTGCCGCTGCCCCGGTCGCTGACACGGTCGCTGCCCCGGTCGCCGACACGGTCCATGGACCGGCAGCCTGGGAAGGCTCCTGGTTGGCAGCCTGAAGCGGCCAGACCACAACCGGCCGGTCGGTGCAGATCCGACCGGCCTGGGCTGGGTGAAAGGGCGAGCGAGGGGACTCGAACCCCCGAATAGCGGCGCCACAAGCCGCTGCCTTAACCACTTGGCGACGCCCGCCGTGATCCATGAGAATCTACCAAGCCATCGTCCGGCTCCGGCTTGCGCCCTTCCCCCGTTCCCACCCATGCCTTCGGCGTCTGCCTTGGCGTGGCAGCCCTGAGCGGCCTCGGCGTGGGTCTGGTGGCCACCAACCCAGGCCCCCAGGCGTTTGAGCAGTTTGCGGGCGATCGCCTCACCAGCGAAGTGGGCGACCGGCTCTGCAGCCAGAGCACCCTCCCCCCCTTCCTCCATGGCGTGATCGCCGACTGCACCAGCCTGGTGCGCTCCCAGGGGCCGGTGCTGGGCCGCCTGGCCCGCCACAACAGCCGCCGCTGGAATCTGGGTCTGCTGAGCCTCTACACCACCGAAGTGGGTGGCCAGGATCTGGCGGGCAGCTGGCAGCTGCCCCGCTACCGGGCCATCACCCTGGCGGTGGCGGGCCAGTTCCTCCTGCTGGAGACCGCCGAGGTGGGGGCCGGGCGAGCCCTGTGACACCTGCTGACACCCTGGTCCCGGCGGGGCCCCTGCCACCGCTGCGCATCCCCCGCGCCCTGCTCGATCCCCGGCTCGACCTGCCGATCGCCGATGCCGAGGGGCTGCTCACCCTGCAGCTGGAGCAGAGCGCTGGCCGGCTCACGGGCATCCGACCCCTGGCCACGGCAGAGCCCGCTCCCCTGGCGCTCACGCCCCTGGTGGAACCCCATGCCCACCTCGACAAGGTGTTCACCGCAGCGGCCTGGCCCAATCCCTCCGGTGAGATGGACACGGCGATGGACGCCAACCGCCGTGAGGCGGCCGAGCGGACCGCCGAAGGCGTGCGGCAGCGGGCGGAGCAGGCCCTCGACCGGGCCTGGCGATACGGGTTGCGGGCCATCCGCAGCCATGTGGACAGCCTGGGCCCCTGGAGTGAACCCAGCTGGCAGGCACTGGTGGATCTGGGCCGCCGCTGGGCCGGCAGGGTGGATCTGCAGCTGGTGGCGCTGGTGCCGCTGGCCCACTGGCTGACGCCGGAGGGGGAGGCCCTCGCCGAGCGGGTGGCGGTGGACCGGGGCCTGCTCGGAGGCGTGCTCGGGGCGCCCTTTCCGCCATCGCCCCTTGATCAGGAGGCGTTGCTCGCCTTGCTGCGGCTGGCCGACCGTTTCGGCTGCGGGGTCGATCTGCACGTGGATGAAAGTGCCGGCGGCGGCGGCCGCGGCGTGGCCATGGTGAGTCGGCTGCTGCTGGAGCAGCGCCTGGCGGTGCCCTTCACCTGCAGCCATGCCACCAGCATGGCCGGCCTGCCCGACCGGGCCTGCCGCCGGCTGGCGGAGCGGCTGGCGGCGGCGGCGGTGGCGGTGGTGGCCCTGCCCACCACCAACCTCTGGCTGCTCGACCGGCAGCTGGGCCGCACGCCGCTGCTGCGGGCCCAGGCGCCGATCCGCCAGCTGCAGCAGGCCGGGGTGACCGTGGCGGTCGGCGGCGACAACGTGCAGGATGCCTGGTTTCCCGGTGGGGATCTCGATCCGGTGGCGTTGCTCCGTTTTGCCGCCGTGACCAGCCATCTGGTGCCCTGGGAACGGCAGGGACTGGCTCCCTTCGGTGCGGCGGCGGCCCGCCTGCTGGCCCTGGACTGGGACGGGGTGCTGCGGATCGGTGGTCCCGCCGACCTGATCGTGCTGGGGGCCGCCTCCTGGAGCGAACTCCTGGCCCGTTCGCCCCGGCGGCGGGTGCTGCGGGGTGGCCACTGGCTGCCGGCCAGTGAGGAGGAACGGCCTTCGCCGCTGCTGCCAGGCTGAGCCCACCCCGTCTGATTCGCCTTGGTCTCTGCCCCGATCGCCGCTTCCCAGGCCCTGGTGGCCTCCCCCGCTGCCCTGGCTGCCCTGGCGGCGGAGCTGGCACCCCTGGCCGCCGCTGCCGGCGGGCTCGAGCTGATTGACGATCCCCTGGAACGTTCCCGCCTCTCCAGGGACTGTTCCGACTACTCGCCGGTGCTGGCGCCCCTGCTGGCCGACCGCCGGGCCGATCTGGTGGCCCGCCCCGCCAATGTGGAGCAGGTGATGGCCGTGGCCGGAGCCTGCGCCCGCCTGCGGGTGCCGCTCACCTGCCGCGGTGCCGGCACCGGCAACTACGGCCAGTGCGTGCCCCTGGCCGGTGGGCTGGTGCTGGATCTCAGCCGGCTGCGGGGCCTGCGGCAGTGCGATGGCGTCACCGGTGCCGCCACCCTGGCCGCCGGCACCCTGCTCGCCGAGGCCGATGGCGCCCTGGCCGCCCATGGTCGGGCGCTGCGGCTGGCCCCCAGCACCTGGCGCAGCGCCACCGTCGCCGGCTTCATCGCCGGTGGCTCCGGCGGCATCGGCTCCGTGCGCTGGGGCTTTCTGCGGGATCCCGGCCATCTGCTGGGGCTGGAGGTGGTCACCCTGGAGCCCGAGCCGCGGCTGCTGCAGCTGGATGCGGCCGCCAGCGAACCCCTCAACCATGCCTACGGCACCAACGGCATCCTCACGGCGGTGACCCTGGCCACCTGCCCGGCGGTGGCCTGGCAGCAGCTGGTGGTGGGATTCACCACCTGGGACCAGGCCCTGGCGGCCGCGGTGGAGCTGCCGGCCACAGCCCTTGAGCTCAATGCCCTCTGCCTGCTGGAGGCCCCCCTGGCGGCCCGTCTGCCCTGGCCGGCCGACTGCCCTCCGCCCCAGGCCGGCGAGCACCGGCTGTTGCTGCTGGCCGCCCCCGATGCCCTGGCGGTGCTGCCCGCCTGGCTGACCCAGCGGGGCGGCCAGCTGCGCTGGCAGGCGACCCAGGGCTCATCCAGGGGCCTGCCGCTGCGGGAACTCACCTGGAACCACACCACCCTCCACTGGCGGGCCCACCACCCTGACTGGACCTACCTGCAGCTGCTGCTGCCCCGGCCGGAGGCGCCGGCCCTGGCGGCCCTGCGGGCCCGCTGGGGCGATGATCTGCTGCTGCATCTGGAGGCGGTACGCAGCGGCGGCGCCGCCCGGCTGGCGGCCCTGCCCCTGCTGCGCTGGCGGGGAGAGGCGGCCCTGGCGGAGCTGATCGACCAGGTGCGGGACCTGGGGGGAGTGCTGTTCAATCCCCATGTGCTCACCGTGGAAGATGGCGGCCTGGGGGTGATCGACGGCGATCAGGTGGTGGCCAAGGCCGCCTTTGATCCGGCAGGTCTGCTCAATCCAGGCAAGCTGCGGGGCTGGTTGGAGCGATCCACCTGAATCAGGGACAGTCGAGGCTCAGCCGCGTGTCGACGCCGGTGCGGGGGTTGGTGCCGCTGGCATCGCGGCAGAGAGCCCGCTGGTCGGCCCGGTCGATCAGGGCATCGCTGAAGTCGGCCCCGGTCACGAGGGCACCGCTGAAGCTGCTGCCGCTGGCGATCGCCCCCACCAGCAGCGCGTCGCGCAGGTCGGCGCCGCTCAGATCCACCTTGTCCATGAGGGCATTGGTGAGATCGGCCCCGCGGAAATGGCCATCGGGGAAGGCCGCCTGGGTGAGGATCGCCCCCTGCAGGTTGGCGCCGTCGAAGCGGGCACCGCGGCCCGCCACGCCGGCGAAGGAGGTGTTGGCCAGATCCTGGCCGCTGAAATCACGGCCGTTCTGGTTGGTGAGGGTGTAGTCCACCCCCGTGAATTCGGCCAGGACCGGTGTGGGGCCCGCCAGCAGCGAGAGCGCCAGGGCCAGCACAAGGGCCAGCAGGCAGCGAAGGGGCAGCGGGCGGGCCATGGCGCTCAGGCGGTGATATCCAGATGCTGGCGGATCCGGTCGATGGCGGCGGCTGTCAGTGCGGCAAGATCTCAGGCCCCCTGGTCGGGGGCATCCAGCAGGGGCAGCAGCGCACCCAGCAGATGCAGGGAGCCGCAGATCACTGGTTCCGGCCCTTGGGGACCGGCAGCGGCGGCGGTCATCAGCTGTTCCAGTCCCTGCCGTGCATCGGCCACGGCCGTGAGCTGGCGGGCCAGTCCGGCCCGGGCGGCGGCCAGGTCGGCCACCTGCCAGGCCGGCAGGTCGGGCAGCGGTGTGATCAGGGCCCGGTCCCCGGGACGCAGCAGGGTCGTCAGCAGGGCCGGGCCATCCTTGGTGCGCTGGATGCCCACCAGCCACTGGCGTGGGCCGGGGTCTCGCCGATCCAGTTCGGCCCGCAGGGCCGCGGCGGCGTGGGGGTTGTGGGCACCGTCGAGCAGCAGGGGCCGCCCCCGCCAGCGGGCCCGCTGCAGCCGGCCCGGCCAGCGGGCACCGGCCAGGCCGGCTTCGATGGCGCCGTTCGCCAGAGCAGGCCCCAGCCGTGCGGCGACCCCCAGGGGATCCCACGGCTCGGCCAGCACCCTGGCCATGGCCACCGCCACCGCCCCATTGCTGCGCTGCAGTTCCCCCGCCAATCCCAGCGCGGGCCCCCCCGCCGCCGGGGCCGGCAGGGGCTGCACCCAGCGCAGGTCTGCCCCCCGGGCTGCGGCCTCCGCCCGCAGCACCGCGGCCACCGGCGGAGCCTGGGGGCCGCTGATCGCCACGGCGCCGGCCGACAGCACCCCGGCCTTCTCGCGGGCGATCGCCGCCAGCGTGTCGCCCAGATGCTCGCGATGGTCGAGGCCGATGGCGGCAAAGCCGATCACGGGTCGGCGGGGGTGGGCGGTGGTCGCATCGAGCCTGCCGCCGAGCCCCACCTCCAGCACCGCCAGATCGAGGGGCTCCAGGGCAAAGCGCCCGAAGGCGGCGGCCGTCACCAGTTCAAAGGGGGTGAGCTGGTGCTGCAGGGCCAGCGGGTGCCAGCGTTCCAGATCGGCCCTCAGCACCTCGGGGGCGATCCAGCTGTCGTGGAGGCAGATCCGTTCACACCAGCTCACCAGGTGGGGCGAGCGGTACACCCCGACCCGCAGGCCGGCGGCCTGAAGAATGGCGTGCAGAAAGGCGCAGATCGACCCCTTGCCGTTGGTGCCGGCCACCTGCACGGCGGCGAAGCGCCGTTCGGGGTGGCCGCCCTCGGCCAGGGCCGCTGCCATGCGCTCCAGGCCCAGCACGATGCCGCGGGGGGCGATCGGGGCCAACAGGTCGTCGAGGGCGACCGGCGGTGGCAGGCCCGCCGGACCGGTCACACCAGTCGGTCCAGGGTCTGCTCCAGCCGCTTCACCAGCTTGCGCAGGTGCCGCGGGCGGATGACCAGCGGCGGCACCACCCGCACCACCCGCGGCCCGGCGGGCACCAGCAGCAGCCCTTCGGCGATCGCGGCCTTGACCACCTCCGGCGCCGGTGGGGCCGCCTCGGTGAGCACCAGGCCCTGGAGCAGGCCCCAGCCCCGCACGCCGGCCACCTGGGCCGGGTAACGGCTGGCCAGGCCCTCCAGCAAGCCCACCAGCAGGCTTTCCATGGCCTGCACATGCTCCAGCAGGCCCCGTCGTTCGATCTCGGCGATCACCGTCAGGCCGGCACGGCAGGCGAAGGGATTGCCGCCGAAGGTGCTGGCGTGTTCGCCAGGCCGGAAGTGGTCGGCGGCGGCGGTCACCGCCAGGGCCCCGATGGGGATACCGCCACCGAGGCCCTTGGCCATGGTGAAGGCATCGGGCTCGATGCCCAGCCGTTCGTGGCCCCACCAGCGGCCGCTGCGACCGACCCCGATCTGCACCTCGTCGAGGATCAGCAGGATCCGGCGCTCGCTGCAGAGGTCGCGCACGCGCTTGAAAAAGGTTGGATCCCCGGGGATCACGCCCCCCTCTCCCTGGAGCGGTTCGAGCAGCACCGCCGCCACCCGCGGCCCGGCGGCCTCGCAGTCGGCCAGCAGGGTTTCAAAGGCGGTGATGTCGTTGTAGGGGAAATAGCGGAATCCCTGCACCATGGGCTCGAAGCCCTCGTGGTACTTGGGCTGGCCGGTGGCGGTGACCGCCGCCAGGGTGCGGCCGTGAAAGCTGGCGCTGGCGGTGAGGATCAGGGGTTCGGCGATGCCCCGCACGCTGTGGCCGTGCTTGCGGGCCAGCTTGATGGCTGCTTCGTTGGCTTCGGCGCCCGAGTTGCAGAAGAACACCCGGTCGGCGCCGCTGCGGGCGCAGATCGCCTCGGCCAGCTGTTCCTGTTCCGGGATCCGGTAGAGGTTGGAGACATGCTGCAGGCGGCCCAGCTGGCGGCAGAGGTTGCGCTGCAGCACCCTGTCGCTGTGGCCGAGGGTGCACACGGCGATGCCGGCCACCCCATCGAGGTAGCGACGGCCCTCGCTGTCCCACAGCCACACCCCCCGGCCCTTCACCAGGGTCAGGGGAAAGCGGGCGTAGGTGTCCATCACCGGGCCCGGGGCCGTTGTCGGCCGGCCGGCCGTCACAGTAGGAGCGGTGGGACTCGAACCCACAAGCCCGAAGGCGCTCGATTTTGAGTCGAGTCCGTCTACCAATTCCGGCACGCTCCCGCGACTGTGAACTTTAGGAGGCGGCGAGGGAGTCGGAGATGGTGGCCGCCACCGTGCTGCCGTCGCCGCAGACGCGGCGGATGCGGGCCCCCACCGCATTGAGCTTGCCTTCCATGCCGGCATAGCCCCGGTCGAGGAATTCCAGGCCCCGGACCGTGGTGGTGCCATCGGCCGCCAGGCCGGCCAGCACCATGGCCGCCGAAGCCCGCAGATCGGTGCCCTGCACCGGCGCGGCGCTGAGCCGGCTCACCCCCTCGATGAAGGCGGTGTGACCCTCCATGCGGATCGCCGCCCCCATGCGCTGCAGCTCGGCCACATGCTGCAGGCGGTTCTCGAAGATCTTCTCCACCACGATGCTGCTGCCTTCGGCGGTGGTGAGCAGGCTCATGAAGGGGGCCTGCAGGTCGGTGGGGAAGCCGGGGAAGGGCTGGGTGCGCAGATCCACGCCCCGGATCCGGGTTGCGTGGATGGTGAGGCCCACGCCATCGTGCTCGAGGCGGCAGCCGGCTTCCTCCAGCTTGGTGAGCACGGCGCCGAGATGGTCGGGGATCACCGGCGTGACCCGCAGCACCGAGCGGGTGATGGCAGCCGCCAGCAGAAAGGTGCCGGCTTCGATCCGGTCGGGAATCACGGCGAAGTCGGCGCCATGCAGTTCGTCCACCCCCACGATCGTGATGCTGGGGGTGCCGGCCCCGCGGATGCGGGCCCCCATCGCGGTCAGCAGGGAGGCCAGG
Source organism: Synechococcaceae cyanobacterium (assembly GCA_046313055.1). GTDB lineage: Bacteria > Cyanobacteriota > Cyanobacteriia > PCC-6307 > Cyanobiaceae > Cyanobium. Next base: position 14,350 of record JBKDDA010000049.1, on the reverse strand, counting down.
TCCACCACCTCAGGTTCCTGGGCGGCGTTTTCGATCACCGTTTCGCCATCGGCGAGGGCGGCGGCCATCATCAGGGTCTCGGTGGCTCCCACACTGGGACAGTCGAGATGGATGGGGCCGCCGGTGAGCCGGCGGTTGCGACCGGCGATCACGGCGGTGACCACACCGTGTTCGATGGTCACCTGGGCCCCCAGGGCCTTGAGGCCCCGCACGTGCTCCACCACCGGCCGGGAGCCGATCTGGCAGCCGCCGGGCAGGGGCACCTGGGCCACCCCCAGGCGGGCCAGCAGGGGGCCGATGCAGAAGAAGCTGGCCCGCAGGGAATTGACCAGTTCGTAGGGGGGGGCCGACTTGTTGATCTGGTCCCCGTTCAGTTCCACGGAATCGGCGGAGCGGGTCACACCCACCCCCAGGGCCGCCAGGATCTCGCCCATGGCGGTGATGTCGGTCAGGGGCGGCACGTTGCGCAGCCGCAGGGGATCCCGGGTCAGCAGACAGGCCGCCATCAGCACGAGGGCCGAATTCTTGGCGCCGCTCACCCGGATCTCACCGGAGAGACGGTGGCCGCCGCTCACCTCGAGGCGGGGGTCAGTGATGGGTTGAATGTCGTTCAGGGCGCCGTGGGTCGACGGGGGTGCTGAAAGCGTGGTCATGCGGGTCTCACCCCTTCATCACATCCGGCTCGCGCATCTTGACAACGAAAGAGCATGACGTCTAGGAGCCGCTGGTCGAACTGTCTCAGAACAAGAACGGCGGTCACCGGTGCCGGCCCACCCGGCGGGGGGCGATGGTTTAGGGTTGAAGGGTCGGCGGGTCCAGCACCCGCCGGTACGCCAGCGGATGTGGCGGAATTGGTAGACGCGCTAGTTTCAGGTACTAGTGGCAGCAATGTCGTGGGAGTTCAAGTCTCCCCATCCGCATTTTCCAGCCCGGCCGCCGGCGACCTTCCAGTCCGGCGGCCGGGCTGTTCTGCATGATCCCTGACCCTCCGCTCACCAGCCGCCGCAACCCGCTGGTGCGCCAGCTGCGGGAGCTCCACCACGGTTCCGGTCGCCGCCAGCAGGGACTGTTGCTGCTGGAGGGCACGCACCTGCTGCAGGAGGCCCTGCGCCTGGGCCTGGCACCCCGGCTGGTGCTGGCCACCCCCCGCTGGCTGGCGCGTGAGCCCGCTCTGGTGGCGGCCCTGCCCGCTGGGGTGCGCCTGCAGCCCGCCAGCGAGGAGGTGCTGGCGGCCGCCGCCAGCACCCGCCATCCCGATGGCGTGCTGCTCACCGTGGCGGTGCCCCCGCCCGCCACGGCGGCGGCCACCTTCGTGCTGGCCCTCGACCGCCTCCAGGATCCCGGCAACCTCGGCACCCTGCTGCGCACCGCCCTGGCGGCCGGGGTGGAGCAGGTGTGGCTGGGCGACGGGGCCGATCCCTTCCAGCCCAAGGTGCTGCGGGCCTCCGCCGGGGCCGCCCTGGCCCTGCCGCTGCTGCGCATCCCGGCGGCGGCGCTGGCCGAACGACTGGCGCAGGCCCGTGAGGGGGGGCTGCAGGTGGCGGCCGCCGTGGTGGCCGGCGGCCGCCCCTACTGGCAGCTTGACTGGAGCCGCCCCACGGTGCTGCTGCTCGGCAACGAGGGGGCGGGCCTGGCCCCGGCACTGGCGGCCCTGGCCGATGCGCGGGTCACGATTCCCCACGCCCCCGCGGTGGAATCGCTGAACGTGGCGGTGGCGGCGGCCCCGCTGCTGCTGGAGCGCTGGCGCCAGGGCCTGGCGGACTGAGGCGGCTCGGCTCGGTCCCGGGGCAGCCGGCGGGGGACAATGCCACCAGGTTGCCCAGGTCGGTGTGGATTTTGATTTCGATGTGATCGTGATCGGTGCCGGCTACGGCGGTTTCGATGCGGCCCGCCACGCCGCCGAGCACGGGCTGAGGGTGGCGATCGTGGAATCGCGTGACATGGGCGGCACCTGTGTGAACCGGGGCTGTGTGCCCTCCAAGGCCCTGTTGGCGGCGGCCGGCCGGGTGCGGGAGCTGGCCGATGCCGAGCACCTGGCCGGCTTCGGCATCCACGCGGCGCCGGTGCGCTTCGAGCGCCAGAAGATCGCCGACCATGCGGCCCAGCTGGTGGCCACCATCCGCACCAACCTCACCCGCACCCTGGAGCGCTCCGGTGCCGTGATCCTGCGGGGCAAGGGACGTCTCGACGGGCCCCAGCGGGTGGCCGTGCGCGAGGCCAGCGGCATCGAGCGGGTGCACAGCGCCCGGGAGGTGATCGTGGCCACCGGCAGCGATCCCTTCGTGCCCCCGGGCATCACCACCGACGGCCGCACGGTGTTCACCAGCGACGAGTCGATCAACCTCGAGTGGCTGCCCCGCTGGATCGCGATCATCGGCAGCGGCTACATCGGCCTGGAGTTCGCCGATGTCTACACCGCCCTGGGCTGCGAGGTCACGATGATCGAGGCCCTCGACCGGGTGATGCCCACCTTTGATCCCGACATCGCCAAGGTGGCGGCCCGCCACCTGATCGACGGCCGCGACATCGACGCCCGCAGTGGTGTGCTGGCGAAAACCGTGACCCCCGGCTGCCCGGTCCGCATCGAACTGGTGGACATGCAGACCCGTGAACCGGTGGAAACCCTGGAGGTGGATGCGGTGCTGGTGGCCACCGGTCGGGTGCCGGTGAGCACCGATCTCAACCTCGCCAGCGTGGGGGTGAGCACCCAGCGGGGCTTCATTCCGGTGGACGATGCGATGCGGGTGCTGGCCAGCAGCGAGCCGGGGGCAGCGGTGGTGCCCCACCTCTGGGCCGTGGGTGATGTGACCGGCAAGATGATGCTGGCCCACACCGCCGCTGCCCAGGGAACCGTGGCGGTGGACAACATTCTCGGCCACAGCCGCACGATCGATTACCGCTCGATCCCGGCCGCCACCTTCACCCATCCGGAGATCAGCTCGGTGGGGCTGGGCGAGGCGGAAGCCAGGGATCTGGCGGCGCAGGAGGGGTTTGAACTGGGGGTGGTGCGCAGCTACTTCAAGGCCAATTCCAAGGCCCTGGCCGAGCTGGAGAGCGATGGCCTGATGAAGCTCCTGTTCCACAAGGGCACCGGCGAGGTGCTCGGCGCCCACCTCTACGGGCTGCACGCCGCCGACCTGATTCAGGAGATCGCCAACGCCGTGGCCCGCCGCCAGAGCGTGCGCCAGCTGGTGACGGAGGTGCACACCCACCCCACCCTCAGCGAAGTGGTGGAAGTGGCCTACCGCCAGGCTGCGGCCCAGCTGGCCTGAGCCCCCCTCTACGATCTCCCCAACCACCAGCACCGCCTCTTGCGAATCCGCCGCAGGCCCCCGAACCCCTCCGTGAAGGTGGCCCACCTCGAATACGGCATCCCCCATCCCGAGGAAGAGCCCCGCCACATCCTCGAGCGGATCGTGTGGGCCAAGGATCGGGAGGTGACCGTTGCCCGTGAGCGGGTGAGTCTCGAGAAGCTCAAGGGTCAGGTGGCCGAATTGCCCCCCTGCCATGATTTCGTTGCAGCTCTGCGGGCCAGCTGCCGCAAGCCGGCGGTGATCGCCGAGATCAAGAAGGCCAGCCCCAGCAAGGGGCTGATCCGGGCCGATTTCGACCCCGAGACGATCGCCCGCGGCTACGCCGCCGGTGGCGCCAGCTGCCTGTCGGTGCTCACCGATCGGGAGTTTTTCCAGGGGGGGTTCGAGGTGCTGGTGGGGGTGCGCCAGGCGGTGGATCTGCCCCTGCTCTGCAAAGACTTCATTCTCAGCCCCTACCAGCTGTACCAGGCCCGGGCCGCCGGTGCCGATGCCGCCCTGCTGATCACCGCCATTCTCAGCGATCAGGACCTGGCCTACCTGCTCAAGGTGGCCACCGCCCTGGGGCTGGCGGTGCTGGTGGAGGTGCATGACGCCGAGGAGATGGAGCGGGTGCTCGATCTCGAGGGGGTGCGCCTGATCGGCATCAACAACCGCGACCTGGCCAGTTTTGAGGTGGATCTGGCCACCACCGAACGGCTGATGGAGCGCTACGGCCAGCGCCTGCGCCAGCGGGGGGCCCTGCTGGTGAGCGAGTCGGGCCTGTTCAGCCGCGATGACCTCGACAGGGCCGTGGCAGCCGGGGCCGATGCGGTGCTGGTGGGCGAGGCACTCATGCGCCAGCCCGACGTGACCGCTGCCCTGGAATCCCTGATCGGGAGCTGAGGCAGCCGTTGGCCGAGCAGCATGCGGATCTGATTGTGGTGGGGGCCGGGCCGGCCGGTGCGATTGCCGCCGCCACCGCCGCCGCTGCCGGCCTGCGGGTGCTGCTGCTGGAGAAGCATCGCCTGCCCCGCCACAAACCCTGCGGTGGGGGCATGCCCGCCGCGGTCGATGGGGAGCTGGCGGCCCTGGCTCCGGAGGCCGTGAGCGACTGGCAGGTGACCCGCATGCGCCACACCTGGAGGTTCGCCCAGCCGTGTGAAGGCCGGATCTGCACCGATCCCGCCCAGGGGTTGTGGATGGTGCGGCGGCCCCTGTTCGACCAGGCCCTGGTGCGGGGGGCCCTGGCGGCCGGCGCCGAGCTGCTCGAGGGTTGTGAACTGCGCCGCCTGCATCGGGATCCGGCCTCGGCGGGCGGCGGCGTGCTGGCGGAGGTGCGCCGGCGGGGGCAGGCGGAGCCCTTGCGCTTGCGCGCCAGCCATCTGATCGGCGCCGATGGGGCCAACGGTCCGGTGGCGCGCCTCACGGGCCTGCGGCCATCGCCGCGGGTGGCCCTGGCCCTGGAGGTGGAGGTGCCCCATCGCTGGGATCCGGCCGATCCCCTGCTGCGCCCCGACACCCTGCATCTGGAATACGGCGTGCTGCGCAATGGCTACGCCTGGGCCTTCCCCAAGGCGGATCACATCAATCTCGGGGCCGGCATCTTCTACCAGGGGCGCGGCGCCCACCAGCGGGATGTGCGCCGGAATCCGACGGCCCGGGCCCGCATCCGCGCCGCCATCGAGGCCTATGCCGGCAGTCTGGGGCTGGCGGATCGGCTGCCCGGCCTGCGCACCCATGCCCATCCGCTGCCGTTCTGGGATGGGCCCGAGCCCCTGCACACCGTGGATGGCAGGGTGCTGCTGGCGGGGGATGCCGCGGGGTTGATCAATCCCCTGTTCGGTGACGGGCTCTATCACGCGATCCGCAGCGGTCGGCTGGCCGCCACCTGTGTGATCGAGGGCGACACGGCGACCTACACCCGCCGGGTGCAGGCCCTGCTGGGGGCCGACTTCCAGGCGGCCCGCCGGCTGTCGCGGCTGTTCTATGGATTTCCCGGCCTCACCTACCGCTATGGCATCAGCCATCCCCGTTCGAGTGCGCTGGCGGCCCGGCTGCTGGCGGGTGAGGTGTCGTTCCGGGGTCTGGCCCGCCGCTCGCTGGTGCAGATCGGCCGAGGCCTGGTGGCTGAGCTGCGTCCGCCCATGAGAAAGGCCCCTGAAGCAGGGGCCTGAGCCAGGACCGGAGCGTGGGGATCAGACCTTGCGGCTGTAGAACTCCACAACCAGCAGTTCGTTGATTTCGAGCGCCACCCATTCACGTTCGCAGCGACCACCCACCTTGGCGGTGAGCTTGGGCTTGTCGAGTTCCAGGTGGGGGGGAATGTTGGACAGGCCGGGAAATTCCAGGTTGGCCTCGGCCAGTTTCTTCGACGCCTTGCGCTCCCGCACGGCCACCACGTCGCCGGCGCGGCACTGGTAGCTGGGGATGTCCACCACCCGGCCGTTCACCGTGATGTGGCCATGGTTCACCAGCTGCCGGGCACCGGGCACGGTGGGGCCGAAGCCCAGGCGGAAACAGACATTATCGAGCCGGTTTTCCAGCAGCTTCAGCAGGTTGGTTCCGGTGGAACCGTCCATGGCGCGCGCTTTCTTCACGTAGCGCACGAGCTGTCGCTCGGAAATGCCGTAGTTGAAGCGGAGCTTCTGCTTTTCTTCGAGACGGATCGCGTATTCGGAGCGCTTGCGACGGGCTTGGCCGTGCTGACCGGGGGGATAGGCCCGTTTGGCGGGCTTCCGGGTGAGACCGGGGAGGTCTCCCAAGCGCCGCGTGATCCTCAGGCGAGGGCCGCGGTAGCGGGACATAGGGCTGCAATCGACAGGGAACCGGTGCACCTCCGGACCGGGCAAGCTGGAGGGAGATCTCCGCTGTCCGTCCATTGGCGCGCCAACGAGCGATCCTATCGGTCGGCCCGCCGGCCCTCGGCCTCTCCCCCCGACCCACGCCGATCCAGGCGCCCGGGCCGCTGGCGGGCCTGCTGCTGGCCCTGATCGCCGCCTACCGCCGCTGGATCTCGCCTCTGCTGGGTCCCCGCTGCCGGTTCATCCCCAGCTGCAGCGCCTACGGTCTGGAGGCGATCACCCGCCATGGGGCCTGGCGGGGTGGCTGGCTGACCGTGCGGCGGTTGCTGCGCTGCCACCCCTTCACCCCCTGTGGCTGCGATCCCGTGCCCTGACTGCCCTTTGCCATGGCCGACCGCCTGTTGCTGTTCACCCGCCGGGGCTGCTGCCTGTGTGAGGGCCTGGAGGAGAAGCTCAGGGCCCTCATGCCGGCGCCCGCCCTCGACCGGCGGGATGTGGACCTTGACCCGGCCCTCCAGGCCCGCTACGGCCTGGAGGTGCCGGTGCTGGCGGTGGTGGGAACCGATGGCTGGCGGGATCTGCCACGGGTGCCGCCGCGGCTCGCCGGCGAGGGCCTGCGCAGCTGGCTGCAGCGCCAGGGCGCTGACCTAGCCTGAACGCCCCGCACAGCACAGGCGGCACGCCGTCTGCCCGCCATGGCCCAGCTGCTCCACCCCCTGCTCCAGCGCCTGGGCCTGCCGGTGGGCGATGGCCTGGCCAATGCGGCAGTGAGCGGCGTGAGCTGCGATTCACGGCGGGTGCGGCCCGGCACGATCTTTGTGGGTCTTCCCGGCGCCCGGGTCGACGGAGGCCGCTTCTGGCCCCAGGCCCTGGCCGATGGGGCCGTGCTGGCCGTGATCGGACCGGCGGCCGCGGCGGCGCTGCCGCCCGGCCCCGACCAGCCGGTGCTGGTGGTGGAGGAGCCGGTGGCCCGGCTGGCCGGCCGGCTGGCAGCTGAGTTCTGGCAGCACCCCAGCAGCCGCTTCCGCCTGATCGGGGTCACCGGCACCAACGGCAAGACCACCACCACCCACCTCATCGAGCATCTGGCCCAGGCGGCCGGCCGGCCGGCCGCCCTGTTCGGCACGCTGGTGAACCGCTGGCCCGGCCAGGCGGTCACGGCCCAGCACACCACCGCCTTCGCCGACGAGCTGCAGGCCCAGCTCGCCCAGGCGGTGGAGGCCGGCACCGCCATCGGGGCCATGGAGGTCAGTTCCCACGCCCTCGATCAGGACCGGGTGGCGGGCTGCCGCTTTGCCGGTGCGGTGTTCACCAACCTCACCCAGGACCATCTCGACTACCACCCCTCGATGGAGGACTACTTCGCGGCCAAGGCGAAGCTCTTCAGCGATTCCCTGCTCGCCGGCAGGGCCGTGGTCAATGGCGATGATCCCTGGGGTCGGCGCCTGGCGGCAACCGTGCCCTGCTGGCGGGCATCTCTGGAGGATCCCGCCGCCGATCTGCACATCGAGCAGCTCCGGATGGGGGCCGATGGCGTGAGCGGTGTGCTGGTGAGCCCCGTGGGCCAGGGCCCGTTCCATTCGCCGTTGCTGGGCCGCTTCAACGTGATGAACCTGCTGGAGGCGGTGGGCGTCCTGCTCCAGCAGGACATTCCGCTGCCCGTGCTGCTGGAGGGTCTCACCCGGTTTCGCGGCGTGCCTGGGCGGATGGAGCGGGTGAGGGCACCGGGCGATCGGCCTGCTCCGGCCGTGTTGGTGGACTACGCCCACACCCCCGACGGGCTGGAGAGCGCCCTGGCCGCCTGCCGGCCCTTCAGCCGTGGTCGGTTGATCTGTGTGTTCGGCTGCGGGGGCGATCGCGACCGCACCAAACGGCCACTGATGGGGGCCATCGCTGCCCGCCTGGCCGATCAGGTGGTGGTCACCTCCGACAACCCCCGCACCGAGGATCCCGCCGGGATTCTGGACGATGTGCTGGCCGGGATCCCCGCCGGCACGCCACTGGTGGTGGAGGTTGATCGGGCGCTGGCGATCGCTGCTGCCATCGCCTCAGCCGCCGCCGACGATCTCGTTCTGATCGCCGGCAAGGGCCACGAGGACTATCAGATCCTCGGCACCACCAAGGTGCCTTTCGACGACCGCGTGGAGGCGGAGAAGGCCCTGCGGGCCAGGCTCGGCTGAGATCGGATCCCCCAGACCATCAGCCCGGTGGCCGGCACCATCAGCCACCAGGGGCTGACCGGCCGGCTGAGCAGGGGGGGCATCGTCGCAGCCGGTCCGGCGGCCGCCGGTGCAACTTCCGGCCCCAGCAGGCTGGAGATGGCGATGGGCAGGGCGATCAGGCCCGGCGCCAGGCCAGTCAACCGTCGTGTGAACGTCATGGGCCCCGTGGCGGGCGGGCTTCCGGTCGGCTCTCCACCCTGAATTCAACGTATTCAGACGTGTGGAGATGGCAATGTGATGCGTTGCCGCTTCCGATTCTCTTCGTGTCCGGCACCGGTCGCTGCGGGTGCCACGGGCGTGAGATCCCCGGGCTGGCAGCGGATCTCACGGTTGGGTGGCCCCCATGGCGTGGCTGGCCGGCACGGCGGCCCCGCTTGACAATCGCGTTACGTTCGGGAGCCTTCTTCGTGTGTGAATGGCCGCTCCCATTCCCTTGTCCAAAAAGTTTCTGGCCGAGTTCATCGGCACCTTCTGGCTGGTGCTGGGCGGGTGCGGCAGTGCTGTCCTGGCGGCGGTCTTCCCCTATGCCCAGGCGGATTCCAACCCCCTCGGTCTGGGGTTCCTCGGGGTGTCGCTGGCCTTCGGCCTCACCCTGCTCACGATGGCTTACACGATCGGTCGCATCTCCGGCTGCCACATCAACCCGGCCGTGAGCTTTGGCCTCTGGGCCAGCGGTCGTTTCCCGGGATCCCAGCTGCTGGCCTACATCGTGGCCCAGGTGCTGGGCGCCATCGTCGCCGGTGGCCTGATCTATGCCATTGCCAGCGGTCGCAAGGGTTTTGAGCTCAGCGGCAGCAATCCCCTGGCCACCAACGGTTTCGGCGCCCACTCCCCCGGCGCCTATGGCTTCTGGGCGGCGGTGATCACCGAGCTGGTGATGACCTTCATTTTCCTGCTGATCATCCTTGGCGTCACCCACAAGGATGCGATCAAGGAGATGGCCGGCGTGCCGATCGGCCTCTCCCTGGTGCTGATTCACCTGATCAGCATTCCGGTCACCAACACATCGGTGAACCCAGCCCGCAGCACGGGTGTGGCGGTGTGGGTCGGCGGCGACGCCATGGCCCAGCTGTGGCTGTTCTGGCTGGCGCCGATCGTGGGAGCCCTGCTGGCGGGCTGGGTGCAGCGCAACCTGCTGGAAGCCGGCGAAGGCTGAGGTCTTCAGCCCAGGCTGCCGCGCTCCCGACGGCGCAGCACGACGTAGCTGCCGGCGGCCAGGCTCACCGGCAGCACCAGCCCCCAGAGTTTGCCCAGGGTCGGTTCGACCGTGGCGCTGGTCTCATCCTTGGCGGCGGCGTAGGGCGATTGCTTCTTGCTGCCGGCCGCTTTCGTGCCCCCCAGCTTGTCCGTGGGGCTGGCACCTGCCTCCGGCTCGACGTCAGCACCTTCATCGGTCTCGTCCTTGGCGGCGGCGTAGGGCGACTGCTTGGTGGTTCCAGGGGCGGGGCTCCCCTCCAGCGCCGGCGTCACGGCCCAGGCAGGTCCCGCTCCCGCCATGCCGATCACCGCGGCGGCGCTGGAGGCCAGGAGCAGGCAGCGGGTGTGCAGGGGGCGTGCCATGGTCGGTGCATGGGGGGATGGCTGCAGTCTGGCCACGTCAGCCTGGATCGGCCACAGCCGCCACAGCGGCCACCAGCTGATCGATCTCCTGTTCCGTGGTGGTGATGTGGGTGCAGGCCCGCAGGCAGGCCGGTTCATCCAGGCGGCGCACCCAGATGCCCTGCCGCCCCAGCTCTCTGACCACCGCGGCCGGATCGCGGCTCCCCAGGTTGAAGCTCACCAGGCCCGCCGGCGGCGGCTCTGCCAGCAGGGTCGACACGCCTTCCAGCTGCCTCAGCCCCCGCCAGAGCCGTTCGCTCAGCTGGCGGATCCGGCCCGCCCGATCCCCGGCCGTTCCCCCATCATCCAGCAGCTGCAGGGAGCGGTCGAGCCCGGCCGCCAGGGGCACGCAGGAGGTGGCCACCTCGAAGCGGCGACCATCGCGATGAAACGTGCTGTCGCCCCGGCCTTCATCGCTGAGGCTCCGCCAGCCGATCAGGGTGGGTCTGGCCTGCGCCAGCAGGCGCGGTGAGAGGGCCACCGCCCCCAGTCCCTCGGGCCCGCAGCACCATTTGTGGCCGGTGCAGGCGTAGATGTCGGCGGCAGCCGCAGCGCCCTCGATCGCCAGAGAGCCCAGACTCTGGGCCCCATCGACCAGCAGCCATGGCTGGCGGGGATGGTCCGCCAGCCGCCGTGCCACCGCCTCGATCGGCATCCGCTGGCCGGTGTTCCAGAGCAGGTGGGAGAGCACCACCAGCCGCGTGCGCGGCGTCAAGGCTGCCTCCAAGCGCTCCAGCACGGCTTCGGCCGCCTCGTCAGCGTTGCTGCGCAGATCCGCTACTGCCAGGTCGTCCCAGGCGAGCCGGTGGCGCTGGGCCAGCTCGCGGCAGGCGGCCACTACGCCGGGATGCTCGGCGTCGCCGACCAACAGCCGGTCGCCCTCGCGCCAGGGCAGGCCCCAGAGCGGCAGCACGCAGCCGGCGGTGACGTTTTCGCTGAGGGCCAGGCGTTTGACGCTCACACCGAGCCACTGGCTCAGGCGCTGCTTCAGGGCGTTGCTCAGCTGTTGGGCGTAGGGCCAGACCGGATCGGCGAAGGGCCCCAGCTCCTGGATGGTCTGAAACGCCTCGAGGATGGCCGCGAGCGAGGGCTCTGGCAGGGGCCCCTGGCCGCCGGAGTTGAAGTAGGTCTTGTTCTTGAGGGCCGGCAGCAACGGCCGCAGGGAGCCCATCGCGGGGGCCGTCAGAGCACCTGCCCGACGGCGACGGCGGCGATGGCGGAGAACAGGGTGATGCCGAGGGCGGTGAGCGGGTTCTGGCCTTGGGCCACCGCCACGCTGGTGATCACGCCCGCCCCGAGACAGGCCACTGCCAGCTGGGTCATCAGGGCGCCGCGGCTTTGGGGAGAGGGCTCAGGAAACACGGCGGTTGCGCTCAGATCTGGGACGGAACGTACTGGGGTTGCCCTGCGAAGGCCTGCCTGAGCCGGAAGGCTGTTACCGAGCGTGGGAGTTCTTCATGTTTGCTTACATCTCGATCGGGGCGCCGCGCCGCGCTGGCTGGACCAGTGTCGGGCGGGCCAAGGGGGCCAGCTGCCGCCGCGGTCTGCTTGCGGGCGCCACGGGGCTCCGGCTGACCTGCCGATGGGCCTTCAGAGTGTTGTGCTGTCTCAAGCGCCTGCCACAGCTTGGGACGTCACGGCTTGGGACGCCACGGCTTGGGACCTCACTGCTGGGCCTTCCGCGGCATGATCGCCACTGTCGGGCCGGCCACTGTCGGGCCGGCCATTGTCGGCATGGCGCTGTTGGCCAGGCGCTGCTGGGCGGCCCCTGCATGATTGCCCCAGTTCAGCGGCCCCAGTTCAGCGACCTCCGTTGAGCGACCCTTGTTGAGCGAGCATTCTTGAGCGGGCGCACTGGCCGCTGACGACTCAGAACTCCTCCGGCGAGGCCGGCGGCTGGAGGGGATCGGCGAACTGGGAATGGCTCTCCTCCACCACCAAGCTGGTTTCGGCGCTGCTGTCCACCCGGAAGCGGCTCCAGGTGGCCACCGACTCCGGAACGGACCAGAGGATCGGCCAGTCGATGCGTTGGCCGCCGTAAGTGAGCCCCACGCAGGTCAGGCTGGTGTCGTCGGCGAACAGGCTCCACAGCACCTGCAGGCGGCCGCGTTCGTAGGGGCTGTTCAGCAGCTCCGCGGGAGCATCGGCGATCCTGCCTGGCCCCAGCAACAGCCGCTGGGACCGCTCCCAGCTCAGGAACAGGCCATCGTGGGTGGGATAGAACCAACAGGTTTCCGAGCCCAGCTCCCGCAGAGGCATGCGATCGAGGCAGACGAACCGCTCCAGATCCTCATCCAGAGCTTGGTAGACCCCCAACCAGTGAAGCTGGGGCTCGAAATGGGGCACCACCGCATCGCAGAGCAGCTGGCAGCCATCGGGCGAACGCCGTTGGTCGCCGGTGAGCCGGCCGTTGAGCGGCAGTTCGGGCAGGGAGGCAGGCGTGTCCCGCCCCGGCTTGAACAGACGCAGAGCCGATCCTCCGGCGGGGCCTTGGCGCTGAGCACCCTCCAGCTGGGACCTGGAGGCGGTGTCGTCAGGCAGGGCCTCCGCTGGAGCCAGCACAAGAATCAAGGCCGCGGCCATGGTTTTCGCCCCGTTGGTGGTTACCCAGTTGCCTGCAGCCTGCCACGGGCGAAGCCTCTTCGCGACTCGCCCCAGCTGACCTGTCGCCCATGGGCGTCAACCGCCAGAGTTTCAAGGGCGCCCGCCACGACGGGATCTCGAGACAACTGCAAGTCGAATATTGAACTCATAGGCGTTGTCGACAAAACCATTCTCGACATAACAATTTTCGCGACAATCATTCTCGATGACGACTTAATTGATGGGCGGTCGATCGTCGATCCCTCTATTCTGTCGCCGCCCTGGATTTTGGTATCAGCTCTCCCCGGGATCGCGCGGCCCGGCGCCAGAAATCTGCTCAAAGTACTCCTGGTTGGCTGATTTCTTGCCCTGGCGGCGCCGCCGCGGACGCAACCAACCAAACAATTTGGAAAAGCCTATTAGCCAGGAATCCAAGAGGGGCCGCGAGCCGCCTGGCCATACAGCACCACAGGCAAAGGCTGCCGCAAACACCAGGGCCGAAAGCCCCACCCTGATGGATTCCTGGATCACTTGCTGCAGCCGCTCCGAAGTCAGGCCTGAGCCGGCACTGCGCTGCTTCAATTGGCCCTGGGCCGTGTCCAGCATGGAGAGAAGCTGAGGGCGAACAACCTCGATCGGGGCATTGGTGTTCAGCGGCGGCAGCCCTGGTCCAGGGAGGGCTTGCAGCCGCTTCTGGAGGTCAGCGGTGTTGCTTGATTGATTGACAGCTTTGCGAATCTGTTCGATCTTTTCTTTGGCGGTCTGGATTTGTCGCGACTGGGAATTGTTAAAGGTGGACAGCCCTTGCCAGATGGCAACTCCCTGCAGGGGGAGAATCAGCAAATAGCCAATGCTGGCGACGACGGCAAAATTGGCAATTTTGAGACGCCGCTGCTTCAACTTTTCAGAAGGAAAAATCACGGGGGCCAGGCTGATCAACACCAGGCCCAGCACGGCGATCGTGCCATTGTTGACCAACGAGCGGATGACCCGCAGCTGCCAGCCCGGATCGATGATCTTGAGGGGGAACACCGCCGCCAGCATCAGGATGACAAAGACAACGAGCAGCGCTACACCCACGCGAAACAGCATGGTGCCGGTTGATTGATGTTCCGGTTCAGCGTGGAGAGGTTTGGGATCAGCCATGGGGGAGAGGCGAGACGAAGGAGGGAAATTAAAAATTTAAGGATCATGAATAGGTCCATGCAGCTGCATCATGCGGCAGGTGTGCTTCGCCCTGATCCAAGCTGATGGGTTTGGGTCGCAGGCCCGCCAGTTGATTGGGTCCCGAATTCCCTCGACACTCGTAAGAGTAGGGAGATCAAGACTCGACTCGCGGCGACATGGCAAGACGGTCTGACCCAGATGCGCTGTTGTTCCAAGAATGCTCAGATCAGGAGGATTTTGAGAACCAGAGAGCACCCCCGAAAACACGCGGACTATTGGTCATCAGCTAGTTTAACCAGAATCGACCAGCCCAACCAGATCTGCTGTGGATTTGGAGCGGCAACAGCCGAGGCGCTGCTCCGCAGGGGCGCTGCTGGTTCTGCGGTGCGACGCTCCCCCCCTCCATGGCGAGGTGGCGCCGCGCCGGCGGACTTGCAGAGCCGCAGAGCCGCAGAGTCGCAGAGCCGCAGAGTCGACACTGGCGTTCTCCGGCCATGCTGCGCAGTGCTCTGCCGTCACCTCGATGTCCAGGATTGCTGCCACGAGTACCCGCCAGCCGATCGTGATCCTGGGCGGGTTTCTGATCAGCCCTGAGGCCTATGGGCCGATGCTGACGCGGTTGGAGCAGCTCAGCGGCCAGCCGGTGCGGCTGGTGGCGGTGAGCAAACCCTTATGGGCCCTCACC
>JBKDDA010000048.1:0-20179 GCA_046313055.1 Synechococcaceae cyanobacterium | reverse complement strand
CCGATCGCCTGCCCAACATCCCGGTGCAGAAGCGCGCCAGCTACATCCGGGTGTTGATGCTGGAGATGAACCGGATTGCCAACCACCTGCTGTGGCTCGGCCCCTTCCTGGCGGATGTGGGCGCGCAGACGCCCTTCTTCTATATCTTCCGCGAACGGGAGATGATCTACGACCTCTGGGAGGCGGCCACGGGCCAGCGGCTGATCAACAACAACTACTTCCGCATCGGCGGGGTGGCGGTGGATCTTCCCTACGGCTGGATCGACAAGTGCCTCGACTTCTGCGACTGGTTCGGGCCGAAGATCGACGAATATGAGAAACTGATCACCAACAACCCGATCTTCCGCAAGCGCATTGAGGGCCTGGGCACCGTGACCCGCGAGCAGGCGATCAACTGGAGCCTCTCGGGCCCGATGCTGCGCGCCTCCGGCGTGCCCTGGGACCTGCGCAAGGTGGACCACTACGAGTGCTACGACGACTTCGACTGGAGCGTGGCCTGGGAGAAGGAGGGCGATTGCTTTGCCCGCTATCGCGTGCGCATCGAAGAAATGCGCCAGTCGCTCAAGATCCTGCGCCAGGCCTGCCAGATGATCCCCGGCGGCCCCACCGAAAACCTCGAAGCCAAACGTCTCGCCGAGGGCAAGAAAAGCGAGTGGTACGGCTTCGATTACCAATACGTGGCCAAAAAGGTGGCGCCCACCTTCAAGATCCCCGGCGGTGAGCTCTACACCCGGCTGGAATCAGGCAAAGGGGAGATCGGTGTGTTCATCCAGGGCAACGACGACGTCACCCCCTGGCGGTTCAAGATCCGCGCCGCCGACCTCAACAACCTGCAGATCCTGCCCCACCTGCTCAAGGGCAGCAAGGTGGCCGACATCATGGCCATCCTCGGCTCGATCGACGTGATCATGGGCTCGGTGGATCGCTGATTACCGGCCAGCGGGAGCGGAGACGATGCCCAACGGGAGCCAGGGCCTGCGGCAGGTGCTCCAGACCCGGGATTTCAGCGCATGGGAGGCGGGCGTCGCCAGCAGCCTCGGCCATCACAGCAGCCGGTTGCTCAGCCGGGCCTCAGCCTTTGGGGCCTGCTTCCACTGGGGCCAGGCCGGGCCGGTGCAGCTGCAGCATCTGCGCGGGCGCGGCGTGGTCGAGCTCGACCGCGAACAGGTGGGCAACGCCGTGCTCTGGATCCCCCTGCGGGGCCGATCCCAGGAGCGGCTCAATGGCCAGCAGCTGCTGATCAGCCCCGGCGAGGCCCTGCTGATCCGCCCCGGCGATCAGCTGCGGGGCCGCACCGACGCCGAACTGGAGGGGCTGTCGCTGGTGCTGCCAGCCGCCGGCTTCAGCGCCGCCGCGGCTGGCCCCTGCCTGCTGGGGGGCGAGCCCGGCCAGCGCCGGCTGATCGCCCAGGCTGGCCTGCTGCACAAGGCCATCGCCTGGCGTGATCCCAGCCGGGCCATCGCCGCCCGGGAGCTGCTGGAGCGGCTGGAGGAGCTGGTGGCCGCAGCGGCAGCGCCAGTGCCGCGCCCGAGCCTGGGCCAGCGGCGCCGTTGGCAGCTGGTGCAGGAGGCCGAGCACTGGATGGGCGCACGGCTGGATCAGCCCTTCAGCATCGGCGAGCTGGCCACCGCCCTCGCATGCCCGCAGCGCACCCTGCACGATGCCTTTGCCCGGGAGCTGGGCCGCTCGCCCCTGGCCCGGGCGCGGCAGCTGAGGCTGCGGGCCCTGCGCCAGAGCCTCCAGGACCCCAGCCTCAGCAGCCACAGCATCGCTGAGCTGATGGGCCGCAGCGGCCTGCTGGCCTGTGGTGCCACCGCCCGCGCCTATGCCGCCTGCTACGGCGAACTGCCGCGGCGCACCCGCGCCCGCAGCCAGACCCGCGCAACCGAAGACCAAATCAAAAAACAAACCAAACTGTCTGCGCTCTGATTCCATTGGGGAAGACAGGTGTCAGCGGCGGGGCATACCTTGCCAAAGGTTTTCCTCCTCTGGCGTGTCCGACTTCTATTACCTCTACGATCCGGCCGACAATCTGGCCCTCGGCCAGGCCATTCACCTGGCCAACACCGATGGCGGCATGTCGTACATCGTGCCGTTTGCCAACAAGAGCGGCCATGTGGATGCCAGCGATCCAGCCTCCGCCGGCCTGGGGGTGATCGAAACCGCCATCGCCGCTGGCCCCCTCCACACCGGCGGCAGCAGCGATCCGATCAGCAACCGCCTCACGCCCGCGCAGTTCCAGGGCAGGGTGAGTGCCGACCAGTGGACCGCCATCAAGGCGATGGTGAAGGCCAGCCTGCAGCAGGCGCCACCGGCCGGCTGGAGCGAAGCCTCCCTCGAAGCCGCCACCACCACCTACTCGGTGATCAGTGCCGATGGCTACGGCAAACACAATGAATTGCAGACCCATATCTTCACGGAAGGCGCCTGGAAGGATGCCGACACGAGCAAAGGCGAGCCGAGGGGCAACCCCTTCATCGCCTTTGGTGGCGTGATCACAGACGAAGCTTTTGTTGATTATAGCGGGCACTTCATATCGACTCCCGACTACATCGGCCAAAGCGTGATAACCCCTAGCGGCTCGGTCAACCTGGGCGTTCTGTACAAACCTGGACCCTTTGACTTTATTTCCGCGAGAGACAACAATTCACGCGGCTATGGCCTAACAATTGACGCCGGATCCAAGCAGGTGACTCTTGTCAATTTTTCGGCAACAAGCCAGGGCTTTGGTATGACCAATACCGCCTTTGACGACCTAAGCTTCACCCGCGGGGGCAACCAAAAAGCGATCGGCAACGCCCTCTACATTCACTCCGGCAACCTCACCCTTGGCGGTGATTTTGTGATCGACCAGCTCGCCCAGGTCATCGAAGGCACATCGTTGCGGGATGGCGCCCTGTTGATCCAAGGCGCCGACAGCCACGTGACCTTCGACAAGGCCCGGGTGTTTCTGGGCTCGGTGCGCGGCTACGAGTCGATCATTGCTGTCAGCAAAGATGCTTCTCTGGAGTTCAAAGACTCCACGGTGTATGGCTTCAGCAGCTCCGACAGCAGTGCACCGCTGCTGCCCGGCTATGGCCTTGACTGGGGCGGCTTCTCCGATGTGACCTGGGGCTCGGCCGCCATCGGCCACATGATCAGCGCCAGCAATGGCGGGAGTGTGACATTCAACGGCTCCACCCTGCTGCGGGAAGAGTCCTGGAATCCCACTGGTATTCATGGCACCGCCACGCTCGGCATGGGCATCAATGTCAACTGGACAGATAACGACTTCAAGGATATCTCCAAGGGCGATCTGTTTGTCGGCACCAAAGGCAAACTGGAGATCATCAACTCCAAGGTGCTGGGCACCATTGCAACCAAGGAAACCAGTGGCAGCCTCACCCTGCGAGATTCCGTGGTGGCTGGCACAGCCGTTGGCAGCCTGACCGGCACCTCTCTGGTTCATCTCAACGGTGGCACCACCACCATTGAGAACAGCCTGATCGACAGCCTCGATGCCGGGTTGCATGGCGGCGGCAGTCTGAGCCTGGGCAAGGACACCCACATTCTGGCCACCGCCACCCCCTGGAAGGTGGCCACCACCAGCGATGCCGCTTACGCACCCCTGACCAGCTTCGCCGGACCGTCGTCGCTGCAGACGCTGCAGGCCTGGGCCGATAAGGACAACGCCGCCACTGGCAACAAGGCCGTTTTTACATTCCAGGGGTCACAGAGCACCCTGGCAACCCCCAGCAGCAAGAGCCTGGCCCTGCCGGTGCTGCTCAGCGAAGCCACGCCACCCCAGATTCTCGGTTCCGGCGCCATCGCCTACGCACTCACGGCCAGCTTCAGGGAGTCGGTGAGCGGCTTCGACAGCGCCGACCTGCAGACCGCCCTCGGCAGCGCCGCCCTGGCGGCGGGCTGGCAGGTGACCGCCGCGCCGGTGAGCCGCGATGGCGGCAAATCGTGGAGCGTCTCGATCCAGAGCCCGGTGAGCTTCAGCGCACCGCTGCCCCTGCAGCTGGCCGCCGGCGCCGCCAGCGCCACCCTGATCAGCGGCCTCAGCAGCGAGGCCTCCAACAGCTTCAACCTGGCGCCGATCCCCTCCGGCAGCACTGGCGGTGGCGGCACTGGCGGTGGTGGCACTGGCGGTGGCGGCAGCAATCTGCGCCCGCCCACGGCCACCCGCCAACACGATGTGTTGATCGGATCGAGCGCCGGCGACACCTTCCTGTTCCCAGACTTCCGCACCGGCGTGCCGGTGCGCGGCCTCAGGGTCGACCGCATTCTCAACTACAACCCCAACGACCGGATCGACATCAGGGGCGTGGATGAACAGGTGATGGACGCCCCCCGGGGCAGCCACCAGATCAGCACCCTCGCCGGCGTGGCGGAGAATCTCTCCGTGCCAGCCATCGCCAGGGCCATCGGACCCGGGCTCAAGCCGAACCACGCCGCCCTGCTGCGCGTGCACGGCTACAGCGGCAGCTTCCTGGTGGTGAACAACGGCGAGCGGGCCTTCAGGGCAGACGACATGCTGGTGCACCTGGAGGGCTTCTCGCCTGCCGGCGGCTCCAGCCTCAGCCTGATCTGAACCCCACCCTCTTCGCACGGTGCCCCGCTTCCTGCGCCGCCTTCAGCACGCCGGCTGGCTCCTGCCAGCCGGCCTCACCGGCTACCTCTGGCTCAGGGGCCGCCATCCGGCGTTGCCCGGCTGGCCCTGCCCACTGCGGGCGCTCACCGGCATTCCCTGCCCCACCTGCTTCCTCACCCGTGCCACCAGTGCCGCCCTGCGCGGCGACCTGGTCGGTGCCGTGCACCTGCATGCCTTCGGGCCGCTGGTGGCCGCCGGCCTGCTGGGCTGGTCGCTGCTGGCGATCCGCCAGCGGCGGCTGCTGCCCCGCTGGCCATGGGCCTGGCCGCCGCCACGGCAGGCCCCGGGGCTGGTGGTCGCCATGGCGGTGGCGCTGCTGGCCCACTGGGCCGCCCGGCTGGCGCTGCCGCGCTGAAGGCCCTGGCCTCAGCGCAGCACCCCCCGCTGATAGGCAACGTTCTGCAGATAGAAGTTGGCCATCGGTCCAACCACCAGGCCGCCCACCAGGCAGGTGCAGACCGTGACCGATACCACCACCAGCCAGGTGATCAGCTCCACCAGCAGAAACGAGCGCCCCTCGACCGTGCCGTAACAGGCATGGAATGCCGCCTGAAAGGCATCGGCAATCGGGCGGTCGCCCGTGAAGATCAGATTCACGTACACCGGCATCACCAGCGCCACGGCAATGCCCGGCAACACACACAGCAGGGTGCCCACCGTGGTGGCGGCAGCGAACAGGGCCCCGGCCAGCAGGTAACGGCCCGGCCGCCGCATCAGCTCCCCGAACGCCTGCTCCACGCCGATCACCTGGCCGGTGGCGTAGTGCAGGGCCGGCACCGCCGTGAACAGCACCCCCACCAGCCCCGCCAGGATCGAAAAGGGCACCTGCGCCAGCTGGGCCAGGGCGGTGGTCTTGATGGTCAGCATCACCAGCAGCCCCAGGCCACTGATCAGGGAGCTCACCAGCCAGATCAGCAGCAGCGTGGGCAGATGGGCCACACAAGCCTGCCAGCTGCGCTCGATCGTGGGCTGCTCGTGGGCGGCGGCGGAAGCCACAGGAGACCGACATCTCGCCGGACCTTAGAAACGCTGCTGCCGCCTGTCAGCATCGATGGCGCCGGCCGGCCCTTGCCCATGGATCCCACCAGCTGGTTGCTGCTCTGCCGAACCGTGCGGTTCGGCGACACCGACGCCGCCGGGGTGATGCACTTTCATCAGCTGCTGCGCTGGTGCCATGAGGCCTGGGAAGAAAGCCTCGAGCGCTACGGCATCCGCGCCGCCGACGTGTTTCCCGGCGCGGCGGAGCAGCCCGCTGGGGACTTGCCCGCAACAGCCCTGCCGATCGTGCACTGCCGCGCCGATTACCGCCGGCCGCTGCTCTGCGGTGACCCCCTGGCGATCCGGCTCGATCCGGTGCGGCTCGATCCCGGCAGCTTCGAGGTGCGCTACCGCTTCAGCAGGGGTGAGGACACCGTGGCCGAGGGGCTCACCCGCCATGTGGCGATCGAGGCCACCAGCCGCCGCCGCTGCCCCCTGCCGCCGCCGATCCAGCGCTGGCTGGAGGCATCGGCCATCGGCCAGGGGATCCGACCGCTTGCCGGCTGAAGATCCCGCCGGTATGGTCTGGCGACGCCGGGTGAGGGAGCCCCAGAGCTCCGGAACGGATGGCACCCCTCTGGCTACGCTGGCTGGCAACCCTCACCGAACCGGCGGGCGAAACGCCGCCGCTGCGGCGACTCAGCCAGCACGGTCAGGCGCTGCTGGCTGGTGGATTGGTGACCTTCGGGCTGCTCACCTTCACCGCCACCTGGTTCTTCAGCCATCGGCTGGGATCCCGCGATGACCTGTGCCTCACCCTCCGGCCCGGTCACCACGGCCAGCAGCCCAGCGGCCGCGATGGAGAGCTGCTGCGCCACCGCCAGCAGGGTGAGCAGCTGATCGCCGCGCTGGGGGCCGCATCGCCGGGTCAGCGCAACCGGCTGCGGGCCCAGCTCGCCACCATCGTCTACGAACTGAACAGCCTCTGCACCCTGGCGGTGTACTTCACCAACCAGGAGGCTGCCCTGCTGTCGATGGCGACGGTGTACGCCACGATCGTGATCCTCAGCCTGGTGATCATCGCGCCCAAGGGTGTCCAGGCCGTGGGCCGGGCCGAACGGACCACCTTTCTCACCGCGGCGATCATGCTGGTGGCCACGCTCAATATGCTCAAGCTCGGCGAACAGCACAGCAACAGCACGGCTGCGCGCAACCACTATCACAGCTACTACATCCTTCTGCAGCGGCTCAACAGCACCCTGGCCAACCAGCAGGTGGAAACGGCCCTGGTCGCCAGCTCGCCCCCCCTGCAGCTCACCTCGGCAGAGGCTGTGGTGCGCCTGATCCAGGCCATCGATGACCAGGTGCTGAGCCTGCCCGATCCCCGGCTCCAGATCAGTGCCAGTGTGGCCCAGGACGCCTTCACCCGGCTGCTGGGCAGCAACGCCAACAGTGCTGCCGGCAGTGCTGCCGGCAGTGATCCAGGCAGTGGCACCAGCAGGGACAGCGGCAGCAGCAGCCGGCCGGCCCGGCGCTGAGGCCATGGCGCGGCTGGCCGGATGGCACCAGACTTGCGGCAAGCCGGTGCCGCCCGTCCGATGACCCAGCCCAGCCGCTCGGCCAGGCCCCGACCTCTCCGGCCGACGCGGGCCGGGTTGCTGGCCCTGGCGGGCCTGGCGCTGGCGCTGCCGGCCCTGGCCCAGCAGGCCGGCCAGCTGGCGGAGGGCAGCTGCCGTTCGATGGGACCCCGACCGGTGGAGTTCATCGCGGTGGCGGTGCTGGCGGGCAGCCTGATCGCCCTGGCCCAGATGGAACGACGCCTGCGCGCCGAAGGCTGGTCGCTGGCCCAGGCCCTCTCCGAGCCCGTCAGCCCCGGCAGCAGCCAGCACGACCCCAGCAGCAGCCGCCTGATCGCCATGGCCGGCATGCTGGTGCTGCTGCTGCTGTATCTGGGCTTCGGGGTGTTTGCCCTCTACAACTTCGGCATGACCTGCACGATGCCGGCAAGCACCGGCGCCGTGACCAGCTTTCTCTATGCCGGACTGACCCTGTTTGCGCCCTACATCGCCAACAAGTTTTCCAGTCTGTTCAAGCCGATGGCGGCGGGCCAGGCGATCAGTGCCGCTCCACCTGAGGTGATCGCCAGCCCTGACCAGCCGCCCCTGGCGGTGATGCATCGACCCGCAGCGCCCGCAGCCGCTCAGCAACCGACCGGCACCCCGGCCACGGCAGCCGCCCCGACCCAGGCACCCGCCCCCGCACCGACCCCGGTAACGACCCAGGCACCGACCCACGCACCGACCCCGGCAACAGCTCCAGCTCCCACCCCAGCCCCTGCGGCGCACGCCGCCACCACAGCCGCCACCACGGCCGCCGCCGGCGACCCCTACGCACCTGCCGTGACCCTGATCGCCCAGTTCGAGGGGTTCGTGGACCATGCCTATCCCGATCCCGCCAGCGGCGGCGAACCCTGGACGATCGGCTACGGATTCACCCAGTTGAACGGCCGGCCCGTGCACCCCGGCGACAGCATCAGCCGCACCGCCGCCGACGCCCAGCTGGCCAGCGGGGTGCAGACCTGCGCCCGCCACCTGGGCAGCACGATTCCCTACTGGGGCGAGATGGCCGCCGATCAGCGCTGTGCCCTGATCTCCTTCGCCTGGAATCTGGGGGAAGACTTCTACAGCGACGAAACCAACTTCCACACCATCAGCCTGCGGCTGCGCAACCGGGACTGGGCCGCCGTGCCCGCCGCCCTGATGCTCTACTGCGACCCGGGCACGGCGGTGGAGGCAGGTCTGCGGCGGCGGCGCCAGGCTGAAGGGGATCTCTGGCGCAAGGGCCTGGCATCGGCAACCGCGCCGGCCCCCGCCGCCACCCATGCCAACCCCCTGACGGTGCCCTGGTTCGACCAGCTCCGCATGGACGACGGCCAGGGCTGGCGCGACTGCTTCTCTGCCAGTTCAGCCATGCTGGCGGCCTTCTGGGGCAAGGAGCCCGACGAGAACACCTACAACCATCTCCGCCAGCACTACGGCGACAGCACCAGCAGCGAAGCCCAGCTGGCGGCCCTGCGCCAGCTGGGCCTGCAGGCCTCGTTTCACACCGATGGCAACCTGCAGAGCCTGAAGGCCGAGATCGATGCCGGTCGGCCGGTGGCGGTGGGCTGGCTGCACCACGGCCCACCCTCCGCCCCCTCCGGCGGCGGTCACTGGACCGTGGTGATCGGCTACGACGACAGCGGCGTGATCATGAACGACCCCTACGGCAGCTGCGACCTGGTGAACGGCGGCTACCCCGCCAACCACAACGGCGCCCACCAGCACTACTCCTACAAGAACTGGCTGCCCCGCTGGCAGCCCCAGGGCACCGGCGGCTGGTACCTCAGCTGCCACCCCTGATCCGACCCGCCAGCAGCGCCAGCGGCAGGGGCAGCAGGCAGCACACCAGCGCCAGGGGATGGGGACCATCGGCGGGCAGCGCCGACACGCCGGCGGCACTCACCAGGCCCGCCAGCACCAGCACGAAGCGCGCGGCGGCGCGCTGCCGGGGGGCCGGCGGACGCCACGGCCCGGACACATCACCAGACACCATCGTGGAGGGGGGAACCATCAGAACTCACTCACCGGTTGTCTTGTAGACCCAAAGGCGACCGCTGTCAGCGGCCCGGGTCCACCCTGCCGGTCAGACCCAGCGGATGCCGCCCCCATCCACCACCAGGCTGCCAGCGGCAAACGGCAGCACACCGCCCTCCAGGCCCGCCAGCCGCTCAAAGCTGATGGCGCGCAGGCTGGCGTCGCCAGCTTCGATCACGCTGCCGAGGATCCGGTAGGTGCCCCTGGGCAGCACGAGCGTGTCACGCCCCACCCCACCATGCAGCTCGGCCCTGCCGGCCCCCGCCGTGGCGAAACCGATGAACCGGTCGTTCCCCTGGCCCAGCCGCACGGGGGAAAAGGCGTCGGTGGTCAGCCCGCCATGGCGCACGTCCACCAGATCGTTGCCGGCGGCGGTGGCCAGGCCGCCATCGCCCTGGGTCAGGCCGGCCCGCCGGCCCCAGGCCCTGACCCGATCGGCCCCCTGGCCGGTGTTGACCTGGCCCAGGGCAATGGAGAGGCCGATCTGCGGGCGTAGGGCCGTGCGGCCCTGAAAGGCCTGGATCCAGTCACCGCCGCTGCCGGTGCGGAGGATGCCGACGGCGATCGCGGTGTCATCACCCACCCCGGTCAACCGATCACGGCCCGGGCCGGTGCGCAGGGCCGTTTCGGCGATCTGCACACCCGTTCGCGCTCCGGAACCGATCAGCCGGTCATGGCCACCGCCGGTGTCGATCAGGCCAAAGGCCAGCAGGCCGGTGGCGCGATCGGCAGTGGCCACCGCACGCAGCCGGTCGTTGCCCCCGCGCAGGCTGATCGGCACGGGAGTCTGATCATAGAAACCATTCTGAATCCAGCCGCCGGTGCGGGGATCGCCGAGCACACGATCGGCCTGATCGGTGCCATCCAGGGGCCGGCGCAGGATCCCAGGAATGGTGAAGATCACCGAATCAGAATCAAACACTCTTCAACATAGCTCGATCCACGGTTTCAGAGCTTTTGGCGGGTACCGCCACCCCACTCAGCCCTGGCCCGCGAGCACACGGCCCCAGGCTGCACGCTGCCACTTGCCCAGGGCCGTGGGGGCCAGATCGGCACAGGCCAGCCAGCGCCGCGGCCGCTGGCTGGGGGGCAGGGCGGCCGCCAGGGCCGTGAGGGCCGGGATCAGGGCCGCCGCGGCCGCATCTCCCGCCGCCTCGGCCCGCACCAGGGCCACCAGCCGCTCCCCCCAGAGCGGGTCGGGTTCAGCCAGCAGCAGCAGATGGCGCAGGGGCAGCCCCGCCGCCCGGGCCGCCGCCGCCAGGGCCTGCTCCACCTGCTCGGGAAACACCGTTTCGCCGCCGCTGCTGATCGCCCCATCGAACCGCCCCAGCAGCTCCAGGCCCCCATGGGGTCCGAACCGGCCCCGGTCGCCGCTGCTCCACCAGCCAGCCGCCAGCGGCAGGGGCTGAAAGCAGCCGGCGGCGTGCTCCCCCACCGCCAGGCTGGCGCTGCGCACCTGCACGGCCCCGCTGGCCGGATCCAGGCGCAGGGCCGCATGGGGCAGGGCAGGGCCGCAGCCCGCCTCGCCGGCCAGAAAGCGCTCCGGCGCCAGGGCCGCCACCATGGCCCCGGTCTCGGTGCTGCCGTAGCAGGGCGCCAGCGGCAGCCCCAGCCGCCGCCCCTCGGCCGCCAGCTCGGGCGGCAGGGCGGCACCACCCAGCCAGATCAACCGGCAACCCGCCAGCCAGGCCGCCCCCTCCGGCCGGCCCAGCAGCCGCCCCAGCTGGGTGGGCACCAGCGAGAGCAGCACCGGCCGGTCGCTCGGCAGCGGGCAGGCCTCCGCCAGCGCCGCCGGATCACGCAGCAGCGCGGGCGCCAGCCAGCGCAGGCCGGCCCCCCAGCGGCGGGCCCGCAGCCAGGGCATCAGCCCGCTCACGTGGTGCAGGGGCAGGGGATTTAGGCAGAGGCAGGCGGCCGGATCGATGGCCTGGCCCGCCAGCCAGCGGCCGACCCCGTCGGCGGCGGCCTCCAGACCCGCCAGATCGAGCTGCATCCAGCGCCGACCACCGCTGCTGCCGCCACTGCCGAGCACCACCGCCGGCCCGGCCGGGGCGCCCGCCGCCAGGGCGGCCGCCAGCGGCCCCTCCTCCCCGGGAGCCGGCAGGGGCACCACCTCCCCGGCCGCCAGCCGGCTGGCGAGCCGCTCGGCGGCCGCTGCCGGGTCCACCGCCCGCCGCCCGCCGCTCATGCCCCCCCCTCCGCCAACGCCGCCCAGGCCAGGGCGGGATCGGCGGCGAACAGGGGCCCCCCGGGCCGCCAGCCGGGGGCCAGACCGGGGGCCGTGGGGGTGGGCCCCTGGGCCTGGAGGGCGGCGGCGTGCTGCACCAGGCGGCCGCCCACGCCGGTTTCGAAGGCGGTGCTCACCATCCAGCAGGGCTGGCCGGCGGCCAGGGCCGCCAGCAGGGGTCGGGGGTCACCCTCCAGCGCCGGCCGCCGCACCTGCCAGCCCGGCCAGCGCTGCCGCAGGCCGGGATCGGCCATCAGGGATTCATCCAGGGCCACCGGCAACCGCGCCGCCAGGGCAGTGAGGCCCTCCAGATCGGCAGCCGCCAGCGGCTGCTCCAGCCACTCCAGCCGCGGCTCGCTGGCCAGGCGCTCGGCCCAGGCGGCGGCGGTGGGCCGATCCCAGCCGCCATTGGCATCGAGGCGCAGGCGGCTGGCCGGCGGCAGGCGCTCCAGCAGCCGCTCCAGCAGCGCCCGCTCCTGGGCATCGGGGCCTGTGGCCACCTTCCACTTCACCGTGAACGGCAGCGCAGCCGGCCAGGGCGGTGCGGCGGCACCGGGCGGGGCGGCGGCCAGGGCCCGCTCCAGGGCCGCCAGCGCCCCCTCCCCCGCCGGCAGCAGCCAGGCCGACGGGGGCGCCGGCCGCCAGCCGCCGGCAGCCAGCCCATCGCGTTCCGCCAGGGCCTGCCCCAGCCCGAAGGCCAGGGCCCCGGGCAGGTGCGGCAGGGCAGCCTCCAGCTCCGCCCGGGGCACCCCCTCCGCGAGCGCCGCCAGGGCAGCGGCGCAGGCGGCGTGCTCGCCAGCGGGGCCCGCCGGCTCCAGGGGTGCCACCTCCCCCCAGCCCACCGCCCCGTCGCCGGCCTCCAGCCGCAGCAGCCAGCCGCGCCGGTCGCTCACCACTCCCCGGGCCGTGGCCAGGGGCACCGGCAGGGCATAGGCGAAGGATCGCCGGCGCAGCCGCAGGGTGCCGGCCATCAGCCGCCCGGCACGGGCCCCAGCACCGGCCCCAGCACGGGCCCCAGCGCCAGCCCCAGCGCCAGCCCCAGGCCATTGAGGGCCTGGAAGCGCAGGGCCAGAAACTTGCTGCCCGTGATCTGCTCCGGCCGGTCGTGGCAGGCCGTGAGCAGGCCGATCAGGCCCCGGGCCGGCGGCAGACCGATCACCCCCAGCAGGGCCGTGAGCGGCCAGTGGCCCAGCAGCACGGGCGCCCACTGCAGGGCCAGGGCCACCGCCACGAACCAGGGCACCAGCGCCGCCGCCCGGGCCGTTCCCAGCCGCACCACCGGCGACCGCTTGCCATGGGCCCCATCGTCGGCCACCTGGTGGAAATGGGAGCAGAACAGCACCAGGGTGGTGGCCACGGCCGGGCCCGAACCCAGCAGCAGCGCCGCCCGCCAGGGCACGGGGGCCGCCCCGGCGGGCGCCAGGGCCATCAGGCCGGCGGCGGTGGCCAGCGGCCCGAAGGCGATCCAGCAGAGCGGCTCCCCCAGCCCCCGGTAGCCGAGCCGGAACGGCGGCCCCTGGTACAGGTAGCCGATGCCGCAGCAGGCCAGCACCAGCACCAGCACCTGCGGGGCACTGCGCAGGGCCACCAGCGCCATCAGCGCCAGCCCGAGCAGCAGGCAGCCATTGGCCAGCAGGGCCACCCGGTCGCGGCGGCCGGTGAGGTTCACCACGGAGTGGGGCTTGCCGTGGCGGTCCACACCGGTGTCGGCATCAAACACATCATTGGCCAGGTTTTCCCAGGCCAGCAGCAGCACGGCCGCCAGCAGAAACAGCAGCAGCTGGGCGGGCCGCACCGGCAGACCCTGGCCGGTGCGCCAGCCGGCGGCCAGCAGCACCGGCATGACAGCCACCGCATACATGGGCCACTTGATCGCCGCCCGCCACAGCCGCCGCCGCTGGGCGGCCGCGGCGGCCTCCGGGGCATGAAGGCTTGCGACGACCTTGTGCTCAGAAGCAGGCAGGGACAACGGGTCACGCGGCAGGACCCATACATTTGAGCAGCCGCTTCGGCCAACCCCCGGTGCAGGCTCCAACCAGCGACACAACCGGCTGCCCCGACAGCAGCTGCCCAGGCCTCGGCTTCTCCGACCTGCTGGCGGCCGCTGCTGAAGGCGCCCGCCGGCTGGACGGTGATGGTGTGCTGAGCCTGGCCCTGCGCCTGCCGCCACTGGACCCCCTGGCCCTGCTGCCGGAACTGGCCGAGGGCGACCGCTTCCGCTTTCTGTGGGACAGCGCCCCCGGCCTCTGCCTGGCGGCCAGCGGCCGCACCAACAGCCTGGAGCTGAGCGGCCCGCGGCGGTTCGAGCTGGCCCAGCGCTTCAGCGCCGTGAGCCTCAGCCGCCTGGCGGCGCCCCAGCTCTGCCCGCCGCTGGCACGGCCACGGGTGCTGCTGGCCTTCGCCTTCTTCGATGGTCCCCTGCAGGAAGGCGATGGCGTGGCAGGCGTGCAGGCGGTGCTGCCCCGCTGGCAGCTCAGCCGCCAGGGCCGCCACTGCTGGCTGCGGCTGCAGCGCAGCCTGGGCGGCGATGTGAGCGCCCGGGCCGTGGCCGAGGAGCTGTGGGAAGAAGCGCAACGGCTGGGCGCAGCGGCACCGGTGGCACCGGCGGCCGCGGCAGATCCGGTGCTGCTGCACAGCTCCGCCTGGGAACCGGGCTACCGCGCGGTGGTGGACCGGGGTCTGGAGCTGGTGAACGGTGGCCTGCTGCGCAAGCTGGTGCTGGCGGTGCGCCAGCAGCTGCTGCTGGATCGGCCGCTGAGCCCCCTGCAGTTGCTGATCCGGCTGCGCCGGCACCAGAGCGGCAGCTGCCGCTTTCTCTGGCAGGTGGGCCAGGGGCCGGCCCTGCTGGGGGCCTCACCCGAACGGCTGCTCACGGTGCGCCAGGGCCAGCTGCGCAGCGATGCCCTGGCCGGCACGGCACCGGTGGCGACCGCCCAGCAGCTGCTGCTGGCCGACAAGGACCGG
The DNA here is from genome assembly GCA_046313055.1 of Synechococcaceae cyanobacterium. Classification (GTDB taxonomy): domain Bacteria; phylum Cyanobacteriota; class Cyanobacteriia; order PCC-6307; family Cyanobiaceae; genus Cyanobium. Next base: position 5,739 of record JBKDDA010000048.1, on the reverse strand, counting down.
CGCGAACATGAGCTGGTGGTGGAAGCGATCAGCGAGGTGCTGCAGACCGCCGGTCTGCGGGCCCGCCGGCCCCGCCATCCACGGCTGGCCCGCCACGGCCAGCTGGTGCACCTGCACACACCGATCACCGCCGCCCTGGCGGGCCAGGCCCCCCTGGCGATCGCCGGTGCCCTCCACCCCACTCCGGCGGTGGCGGGCCTGCCGCGGCGGGAGGCCATGGCGGCCCTGCGCAGCCTCGAGCCCTTCGAGCGGGGGCACTACGCCGCCCCGATCGGCTGGGTGGACAGCGAGGGCGACACGGAGCTGCGGGTGGCGATCCGCAGCGGCCGCCTGCACGGCCACCAGCTGGAGCTCACGGCCGGCGCCGGCCTGGTGAGCGGTTCGGTGCCCGAGCGGGAGCTGCAGGAAGTGGCCCTGAAGCTCGGGGTGCTGCAGCAGCAGCTCACCCGCCCGGCGGCGGTGGGCGGCTGATGGGCTGGTCGCGGCCGCTTCGCCCTGGGCGGCTGCTGCGCTCGTGGTGGAAGGAGGAGCGGGTGCTGGCCCCCAGCCGGCGGCTGATCGCCCGGGGGCTGGGGCTGGGGCTGCTGGCCCTGTCACCCCTGCTGCTGCTCCACATTCACCACCGCAGCACGCTGATGCGCGAGCAGGACAGGCTGCTGCGCAACGACACCCTGGCGCTGGTGGAAACGGCCCTGGAGGTGAGCAGCCGCGATGCCCGCGACTGGGCCCGCTGGGACGACACCTACCACTTCGCCCGCGGCGACAACCCCCGCTACCTCCAGGACCAGGTCAACACCGCCGCCCTGTTCGACAACGGGGCCGTGCTGGTGATGCTGGGGCCCGACGGCACGCCGCTGCTGGCCCAGGGCGCCTCCCGGGGGGGGCGCTCGCTCGCCGACCTGGTCAGCTGCACCGGCGAGCACCGAACCCGCCTCCGCGACCCGCAGGCCACCCTGCGGCTGGCCTGCCGCACCCACACCGGTGCCCTGCTGCTGGGCACCGCCACGGCGATCACCAACAACACCGCCGAGGCACCGCCGGCCGGCACCCTGGCGATCTTTCTGCCGCTGCTGCGCCAGGGCGACAGCGGCAGCCTCATGCGCCAGCTGGAACACCTGGAGGGCCGGCTGCACCTCGTTCCAAACGGCAACGGCCCCGGCCCGGCCGACGTCGACCTGATCCAGCCGCCGATCCACGGGCAGGCCAACCAGCTGCTGGCCGTGCGCCACACACCGCTGACACCGGCCCTGCTGCGGTCGTTCCTCAACGACGTGCCCCTGCTGCTGGCGATCCTGGGGCTCACCGCCGGTCTGCGGGCCGCCGCCCTGCTGCAGCGCCGCGGCCAGCGGCTGGGCCAGCGGCGGGTGGAGCAACGGACCGGCCAGCAGATCCGCCGCACCTGCCGCCAGCTCGACGCACTGCTTGATGGGCTGCCGCCGGTGGACCGCGACGGCAGCACCCTGCCGGACATTCTCGGCCGCATCAGCCAGGGCGAGCCACCGGCGGCCGGCGGCTTGCCCTGGCGGGCCGACCGCCACCCTGCCCAGCTGGAACTGGTGAGCCGACGCTTCCAGCGGTTCCTGAGCCAGGCCAGCCAGCTGGCCCTGTTCGATGCCCTCACCCAGCTGCCCAACCGCAGCTATTTCCTGGACCGGCTGGCAGCCACGGCCCGGCGCCACCGGGCCGCCGGCGGGCGGTTCGCCGTGCTGTTCATCGACATCGACCGTTTCAAGGTGATCAATGACACCTACGGCCATGGCATCGGGGATGCCGTGCTGGCGGAGGTCTGCCGGCGGCTGCGGGCCGTGGTCGGCACGGAGGCGTTCATGGCCCGCTACGGCGGCGACGAACTGGTGCTGATCCTGGAGGGGGAGAGCCCGGAGGATCAGCAGCCCGAGCGGTTGTCGGCCCTGGCGCGGGAGCGGGCCAGGCGCATGGCCGCCTGCCTGGGGCAACCCCTGCGGGTGGGCGACCTGCCGATCCCCGTGAGCCTGAGCATCGGCATCACGCTGGTGGATCCGGGCGAATGCGACATCGCGTCGGTGATGCAGCGCTGTGATCTGGCCATGTATCAGGCCAAGCGCAGCCAGGCCGGCCGGATCATTGGGCCGGAGGAGGTGATCCAGGTGCCGCAGCTGCGCAACTACCAGCTGTTCACCGACCTGATCGAGGCCATCCACCAGGGCCGGCTGCAGGTGTTCTTCCAGGCGATCACCAACCGCCACGGAGAACGGCTGGCGGTGGAGGCCCTGGCCCGCTGGCAGCACCCGCAGCGGGGCTGGATCGATCCAGGGCTGTTTCTGCAGGTGGCCGAGCAGCACCGGCAGATGCCGTTGCTGGGCTGGGAGCTGATCCGCCTGTCGCTGGCGGGCTACCGCCAGCTGCAGGCGCGCCAGCCTGGCCTGGGCCTGTACCTCAACCTGGCCCCCACCCAGCTGCTGGAACCCAACCTGGCGGACCAGCTGCTCAGCAACCTGGCCGCCGAGGGGCTCAGCCCGGCGCTGATCACCCTGGAACTCACCGAGCACACGATGCTCGAACCCCACCCGCTGGTGAATGCCAACCTGGCGCGGCTGCGAAGCGCGGGCATGCGGCTGGCGCTCGATGACTTCGGCTCGGGCTACTCCTCGCTGGTGCTGCTCCGCAACCTGCGGCCCGAAGTGGTGAAGATCGACAAGACCTTCATCCAGGCCCTCGACAGCGATACCGACGACCTGCCGATCGTCGGCCTGATCGCCAACCTGGCCCCCCAGCTGGGGCTGGAGCTGGTGGCGGAGGGCATCGAGGAGCTGAGCTGTCTCGAGCCGCTCGCCGCCCTTGGCATTCAGGCCTACCAGGGCTATGCCCTGGGCCGGCCCCTGCCGCTGGCGGAGTGGCTCAGCCTGCTGGGCGAGGCTCAGGAACCGGCCCCCAGCCGGGCGATCACCTGATCCGCAAGGGGGATGCCCCCCAGGCGCTCCACCTCCCGGATGCCGGTGGGGCTGGTGACATTGATCTCGCTGAGATGGCCGTCGATCACATCGATGCCCACGAAGAACAGCCCCTCGGCCCGCAGGGCCGGCGCCAGGGCCGCACAGATCGCCCGTTCGGGGCCGCTGAGGTCGGTGGCCTCGGGGGTGCCACCCACCGCCAGGTTGCTGCGGAAATCACCGCCGCCGGGCACCCGGTTCACGGCCCCCAGCGGTTCACCATCCACCAGCAGGATCCGCTTGTCGCCGGCGCGCACGCCCGCCAGAAAGGCCTGGGCCATCACCGGCAGGGTCTCCTGGGCGGTCACCAGCTCCAGCAGGGCCCGCAGGCCGGGGGTGGCAGCGGAGGCGAACACCACCCCCTGGCCGGCCCGACCACCCAGGGGCTTGAGCACCACCTCGGCGTGGGCGGCGGCGAAGGCGGCCAGGTCGTCGACCCGGCTGGCCACCAGGGTGGGGGCCATCAGGGCACTGAAGCGCAGGGAGCTGAGCTTCTCGTTCCAGGCGCGCAGGGCCGCGGGCCGGTTCAGCACCCGCACGCCCTGGCGCTCAGCCAGCTCCAGCAGGTGGGTGGCATAGAGGTAGGCCTCATCGACCGGCGGGTCCTTGCGCATCCACACGTGGCCGAACTGGCTGAGGGGCCACAACTGGGCCGGGCCGGCGGTGAACCAGGGATCCACCCCGATCGGCAGGGCCCGCACCCAGGCCTGATGGCCGCTGTCGCCGGCCCCGTGGCGGGCCGAGAGGTCGGCGGGGGTGCACACCCACACGGCCACACCGGCCCTGGCGGCGGCCTGCATCAGGGCCACACTGGAGTCCTTGGCGGGGTTGAGCCGGTCGACCGGGTCGACCACAAACAGCATCGGGGCGGGCACGGGTGCTGGGGTCGGGCCTCAGAGGCCTAGCAGAGCATCAAGCTGGCCCCGCCGCTCGAGGGCATGCAGGTCGTCGCAGCCGCCGATGGCCTGGTTATCGATGAAGATCTGGGGCAGGGTGCTGCGGCCCCCCGCCCGCTGGGCCATGGCGGCACGGGCCTGGTGGTCGCCATCGATCACATGCTCGGTATAGGCCACTCCCTTGCGATCGAGCAGGGCCTTGGCGCGAATGCAGAAGGGGCAGATGGTCCAGGTGTAGATCTCTACGGAGGCCGACATCTGCAAGACCCTGCAACAGCCGGGATCCTAGAGGTCAGGCACCACCGGCAGCCGTTGAGTACGGTCTGGTGATCCGTGCCGCCCTGCCGTGACCGCCACGCCGCTGCTCGACCTCACCGATTTCAAGCGCGACCTCTCCGAGCTCACCGACCGCCTGGGCCAGGCCCAGGACTGCCTTTGACGAAGCTGCCCTGAAGGCCCGCCAGCAGGACCTGGAGCAGCTGGCGGCCCAGCCCGGCTTCTGGGATGACCAGAAGCAGGCCCAGGCCAGGATGCGCCAGCTCGATGAGGTGAAGGGCCAGCTGGAGCAGCTGGCCCGCTGGCGGGGCGTGGTGGCCGACGGCGAGGCCACCCTCGAGCTCTACGAGCTGGAGGCCGATGCCGACCTGCTGGCGGAGGCGCACCGGGGTCTCCAGGGCCTGCGGGCCGACCTGGACCGCTGGGAGCTGGAGCGCCTGCTGAGCGGCCCCTACGACAGGGAGGGCGCCGTGATCAGCATCAATGCCGGCGCCGGTGGCACCGACGCCCAGGACTGGGCGCTGATGCTGATGCGCATGTACACCCGCTGGGCGGAGGACCACGGCATGAAGGTGACCGTGGACGAACTCAGCGAGGGTGAGGAGGCGGGCATCAAGAGCTGCACGATCGAGATCGAGGGGCGCTACGCCTACGGCTATCTGCGCAACGAGAAGGGCACCCACCGGCTGGTGCGCATCTCACCGTTCAACGCCAACGACAAACGGCAGACCAGCTTTGCCGGGGTGGAGGTGATGCCCAAGCTCGAGGAGGAGGTGAAGCTCGACATCCCCGAGAAGGACCTGGAGATCACCACCAGCCGCTCGGGCGGCGCCGGCGGCCAGAACGTGAACAAGGTGGAGACCGCCGTGCGCATTCTGCACATCCCCACCGGTCTGTTCGTGCGCTGCACCCAGGAGCGCTCGCAGCTGCAGAACAAGGAAAAGGCCATGGCCCTGCTGATGGCCAAGCTGCTGGTGATCGCCCAGGAGCAGCGGGCGGCCGAGATCGCCGACATCCGCGGCGACATCGTGGAGGCGGCCTGGGGCAACCAGATCCGCAATTACGTGTTCCACCCGTACCAGATGGTGAAAGATCTGCGCACCCAGCACGAAACCACCGATGTGCAGGGGGTGATGAACGGCGACCTGGATCCCTTCATCCAGAGCCTGCTGCATGCCGGCGTGGAAGTGGGCACGGAGGTGACCGGCTGAAGCCGGCCGCGCCATCCTGAACGGACCCGACAATCTGGACCCCAGCCAGACCTGAACCCGCCATGAGCGCTCCCCCCGCCAGCCCCGGCCCGGCCGCCGCCCAGCCCGCCCCTGCAGCCCCGGCCGCGCCGCCGGCGAGCTTCGTGAAGCTGGCCATGCGCAACATGGTGCGCAAGGGCCGCCAGAGCCTGCTGCACTTCGGCCTCACGGCCGTGGGACTGCTGGGGTTCCTGGTGCTGGTGGCCTGGCTGGGGCGCCCCCAGCTGCCGGGGGGTTGAGATGGCGGGCTCCAGCCCCATACCTCCGCCCCCGGCCGCCGCGGTCGCCCTCGACCTGGCCTTCTCCGCCGACCCGGACCTGGAGCCCGGGCTGCTGGCCGCCGCCGGC
>JBKDDA010000047.1:0-2581 GCA_046313055.1 Synechococcaceae cyanobacterium | reverse complement strand
GTTGGCAGCGGCGTTCCCGGTGCCGGCGGTGGCGGTGCCGGTGAGGATCAGGTTGGTGTAGGAGCTGGCGAGGGTGGTGACGCTGGCGGCGGAGGAGAAGGTGTCGGCGTTGCGGCCGGGTGCAGCGATGGTGGCCATGTCATTGCCGGCGGTGTCCTGCACCACACCGGTGAGGTCATCACTGGCGGTGAGATCGGTATAGCGAAGGGTGATCGCCTGGGAGCTGGTGGGAGCGGCGCCGGAGAGGGTGAGGGTGAGGCGGGTCGGATCACCGGCCACCGCTGCCCAGCTGCTGATGCTGCGAGCAACGCCGGCCACGGTGGCGGCAAAGCGGCTGGCGAGCAGGCCGGTGGTGACCAGGGCATCGGAGAACTGCAGCTCCAGCTTGGTGCCGGTGGTGGTGATACCGGTGATCCGGGGCCGGTCGTCGTTGCTGATCGTGCCCACCACCGCCTCAGTGGTGCCGATGGTGTAGCCAGAAGCGGGCAGCAGGGTGAGCGCCACGATTTCATCGAGTTCACCAACCATGTCGGCGATTGGATCGATCTCCACGACAGCCGTGGCGGCCCCCGGGGCGAACACGACAGACCTGGTGGCGGCAGCCGGATCGATGCCGGTGTAATCGCTGCCGGCTGTGGCGGTGCCTGCAACGGTGTAGGTCACCGTCAGCTCGCTGATCAGGCTGCCCGTGCGGCTGAAGGTATAGATTAGGTTCCCTGCACCATCTTCTGCCATCGGTATAAGGGAGGCAGCAAGGGTGATACTGGGCAGCGAATCAATGATCAGCCGATCATCGGTGAACGGATTGGCAAAGGCCATCACATTGGTGAGCTGGCCGGCCACTCCACTGCTGTCGCCGCCATTGGAGGAATGCCCCCAAGTGACAACGGAGCCATCGGCCATGAGCGCCGCAAATGCCCTGCCAGTGGAAAAGATCTGGTTGACGCCCGAGCTGAGCTGACCGGCCACCGCACTGCTGTCGCCGCCAGAGGAAGGGTCACCCCAGGTGACGACGGAGCCATCGGTCTTGAGCGCTGCAAAGGCGCCGACATTGGAGAAGATCTTGGTGACACCGGAGCTGAGCCGGCTGGCCACGCCTTTGCTGATGCCGCCAAGGAGGGAGTCGCCCCAGGTGACGACGGAGCCATCGGCCTTGAGCGCCGCGAATGCCCGGCCAGTGGAGAAGATCTGGATGACGCCAGAGCTGAGCTGGCTGGCCACTCCACTGCTGTCGCCACCAGAGGTGGGATAACCCCAAGTGATAACCGAACCATCGGCCTTGAGTGCCGCAAAGGCCTGGCCAGTGGAGAAAATCTGGGTGACACCGGAGCTGAGCCGGCTGGCCACGCCACTGCTGTTGCCGCCATAAATGGAGCTACCCCAAGTGACGACGGACCCATCGGCCTTGAGTGCCGCGAAGTCGCTGTCAGTGGAGAAGATCTGAGTGACGCCGGAGCTGAGCTGAGCGGCCACCGCACCACTGTTGCCGCCACCCCCCCAGGTGACAACGGAGCCATCTTCCTTTAGCGCCGCGAAGGCGTATTCACTGGAGAATATCCGGGTGACGCCTGAGCTAAGCCGGCTAGCCACTGCACTGCTGTTGCCGCCATTGATGCGGTCACCCCATGTGACGACTGACCCATCATCCTTTAGTGCCGCAAAGCTCTGGCCAGAGGAGAAGATCTGGGCGACGCCTGAGCTGAGCTGACTGTCTACTACACTGCTACTGCCGCCGAAAGAGGGGTGACCCCAGATGACGACAGAGCTATCGGCCTTGAGCGCGGCGAAGGCGTAGGGATTGGAGAAGATCTGGGTGACACCAGAGCTGAGTTGGCCGGTCACGCCCCCGATAACACTGGTGTAATCACTACTGCTATCGCCGCCACGGTTGTGGTCGCCCCAGCTGACGACGGAGCCATCGGTCTTGAGTGCCGCAAAGGCGCCGGAATTGGAGAAGATCTGGCTGACGCCAGAGCTGAGTTGACCAGCCACCGCACTGCTGTCGCCGCCCAAAAGGGGGTCACCCCAGGTGACGACGGAACCATCAGCCTTGAGCGCCGCGAAAGCGAACCAATTGCGGTATTCCCCTGGGGTGCGCACTGGAGAGGCAACCGGTATCGCCGTGCTGACCACGCTGGCCTGCTCCACCGCCAGCAGCTCGCCATTGAGCAGCACGCTGCCGTGGTCGTTCTCCGCCAGCAACCGCTGGCGCTGCTCGGCGCTGACCATCCCATTGCCATGGAGCAGGGCCGCAAACAGCTCCCCTTCATCGCCGGGCGTATCGCTGGTGTTCAGCAGGCCATCCAGGTGGTGCCCCAGCTCCTCGCTGAGCACCGCCTGCACCTGGGCTGGGCTGGCACCCAGCAGCCAGTCGGCATTGAGATAGATGGTGCCACTTTGGATTGCGTAGGCCCCGGCGGCGCCGGCCATGGCCTCTGCCGGCAGCAGCTCAACCGGCGGCAGTCGCTCAAAATCACCTGCTGCCCACTGGCTGATCCGCTCCTTCAGGGGTTCAGGCTCCCCGTCAAGCTGAAATGACTCCTGGGCAGCGAGGCTGATCGACCCATCCAGCGCCCAGCCC
>JBKDDA010000046.1:0-106224 GCA_046313055.1 Synechococcaceae cyanobacterium | reverse complement strand
TGAACTACATCAAGGCCAACCACGGCATCTCCGGCGACCCCGGCGTCATCGCCAACAACTACATCGACTACGCCATCAACGCTCTCGTCTGAGCAGATCGCGTTCCCGATCCCTTCTCAGGGCCCCGCAAGGGGCCCTTTTCTTTGCAGTGGCCGGCACGCCCCTGCGTAACCTGAATCCTGCCCAGAGCAGTTCCCATGCTCTCCGCCAGCAACGCCCCCGCCGCCGGCGACCCGATCGACGAACGGGAAGCCATTGAGCGGCTGCGCAACCCCCAGGACCCCTCACAGCAGTACTACGGAGCCTGGTGGCTGGGGCGCAACCGCAGCCGCCATCCCGAGGTGGTGCCCCTGCTGCGCCAGGCCCTGAGGCAGCGGCGTGCACGCGATCCCGGCTCAGGCGTTGAGGAGAACGCCGTGGCTCGCAACGCCGCCAGGGCCCTCGGCAAGCTGGCGCCTGCGGCTACAGCAGCCATTCCCGACCTGCTGGAGGCCCTCCATGACGACGACGATGGCCTGCGCGAAGCGGTGGCCAGGGCACTGGGCGAGCTCAAGGCCCGCGAGGCCGTGCCTGCCCTCTGTGGGCGGCTGGCGGGGGGGCCAGCCGTCGCCGGCGCACCACAGCCCGGCAGCGCCCGCCTGCGGGAACCCTGTGAGGCCCTGCTGGAAGCCCTGGGAGACATCGGCGTGGCATCAGACGATGTGCTGGCGGTGGTGGAACCGTTCGTGAACCACGAGCGGCCCCTGATCCGCAGTGCGGCCGCCCGCGCCATGCTGCAGCTCCATGGGGATGACCGTTGGGGGAGCCTGCTGGTGAGCCTGCTCAACCACCCCCAGCTGCAGGTGCGCCGTGCCGCTCTGATGGACCTGGGGGCGGCGGGCTGGCGACCGGCCCTGGAACCGATCGCCGCCACCCTGGCGGAAAACAGCCTCAAACTGATCGCCCTGCGTGGCCTGGTGGAACACGGCCAGGGCGAACCGGCACTGGAGCAGCTGCTGGCCTGCATGGACGCCCTGCTGTGACCGGTCCGACCAGAACCACGGCGATCGACGGCCTCATGCAGGCAGTGGAGCAGGCCGACTCGGCCGAAGCCCTGGTGCAGGCGACCAGGAGCCTGGCGGCCAGCCGCCAGGCGGCCGCCGCCCCAACCCTGGTGCAGGTGCTGGGCTACAACAATCCTGGGGCCGCCGTGGCGGCGGTCGAGGGGCTGATCGCCCTTGGTGTCGAAGCCGTACCCGCTCTGCTGGACCAGCTGGATCCCCGCAATTACGGGGCCCGCGCCTGGGCTGTGCGGGCCCTGGCCGGCATCGGCGATGTGCGCGGCCTCGCCGTGCTCGAAGACGCCCTCGCCACCGATGTGGGTCCGAGCGTGCGAAGGGCGGCGGCCCGGGGCCTGGGGCAACTGCACCTGAACGGCCTGCCTGCCGAGCAGCAATCCACCATTCGCGAACGCTGCCTGCTGGCACTGGAGGCCGCCACCGGCGATGGCGAATGGGTGGTGCGCTACGCGGTGGCGGCCGGCCTGGAATCCCTGGCTCTGGCGGCACCCGTTGATGATGGAGCCCATCGGCCACGGGTGCGGCAGGCCCTGGAGCAGCTGGCCGCAGGATCGGCCGCCGACCTGGAGGCCGCCCCCGTGGTTCAGCTGCGCGCCAGGCTGGCCCTGGATCGCCTGCCCGTGCCATGAGCCCTGCCCAACCCACCCGGCTGCTGTTTGTCTGCCTGGGCAACATCTGTCGCTCGCCCGCCGCCGAGGGAGTGTTTCTGCAGCTGCTGGCCCGGGAGGGACTGGAGCATCACTTCGAGGTGGATTCCGCGGGCACCGGTGGCTGGCATGTGGGCAAGCCGGCGGACCGGCGCATGCAGGCCGCTGCCGGGCGTCGGGGCATCAACCTGGTCAGCCGGGCACGCCAGATCACACCGGCGGACCTGGATCGCTTCGACCGCATCCTCACCATGGACCACGACAACCTGCAGGCCGTGCGTTCCCTGGAACGGCAGCTGACAGCCCCCCGGGCCCGGATCGAACCGCTGGTGGACCACTGCCGCCACTGGCGGGTTCAGGAGGTGCCGGATCCCTATTACGGAGGCCCCCAGGGATTTGAGGAGGTGCTCGACCTACTGGAAGATGCCTGCCTTGGACTGCTGGATCAACTGCGCCCCTGTTGAGCGGGCCATGCCTCCTCCGGCACCCGCTCCCGGAACAGGTCCACCAGCAGCTGGATCACCCGGTCGATGGTCAGACCGTCGGTGATCAGTTCCACGGCATCCTCGGCCTGGCGCAGCGGCGCCACCTCGCGGCTGGAATCGCTGTGGTCCCGCTCGAGAATCAGGCGCTCAAGCTCGGCCAGCGGTGGTACCGCATAACCCCGCTGCTGCAGATCGACCGCCCGCCGCCGGGCCCGTTCGGCAGCCGTGGCCGTGAGGAACACCTTGAGCTCGGCCTGTGGAAACACGGCCGTGCCGATGTCGCGACCCTCCGCCACCAGCCCCCCCCGCTCACCGAACCGTCGCTGCTGGGCGGTGAGGGCTGCGCGCACACAGCCGTGGGCGGCCACCTGGGAGACAGCGGCCGTGACCTCGGGGGCCCGGATCGCCTCGGTCACGTCCTGTCCGTTCACCCGCACCTGCTGCTGACCATTCACACCGGCGTCAAGCTGCACATCCAGGCCCGGCAGCAACGGTTCTATGGCGGCGGCATCGCCGAGATCCACGCCCTGGCGCTGCAACCACCAGGTGAGGGCCCGATACATGGCCCCCGTGTCGAGGTACACCAGACCCAGACGCTCGGCGAAGGCACGTGTCACCGTGCTCTTGCCGGCACCGGCGGGCCCATCAATGGCAACGATCGGAGAGCGCGACATCAGGAAGGCGTGGTCGATCAGACGGGCAGGGCCGCAATGAACCGCTGCGGCCAGCAGCACGAGCCCATCGACCCGTTGCGTTGGCTTCAGGTTATGCGCCTGGGTGAGCGCCACGTAGTCCACATCGAGGCCGGCAACCTCCAACCGGCGACGCACCTGGGCGGTGATGGGATCGGCATCGGCGTCGGCCCCTTCGGCCAGGCAGCCGCTGCGGACCTGCTCCAGCGCCCGGGGCAAGGCAGCTGCCTGCCGGCGCTGGACGGAACTGAGGTAACGGTTGCGGGAACTGAGGGCCAGACCGTCGGGTTCCCGAACGGTGGCCATGGCCTCGATCACCACGGGGAGACCCAGGTCACGGACCATGCGCCGCAGAATCACCACCTGCTGCCAGTCCTTTTCGCCGAGCAGCAGTCGATCAGGGCGCACAAGTGCCAGCAGGCGGACGACGACCGTGGCCACACCGTCGAAATGGCCGGGCCTGGAGGCACCGCACAGGCAGCGGACCAGGTCCGGTGGGGGCGAGATGCGGGTGACGGAGTCCGGTCCATGGGGATAGATGTCGTTCAGGCCAGGGGCCAGAAGCGCATCGGCCCCGGCTGCCTCGGCCAGGGCCAGATCCCGATCGATGCTGCGGGGATAGCGGTCGAAGTCCTCGTGGGGGCCGAACTGGAGGGGATTGACGAACACACTGACCACAACCACCGGTGGCGGCTGGTCCGGAACCGGCACAGCGGCACGACGGATCAGCGCCCCATGCCCCCCATGGAGGGCGCCCATGGTGGGCACGAAGTGAAGGGGTCGGCCCCGGTTCTGGAGCCGCCAGACGCGGAAGGCCTGCAGCGTCTTCAGATGGTGCACGGATTCAAGTGGTGCACGGATGCGCCAAAGGGGTCCCAGCCGCCATCCTGACGGTTGGGACCCCCCGGGTAAACAGCGCCAACCGGCGTTCAGCGCAGAATTTCGAGGCTGACCGGCGCCGTGCCGCTGGCGGTCACTCCGAGCTGCACTGCGGCACCGTGGGCCAGATCGATCACACGGCCGCCGTGGAAGGGACCGCGGTCATTGATGCGAACCACGGTGGAGCGGCCGTTGCTCAGATTGGTGACTCTGACCATCGTGCCAAACGGCAAGGTGCGATGGGCAGCGGTCATAGTGCCGGGCCGGAAGGTCTCGCCACTGGCCGTGCGATTTCCGTAGAAACCAGGGCCATACCAGCTGGCCTGGCCGCGGCTGACGGAAGCAGCGGAGGCCAGCATCATCGGCGGGGTGAGGCGTGTGGGCTCAAACGTCCGACCTGGGGACAGTTCAAGTTCACGGATGGCGACCTGCTGGGCCGGTGTGCCGGCGGCATCTGCGGGGGCCTGAAACGCGATCACGCCACTGATGAGGGCGGAAGCACCGAGAAGAAAGGAACGTTGCATAACGATCGAAACCCTGGCGATGCCGACGACCGATGGGACGGAGTCCAGATGAAACGGTGTCCAGTGGAACCGTGTCCAGCGGTGGATGTCGACGCAAGGGCTGCCGGAATGGCGGTCCTTGCAGGCAGTCAATCCCGGGGTTGCCGAAGCATCACCAGGGCGACAAGTGGCCGTACGGGTTTCTGGCGGAAGAACTCAACGGCGCAAACGTAACGGAAAACCAACGGCCGGAACCGCAGATCTGCCGCTGCTGAGATTCATCAGATTTGATGATATGCCCGCATCCGCTGGTCAGCACTGGCTGCCGGCCAGCGATCCGACTGTCAGCCGATCAGCCGTTCTGATCAGTGAGATCAGCCGAAGCAATGGTTGGATGTGCCGATTCGCAGCGCGTCCACCGCAAGACGGGCCCGACGGCGGCCCACGGGTGGCTGCGACATCGGAGGATCGGAGCGGTCAGCAAGCTGGAGAGGATCTGCATGGACTACCGGACGGCCGGTGTTGACGTCATGGCCGGCCGAGCCTTCGTGGAGCGCATCCGGGCCAGCGTGGAATCCACCCGGCGACCGGAAGTGGTGGGCGGGCTCGGTGGCTTCGGAGGGCTGTGCCGGATTCCGGCCGGCCTGCGAAGCCCCCTGCTGGTGGCGGGCAGCGATGGGGTCGGCACCAAGCTCGAGCTGGCCCAGGCCGCCGGTCGCCACCACGACGTGGGGATCGACCTGGTGGCGATGTGCGTGAACGATGTCATCACCAGCGGTGCCAGCCCCCTGTTCTTTCTCGACTACATCGCCACAGGCCGGTTGACACCCGCAGCGATGGCCGAAGTGGTTGAGGGGATTGCCAGCGGCTGCCGCGACAGCGGCTGCAGCCTGCTGGGTGGCGAAACCGCCGAGATGCCCGGTTTCTACCCCCCGGGTCGGTATGACCTGGCGGGTTTCTGCGTGGCGGTGGTCGAGGAGGATCAGCTGGTCGACGGTCGCCTGGTGAAGGCCGGTGACCGGATCGTGGCCGTGGCCAGCAGCGGCGTGCACAGCAATGGCTTCAGCCTGGTGCGCCGCATCCTCGATGCCCAGCCGGAGGCGGCGCAGGAGCCCTTCGGCCCCGGGGGGCACTCCCTGCTCGAGGCCCTGCTGCGCCCCACCCGCCTCTATGGATCGCTGGTGCAGGGGCTGCTGCAGCAGGGGGTGCCCCTGCACGGGATGGCCCACATCACCGGAGGCGGCCTGCCGGAAAACCTGCCCCGTTGCCTGGGCCCCGGACTCCGGGCCGTGATCGATGCGGGCAGCTGGCAGCGGCCGCCGCTCTTCGACTGGCTCCAGCGGCACGGTGAAGTGCCCGAGGCCGACATGTGGAACACCTTCAACATGGGTGTGGGCTTCGCCGTGGTGCTGGCCAGGGAGAACGTGGCGGCGGCACTGCGGATCTGCGATGCACTCGGCCACCAGGCCTGGGAAATCGGCAGTGTGGAGCCGATCGGCGCCGAAGGCGAAGAGCCGCTCACCGGGCTGCCGCACCAGACATCGGGCACCACAGATGACCAGGGATCGTAAAGTCACTGGATGATTCAGGAGTACGTTCCCCGGCTGGGGGCTGGCGGGAACGCATCAGCCATGGCCAATGGCCTGTCGATACCGGCAGAGCCTGATGTCCACGCATCCTGCAGGGGGCGAGACCGGAATCCGGTGCCTGCATTGACACCATCCGTACGTCGAAAAGTTCTCCATAAGTCAAAGAAGACCGATGTTTGATACCTCCCGACGCATCACCCGTCGCCGCAGCTCCGCCGGCCCCGTTCCTCCCCAGCGCCCCCAGCAACCCCGTCTGCGACCCCGGGAGATCGCGGCCCGCGATCCGGGGCCCCCGGCCCCTCAGGGCGCACGCCCCACCTTCCTCACCCTGCGGGACCACGGCAAGGTCTACGTGGCCGACCTGCCCAGGCTCTCCGACGGCCAGCTGATTCAGGTGGCGCAGGAGGCACGGGAAGTGCTCAACAGCCTCAACCGCCGTCTCGAGGAACTGCAGGCCCAGCCAGACCTCTCCGAACCCGAACAGGACACCCGCATCCGGGCGACCACCAAACGGGATGTGACGGAACGCGTTCTCGCGGCCATCGCCCAAGAACAGGATCTGCGCCGCAACAACCCTGCCCTGAGGGCAGCCGCCGGCGAATCGCTGGCGCGGGCCTTTCTGGAACTGGCCCGGCACCGCCTGCCTGGCTCCACGTTCGACTCCCTGCTGCAGGAAGCATCTGCGGCCTGCGGACCCAGCGACCATGCCGACGACGACAGCGGCGGCCAGGGCGAGACCCCGGTCATCCGGCTCATGCGACGGCCGGAGATCCCCCAGCCCCGCCCGGCGGCTCTACCGGTGGTGCTGACCCCGGACCCGACCACCCACCTGGACAGCGCCGGCTGATCCGCTGCTTCAGGCGCTCTGGAACGGGTTGGCGGGCATGCGCTGCCGACAGCTCCAGGCGAGGCTGTCGAGCTGCTGCCACTCCCTTGAATCGAGCTGCCAGCCACAGGCCGCCGCCGCGGCCTCCACCTGGCCCACGCTCCGCAGCCCGGGAATCGGCATGGCGCCATGGGCCCGGCACCAGTTGAGCGCCACGGCAGCCATGCCGCCGGGCCGCCCGCCGGCCATGGCTTCCATGGCCTCCAGCAGGGGTTGGGCAGCGGGCCAGAGCCGGCGGAACAGCAGGCCCCGCAGCCCCGGTGGCGGGGCTGCGAGCGATCCGGGCGAGCGGCTGAGCAGCCCGAGGGCCAGGGGGCTGTAGGCGATCAGCTCAATCCCGAGCTCCCGGCAGACCTCCGCCACACCGCCCGGGGCCAGGGCCTGGGGCGCCAGCAGCGACAACTGCACCTGCAGACTGCGCAGCTCCACTCCGCGCCCGGCCAGGCGTGCATGGGCCCAGCGCAGCCGCTGCGGTCCCATGTTGGAGACACCCACCTGGGCCACATCGCCCGCCAGGATCAGGTCGGCCAGGCCATCGAGCAGACCGGCCTCCTGCCAGGGGGCATAGCGGGCCGTGCTCCAGTGCAGCTGCACCCGGTCCAGGCGCCCCCCGAGGCGCTCCCACGAGGCGGCGAAAGCCCTGCGGAAGCCGCCGCGACCCAGGCGCCAGGGGAAGGGAGCCAACTTGGTGGCGATCGTCAGGGTCGCCGGGGGCCGGGCCGCCGCCGCGACAAAGCGGCCCAGCAGGGATTCACTCCGGCCGTTGAAGCGGCCGGTGCCGTAGGAATCCGCCGTATCGAAGAAGGTCAGCCCCCGGTCCAGACAACGTTCAAAGGTGGCCTCCAGGCCGGGGTCCTGGCTCGGTTCATACCCCCAGAGCAGGGCGTTGCCCCAGGCCCAGGTGCCCACGCCGATCGGCGGAAGCGAACCAGCGGTGGCCGACGGCATGGGCAGGGCAGCGGCGGGTCGGGTGGCAAGCCGCCATGATCGGAGCCCACCAGTCAAGGCATTCAATCGTGTCGTGCAGCCCGGGCTCAGCCCGCTCCCCCTGGAGGCAGCCAACGGCCAGCACTCCCCGGCCAGGCAGCGACGGACCTGCCGGCGAAAGCCCGGAGCCGGTGCTCTGTGGCCACTGCGGTCGGACCGCCAGCAATGGCATCAGTTGCCAGGGGATGTGCGTGGCCGATTCCGGCTATTGAGCGTGCACGCTCCGCTCCTGGCCAGGACCACTCCTCTGCTGGTGGGGGCCGTGCTTCAGGCGGGCATCGCCCTGGCGGCCGGCGACGGCGGCGCCTTCGGCCGATGGCAGGGCCCGGCCCGCCACTGCCGACTGGCGATCCGGTGGAGCCTGACGGCGCCGCTGCAGACGAGAGAGTGCCAGCTGGTGCGGGTGGACCAGCGCCAGCAGGGGGTGCTCAGCATCCGGTTCATGGGCGAGGCGGCGATGGGCCAGGGGCAGATCACCTTCGCCGGCGTGCTGGACCCACCGACCAACGGCCTGCACTGCCGCCAGGAACGCTGCCGGCTGATCGCTCCCATTCAGCTGAGGGTCAGCGCCGTGGGCCTGAGCGATCTCAGCCTGGATCGGCCCGGCAGCCGCGGCGCCGCAGGAGAACTGCAGGCCACGACAGCCGAGGGCCAGTGCCGGATCGCCCGGGGCCGGGTGCACTGTGAAGCGCGCCCCGCCAGGGGTGGCCACTGGCGGGCGACCGCCGAACTGCAGCGGGACGCTACGGGACATGACAGACGGGGGCGGAATGGCTATGAAACTTTCGATTCCCTTTAGTGTTTGGCCATCCAGAAGGCTCCGCCATGCCCCAATCAGCTTCCCTGCTGGCCATGGTGGCCACCATGGGCTTTGCTCTGCTGTCCGTGCTGTTCGGCCTGCTGGCCTGATCAGGCTCTTGCCGGCCGGCCTTGACCAACCTGGAAGATCCCGGCGATTGAAGAGGCGGCACCCAGATTCGAACTGGGGGTAAAGGATTTGCAATCCTCTGCCTTACCACTTGGCCATGCCGCCACCGCAGGGAGCAAACTCCCTACGACCCGATCGTATCAGCCATGGCATGCAGCCCCGTCTGCTGGTCCTGAGCAATGGCCACGGTGAGGACCTGATCGCCCTGCGCGTGATCGAGGCCCTCCACCACATCCGTCCCGACGTGGATGTACGGGTGCTGCCCCTGGTGGGTGATGGTGGGGTCTTCGCAGCGGCCGAGGCCCGGGGGCTGCTGGCGAGGCTGGGCCCCCAGGCCCGGTTGCCCAGCGGCGGGTTCAGCAATCAGAGCCTCCGCGCTCTGATGGCCGACCTGGCAGCCGGCCTGGCCAGCCTCAGCTGGCAACAGCTGAGGCTGGTGCGCCGGTGGGGACACAGCGGTGCACCGGTGCTGGCGGTGGGTGATCTGCTGCCGCTGCTGATGGCCTGGCTGGCCGGCGGGCCCTACGGCTTCATCGGCACACCGAAGAGCGACTACACCTGGGCCACGCCTGCTGCCGGGGGCCTGACCGGCCCCTCCGACGGCTACCACCGCTGCAAGGGCAGCGAATGGGATCCCTGGGAATGGCGGCTGATGGCGGGCCGCCGCTGCCGGCTGGTGGCGGTGCGCGACGGACTCACCGCCCGCGGCCTGCGCCGCCACGGCGTGGCGGCGCTCGACCCTGGCAATCCGATGATGGACGGGTTCAGGCACCGACCGCTGCCGGCGAGCCTGCAGCAGCGGCGGCGCCTGCTGCTGCTGCCCGGCAGCCGCATGCCGGAGGCGCTGGGCAATCTGGAGCGGCTGCTGTCGGCCCTCGGCGACGGTCCGCCGCATGGGGCCAGGCTCAGCCTGCTGCTGCCCACCGGCTCCCAGCCGACCCCACAGCAGATCGCACCGATCCTGCTGCGTCTCGGCTTCCGGCCGCTTGTGGTCGATGCCGATCCCCCCGCCGCCGCCCGCTGGGGTCGGGACCGCCTGGAACTGCTGGTGGGTCCAGGGACCTTCCCGGAGTGGGCTCCATGGGCCGAGCTGGGGCTGGCCTGCGCCGGCACCGCCACCGAACAGCTCACGGGCCTGGGCTGTCCGGCTCTCTCCCTGCCGGGTCCCGGCCCCCAGTTCACCCCCGGCTTCGCCCGCCGTCAGAGCCGCCTGCTGGGCGGTGCGGTGCAGGCCTGCGGCGGACCGGTGGAGCTGCGGGACCGGCTGGCGACCCTGCTGGCGGATGACGCCCTGCGGCATCGGCTGGGCGATCGGGGTCGACGGCGGATGGGTGCGGCAGGCGGCAGCGCCCGGCTGGCGGCCCTGGTCACGGAACGGCTGCTGGTGCCACCGGGTGGTGGCACCAGCAGCCAGGGATGATGGCAGCAGTTCCCGTTCTGATGACACTCTGATGGCCGGCATCCCCGATCGGGCCTACAACACGGCCTGCGCCCAGCTCGCCAGTGCCATGGGCGTGAGCCTGGCTGCCGCTCGCCGCAAGGTGGATGTGCGGGCAGCCCAGGCGGGCCTGCGCGACAGTGCCGACAAACGGGCCCTGGCTGAACACCTGCTGGCGGAGACCCAGGCGGCGGCCCAGCCGATCACCGAACTGCTCACGGCCCAGCTGGGCACCGTGGGCAGGGATGACCAGTTCATGACCGAAGACTGAATTCATGGCCGACGACTGGGCAGGCCGGCACTGCCGATGGCTCAGCGGCGCCCCTCGCTGTGCTCGAAGATGCTGCCGAAGCGCTGGCGATCGAGATCGGCGAACACCGGCAGGCAGGCGAAGCACCGCCGGGCCAGCTCCCAGCGCTCCTCCCGGCGCAGCATCGTCTCCAGCTGGTCGCGCACCGGCAGCAGCCAGCGCACGTCGCCGGCCGCATAGGCCAGCTGGGCTTCGGTGAGTTCCTCGACCCGGCCCCAGTCGGAACTCTGGGCCTGCTTGTCGAGTTCGACCCCCACCAGCTCATTGACCACCTCCTTGAGCCCGTGGCGGGGGCTGTAGGTGCGGGCCAGCCGACTGCCGATCTTGGTGCAGAACACCGGATTCACCTGGATGCCGAGATTCTCGGCCAGGGCCGCCACATCGAAGCGGGCGAAGTGGAACACCTTCTCGATGCCGGGGCACTCCAGCAGCTCCTGCAGCAGCGGCGCCCGCTGCTGACCCCGCTGCAGCCGCACGCAGCACACGTTGTCCTGGTCATCGGCGATCTGCACCAGGCAGAGCCGGTCACGGCCATGGATGAGCCCCATGGCCTCGGTGTCGATCGCCAGGGCGCGGGCCGGTCGGTAGAGATCAAGCCAGGTCTGGTCGATGTCACCATCGAACACGGCAAAGCGGGCCGGTGGCGTGGTGGCGGAACCACTGCCTGTGGACTGGCTCATGGGAGTTCGATGGCTGGGATCATGGTGCCCCAGCACCGGCACCCGGACGCCGGGTGGGCAACAATGGCCCCACCACGCCCCGTCAATGATCCATGCCCACATCCGGGTCCACCCTGCTGCTGACCCTGCTGCTGGCCGTGGGGCTGGTGTTCTTCCTGAGGGCCGCCAGCAAGGACCGAACCACAGTGGTGGATGTCCATTCCCCCAGGCCACCCGAGGTGGTGCTTGACGGGCTGACCGGCTGGCTAACGGCCCGGGGCTGGAGCGGCGACGGCGGCGATCCGGAGCGGCGGCTGCTGCGCTTCCGCGGCCAGGTGAGGGCCAGCCTGTGGCTGGCGATCCTGCTCTCCCTGCTGGGGGCCGTGGGTGCCACCTGTCTTGGGCTGGTGCTGACCCAGCTGCAGCCGGCCCTGGGGCCCTGGCCTCTGCTGCTCGGGCTGCTGGGCCCCCTGGCCGGCCTGATCTACCGTCGCCGGGCCGCCAGGGCCGAGAGCTTTGAGCTGCGCCTGATCAGTGGTGATCCAGAGGCCGGCAGCAACCTGCGCCTGCGGGCCCACCGGGATGAACTGATCGCCGTGGAGCAGGAACTGGCAGGCAGCCTCGGACTGGCCAGCGACGGCTCCCTGCTGAGCTCGCCCATCTGACGCCATGGCCCACGTTTTCAGGCCGCTGGCCCCCGGCCTGGCCATCGCCCTGCTGCTGGCGCCCCACCCAGGACTGAGCCAGGGCACCATGGCACCGCCGCTGGCGGTTCCCAGCACTCCCGGGTCGGGGTCGGTTGACCCGTTGCTCGGTCAGCGCAGCCGGCTGGGGCGCGACTGGGTGGGCCTGCGCCGGGTAACGGCCGACACGCCGATCCTGGTGATGGCCGGCCACGCCGATTCCCAGAACATCAGCGGGTCCGGCACCAGCGGCGCCGCCGTGGGGATCACCGGAGCGGCACCGATGTATCCCGGCATCAGCGATGAGCTCTACTGGAACATGGTGATTGCCCAGGCGGTCGTCACCCTCGGCCAGCGGCGGGGGCTCAACATCCGCTACCACCGGCCTCCCTTCCGCACCATCGTCGATGGCGATGCGCCAGGAACCAACTGGAGTGAGGGCCGCACCCATGCGGCCGCCGGTGGCTATGCCCTGGAAATCCACTTCGATGCCTATGGGCCCAGCGGAATCGGATCCGGCCTGATCCCACCGCTGCACCGGCCGTTCAGCAGCATCGACGAAAGCCTGGCCCAGGAGTTCGGGGGCTACCCGATGAATTTCCGCGATCGACTGGGGGGGCCGAAACGGGGGATTGCCCTGCTGGAGATCGGCAAGCTGGAGCCACCCCTGGAAACAGCCCTGCGGGACCCAAGCCGGCGGCCGGCCACCGTGGAACAGATTGCCAGCCGGGTGGTCCAGGCCCTGGAGCGGGGCCTCAATCCACGGCCTGAAACGGGGAACAGCGCTCGACCAGGCTCCCGTCCTCCAACCAGTTCTGGGGACGGGTGAACACATCGGTGAGCAGGGCCTCCCGACTGCCGGCCTCCGGCGCGTAGGCATATTCCCAGCGCACCAGCGGCGGCAGCGACATCAGGATCGATTCAGTGCGTCCATTGGTCTGCAGACCGAAGATCGTGCCCCGATCGAACACCAGATTGAACTCCACATAACGGCCTCGCCGATACAGCTGGAACTGGCGTTCCCGGTCGCCGTAGGCCAGTGACTGCCGGTTCTCCACGATGGGAACGTAGCTGGGCAGGAAGGCACCACCACAGGCCCCGGCCAGATCGAACAGTTGCTGCCAGTCGTGGCCGACGGGGCCGATGGCCCGGGAAACCGCGGCTGCGGGCCCGCCCCCATCCCCACCTTTGTACAGCGCCCCGGCCGGGTCCTGGTAGTCGTAGAAGATGCCACCCACACCCCGGGTTTCGCCGCGGTGGCGCAGGAAGAAATACTCGTCGCACCAGGGTTTGAAGACCTGGTAATAGCGCCCATCGATGCTGTCGCAGGCTGCCTTGAGGGTGCGGTGGAAATGGCGGGCATCCTCCAGAAACGGGTAGTACGGGGTGAGATCGGCACCACCCCCGAACCACCACACGGGACCCGCCTCGAAATAGCGGTAGTTCAGATGAACCGTGGGCACATAGGGGTTGCGGGGATGGAGCACCATCGAGGTGCCGGTGGCAAACCAGCGCTGCCCCTCGGCCTCCGGCCGCTGGCTGAGGATCGAGGGCGGCAGCTGGTCGCCCTCCACCTCCGAAAAGTTCACGCCCCCCTGCTCAAACACCCGACCGGCCTTCATCACCCGCGAGCGGCCGCCGCCGCCCTCGGGCCGCTGCCACGACTCCTCCCGAAAGCGCCCTTCCCCGTCGAGCAGCTCCAGACCGGCACAGATCGAATCCTGCAGTCCCATCAGCAGGGCTCGGGCCCTGGTGCGGGAATCGGCGGGAGGCATCGTCATGCGGATCGGGCGCCCCGGGCGCTGGGTTTCGGAACACCATTCCAGCCGGTGGGGGGTCCGCACAAGTCCCCGTGAGGCTCCGTCATGGCCAGGCCCCCTAGGATCCGGCTTTCCTGTTGGTTGCACGGCCCGATGCCCACCGCTGAGCAAGCCCGTTCGGCCCTGGCGGGCCTGGTCGATGCGGGCAGCGGCCGCTCGCTGCTGGAGCTGGGCTGGGTCGATGCCCCCCGGATCCAGGGCAACCGGGCCCTGTTCCGCCTGGCCCTGCCAGGGTTCGCCGCCGGCCAGCGGGAGCGGATCGCCCAGGAGGCCCGCAGCGCCCTGCTGGCCCTGGAAGGCATTGAAGATGTGCAGATCGAGCTGGCCACCCCGGCAACGGGGGCACCGATCGGTGCAGCGGGCCATGGCCCGGCTCAGGTGCCGGAGCGGCGCCCGATCCCCGGCGTGGCCAGGGTGATCGCCGTGAGCAGCGGCAAGGGAGGCGTGGGCAAGAGCACGGTGGCCGTCAATCTGGCCTGCGCCCTGGCCCGCCAGGGACTGCGGGTGGGGCTGCTCGACGCCGACATCTACGGCCCCAACGCCCCCACCATGCTGGGCGTGGCGGACCGCACCCCGGCCGTGCGCGGGGAGGGCGGGGAGCAGGTGCTCGTTCCGATCGAGTCGTGCGGGATCGCCATGGTGTCCATGGGGTTGCTGATCGATCCCGACCAGCCGGTGATCTGGCGGGGGCCGATGCTCAATGGCATTCTCCGCCAGTTTCTGTATCAGGTGGACTGGGGCGAGAGGGACGTGCTGGTGGTGGACCTGCCGCCCGGCACCGGCGACGCCCAGCTCACCCTGGCCCAGGCGGTACCGATGGCCGGGGTGGTGATCGTGACCACGCCGCAGCAGGTCTCCCTGCAGGATGCCCGCCGGGGCCTGGCCATGTTCGTGCAGATGGGGGTGACGGTGCTCGGCGTGGTGGAGAACATGAGCGCCTTCGTGCCACCCGATGCGCCCGATCGCCGCTACGCCCTGTTCGGCAGCGGCGGCGGCCGCCGGCTGGCGGATGAGGCTGGTGTGCCGCTGCTGGCGGAACTGCCGCTTGAACTGCCCGTGGCCCAGGGGGGCGACAGCGGCCAGCCGGTGGTGCTCGCCACCCCGGAGTCGGCAGCGGCGCGGGCCTTCATCGGCCTGGCGGAGCGCCTCGGGGCTGCCTGCCCGACGGGCGGCTGAGATGGCCGGCCCGGCTGGAGGCCGCAGCCTGTTCGCCGGGTCCGGTCGGCGGCGACGGCGCCCCCTGGAGGGGGTGGATCTGACGTTGTGGGGCATCCCCCTGGCCATGGTGCTGCTGGCCGGCGGACTCATCGCCAGCACCCAGCGCCAGGCCGGATATGCCGACTGGTATCAGCACTGGATCACTGCGGGGGTGGGCATGGGCGTGGCCCTGCTGATCGCCCGCTTCCCCCTGCAGCGCATCGAGAACCTGCACTGGCCCATCTACGCCGCCACCATCGCCAGCCTGGTGGCGGTGCGGCTGGTGGGCACCTCGGCTCTGGGCGCCCAGAGCTGGATCAACATCGGCGGCTTCTACGTGCAGCCCTCCGAATTCGCCAAGCTGACGGCAATTGTGCTGCTGGCCCGGGTGCTGGCCCGCTTCCCGGTGGAGCGGCCGGTGGATCTGCTGCGGCCCCTGGCGGTCATCGGCCTGCCCTGGCTGCTGATCTTCGTTCAGCCCGACCTCGGCACCTCACTGGTGTTCGGCGCGCTCAGCCTGACCATGATGTACTGGTCGGGCATGCCGGCGGCCTGGGTGGTGCTGCTGGTGTCGCCGCTGATCAGTGCGATCCTGGCTGGCACCCTGGCCTGGGGACTGGTGGCCTGGATCCCCCTGATGGCCGTGGTGGCCTGGCGCTCCCTGCCCTGGAAGCGCTGGGCCCTGGCAATCTGTCTCGCCGTTCAGGCTGCGGTGGCGGCCCTCACCCCCTGGCTCTGGGAGCACGGTCTCAGGCCCCACCAGCGGGCACGGCTCACCCTCTTTCTCGACCCCTCCCAGGACCCCCTCGGCGGCGGCTACCACCTGCTGCAGAGCACGGTGGGGATCGGCTCGGGGGGCTTCTGGGGCACCGGCCTGATGAACGGCGTGCTGACCAAGCTGCGCTTCATCCCTGAGCAGCACACCGATTTCATCTTCAGTGCCCTCGGGGAGGAAACCGGCTTTCTCGGTTCGATCCTGGTGGTGAGCGGCTTCGCCATTCTGATGGCCCGACTGCTGCAGATCGCCGGCAAGGCCCGCACCGACTTCGAGTCGCTGGTGGTGGTGGGCGTGGGCGCCATGGTCATGTTCCAGGTCACGGTCAACATCAACATGACGATCGGCCTCGGGCCGATCACCGGCATCCCCCTGCCGTTTCTGAGCTACGGCCGCTCAGCCCTGCTGGTGAACTTCATCGCCCTGGGGCTGGTGGCTTCGGTGGCCCGCCGGGCCCACCAGGGGCTGCAGATGGGCCGTCGACGCCGGTGACCAACCCAAGCCTGCAGACGGTGCGGGAGCGCCTGGCCCGGGACGTGCCTGCCGGCAGGGCCGATGACGACCGGGCGCGGCGGCTCTGGTGGGCCGCCCTGGAAACCCTGCAGGACGATCTGCTGCCCCGGTCCGCCGGGCTGCAGGGGGTTTGGCTGGCGGCGCCCCTGCCCGCCCTCTATGCCCCGGAGCTGCTGCGCAACCTGCAGGGCTGGGTGTGGGCCCCGGAAGCCGTGGGCCAGTTGCTGCCGGGCGGCGCCCCGCTCCTGCCCACCGCACCACACCGCCGCGACAGCCCCGAGACCGGTCTGGCGTCAGGCTTCACCCGCCTGCCCCTGCAAACGGGCGACGGCACCGATCCGCTGCTCGTGCTGATCACCCCAGGCCTGCAGGTGGCCATGGCCCTGGAGGGTCCGGCAGGGGAGCGGAGGCTGGCGGTCCGTTTCGAACCGGACGTGATCGCTGCCGTGCTGGACCTGCTGGACCGCCGCCTGCAGGCGGACGCCCCGCAGGAGGCCGCCTGCCTGGGGCGCTGCCTGCAGGATCTGGGTCCACTGCGCAGTGACCCCGGCCAGGGCCTGCGCTTCTGGCCCCGGGTGGCGGAGCGGCTGGCGGGCATGGCGGCGAGCCTGACCCTGCAGCCCCTGCTGCCGGGACCCGGCAATGACACGCCCCCCCCCGGCCCGGGGCCTGGGGCCCTGAGCGGCGAACTGGCCCTGCTGGAAGCGCTCACCCATGAGGTGCGGACACCGCTGGCCACGATCCGGACCCTGATCCGCTCCCTGCTGCGCCGCCCGGACCTGACCCGCCTGGTGCGCCAGAGGCTGGAGCAGATCGATGGGGAATGCAGCGAACAGATCGACCGGTTCGGCCTGATCTTCCTGGCCGCTGAACAGCAACGCCAGCCGGGGGCCGAACAGCCCCTGAGCGCCAGCGAACTGGCCCGTACCGACCTCAGCCAGCTGGTGCTGGGCCTGGAACCCCTGTGGCAGCGCCAGCTGGCACGGCGGGATCTGAGCCTCGACGTGCGGATCGACCCCGGACTGCCGCCGGTGCTCAGCGACCCGGTCAGGCTCGAGACCATGCTGGGCGGGCTGGTGGACCGGTTCTGCCGCAGCCTGCCGGCCGGCAGCCATGTGCGCCTGCGGCTGCAACCGGCCGGGTCCCGGCTGAAACTGCAGCTCAGCAGCGTCGACACCGGTTCCAGAGGCAGCGATGGCGAGGGGTCCTCCAGCGACCCCGGCGAGCGCCATGCGGTGGGTCCGGTGCTGAGCTGGAACCCCGCCACCGGCAGCCTGCAACTGAGTCGGCAGGCCACCCAGCGACTGTTCCACCGGCTGGGGGGCCGGTTCACCGAACGGGGCGACAACAGCCTGACGGTGTTCTTCCCGGCCTGCTGACCCCGTGGCGGCAATGTTGACGGGTGTGAAGAGTGCCTGGAGGGCCCCGGTCCGGAGCTGGGGAGCGGTGCTAGTTTCCGGCTGAAACCGGTCCTCGAGCCATGTCTCCACAGACCCTGAGTGGTCAACTCCCCAAGTACATCGGCAGCACTGGCGGCCTGCTGAACGCCGCCGAAACCGAGGAGAAATATGCCATCACCTGGACCAGCAGCCAGGCCCAGGCTTTTGAACTGCCCACAGGTGGTGCAGCCGAGATGAACGCCGGCGAAAATCTGATGTATTTCGCCCGCAAAGAGCAGTGCCTGGCTCTCGGCACCCAGTTGCGGACCAAGTTCAAGCCCCGGATCGAAGATTACAAGATTTACCGGATCTATCCTGGCGGCGATACTGAGTTCCTCCATCCCAAAGATGGGGTGTTCCCTGAAAAAGTGAACGAAGGCCGTTCCATGGTGGGTCACAACCCTCGCCGCATCGGCGCCAATCCCGAGCCTTCCAGCCTCAAGTTCACCGGCAAGGCCACCTACAACGCCTGATTTTCCCTCCTGCCGGGTCGTATAACTGCGGGGCGGGGAGCCCCGTTTTTTTTGCCCACCCACCACCGCGATGCCCCCTGCTCCCCAGGCCAGTGCGTTCCCCGGCGGGACCTCCCAGCCCAGCCCCGGGCGCAAGGATTTCGTGGAACGGGCCTCCCGGGAAGCGATCGGCGGTGGCGGCTGCAATCTCATTCCCCTCTGGAAACGCTGGCCAGCCGACCTGGAAACCCCACTCACCGTCTGGCTGAAGGTGGGGGCGGGCCATCGCCATGGGGTGCTGCTGGAGTCGGTGGAGGGTGGCGAACAGGTGGGCCGCTGGAGCTTCGTGATGAGCGATCCGCTCTGGACCCTCACCTGCCGGGGGGAACGGGGAGAGCGCCTCTGGCGTGACGGCCGCGTGGATGAGCTGCAGGGCAACCCGTTCGCCCTGCAGCGCCAGTGCCTGGCGGGGCTGCGGCCGGCTCCCGTCAGCGGCTTACCGCCGCTGGGTCAGCTGTTCGGTTTCTGGGGCTATGAACTGATCCGCTGGATCGAACCCTCGGTGCCGGTGCACGGCACGGATCCCGCCGGGCCGCCGGATGGCTGCTGGATGCTCGCCGACACCCTGATCGTGTACGACCAGGTGAAACGCCAGATCACGGCCGTGGCCTACGCCGACCTCAGCGACGATGGCGATCCGGAGCATGCCTGGCTCGATGCCGCGGCCCGCATCGCCCGGCTGGAGGAACAGATGCACCAGCCCCTGCCCGCCGGCATCACCCCGCTGCGCTGGCTGGATGATCCCGCAGCGGATGTGGCCACCACCAGCAACCGGGAACGGCGGGAATTCGAGGCGGCCGTGGATCTGGCCCGGGAACACATCGGTGCCGGCGATGTGTTCCAGCTGGTGCTGAGCCAGCGGCTGGAAACCCGGGTCGACGGGGATCCCTTTGATCTCTACCGCAGCCTGCGGATGGTCAACCCATCTCCCTACATGGCCTTCTTCCGTTTCGGCGAGTGGTACCTGATCGGCTCCAGTCCGGAGGTGATGGTGCGCGCCGAACCCCGCGCCGATGGCAGCATCCGCGCTTCCCTGAGACCAATCGCCGGCACCCGGCCCCGGGGCGGCGATGCCGACGAAGACGACCGCCTGGCCCGCGAACTGCTGGCCGATCCCAAGGAACGGGCCGAGCATGTGATGCTGGTGGACCTGGGTCGCAATGACCTGGGACGGGTGAGTGTGGCAGGCAGCGTGAAGGTCACGGACCTGATGGTCATCGAGCGCTATTCCCACGTGATGCACATCGTCAGCGAAGTGGAGTCAACCCTTGATCCGGCCCATGATGTCTGGGACCTGCTGATGGCCGCCTTTCCCGCAGGCACGGTCAGTGGCGCCCCGAAGATCAGGGCCATGCAGCTCATTCATGACCTGGAACCCGATGCCCGTGGTCCCTACTCCGGGGTGTACGGCACGATCGATCTGGCCGGTGCCCTCAACACGGCGATCACGATCCGCAGCATGGTGGTGCTGCCCGATCCGCAGGGCGGCTGGCGGGTGCAGGTGCAGGCCGGAGCCGGGATCGTGGCCGACTCCTCACCGGCGGCCGAGTTCCAGGAAACCCTGAACAAGGCCCGGGGCATGCTGCGGGCCCTGGCCTGCCTGCAGGGGGCAAACGGGTGACCACAACTCCCCTGAGCAAAGGCTTCGAAGTGGAGATGTACACGGGCCGTCCCGACGGCACCGTGGTGGGCTGCGCCGCCGAGGCCGCCTCCGATCTGGCCGGGTTCGTGACCGAACCCGACAACCGCAACCTGGAGTACACCACCCCGCCCGACCCCTCCTACAGGCGCCAGCTGGAGCTGCTGCTCGAACCCCGCCGACGGCTGCGCCAGTGGCTGCGGCCCCGGGGCCTCACCCTGCTGCCAGGCAGCACCCTGAGCACCGGTGACAGCCACCGCTTCGAGCGCTCAGACCCGGCCAACCCGTACCACGGATTCATCGCCAGCACCTACGGCACCCGGGTCGTCACCGCCAGCGTGCACATCAACCTGGGCATCGACAGCATGCCCGACCTGTTCGCGGGCCTGCGCCTGCTGCGCTGTGAGGCGGCCCTGCTGCTGGCCCTCAGCGCCAGTTCACCCTTTCTTGACAACCAGGTCTGCGGGGCCCACTCCCAGCGCTGGCAGCAGTTCCCGATCACTCCCGCCGGCGTGCCGCTGTTTAAGGACCACGGTCAGTTCATTGACTGGATGGATGCCCAGCTGGCCAGCGGCACCATGCTGAACGTGCGGCATCTGTGGACATCCGTGCGCCCGAACGGCGACAACCGACCCCACGACCTCAACCGGCTGGAGATCAGGATCTGCGATCTGGTCAGCGATCCCATGCTGCTGCTGGCGATCACCGCATTCGCAGAGCTGCGTCTGCTGCAGCTGCTGGACCAACCAGGGCAGCATGACCCCCTGCGGGCGAGCCGGCTGCAGGCGAGCGTGCTGGCCGACCTGGCCGACGCCAACGACCGGGCGGCCGCCCGCGCCAGCCTGGAGGCCAGCCTGACCCATTGGCGTGATGGCCGGCCCATCAGCGCGCGCGACTGGATTGCCGAGTCGCTCCGCTCCATGGGTCCCCTGGCCCGACGCCACGGCCTGGAGCCGGTGCTGGCACCCCTCACCACCGCCTTGCTGCCGGTGGCCGATGGCGGCGGCAATGCCGCAATGCGGTGGCTGGCCCGGCACCAGGCCGGCGAAGCCATCGCCTCGATCATCGCCCGTGAAGCCGCCGAACTGGAACAGCAGGAGCTGGCCCTGTCCGCATGGCTGGCGACAGACGCATCGCCGGCCACCCTGAGATGATCATGCTTCGATCCGGATCGGTGACCAGCCCCGTGCAGCTCCCACCCACCCAGAGCAGCCAAACGCCCGGGGTCCGCAGGCTGCTCGGTGAGCGCCTGCAGCTGGTGGAGCAGCTCTGGCAGGCGGTGCTGCGCAGCGAGTGCCCGGGCCAGGTGGAGCGTCTGCTGCGGCTGAAGCAGCTCTGTGACCCCATTCAGGGTGAGGTGGGAGTCCCCCAGCCAGCTGTCGACGGTCCGGCCATCGTGGAACTGATCCGGGAGATGGATCTGGCCGAGGCGATCGCCGCCGCCCGTGCCTTTTCCCTCTACTTCCAGCTGATCAACATTCTCGAGCAGCACATCGAGGAAGACAGCTACCTCGAAAGCCTCGACAACGGCAGCGAAGCCATCATCAGCGACCCCTTCCTGCCCCCCCTGGCCAGCCAGAGCGACCCCGCCACCTTCCGGCAACTCTTCCAGCGCCTGCGCGCCCTCAACGTGCCCCCCGCCCAGCTGGAAAACCTGCTGCGCGACCTGGAGATCCGGCTGGTGTTCACGGCCCACCCCACGGAGATCGTGCGACACACGGTCCGCCACAAACAGCGGCGGGTGGCAGCCCTGATCCAGCAGCTGGAAACCGGCGGCACCGCCAGCCCCCTGGGCGTGGAGCGGATCCGGCACCAGCTCGAGGAGGAGATCCGGCTCTGGTGGCGCACCGATGAACTGCACCAGTTCAAGCCCTCGGTGCTCGATGAGGTGGATTACGCCCTCCACTACTTCCATCAGGTGCTGTTCGACGCCATGCCCCAGCTGCGTCAGCGCATCCGCTCGGCCCTGGCCGCAAGCTACCCGGATGTGGTGCCGCCCCAGGATTCGTTCTGCACCTTCGGATCCTGGGTGGGATCCGACCGCGACGGCAATCCGTCTGTGACGCCGGAAATCACCTGGCGCACCGCCTGTTATCAGCGCCGACTGATGCTGGAGCGCTATCGCCACGCGCTCAACGACCTGCGGGACCAGCTCAGCATTTCGATGCAATGGAGCCAGGTGAGCCAGGGACTGCTCGAATCCCTGGAAATGGACCGACTGCGGTTCCCCGAGATCTACGACGAGCGGGCCACCCGCTATCGGCTGGAGCCCTACCGGCTCAAGCTGAGCTACATGATCGAACGCCTGAGCCTGACGATCGATCGCAACCAGCAGCTGAACGACGCCGGCTGGGAATCTCCCTGCGACGGCCCGATCGGACACGATGGGGCCCCGTCCACGGACCAGGAGCTGCATTACGCCTCCGCCGAGGATTTCCGCAATGACCTGGAACTGATCCGCCAGAGCCTCGATGCCACCGGCCTGCGGTGTCAGGCCCTGCGTGACCTGCTGAGCCAGGTGCACATCTTCGCCTTCTGTCTCGCCAGCCTCGACATCCGCCAGGAGAGCACCCGGCACAGCGATGCCATCGACGAGCTGACCCGCTATCTGCAGCTGCCGGTGGCCTACGGGGCCATGGATGAGCAGGCCCGGATCACCTGGTTGCTCGAGGAACTGCAGACCCGCCGCCCCCTGCTGGCACCGGCAGCCCGCTGGAGCGAGGCCACCGCCCAGACCTTCCATGTGTTCCGCATGCTGCAACGGCTGCAGCAGGAATTCGGAGTCCGGATCTGCAGCACCTATGTGATCTCGATGAGCCACACGGTGTCCGACATTCTGGAGGTGCTGCTGCTCGCCAAGGAGGCGGGTCTGGTGGATCCCAGCACCCGCCGGTCCAGCCTGCTGGCGATTCCCCTTTTTGAGACGGTCGAAGACCTGCAGGGTGCTCCGGCCGTGATGGAGCACCTGTTCGCCAATCCGTTCTACCGGGAGCTGATCAGCGATGGCAGCGGCGACCAACCTCTGCAGGAGGTGATGCTGGGCTATTCGGACAGCAACAAGGACTCCGGATTCCTCTCCAGCAACTGGGAGATCCATCGGGCCCAGATCGCGCTCCAGTCGCTGGCCACCGCCCACGGCATCGCCCTGCGCATCTTCCATGGCCGGGGTGGGTCGGTGGGCCGCGGTGGGGGGCCGGCCTATCAGGCGATCCTGGCCCAGCCCAGCGGCACCCTGCGCGGCCGGATCAAGATCACGGAACAGGGTGAGGTGCTGGCCTCCAAGTACTCCCTGCCTGAACTGGCCCTCTACAACCTAGAAACGGTCACGACCGCGGTTCTCCAGAACAGCCTGGTGAGCACGCCGGTGGATGACACCCCCAGCTGGAACACCCTGATGGCACGGCTGGCCGCCCGCTCCCGCGACCACTACCGGGCCCTGGTGCATGAGAACCCGGATCTGGTGGCTTTCTTCCAGCAGATCACCCCGATCGAGGAGATCAGCAAGCTGCAGATCTCGAGCCGGCCGGCCCGCCGCCGTGGCGGGGCCAAGGATCTGTCGAGCCTGAGGGCCATCCCCTGGGTGTTCGGCTGGACCCAGAGCCGGTTCCTGCTGCCGAGCTGGTATGGCGTGGGGGCAGCCCTCCAGGCCGAGGTGGCCCACGATGCCCAGCAGCTGGAGCTGCTGCAGCTGCTGTATCAGCGCTGGCCCTTCTTCCGCATGCTGATCTCCAAGGTCGAGATGACCCTCTCCAAGGTGGACCTGGATCTGGCCCACCACTACGTGACCACCCTCGGACGTCGCGAGAACCGCGAATCGTTCGAGCGGATCTTCGCGGCGATCGCCGCGGAATTCACCCTCACCCGCGACTTCGTGCTGGCGATCACCGGCCACGGGCGGCTGCTGGAGGGCGACCCGGCACTGCAACTCTCGGTGGATCTCCGCAACCGCACCATCATTCCCCTGGGCTTCCTGCAGGTGGCCCTGCTGCGCCGGCTGAGGGAGCAGAACCGGCAGCCGCCCGTGAGCGAGATGGACCCATCGCCCGACAGTGATGGCCGCACCTACAGCCGCAGCGAACTGCTGCGCGGTGCCCTGCTCACGATCAACGGCATCGCCGCCGGTCTGCGCAACACCGGTTGAGGAGGCCGCCCGCGATCGCCTCCCTCCTGCGTCCTTTCCGCAGCCAGCCGCCACCGCCATCCCTGCGGATCGGCTACCGGCTGGCCCAGGCCTGCCCGACGGGCCTTGAGAATCTGAACCGACTGCTGCTGCTCTGCGGCGAACCACCCAGGAGCGAGGAGCTCTGGAGGCGGGTGCTGGAGCGCAGCCTCTGGCACCTCGTGGTGCTGGATCCTGCGGAGCGGCCGGTGGGCTTCCTGCGGGCCACCAGCGATCTGGCCCTGAACGCCAACCTCTGGGATCTGCTGAGCGACCCGGCCGACCCCGGTCGCTCCGAGGTGCTGGCGGTGCTGGTGCACACGGCCCTGACGCGACTGCGCCGGGAGCTCAGCGGCTGCAGCATCTCCCTGTCGGCCCCACCGGAAGCGATCAGCGCCCTGACCCAGGCAGGGTTTGTGCTGGATCCCGGCGGCATCCGGGCCATGGGTCGTCGCCTTCAACCCTGACCGGCCAGGCCGGTCAGAAACCCCGGCCGTGGACACGACCGGGGCACTGAGGACAGGAACGAGCATGGAGGGACTCGAACCCCCGACCCTCAGAACCGGAATCTGATGCTCTATCCAACTGAGCTACATGCCCCCATCCCACGGAAGCCTGGCTTCCGCAGGAGTTACTTTACCCGCTGATCGCCCCCCTCCCATCAGCCAGCCTCCGCCGCTGGACCCCATCCGGCTGACCCAGCTTCAGATCAGGAGCTTCCGCAACCTCCAGTCCCTGAACCTGCCGATCACGGCACCCCGGGTGCTGGTGGTGGGTCGCAATGGCGTCGGCAAATCGAATCTGCTGGAGGCCGTCGAGCTGCTGATCAGTCTGCGATCCCACCGCTGTCCGAGCGATCGGGACATGATCAGCCATGGGGAGTCCCACAGCCGGCTGATCGCCGATACCAGTGAGGGGGATCGGCTGGAGCTGACCCTGCGGCGCCGCGGTGGCCGCTCCGCCCACCGCAACGGCCAGAGCCTGGAACGGCAGATCGATCTTCCGGGCCGGCTGCGCTGCGTGGGCTTCAGCGCCCTGGATCTGGAGCTGGTGCGGGGCGAACCGGCCCTGCGGCGCCAGTGGCTCGACAGGGTGGTGCTGCAGCTCGAACCGGTCTACGGCTCACTGCTGAGCCACTACAACCGGTTGCTGCGGCAGCGCAGCCAGCTGCTGCGCCGCGATCTGGCCGCCGGCCAGCGGGATGCCCTGCTCGATGCCTTCGACCAGCAGATGGCCCTGGTGGGCACCCGCCTGCACCGCCGCCGCCGCCGGGCTCTGGCACGCCTGGAACCTCTGGCGGCCGGCTGGCAGCAACGCCTGAGTGGCGGCCGCGACCGGCTGCAGCTGAGCTATCGGCCCGGCAGCCGGCTGGAGGGGGAGGAGCAGGAGGAAGCATGGCGGGCCGACCTGATGGTCCAACTGCGGGAGCAGCGGCGCGAGGAAGCCCGGCTGCTGCAGTGCCAGGTGGGTCCCCACCGCGATGAGGTGGATCTGCTGCTCCAGGACCACCCGGCCCGCCGCCATGGCTCCGCCGGCCAGCAGCGAACCCTGGTGCTGGCCCTGCGGCTGGCCGAACTGGACCTGGTGGGCGCCGTGGTGGGGCAGCCGCCCCTGCTGTTGCTGGACGACGTGCTGGCGGAACTGGATCCTGGTCGGCAGCGGCTGCTGCTGGAGGCGGTGGGGGATGGCCACCAGTGCCTGGTGAGCGCAACCCACCTGGAGGCATTCGATGGCGCCTGGTGCCGCGATGCCCAGGTGGTGCCCATGGGAACCTGAGGGTGGCGGAAAGACCCCGGAGCCTCTATGGTTGGGTGCTGTTTGCCTGCACTCTGATGAGTCAGAGCCTGCCCTGCCTCCACCCGAACCCGGGATGGGACGGAGCCGCATCTCTTGCCAACACCAGCAGCCAAGCTCCCGAGACCACCGACGCGGTGGGGAAGCACTGCATCCTCGAGCTCTATGACTGTGATTCCGGTCGGCTCGATGACGAAGCTTTCCTCAGGGACACCATCACGACAGCAGCCAAGCGTGCCGGTGCGACCCTGCTCAACCTGATCACCCACCGCTTCGAACCCCAGGGAGTCACGGGCCTGGCCCTGCTGGCCGAATCCCACATCTCCATCCATACCTGGCCTGAATCGGGCTACGCCGCCGTGGATGTGTTCACCTGTGGCGACCACACCATGCCCGAGCGGGCCTGCCAGATTCTGTGGGAGGAACTGGGCGCCGGCCATCACAAGCTGACCAGCTTCCGCAGGGAAACGCCCACCTCAATCGAGGCCAGCCCCCGCGACCCCCTGGAGATCGAGCTCAGCCTCGCCTGATGCTGCGGTTGAGCTTGCCGCTCACCAGACCCTCGAGATCCAGCGACACCGCATCGAACTCCAGGGCGCGGAAAGCCTCCACCAGCCGGGCCCGGACTCCGGGCTCAGCCAGGGCAGCCATCGCTGTCGGCAGCTCGTCTGCCGGCAGCTCGATCCGGGCGGCCTCCCCCTGGCTGCGTACCCTCAGGCGCTGGAAGCCAAGGCCCCGCAGCCAGTCCTCAGCGGCGGCCACCCGCTGCAGGCGACTGGCGGTGATCGGCTCGCCGTAGGGGAATCGGGAGGCGAGACAGGGTTGGGCGGGCTTGTCCCACCACGGCAGACCCAGGGCCCGCGACAGGGTCCGAACATCCGCCTTGAGCAGGCCCACCTCGGCCAGCGGTGACAGCACGCCCAGCTCCCGGGCCGCGCGGATCCCGGGCCGATGGTCCCCCAGATCATCCTGGTTGACCCCATCCACAACCGTGGCCCCGCCGGCGGCCGCCGCGATCGGTGCCAACAGTCCATGGAGCTCCCGCTTGCAGGCATAGCACCGGTCCTCCGGATTGGCGGCGTAAGCCGGATCCGCCAGTTCGGCAGTGGGGATCTCCCGGTGCAGCAACCGCAGCCAGCGGGCCTGGGCGGCAGCTTCGCGACGCAGGTGGGGAGCCAGAGCTGGCGAAACGCCGGTGACCGCCAGCGCCCGATCCCCCAGCTGCTCCACCGCCAGAGCGGCCACCAGGGTGCTGTCCACCCCACCGGAATAGGCCACCACCAGCTGCCGGTGCCCGCCAAGCCATTGGCGCAGGGTCTCCAGGCGACGCCCGAGGGCGGGCTCAAGCGATTCCAGCAAGGTGAAGCTCATCGTTCGATCCTGGCGGGAATCCGGGCAACCCTGGGTAGCATCCGGTCACCTCAGGTGGACGGATGGCCGTGGCCGGCAGCAGCCAGACGTCGAAGCGGGGCAGCGGCCGTGCCATCGGCATCCGCACCGCGGCCGGCGGTGACGAGCGGGCCCACGGCCAGCTGCACGTGTATGACGGCGATGGCAAGGGCAAGAGCCAGGCGGCCCTGGGGGTGGTGCTGCGCACCATCGGCCTGGGCATCTGCGAACGCAAACGCACCCGGGTGCTGCTGCTGCGCTTCCTCAAGGGCCCGGGCCGGGCCTACGACGAGGATGCGGCGATCGAGGCTCTGCAGCAGGGCTTCCCCCATCTGATCGACCAGGTGCGCACGGGCCGTGGTGAATTCTTCACCGCCGAGGAAGCCGGCGCCTTTGACCACCAGGAAGCACGCCGCGGCTGGGACATCGCCAAAGGGGCGATCGCCAGCGACCTCTACTCCGTGGTGGTGCTGGATGAACTCAATCCCGTGCTGGACCTCGGCCTGCTGGATCCTGACGAGGTGGTGAGCACCCTGGCCGAGCGCCCCGCCGGCACCGAAGTGATCTGCACCGGGCGGGGGGCCCCCAGGGAACTGGTGCAGCTGGCGGACCTCCATTCCGAGATGCGGGCCCACGGCAACCGGGAGGCCGTGCAGGCGGCGGGCCTCGACGGGATCGAGATCTACACCGGCGACGGCAAGGGCAAGAGCACCAGTGCCCTGGGCAAGGCTCTGCAGGCGATCGGTCGGGGCATCAGCCAGGACAAGAGCCACCGGGTGCTGATCCTCCAATGGCTGAAGGGCGGCAGTGGCTACACGGAAGATGCCGCCATCGCCGCCCTGCGCGAAAGCTATCCCCATCTGGTGGACCATCTGCGCTCAGGCCGTGATGCCATCGTCTGGCGGGGCCAGCAGCAGACCATCGACTATGTGGAAGCCGAGCGAGCCTGGGAGATTGCCCGCGCCGCCATCGCCAGCGGCCTCTACAAAACGGTGATCCTGGATGAACTCAATCCCACCGTTGACCTGGAGCTGCTGCCCCAGGAACCGATCGTGCAGACCCTGCTGCGCAAGCCGGCCGAAACCGAGGTAATCATCACAGGCCGCTGCCGGAGCCGCCCCGCCTATTTCGATCTGGCTTCTGTGCACTCAGAAATGGTGTGCCACAAGCACTACGCCGAGCGCGGCGTGGATCTCAAGCGGGGCGTGGATTACTGAAATCTCAGTAACGCGGCACGGTCGGATCGACCTCCTGGCTCCAGGCATCGATGCCACCGCTCACATTCACCCCTTCGATCCCATGGCGACCGAGGGCGATCAGGGCCTTGGCTGAACGGCCACCCAGCTTGCAGTGCACATAGAGCCTGCGGCCCGCCGCCAGACGGCGCACCTCCTCGATGGCCTCCCCGCTCTCGATCCTGTCAAGCGGCACCAGCACGGAACCAGGGATCACGGCGATCTCCGCCTCGTGGGGATTGCGCACATCGAGCAGCAGCAGGTCGTCCGGCTGGCCATCGATCACAGTTTTCAACTCCGCCACGGTGATGCTGGCAACGGCCGCGGCCTCCTCCTGCCCCGGAGCACTGCCGCCAACACCGCAGAACTCCTGATAATCGATCAATTTTTCAATCACCGGCCGTTCGGGATTGGGGCGCAGTCGCAGCTCGCGGAAGCTCATCCTGAGGGCGTCGAACAACAGCAGTCGACCACTGAGGGTGGTGCCGATACCGGTGATGATCTTGACCGTTTCCGTAGCCTGAATCACCCCGATGATGCCAGGCAGCACCCCCACCACACCACCTTCAGCGCAGGAAGGAACCATGCCGGGCGGTGGTGGCTCCGGATACAGATCCCGGTAGTTCGGACTCTGGGCATCCAGATTGAAAACCGTGGCCTGACCTTCGAAGCGGAAGATCGAGCCGTAGACGTTGGGTTTACCGAGCAGCACACAGGCATCATTGACCAGATAGCGAGTCGGGAAGTTATCGGTGCCGTCGCACACAATGTCGTAAGGCTCGATAATGGCCAGGGCGTTCTCACTGGTGAGTGCCGTTTCGTATAGATCAACCTGGCAGTGGGGGTTGATCTCGTGGATCCGATGCTTCGCCGATTCGATCTTGGGTTGACCCACCCAGCTGGTGCCGTGAATCACCTGACGTTGCAGGTTGCTGTGGTCCACCACATCGAAATCCACAATGCCGAGGCGGCCCACCCCGGCCGCAGCCAGGTAGAGAAGCAGGGGTGACCCCAGACCGCCGGTGCCCACGCACAGCACCGAAGCGGCCTTCAGACGCTTCTGCCCCTCCATGCCCAGCTCCGGCAGGATCAGGTGGCGGGAAAAGCGGGCCACCTCATCGGGGCTGAGCTGGACGCCGCTGGTGTCGGGAGGAAGCATGGAGGGGCTTGGAGAGGCCTCAGCCCACCATTGTCCATGCCAACGGCTGCGGATCCTCCGTCTCCGGCAACCACCAGCACCCCAGGGCGGGTTCGCCGGCCGGTCCACGGCCCTCGATCAGCATGAGCGCTGGAGCCAGGGTGAGGCGACGGTCGCAGGCGGAGGGCACCGGCGCGGATGCCGGGTGGCTGTGGGCGGCCCCCAGCACTGACTGGTTCCTGGCGCGGGCCCACCTCTGGGCCTGCAGCTGCTCCCGCGGATCCAGAGCGAAGCGGCGATGTCGCTGGTCCCGGGGCTGCCAGACATTGAGCGCAGGCCAGATGGTGGACACACTCCAGACCCCGCCGGCCGAGGTATGACCCAGCACCAGCGCGCAACCCTCCAGGGGCGCGGTCGCCACCAGGCTGGCCCGCAGCAGCGTCAGGGCTTGCCGATCGAACAGCAGCGCCGAGGGTTGCAGGTTCGTCACACGCGGTAATTTATGCGCAGCTCACCGCTCCGCCCTGCTCCATGACCGACCCGACGACCGAGGCCAAGGAGTCTGAAGTGCTGAGTGCCAACGGCACCAGTGCCGGCGCCGAAGACGGCGGTTTCGACTTCCAGCAGCGCTACGCCGATGTGGTGAGCCGCATCAATCAGGTGCTCGACACTGTCGACTGGAGTCAGGCCGGCCGGCTCGGCAAGGCCATTGGCGTGATCGTGGCGGTGATCGTGGCCCAGATCCTGATCAAGGGCGTGCTCGACACCATCAACCTGCTGCCCGTGGTGCCCGGCCTGCTCGAACTGCTGGGGCTGGTGATCGTGGGCAAGTGGAGCTGGGAGAACCTCACCACCAGCGAGAAGCGCAGTGCCCTCGTGAGCCGCATCCAGGGTCTGCGCCAGGAATATCTGGGCTGATCCCCCGGCCCGCTCACCAGTCGCACCTCAGCAGACGGTCGATCTGCGTGTCCACCCGGCCGATGTAGCTGCCGCCGAACAGGTTGGCGTGGTTGAGGAGGTGATACAGGTTGTAGAGCCTGGCCCGGTTGCCATGGCCCGCGGGCAGCGGCCAGGTCTGTTCATAGCCCTCGAAGAAAGCTGCCGGGAACCCCCCGAACAGCTGGGCCATGGCGATGTCCACCTCGCGATCGCCGCGGTGCACCGCCGGATCGAAGATCGCCGACCCGCCGCGGGCCAACAGGCCGGCATTGCCGCTCCAGAGGTCACCATGCACCAGGCACGCCGGCGCACCATGGCCTGCCAGCCACTGGGGCACCAGGGCCAGCAGGGCTTCGGCACCGGCGGGACGGTGACCGCCACGGGCCAGCCGTTCCAGCTGGGGCGCCAGGCGCCGATCCCGGAAGAACAGACCCCAGTCCGATGACCAGCCATTGAGCTGGGGGGCGGCACCGATCCAGGTGTCGCACGCCCAGCCCACCATTCCGTCACACCGATCGTCGGAGCCGCAGGCGATGGCCAGGCTGTGCCGATGCAACCGGGCCAGGGACTCGCCCAGCTGCCACCAGCTGGCACTGCCTGGGCCAGCGCCCCCCAGGGCCAGCCAGGGCAGCACCAGCACCGCCTGATCGCCGGCCACCCCGAGATCCAGGGGCAGGGGGACCGTCAACTCCGGCGGAGCGGCCGCCGCCAGGGCGACCAGTCCCTCGGCTTCGGCGGCCAGCAGTGGCAATGCCGAAGCGGCATTGGTTTTGGCGAACAGCTCGGAGCCGTCGCGCCGGACCACATGCCAGGC
The DNA here is from genome assembly GCA_046313055.1 of Synechococcaceae cyanobacterium. Classification (GTDB taxonomy): domain Bacteria; phylum Cyanobacteriota; class Cyanobacteriia; order PCC-6307; family Cyanobiaceae; genus Cyanobium. The sequence continues at coordinate 75,117 of JBKDDA010000046.1, read as the reverse complement.
CCGGTGGATGCAACCACCGGTCACGGGTGTGCAGTGCTTCACCTCGCCGCCGAAACGGGCCTCCAGCCAAGGCTTGAGATCCACGGCAGACCGGCGACGGCTGCCAGCATGCCGCCATGGGCGACGTGGTGGTGGTGGGGGCCGGCATCGCCGGCCTGACGGCAGCAGCCCTGCTGGCCGCGGCCGGCAGGACTGTGGTGCTGCTGGAGGCCCATGGACGTTCGGGAGGGTGTGCCGGCACCTTCCAGCGGGGGCCGTGGACCTTTGATGTGGGTGCCACCCAGGTGGCCGGTTTTGAGCCCGGCGGCATTCACCGGCGGGTGTTCGACCACCTGGGCGTGCCAGCTCCCGCCGCCGTTCCCCTCGACCCTGCCTGTGTGGTGGATCTGGCCGATGGCCTGCCACCGGTGTGGCTTCACCGGGATCCGGAACGGTGGCAACAGGAACGGCTGCGGCAGTTTCCGGGCAGCACCCGCTTCTGGCAGCTGTGCCATCTCCTGCATCAGGCCAACTGGGCCTTCGCAGGTCGCGACCCGATCCTGCCGCCCCGCTCCTTGTGGGATCTGGGGCAGCTGGTCCGCTGCCTGGGGCCGGCCAATCTGGCCAGCGGGCTGCTGGCAACCGCCACCGTGAGCGATCTGCTCAGCCTCAGCGGCTGTGGGGCCGATGGCCGCCTGCGCCGTTTCCTGGATCTGCAGCTGCGCCTCTATTCCCAGGAACCCTGCCACCGCACCGCCGCCCTCTATGGCGCCACGGTGCTGGCCATGGCCCAGGCACCCCTGGGCCTGTGGCATCTGCAGGGCTCCATGCAGGCCCTGAGCGACGGCCTGGAACTGGCCCTGCACAGGCATGGAGGCCGGCTGCTGCTGCGGCACCGGGTGCAACAGCTGCGGGCCCCCGATCGCCAGGGGGCGGCCTGGCACCTGGAGGTGGCGGGGCCCGCTGGAACAAGGACCTGGATGGAGGCTGGAGACGTGGTGCTGACCCTGCCGCCCCAGACCCTGCTGACACTGCTCCCCGGGGGGCTGCCGGCGGGGTACCGCCGGAGGCTGGAGGGGCTGCCGGAACCGAGCGGGGCCCTGGTGCTCTACGGGGCGGTGAATCGGGATCTGCTGCCTGCCGGGGTGCCAGGCCACCTGCAGCTGGCCTGGGATCAGCCGGGATCTCTGTTCATCAGCATCAGCCAGGAGGGTGACGGCAGGGCACCGGCTGGGCAAGCCACCGTGACCGCCAGTGTGTTCACCCCCACCGCGCCCTGGCTGACCCTGCCGGAGCCGGCCTACCAGGCCCGCAAGGCCGAGGCGATGGCCGGCATTCAGGCCGGGTTGCAGACCCTGCTCGGGCTCGAGCCCGAGCAGTGGCGCCATGCGGAACTGGCCACCCCCCGGGGCTGGGCCGGCTGGACCGGACGACCCCGGGGCATGGTGGGTGGCCTCGGCCAGCACCCCAGCCGGTTCGGTCCCTTCGGCCTGGCGAGCCGCACGCCATTGCCTGGCCTGTGGCTGTGCGGCGACTCCATCCATCCAGGTGAGGGAACAGCCGGGGTCACGGTGTCGGCGTTGATGGCCTGCCGGCAGCTGCTGGCAGGCCGCGGCCAGGATCTGCAGCTGCAGGCCATCGCCCCGTAATCTGCGCCGCACTGACCTTCCACCCTCCGATGGCCGGCTGGCCCCTGCAACGGTTGCGGCGCCTGGCACCCCTGGCCAGCTCCGTGCTGCTGGCGGCGGCGGTGAACGGGGCCTGGCTGCCGGTGACCGCCCAGCCGCCACTGCCGCCACCGGCGACGCCTGTGGCGGTCCGCCCTGCGGCGCCGATCCGGGGGGTCTGGATGACCCTCAATGACATGGCCACCCTGCGCGACCGCAGCCGCATGCAGGCGGCGGTGCGCCAGCTGGCCGACCTCGGCTTCAACACCATCTATGCCGTGGCCTGGAACGGGGGCTATGCCTATTACCCCAGCTCAGTCACCCGCGATCGCGGCATCCAGCCGTTCGAATTCCGGGGCCTGCAGGGCCAGGAGGTGCTGGCCGAGCTGATCAGCGCGGGCCAGCAGCAGGGGCTGCGGGTGATCCCCTGGTTTGAATTCGGGTTCATGGCTCCCCCCAGCTCGGAGCTGGCCCTGAAACATCCGCAGTGGCTGACCCGCAGACGCGATGGCGGCACCACCTCGGTGAGCGCGGCCGGGGAGGTGGTGTGGCTCAACCCGTTCCGGCCCGAGGTGCAGCAGCTGATCACCGAGCTCGTGGTGGAACTGGTGCGGCTGCCGGGGGCCGATGGGGTTCAGTTCGATGACCACATGAGCCTGCCCAGCGACTTCGGCTACGACGCCTGGACCACCGCCCTCTATCGCCGCGACACCGGCCGACTGCCACCCGCCGATCCCCAGGATCCGGCCTGGGTGAAGTGGCGCGCCGATCGCATCTCCGCCTTTCTGGTGCAGCTGCGTCAGGCGGTCAGGCTGGCCAACCCGCGGGCAGTGGTGTCGGTATCGCCGAATTACTACGCCTTTGCCTACAAACTGCAGCTCCAGGACTGGCGAGCCTGGGTGGCCCGCAAGGCGGTGGATGAGGTGGTGGTCCAGATCTACCGACCCGATCTGGAGAGCTTCGTGGCCCAGGTGAACCGCCCCGAACTGATCCAGACCGCCAGCCAGCTGCCAACAGCCATCGGCATCATGAGCGGCCAGCGTGGCCGGCCGGTGCCCCTGCCCCTGATCGAAGCCCAGGTGGGTGCCGCCCGACAGCGAGGCATGGGGGTGGCCTTCTTCTATTTCGAGTCGCTCTGGCAGCAGGCGCCGGAATCGCCCGAGCAGCGGCAGAGCGTTCTGCGGTCGCTCCTGGCCACCCCCCCCTCCAGCCACGGCGACTGATCCCCCAGCCACCGGCCATGCGCCCCGATCCTCCCGTCCTCCCCCTGGCCCTGCATGTACCCCTGCTCGGCCTGCTGGCCACCCTGGGCAGCTGGCTGCTGCTCCAGGTTCTGGCCGGCAGCCTGCCCCGCCCCTCCCTCACCCGCAGACTGCTGCTGAGGGCACGCCTGAGCGTGGCCGGCAGCCTGCTGCTGGGCACGCTGCTGTGGTGGCTCGGCAGTGCCCTCTCGCCCAGGGGAGTGTCGGTGCCGACCGGACACGACCTGCGTGAACTGGTGGCCAGCATCGCGCTGGTCTGGACCCTCTGGCGCTGGAAAACCCTGCTGGTGCGCAGTGGTGCGGCCCTGGCCGCCCAGCTGCTGCCCGAGATCGACGCCAAGGCCCAGCTGTTTCTCGTGGATGTGACCGACAAGCTGGTGGGTCTGCTGGCTCTGCTGCTGGCGATCCTGAGCGGACTGCGGCTGATGGGGATCCCGGCGACCGTGCTGCTGACCACGGGAGGGATCGGCGCAGCGGCGCTGGGTTTCGGAGCCCGCACGATCGTGGAGAACGCCCTGAGCGGGCTGGGTCTCTACCTGAACAGGCCGTTTGTGGTGGGGGACGTGATCCGCTTGCCGGACCAGGATCTGCAGGGCGAGGTGGAGGCGATCGGCTGGTTCTACACACGCCTGCGGGATCCGGAACGGCAGCCACTGCACATCCCCAACGGGACCTTCACCACCCGACCGGTGCTCAACCTCAGCGGTGCCGACAGTCGGCGGCTGCAGCTGGAGCTGGAACTGCGCGGCATGGAGACCAGCCGTGCCGCCGACGTCTGCGCCGCCGTTGAACTGGAGATGGCCACGCTCCGGGGCATTGATCAGCGGCATCCACCCGTTGCCCGGCTGGTGGGATTCAGCGGTTCCGGGGGCCAGAGGCTGCGACTCTGGTGCCACGCCATGGGCGGCGATGCCCAGTTGGCCGCCGACCTGCGGCAACAACTGCTGCTTCTGGTGGCCGGGCAGGTCCAGCGGGCCGGCGGCAGGCTCCGCGGCTGAGCTGCCGGCCGATGCCGGGGTTCAGGCCTGCAGCAGGCGGATCTGAAACAGCACCTCCTCCAGGGCATCGGCCGCCGTGATCGCCGGCCAGCGCTGGGGCCGCTCGGCAGAGCAACAGCTGGCGAGGGGAGCCAGGCTGATCCACGGACGGGCATGACAGAACTGCACCACGCTGAACCGCTCGGCCGTGGTCCCGGCAGGGGCCACCACCCGGTGCCAGCCGGCCGGCACAAGCCCGTTGCTGAGTCTCTCCAGCATCAGCCCCGCATTGAGGATCACCTGACCGGCCGGCGGCGTGGCATCCACCCAGCAGCCGTCGACCCGCACCTGCAGGCCGGCGGCGGTGGCCCTGGGCAGGGCTGTGATCAGATTGATGTCGGCATGGGCGGCAGCCCAGACATGGCCGGCGGCTGGGGCGGCGGCCATCGGCGGATAGCGGATCGCCCGGGTGAGGGTGGGCGCCTCCTGGGTCACCTCGTCAAAGAAGGTCTCGGCCACACCGAGCCCCAGGGCGATGATCCGCAGGAATCGGCGCTGCAGATCGGCGATCGCCCTGTGGAAGGTCTCCAGCACCGCGGTGATGCCCGGCACCACATCCTCCGGCAGACACGGCTGGGGGTAGAAGAGCGGATAGCGCCGGCGCAGCGGATGGTCCGGCGCCAGGGGCAGGCTCCAGTTCAGCATCTCCTTCCAGTCAGCGTGCTCGCAGCCCGCAGCCGTTTCCACCAGCACTCCCGTGTAGCCGGTCTGACCGCTGGAGCCAGGCACGTGCCAGCGGGCCTTGCTGGCGGGATCCAGGGCGAAGAATCGTGCGAGCAGCCCATAGGCACTGTCGAGCAGGTCGGCCGGCAGGTCGCTGCTGGTGAACACGAAGCCCGTTGCCAGGCTGCGCATCACCCCATCGACCACCGCCCGGCGTCGCCGCTGATCACCGCGCTCAAAGGCGAGCAGATCAACATCCAGGATCTCGCTGGCCATGGGCGATCAGAGAAATTCGGGCCGCAGCCGCTGGCAGGCCTCCAGATCCTGGCGCAGGCCGGTCCAGTCCTCCTGGCGCACCCGGGCCTCCAGGCCATCGAGGGCAGCGCGATGGCCGGCAAGGGCCGCCAGCAGTGCCTGTCGGTTGCCCCGGGCCATCAGGGTGCCCAGCTCCGGGTTGCCCCCGCCCACCCGGGTGGTGTCGGCGAAGCCGCTGGACGCCAGGGCACGGGCCAGCTCGCCGCCTGCTGCTGCGGTCTGCAGCAGGGCCGCGCCAGCCAGCACCGGCAGGTGGGAGATGAGGGCCACCGCCCGGTCATGCTCTGCGGCATCACAGCTCAGCCAGCGGGCTCCGACCACCCCCACCAGTTCGCGGACCGCGTCCAGTGCTGCAGGGTCCGTGCTGGAGTCCGGGGTGACCACCCAGGGCCGCCCTGCAAACAATCCCCGCTCACCGGCCTCCACGCCGGAATGCGCCGTTCCGGCCATGGGGTGGCTGGCCACAAACCGGGGGCCCACCAGTGGGCTCCAGATGCGCAGCACCGGCTCCTTGACGGAGCCGACATCGGTGAGCACGGCATCGGCGGGCAGGGCCGCCAGCACGACCGGGTCAGGGACCAGCAAACGATCCAGGGGCACGGCCAGCACCACCAGGCCGCAGCCATCCAGCACGTCTGGGTCGGTGCTGATGCGGTCCGCCAGCCCTCGCTCCCGGGCCCGGTCAGCCGAAGCCTGACGATGAACCAGGGCGCGCACCTCAGCGCCCGCCGCCCGCAGATCCAGGCCGAGGGAACCGCCGATCAGGCCCAGTCCCACGATCCCCACCGGTCTTTGCCGCCAGAGGGCTGTCATTGTCGCTGCGGAATCAGATGGATCCAGCTTCCTACGATCGTCCGATGCTGGAAGCCAGCTCCCACCAACAGCTCAAGGCCCTGCTCCGCCAGGAGGGGGCCCCACGCTGGCCCCATCACCTCAGCCTGAGCCGTCTGGTGGGCCGCAGCCTGAGGCGGCGGGACCAGACCCTGATTCGGCTGGTACCCGGCAGCGACCCCAGCTGGTGGATCAGCCTGCTGGTTCCCCTGGCCCTGAGCGAAACCCCGCCGGTCCTGGTGCTCGGGGCTGACAGCCGCCGCCGGCTGCTGCAGGTGGACTGGCCGCGACTGAGGGCAGCTGGCCTGGCACCGCCCCTGTGGGAAGGGGCGGCAGCGCCGCTGGAGCGGGCACTGTGGCTGCTGGGACCAGACGAGCTGGTGCGGGCATGGCGGACGGGCACCCTGGCCGACCGCCAACTGGTGATCCCGGAGGCGGAGCAACTGGAGGCAGAGCTACGGCGGGCCCTTGAGGTCGTGATCGTGCCGGGCGACTGGGAAAAGCTCTGGCGCTGCCAGCCCCAGGCGGAGGCGAGCCTGAGGACGCTGCACCTCCGCCTGGGGCAACGCCTGCTGGGCCACCCGGGGCAATCGCGACGGCTGGTGGGGATCTGCGCCAGCGACGAAGCCCCACTGCGCCAGCTGCTGGCCCTGCTGGCCCCCCTGCCGGAGCCCTGGTCATCGTGGCTGATCTGTGGCGATGGGGCCTGGTGCAGCTGGGCGCGGGTGGATCGCACCCTGCTGCAGTGGCAGCTGGTGCGCCAACCTCTGCAACCGCTGGAGCAGATGGCCGACCTGTTTCAGAGCCGCGGTGTGGTGCTGCTCGGCGCCTTCATCGGCGATGGGGCAGACGCGTCACGATTCGGACTGAGGGCACCGGTGGAGGTGGCCCTGGCCGACCCACCGCTCGAGGATCCGCTGCCGTTGTATGCGCCCCGCCGGCAGCCCCTGCCGAACACTCCGGTCTTCGCCGAGCACCTGCTGAACCAGTGCCGCCGGTTGGTGCTGGGCCAGGCAGGGCTCACGGTGGTGCTGGTGGACGACACCAACCTGCGCAGCGGGCTGGCAGCGGGCCTGGCCGCCGAATTCGGCAGTCGGGTCTGCCACGAAACCACCGCACCCGAGAGCAACGGGGTGCTGTGCGCCGGCTGGCGCTGGTGGCTGGCGGAGCAGCAGCGCCTGCCCCTGCCCGGCCAGGTGGTGGTGGGCCTGCTGCCGATTGACAGCCTGGAGGATCCACTCACCGCTGCCCGGGTGGACCAGCTGCGCCAGCAGGGCCGCGACTGGTTCCGCGAATTGCTGTTGCCGGAAGCGATCGGGCGCCTGCAGCGGGGACTCTGCAGCCTCCGGCGCGGTGGCGGGCGCCTGGCGATCCTGGACGGCCGGTTGCGGGGCCGAAGCTGGGGAGGCCATGTGCTCCGGGCCCTGGACCCCTGGGTGGAGCTGCCACGGCTGTTGCCGGACTGAGTCCCGACCCAGGCGCCCAGGACACACCTAGCGTGGATGCGACAGCCCGCATGGACCATGGGAGAAGCCCGCCGCCGCGCCGACATGGGTCTGCCGCCACGGCAGACCGGTGCCAAGACCGGTGGCTCGGCCACCGACGGCTCACCCCGGATCGTGGACTGGCTGCCGTTGACCCGAAACCAGGCCGAGCGCTTCGTGAGCCTTACCACCCGCGGGGCCTGGATCGGCATCGGAGCCCTGGTGCTCTTCTGGCTGACCGTTCGCTTCCTGGGGCCGGCCCTGGGCTGGTGGACCCTGGCCGACGGCTAGAGAGGTGGCGGAATCCACACGGGTGGCACCCGGCCCGCGAGAAACCTGAAGAAAAGATTAGGATCGGTTCACGCTTGCAGGACAGGTCCCATGTTTCCGCGCCTCGCCGAGCAATACCGCTCCGTGGTTCAGGATCTCGTGCTGAGCCTCAAGGCCCTGGCCATGAGCCTCAAGGCCCAGGGCCATGTGGCCACCTGCTACGAGTGTGGCCATGGGGCCGAGAGCCAGGGTGCATCATTTGTGGCCGACCTGGGGGAGGGGCATGTGGTGCGCTTTCTGGTGTCCGACCACGGCATCTCCTGGGTGGAATCCAGGAATGGGCTGGAGCTCATGAAGCTGGAGGGCGCCGAGGCGATCCACGAACTCCATCGCGTGGCCGGTGTGCTCCAGTTGAAGCCACAACCCAGGGCCAACGAATTCAAGGCCGCTTCTGAATCCACGTTCCGAGCGGCCTGAGGTCGGGCCTGTGCGTCAACCTGCCGTTGCCGACAGCTCCCGATCGGAGCCGCTCGCAGACAGCGCCTGAGCCCCTTCCTCCTTGGAGCTGGTGGCAGCGTTGCGAGCCGCAGCCGCCAGGGGCTTCATGGAATTGGCAGTCACTTCTGATCCCTCCGTCAGCTTCTGGCGGGTCAGCCGCTCAATCTGGACACTCTGATCAGGGTTCTGTTCCAGCCAGCCGATGGTGTTGTCTCGGCCCTGGCCGATGTTGTCGCCGTCGTAGCTGTACCAGGCCCCCTTGCGGGTGACCACACCGGTTTCCTCGGCCAGATCAAGCAAGCAACCCAGGGTGCTGATACCGCGGCCAAACAAAATATCAAATTCAGCGATTCGGAACGGGGGAGCGACCTTGTTTTTGGCCACTTTGACCTTGGCGCGGATCCCATACTCCTCCGTACCCCGCTTGAGGGTCTGGATGCGGCGAATATCAAGCCGCACTGAGGCATAGAACTTCAGAGCATTGCCGCCAGTGGTGGTTTCAGGATTGCCATAGGTCACACCGATCTTCTGACGAAGCTGGTTCAGGAAAATCACCGTGCAACCGGACTTGCCGATGTTGCCGGTGATCTTTCGCATCGCCTGACTCATGAGCCGAGCCTGACTGCCCACGGCCAGATCCCCCATTTCGCCTTCGATCTCGGCACGCGGAGTGAGCGCAGCCACGGAATCGACCACCACGATGTCGACAGCGGCGGATCGCACCAGCTGGTCAACGATCTCCAGGGCCATCTCACCGGTATCGGGCTGGGAGACCAGCAGATTCTCGATGTCAACCCCAAGGGCCGCCGCATAGACAGGATCCAGGGCGTGCTCCGCGTCCACGAAGGCAGCAACGCCACCGCGCTTCTGCACCTCGGCGATGGCATGCAGGGTCAGCGTGGTCTTGCCGGAACTTTCCGGCCCGTAGACCTCGACCACCCGGCCCTTGGGATAGCCCCCCCCCAGGGCAAGATCCAGCGTGAGCGCACCGGTGTTGATGGTTTCGACCCGCATGCGGGACGCATCACCCAGCCGCATGATCGACCCCTTGCCGAAATTGCGCTCGATCTGGTTCAACACCAGCCCGAGGGCCTTGTCACGTTCAGCGGCGAGCCGGGCATCGGCGGCCGATGGGGCTGGAGACGACGATGGGGCGGAATGGGCAGGAGCAGAGCCAGCGGCGGAAGCAGCGGCGGAGACAGCGGCAGAAGCAGCAGCGGCGGCCTTGGGATCGGCAGGCATGACGTCAATCAGTGAGGGAATGGGCCGCAGCGGCGGCGAACGACCGGAGGACGGACGACGGACGCGGAGAGGTGGAACCTGGCATGGCTCGGCGGAAGCCGGCCATGCGGTTCATCCTGCGGCCTCTGGAGAACCAGTGCCACCGGAAGGAACCGGCGTCCCAGCCTTGCGTGATACAGACGTACTGTAGCGGTTCATGGCCAGTCCGCCAGGGGGGCCACGAACCCGGCCTGATCGAGCCAGCGGATCCCCGTGGCCGCCAGCCCCTGCCGATCCCCCGGAGCCAGATAGCCCCAGGCCACCAGATAACAGCGCACCGGTTCAAGCCCGGCGGTGTCGCGCACCAGTTCGAGGGTGGGGCGCCGATCCTCCAGGAACCAGAGCGGCCGCAGGGGCTGTCGGCCCAGCAACCGCAGCAGCACCTCAGGCTTGCTCCCCTGCTCATGGCCATGGACGGCGGCAGGCCGGAGGCCGGCAGCGGCGAGAATGCCACTGGCGAAATCTCGCCCCTTGGTGGTCAGCACCGCCCACTCACAACCCTCATCTGCCAGGCGCCGCAGCCGCTCCGGCACCCCCGGGTAAAAGCGATGCAGACCCAGCCAGGCGGCGGCATCATCGGCAATGGCCTGGCGCCGACAGTCCTCCAGCAGCGCCTGAATCTGCTGGGGGGAACGGGCACTGCGGACCAGTGCCGCCCGCAGCACGGCGTCGTAAGAGCCGAGCGCGGCCTCCACAGCGAAGTCGGGCCGAGCCAGTTCGGCCGCCATCAGGACCATCTCCCAGCCCTTGTGGATCAGGGGGCGCAGACGGCGGAAGGCGGAGGGCACCTCCTCAGGCAGCGACAACGCGGGATCCAGACGCAGGGCCGAGCGCCTGGCCGACCACCAGTACTCGGGCATGCCATCCACGAGCACTCCGTCGAAATCGAACATCAGCAGCGGCGATGGGGCAGCTGACATGGAATGGAGAAAAACTGGGCCGCTAGGATTCGAACCTAGGAATGGCGGGACCAAAACCCGCTGCCTTACCGCTTGGCGACGGCCCAACGCGCCGGCAGTCGGCACGGTTGACCGGAGCAAAAATGCCGACCGCAGGGTCGACGGCTTTGCCGGTACCCAGATAGTTACCCACAGCGACGGGGGGTTCGTCAACCAACGGTCGCGTGCCGGGAGTCGCCGCCATCGCGGCTCAGGCCGGAAACACCCGCAACCGCTGTTCGCGGCCCTGGCCGAAGACCGCACTGCGCAGGCGATAGCGACTGACCATTTCGACCTGCATCAGGCGCACCCGCTCGCTGCGGGGAAGCAGTTCAACCGGTTGGCCCTGGGGCAGCACCACCTGCTCGACCGCCAGGCGGCACTCCTCCAGGGCCTCGTGAGCATCATCGAGCCGGGCAGGGTCGGGCGCCGGGCCCGCCGGCATCCCTCGGCGATCCAGCAGCCGGGCAAGGGCTCGCTCCAGCTGGGCCGGAGCATCCGACTTGATCACCAGGATCGGAACCCCCAGGGACCGGGCCTGGCGGCGCCGGTCCCCGGCACCGGCCAGCTCCCCCCTGCGGGTCAGCAGCACATCGGCGTCGGCAAGGTCACTGGTGATCACCACCGGCGCCCGCTGCTGCTGGACCGCCTCCTGCAGCACACGCTCCGGCAGACCCAGGGCGCAGACCCGCAGGGGAGGAGGCTCAGGCGTTGGCGCCGGCCGGGCTGGCTGGTGGGGATCGGGCATGGGCACCGGGGCCGACCGCCTCGGTGGCGGGTCTGGCGGACGGGCCCGGGGCGGTTCGGCACGCTCCGGATCATGCATGAGCAACTGGCCCTCCGCCCCGACTTCCCGGATCTGGGGGCGGACCACCTGGCCCCGCAGCAGCTGGTCCACGGTGCGCGCCACATCAGCGTGCACCAGCCAGCGGTGTCGGGTGTGCATTTCCACCGCCATCGGAAAGGTGGGCTCGGCGGCACGCTCGAGCACGGTTTTCTGAGTGCGACGGCGGCGCGCCTCCTCGTCTCCCAGGGTGACCGCCTGGATGCCTCCCACCAGATCGCTGAGGGTGGGGTTGCGGATCAGGTTGGCCAGTTCATTGCCATGGGCGGTGGCCACCAACATCACACCCCGCTCGGCGATGGTGCGGGCCGCCTGGGCTTCCAGCTCCGTGCCGATCTCGTCGATCACGATCACCTCGGGCATGTGGTTCTCCACCGCCTCGATCATCACCTGATGCTGCAGTTCCGGCCGGGCCACCTGCATGCGTCGTGCCCTGCCGATGGCCGGGTGGGGGATATCACCATCACCGGCGATCTCATTGCTCGTGTCGATCACCACCACCCGACGCTGGAGGTCATCGGCCAGCACGCGGGCGATCTCCCGCAGGGCGGTGGTCTTGCCCACCCCCGGGCGGCCCATCAGCAGCAGGGATGCGCCCGAGTCCAGGAGATCCCGGACCATGGCCACCGTGCCGTACACCGCCCGGCCCACGCGACAGGTGAGTCCCACGATCTCGCCCCGCCGGTTGCGGATGGCACTGATGCGGTGGAGGGTGCGTTCAATGCCGGCCCGGTTATCACTGCCGAACAACCCGAGCCTGTCCACCACGCCAGCCAGATCCTGGCGGCTGATCGGGCCATCGGCCAGGGTCACAGCCCTGCCCGGATAGCGGGCCTCGGCCGGTCGGCCCAGGTCCAGCACAACCTCGAGAAGCTGGCCACGGGTGGCGGGCCGTTCCAGGGCCAGGCGCACCGGTTCGGGCAGCACCTCCAGCAACCGCTCGAGATCATCGGTGACCCGCTGGGTCGTCAGGGATGGAAGCGGTTGACTCTGGCTCAGGGGGAGCAGGCAGGGCAGGTCTCGTTCTAGCGACCGGAACACCAGGGCTGCACAAGACCCTGGGCCTGCCGCAGGGCGGCGGGCCAGAGATCAGCAGCCTGCAGCAGGCCCACACCCCGCTGCCGTGCCTGCAGCAACCACGGCTGCAGCAGGCCCCGGGCCGCACCACCGAAGGCGACTCCGGCGCAGGTGGGCAGCCGATGGCGCCGGCGGGCACGGGCCAGCTGGAGCCGGGTGCCGGCATTGGTACCGCCCGCCAGCTGCAGGGGGCCCGGTGGTGCCATGGGCGCCACCCGTTCAAAGAGCCGCACGGCCGATCGGGCCGTGCCGATGCCGATGTCGCCGCTCATGGGCCGGCCATCCAGCTGCCAGAGGGGCCGCAGGCCATGGTGCCGAAGGGCGGCGAACCGCTGCCAGAGGGTGGCCGCCAGAAGCGCCGGCGAGGGGCTCTCGCCCGCGCCACCGGACCCCTCGAGACCGCAGCTCACGGAGAGCCGCCGCAGGGACACTCCGGCTGCCACGATCTGGTCGAGACGCTGGCCGAAGGCCAGCTCCCGGCCTGGACGGGTGTGCAGCTCGACCGCATCGGGGGCGAGGGCCACGAGAACGGAGGGCACGGTGGCTGCGCTGAGGATCTGGCTCCGCTCCCCGATCAGGCCGTGGGGGCAGGCCGGCAGACAGCGGCCGCAGCCATAGCAGCGATCCGAGAGCACACCGGCAGCACCGGTGGCGGCAACACCGATCGCCAGGGCAGGACACACGCGCTCACAGGGCCGGGGGCAGTCGGCAGGACAGCGATCCGGGGCAAACCAGGCCTTGCGGAAATGGGGATCCTCCCCGTCGCTGAGGCTGACCATCAACCAGGGCCGCCGGGCTCCGCGGGCCTCAGCCCAGGCCATGCCACGGCGGGCCGCATCGGCCACGCCAATGTCTGCCGCCACGTCGATGCAGTGAACGCCGGCAAGGCTGTAGAGACCCGCCAGATCCTCGATCGCCTCCAGGTCCTGGTTGCTGGCTCCGGCGATCCACTTGACCCAACACCCGGCCTCCAGGGCCCGTTCCGGCTCCTGGGGGGGCTGCGGGCTCAGGAGATCTGCTCCAGAGGCTGCCAGCGGAGCTCCCGGGCTCCACCCATTTCCACCACGATCCGCAGGCGGGGCCAGCGGCGGGTGAGGGCCACCAGCGAGGTGCGCTCGGCGGCGCTGAGCACCTGCCCCTCCAGGAGCCAGAGCAGGATCGGGGCGTCACCCTCGAGCAGGGCGCCCAGCTGGGGCATCACCTGATGCACCTCACCCACGGCAGCGCCCCTGCCCACGCTCTGGTGACCCAGGTGGGGGGGGCGCACACCATGGAGCCTGAGCAGAAAGGCCTCCGGGTCGCCAAGCCCCCGGGCCGAGGTGATCTGGGCCCGGTAACCGGCAGCCCGCAAGCGGCGCAGCAGACGGGTTTCAGCCCCACCCTCAAGCGGTGCGTAGAGGGCCAGGGCCCCGGCCTGCTCCAGCTCCTGACGGAAGCCACGGCCGGTGAGCAGGAGAGGCATCGGAATCGCATGGTCGGCTCCGGTCCAGTCTGGCAGCACCAGGACTCCGCTGGGCAAGGGGAAGTCATGGGGTACGCTGTGAAGCTGTGCCGGATTCCGTGCCCGTCCGCTAGCCGGGCCTCCGAAATCCAGCACAAAGGTTGTCATTGGCGACAACCTTTCCAGGCCAGTACGGCAAGCACTGATCCGGTTCGGCCGATCAGAACAGGCCGTCGGGAAACTGCCCAGCCCGGACGGGACCTCAGGGTCCAGTCCACCAGGCACCGGCAAGTCCCAGCCCGCTGACTCGCCTCGCTAGCCCCTGTCATCGCCATCCGGCACCTGCCGGCATCGCTGCCAGTCCCGCGAACGTACGAATCAGCCCCCGCCTCCCCGCCGGCCCCCATGGCCCCGGGTCAGGCGGCCGTCCCCGCTGGCGCTCTCCACCTTCCTATGACCATCGGCATTCTCGGGAAGAAGCTGGGCATGTCCCAGTTCTTCGACGATGAAGGCAGGTCGGTTCCGGTCACCCTGATCGAAGCCGGACCCTGCCGCATCACCCAGCTCAAGACCCCCGCCACCGACGGCTATACGGCCGTGCAGATCGGCTTCGGCGAAATCCGCGAGAAGCTCATCAACAAGCCAGCCATGGGACACCTCGCCCGTTCGGGCCAGGATCCACTCCGCCATCTCTGCGAGTACCGGGTGGACAGCACCGACGGCATCGAGCTGGGTGGGTCAGTCACTGTGGAGGGTTTCGAACCCGGCCAGAAGGTGGATGTCAGCGGTGACACCATCGGTCGTGGTTTCGCCGGCTATCAGAAGCGCCACGGCTTCAGCCGCGGGCCCATGAGCCACGGCTCGAAGAACCACCGCGAGCCGGGCTCCACCGGCGCCGGCACCACTCCGGGCCGGATCTACCCCGGCAAGCGCATGGCCGGCCGCTACGGCGGCAAGCAGATCACCACCCGTGGGCTCACCGTGCTGAAGGTGGATGCCGAGCGCAACCTCCTGGTGGTGAAGGGATCGGTACCGGGCAAGCCGGGCGCCCTGCTCAACATCCGCCCGGCCAAACGGGTGGGCGCCAAAGCCGCCAACTGAGGAGAGCACCCATGGCTGAATGTCTGATTCGCGACTGGCAGGGCAAGGAAGCCGGCAAAGCCACCCTTGACCTCAAGGTCGCCAAGGAAAGTTCCGCAGCAGATCTGGTGCACCGTGCGGTGGTGCGTCAGCTGGCCCATGCCCGTCAGGGCACCGCCAGCACCCTCACCCGGGCCGAAGTGGCCGGCGGCGGCCGCAAGCCTTACAAGCAGAAGGGCACCGGCCGGGCACGCCAGGGCTCGATCCGCACACCCCTCCGGCCGGGTGGCGGCATCGTCTTCGGCCCCAAGCCACGCAGCTACGGGCTGGCGATGAACCGCAAGGAACGTCGCCTCGCCCTGCGCACGGCACTGATGAGCAGGGTGGATGCCATCACCGTGGTGAAGGGATTCGGCTCCGACCTGCAATCCCCGAAGACCCGGGAAATCACCGCTGCCCTGGGCAGGCTCGGCATTGCCGCCGACGCCCGGGTGCTGCTGGTGCTCGACCAGGCCACCGATGCCGTCAGGCTGTCGGTGCGCAACCTCGAGAAGGTCAAGCTGATCGCCGCCGATCAGCTCAACGTCTTCGATCTGCTCAACGCCGGCCATCTGGTGGTGAGCGAGGAGGCACTCGCGAAGATTCAGGAGGTCTACGGCGATGGCTGAACGTTTTGCAGGCAGGCTCGCGGATGTCATCCGCCGCCCCTTGATCACCGAGAAGGCCACCCGGGCCCTCGAACTCAATCAGTACACCTTTGAGGTGGACCCCCGGGCCGCAAAGCCCGACATCAAAGCGGCTGTTGAACAGCTGTTCGAGGTGCGGGTCGTGGGTGTCAGCACCATGAATCCCCCGCGACGCACCCGTCGCGTGGGTCGCTTCGCCGGCCGTCGGGCCCAGGTGAAGAAAGCGGTGGTGCGCCTTGCTGAAGGCAACACCATCCAGCTGTTCCCGGAATCGTGAGGGTCTGACACATCATGGCAATCCGCAACTACAGACCCACCACCCCAGGCACCCGCACCCGTGTCGCCAGTGACTTCACCGAGGTCACCGGTCGTGGACGCGAACGCGGCCTGGTGGTGGCCAAGCACCAGCACAAAGGCCGCAACAACCGCGGTGTGATCACCTGCCGCCACCGCGGTGGGGGACACAAGCGGCTGTACCGACTGGTCGATTTCCGGCGCGACAAGCACGGTGTGGTGGCCAAGGTGGCGGCCATTCATTACGACCCCCATCGGAACGCCCGACTGGCCTTGCTCTTCTACGCCGACGGTGAGAAGCGTTACATCCTGGCGCCAGCCGGCATCGTCGTGGGTCAGCAGGTCGTCTCCGGCCCTGATGCCCCGATTGAAACGGGCAACGCGTTACCTCTGTCGGCCATCCCCCTGGGCTCAAGCGTCCACAACGTGGAGCTCTATGCCGGCCGGGGAGGTCAGATGGTGCGCACAGCTGGCGCCAGTGCCCAGGTGGTGGCCAAGGAGGGTGACTACGTGGCCCTCAAGCTGCCTTCCACCGAGGTGCGCCTCGTGCGTCGTGAGTGCTACGCCACCCTTGGCGAGGTCGGCAACTCCGAGGTTCGCAACACAAGTCTGGGCAAGGCAGGTCGCAAGCGCTGGCTGGGTCGCCGACCAGAGGTGCGCGGCAGTGTGATGAACCCCTGTGACCACCCCCATGGTGGTGGCGAGGGTCGGGCCCCCATCGGTCGCTCGGGTCCGGTCACACCCTGGGGCAAGCCGGCCCTGGGCCTCAAGACCCGCAAGCGCAACAAGCCCAGCAACCGGTTCGTGCTCCGGAAACGTCGCCGCACCTCCAAACGGAGCCGTGGCGGACGCGACTCCTGATGACAGCCACCGTTCAGCCGTTCGCTTAAACCGCCATGGGACGCTCACTCAAAAAAGGCCCCTTTGTTGCCGACCATCTGCTTCGCAAAATCGAGAAGCAGAATGCTGCCGAAGACAAAAGCGTGATCAAAACCTGGTCACGGGCTTCCACGATCCTGCCGATGATGATCGGCCACACCATTGCCGTTCACAACGGCAAGACCCACGTACCCGTCTACGTGACGGAGCAGATGGTGGGTCACAAACTGGGCGAATTCGCCCCGACCCGCACTTTCCGCGGCCACATCAAAGACAAGAAGGGAGGCCGCTGACGCGATGGCAACCACCACCACCCAAGCGGTCGCCCACGGCCGCTACATCCGCGGATCCGCCTCCAAGGTGCGCCGTGTTCTGGATCAGATTCGTGGTCGCAGCTACCGCGATGCCTTGATCATGCTGGAGTTCATGCCCTTTCGTTCCACCGGACCGATCACCAAGGTGCTGCGCTCCGCCGTGGCCAACGCCGAGCACAATCTCGGCCTGGACCCCGCAACCCTGGTGATCAGCCAGGCGAGTGCCGACATGGGACCGTCCATGAAACGGTTCCGGCCGCGGGCCCAGGGCCGGGCCTATGCCATCAAGAAACAGACCTGCCACATCAGCATTGCTGTGGCTCCTTCCACCTGACCCGAGGACACCGCCCGATGGGACACAAGATCCATCCAACCGGCCTGCGCCTGGGGATCACCCAGGAGCACCGCTCACGCTGGTACGCCCCCAGCAAGACCTATCCCACGCTGCTGCAGGAAGACGACAAGATCCGTCGCTTCATCAACAAGCAATACGCGGCCGCCGGCATCAGCGCCGTGCTGATCGCCCGCAAGGCCGATCAACTGGAAGTGGAACTCAAGACGGCACGCCCCGGCGTGCTGGTGGGCCGCCAGGGCAGCGGCATCGAAGATCTCCGCACCGGCATCCAGACCACCCTCGGTGATGCCGGCCGTCAGGTCCGCATCAATGTGGTGGAAGTGGAGCGGGTCGACGCCGACGCCGCCCTGCTGGCGGAGTACATCGCCCAGCAATTGGAAAAGCGGGTCGCCTTTCGACGGGTGATGCGCATGGCAGTGCAGCGGGCCCAGCGGGCCGGCGTGCTCGGCCTGAAAATCCAGGTGGGCGGTCGCCTCAATGGGGCGGAGATCGCCCGGACGGAATGGACCCGGGAAGGACGGGTGCCGCTCCACACCCTCCGTGCCGATATCGATTACGCCACCAAGGTGGCCAGCACCACCTACGGAGTGCTGGGCATCAAGGTCTGGGTGTTCAAGGGTGAGGTGCTTCCAGGTCAGAAGGAACAGCTGCCTGTGGGTGGGGCACCGAGGCGCCGGACCAGTCGCCGGCCCCAACAGTTCGAAGATCGCTCCAACGAGGAGTGAGGGAGGCCTGAATCATGCTGAGTCCAAGACGCGTCAAATTCCGCAAACAGCAGCGGGGCCGCATGCGCGGCATCGCCACCCGGGGCAACACCATTGCCTTCGGCCAGTTTGCACTGCAGGCCCAGGAATGTGGCTGGATCACCTCCCGCCAGATCGAGGCCAGCCGGCGGGCCATGACCCGCTACGTCAAGCGGGGCGGAAAAATCTGGATCCGCATTTTCCCGGACAAACCCGTGACCATGCGGCCTGCCGAGACCCGCATGGGATCCGGTAAGGGCAACCCGGAGTTCTGGGTGGCCGTGATCAAGCCGGGTCGCATCCTCTTCGAGATGGGCGGCGCCGACATCACCCCCGAAATCGCCCGGGAGGCCATGCGGCTTGCGCAGTACAAGCTGCCTGTGAAAACCAAGTTCCTGTCCCTGGCAGAACAGGAAGCCGCCGGCATCGTGCCGGAGGCCAAGCCCGAACCCGCCGTTGCAGTGGAGTCCTGACCATGGCCCGTCCCGAGATCGCCGAAGCACGCAAGCTCAGCGGCGAAGCAATCAACGAGCGGATCGCCGCTATTCGCCGCGAACTGTTCGATCTTCGCTTCCAGCAGGCCACGCGCCGCCTGGAGCACCCCCACCGTTTCAAGGAAGCCCGCATCCGCCTGGCCCATCTGCTGACGGTGCAGAAGGAGCAACAACGCTCCACCTCCGCCTCCTGACCTCTCCCCCAATTCCCATGGCACTCAAGGAAAGGGTTGGCACCGTCGTCAGCGACAAGATGGACAAAACAGTGGTTGTGGCGGTGGAGAACCGCTTCCCCCATCCCATCTACAGCAAGACGGTCAGCCGCACCAAGCGCTACAAGGCACACGACGAAGGCAATGCCTGCCGTGTCGGCGATCGTGTCCGCATCACCGAAACCCGCCCCCTCAGTCGCACCAAGCGCTGGGCGGTGGCCGAGGTTCTATCGTCCAACGCAGGTTGAGGAGGATCCAGAAATGATTCAGCAGGAAACGTATCTAACCGTCGCTGACAACAGTGGCGCCAAACGCATCCAGTGCATCCGTGTCCTGGGGACCAATCGCCGCTACGCCCATGTCGGCGACGTGATCGTGGCCGCCGTCAAAGATGCCATGCCCAACATGGGCGTTAAAAAGTCGGATGTGGTCAAGGCCGTGGTTGTGCGCACCAAGGCCACCCTCAGGCGCGATACGGGGAATTCAATCCGGTTCGACGACAACGCCGCTGTGATCCTCGGCAACGACAACAATCCCAAGGGCACCCGGGTGTTTGGCCCCGTTGCCCGCGAGCTGCGCGAGCGCAACTTCACCAAGATTGTTTCCCTGGCGCCGGAGGTGATCTGAGATGGCCACCGCCACGACAAAAGCCAAAGCTCAGGTTCGCATCAAAATGCGGATCAAAAAAGGAGACACCGTCCAGGTGATCGCCGGCAAGGACAAGGGTAAAACCGGTGAGGTTCTCCGCACCCTGCCCTACCTCAACCGCGTGGTGGTGCAGGGCATCAACCTGCGCACCCGCCATGTCAAGCCCAGCCAGGAGGGCGAGACCGGCCGCATCGTCACCGAAGAGGCATCCCTGCATGCCTCCAACGTCATGGTGTACTCGACAACCCAGAAAGTCGCCAGCAGGGTTGAAGTGATTGTCGACAAAGATGGTACCAAAAAGCGCCGTCTCAAAAAAACAGGTGAGCTGCTCAACTGAGCAGCTGTCCCTGCCTGCCTGCCCCACCTCTCCCACGACCACCTTCTGACCAAGCCCAGAAGGGCCTTCACACCCCCAACGCCATGTCTCTTAAACAGCGCTATCGGGAGACGATCCAGCCAAAGTTGCTCAAGGATCTCAACCTCTCGAACGTTCACGAAGTCCCAAAACTCGTCAAGGTCACCGTCAACCGGGGCCTGGGTGAAGCAGCCCAGAACGCCAAGGCTCTGGAAGCTTCAATCACCGAGCTTGCCACCATCACCGGTCAGAAGGTGGTCGTGACCCGAGCCAAGAAGGCCATCGCGGGCTTCAAGATCCGTCAAGGCATGCCGATTGGGGTGGCCGTCACCCTGCGGGGGGAGCGGATGTATGCCTTCCTGGAGCGCCTGATCCATCTGGCACTGCCCCGCATCCGCGATTTCCGTGGTGTGAGCCCCAAGAGCTTCGATGGACGGGGGAATTACACCCTCGGAATCCGGGAGCAGATCATTTTCCCTGAAATTTCCTTCGACAAGATCGACGCCATCCGGGGCATGGATGTCACGATCGTCACCAGCGCCCGTAACGACGAAGAGGGCCGGGCCCTCCTCCGCGAGATGGGGATGCCGTTCCGCAGCAACTGAGCCCTCTTCCGGACACGACCATGGCCAATCACGATCCGATTTCCGACATGCTCACCCGCATCCGCAATGCGAGTGAGAAGCGACACGAGACCACCCGCATCCCAGCCTCCCGCCTCGCCCGCAGCATCGCCAAGGTGCTGCAGCAGGAGGGGTTCATCGGCGGGGTCAGCGAAGATGGGGAGGGGGTGCAGCGGCATCTTGTGCTTGAACTCAAGTACAGCGGCAAGCACCGCCAACCGACCATCCGCTCGGTCCAGCGGGTCAGCAAGCCTGGCCTGCGGATTTACAAGAACACCCGCCAGCTTCCCAAGGTCCTGGGTGGCCTTGGAGTGGCGATCATCTCCACCTCAAGGGGTGTGATGAGTGATCGCGACGCCCGCAAGCAGGGCGTGGGTGGTGAAGTGCTCTGCTACGTCTACTGATCACGGAGGATCCAGACATGTCACGCATCGGAAAAGCACCGATCCCCGTGCCCGACAAGGTCAGCGTCGGGATCAACGGCCTGGCCGTCACCGTCAAGGGCCCCAAGGGTGAACTCAGCCGCACCCTGCCGGACGGTGTGGAAATCCGCCAGGATGGCAACACCCTGCATGTGAGCCCCTCTGACGGCAGTCGCCGATCCCGGGAACGCCACGGCCTCAGCCGCACGCTGGTGGCCAACATGGTGGAGGGCGTGAGCCAGGGTTTCACCCGCAAGCTCGAGATCATCGGCGTGGGCTACCGCGCCGCTGTCCAGGGCAAGAAACTGGTGGTGAGTGCCGGCTACAGCCACCAGGTCGAAATGGAACCCCCTGTCGGCATCAGCTTCGCGGTGGAGGGCAACACCACCGTTCTGATCTCCGGAACTGACAAGGAGGTGGTCGGCAACGAGGCCGCCAAGGTACGCGCCATTCGTCCGCCGGAGCCCTACAAGGGCAAGGGCATCAAGTACGAGGGTGAGCGGATCCTTCGCAAAGCCGGCAAGACCGGTAAGAAATGAGGCCCGCCTGAGCGTCCCTACCCTGTATCGCCATGTCCACCAATTCCCGCAAGCTGCAGACCCAGGAGCGCCATCGGCGCCTGCGTCGCCATCTCTCCGGCACAGCCGAGCGTCCGCGCCTGGCCGTGTTCCGGTCCAACAACCACATCTACGCCCAGGTCATCGACGACACCGCCCAGAGCACTCTCTGCGCGGCATCGAGCGTCGACAAGGACCTGCGCACCAGCCTCAGCACCGGTGCCACCTGCGATGCCTCCCAGGCCGTGGGTGCCCTCGTTGCCAAACGTGCCCTTGCCAAGGGCATCACCCAGGTGGTCTTCGATCGCGGCGGCAACCTGTACCACGGCCGCGTCAAAGCGCTGGCCGACGCCGCCCGTGAGGCGGGCCTTCAGTTCTGATCCCTGCTCTCACCATGACTGAAACCAACGACCAGTACAACGCCGGCGACGCCCCCGCCGCTTCCGAGGCTCCCCCTGCGGCCGAAGGCCAGCAGGAGCGCCGGGGCGGACGGGGAGAAGGCCGGGGTGAGCGCCGCGGCGGACGCCGGGGCGGCGATCGCCGCGGCCAGGAGCGGGACAGCGAATGGCAGGAGCGGGTGGTTCAGATCCGCAGGGTCTCCAAAACCGTGAAAGGCGGCAAGAAGATGAGCTTCCGCGCCATCGTCGTCGTCGGCAACGAACGGGGCCAGGTGGGTGTGGGCGTCGGCAAGGCCGGCGACGTGATCGGCGCCGTGCGCAAGGGGGTCGCCGATGGCAAGAAGCATCTTGTCAAGGTGCCCCTCACCCGCACCAGTTCGGTACCCACCGAAAGTCGGGGCCGTGATGGAGCAGCCAGTGTGCTGATCCGACCGGCTGCCCCCGGTACCGGTGTGATCGCCGGAGGATCCATCCGCACCGTGCTTGAACTGGCAGGGATCAAGAACGTTCTGGCCAAGCGGCTGGGGTCCAAGACGCCCCTCAACAACGCCCGGGCTGCGATGGAGGCTCTCCAGGCCCTGCGCACCCATAAGGAGACCGCCAAGGAGCGTGGCATCTCCCTCGAGCAGATCTACTCCTGAGGTCCCCCCATGACATTCCAACTCCAGGCTCTGAAGGCCAATCCAGGTGCCAGGCGCCGCAAACTCCGCAAGGGCCGGGGCATTGCCGCAGGCCAGGGCGCCAGCTGTGGCTTCGGCATGCGTGGTCAGAAGTCCCGTTCCGGCCGCCCGACCCGGCCGGGCTTTGAGGGTGGTCAGATGCCCCTCTACCGCCGGATCCCCAAGCTGAAGCACTTCCCGTTGGTCAACCCCAAGGAGTTCACCGTGATCAACGTCGGTCGCTTGGGCGAGCTCAAATCGGGCAGCACGGTCTGCCTTGAGAGCCTCGTGCAGGCAGGCCTCGTCACCAGCCCCAAGCATCCACTCAAGGTGCTCGGCAACGGGGATCTCACCGTGAAGCTCACGGTCCAGGCCGCCGCCTTCACGGCCAGTGCCCGCGAGAAGATCGAAGCCGCAGGCGGCACCTGCGAAATCAGCACCTGAGCACCACCATGCTCATCAGTCGCGGACGCAACCCCAGCGCCGCCGAGATCATCAGCCAACTCATCGGCGCCAAGACCCTGCGCGACCGTGTGGTCGTGACCCTGGGCCTGCTCCTGCTGGTTCGTCTCGGCATCTACATCCCCGTTCCGGGGATCGATCGGGCAGGATTCCAGGACTTCATTGCCAGAGGCGGCCAACTACTGGGCTTTCTCGACATCTTCACCGGGGGTGGATTGTCCACTCTCGGTGTTTTTGCACTGGGCATCCTGCCATTCATCAACGCATCAATCATCATCCAGCTGCTCACAGCCGCTCTCCCCAAGCTGGAAGATCTTCAGAAAAATGAGGGGGAGGCTGGCCGGCGCAAGATTGCCCAGATCACCCGTTACGTCGCCCTCGTCTGGGGCATTCTCCAGAGCGTGGTGTTTGCTTTGATCCTGCGCCAATACGCATTGCCTGGCCTCAGCGAATGGCAGTTTGTTCTTCAGACAAGCCTTGCCCTCGTGACAGGGTCCATGGTGGTGATGTGGATCAGCGAGGTGATCACCGAGCGAGGTATTGGCCAGGGTGCGTCCCTGGTGATTTTCATCAATATTGTCGCCACTCTGCCCAAGGCCCTTGGTTCAACCATTGAGCTCGCCCAGAGTGGAGACCGATCCACCGTGGGTGGCATCGTCATCCTTGTGCTGGTCTTTCTGGTCACGATTGTGGGCATCATCTTCGTGCAGGAGGGCAACCGCAGGATTCCCATCGTCAGCGCCAAGCGCCAAGTGGGAGGGGCTGGTCTGCTGTCCAGCCGCCAGAGCTACCTGCCCCTCAAGCTCAATGCCGGTGGGGTGATGCCGATCATCTTTGCCTCAGCGGTGGTGTTTCTGCCACTCACCATTGCCAACCTGACATCGAACCCGGCCCTGATCCGCCTGGCCGGTTACCTCAGCCCCAACAGCAGCACTCCCTGGCTTTACGCTCTTCTCTACTTTTCTTTGATCCTTGGGTTTGCATACTTTTACGCATCCCTCACCGTTAACCCTGTCGATATCGCCACCAACCTCAAACGGGGAGGTGTCGCCATTCCGGGAGTCCGCCCCGGATCCGCAACAGCCTCCTATCTCAGTGGTGTGCAGAACAGGCTCACCCTGCTGGGTGGTCTCTTCCTCGGTGCTGTGGCGATCATTCCCCAGGCGGTGGAAGGAGCCACCCAGGTCAAGACCTTTCAGGGCATCGGCGCCACATCCCTTCTGATCCTGGTGGGTGTGGCCATTGACACGGCCAAGCAGGTTCAGACCTATGTGATCTCCCAGCGTTACGAAGGCATGGTCCGCCGATAGCCGCCGGCTGCACTGCCATGGCCGGCATCTCTTCCAGACCCCCCTCCCTGCCCATGAAACAACGTCTGCTCTTTCTCGGACCACCGGGTGCCGGCAAAGGCACCCAGGCCCAGCTGCTTGCCCAGGCCCACGGCCTGCTGCACCTCTCCACCGGCGACCTGCTCCGCAGCGAAGTGGAGGCAGGCAGTGATCTCGGGCGGGTAGCCGAAGCCGTGATGGCCAGGGGAGAACTCGTGAGCGATGACCTTGTGCTCGCAATCGTTCGCCAACGCCTGCTCAACCACACCGGGGGCTGGCTGCTGGATGGGTTTCCCCGCAACGTCGCCCAGGCGAAGGCCCTGGACCAGCTGCTCGATGAACTCGGCCAGCGCCTTGAGCTGGTAGTGCTGATGGAGCTGGAAGATGGGCTGCTGGTTCAGCGGTTGCTGGGCAGAGGGCGGGCCGACGACAATGAAACGGTGATCCGGCACCGCCTGACTGTCTACCGCGATCAGACCGCTCCCCTGATCCAGCACTATCGGCAGCAGGAACTGCTGCAGGCCGTTGAGGCCGCCGGCACCATCGAGACGATCCAGGCAGCGATCGCCCAGCTGCTGATTGACTGATGTGGTACGATCAGCGTTTGCGAAATCAGAGAGCCGTCCGCCCATGAAGGTACGTGCTTCCGTCAAGCGCATGTGCGATAAGTGCCGGGTGATCCGTCGCCACGGCAGGGTGATGGTGATCTGCACCAATCCCAAGCACAAGCAGCGCCAGGGCTGACCTGGCCCTTCCCGGCGGCCCCTGGCCCGCCCCTGCGACCTTCCGTTGCAGCGACCTTTTTCACCCTGTTGGTTTTCTCACGTGGCTC
Organism: Synechococcaceae cyanobacterium; assembly: GCA_046313055.1. Lineage (GTDB taxonomy): Bacteria > Cyanobacteriota > Cyanobacteriia > PCC-6307 > Cyanobiaceae > Cyanobium. Next base: position 50,189 of record JBKDDA010000046.1, on the reverse strand, counting down.
GGATTGCCGGCATCGACATCCCTCGCGACAAGCGGGTGGAGATTGCCCTCACCTACATCTACGGGGTCGGTCTGACCACCGCCCAGAAGATTCTTGCCAAGACCGGGGTCGACCCTGACACCAGGGTCAAGGACCTGAGCGACGCTGATGTTCAGAAGCTGCGAGGCGCCGCCGAGAGCCTGACCCTCGAAGGTGATCTGCGTCGCCAAGAGGGCATGGCCCTCAAGCGCCTGCAGGACATCGGCTGCCTCCGGGGCCGTCGCCACCGGGCCGGCCTGCCGGTCCGCGGGCAGCGCACCCGCACCAATGCCCGGACCCGTCGCGGAGCCCGCAAGACGGTGGCGGGCAAGAAGAAGTAATCCATCCCGTTCACGCTCCGCCGGCACGCACCGCACAGCGGTTCCCGTCCCGTCACCGGAGTGTTTCCAGTCTCCCGATCACCTTCCTGCACCAGCAGGCCCAATCCCATGGCCAAGCCCGCCAAGAAATCAGGCCCCAAAAAGGCCAAGCGCAACGTCCCCAACGGTGTGGCGCACATTCAGAGCACGTTCAACAACACGATCGTTTCCATCACCGACACGGCCGGCGAGGTGATCAGCTGGTCCTCAGCAGGTGCCAGCGGCTTCAAGGGGGCCCGCAAAGGCACGCCGTTCGCTGCCCAGACCGCCGCAGAAGCAGCCGCCCGTCGGGCTCTTGAACAGGGCATGCGACAGATCGAGGTTCTGGTCCGTGGCCCGGGCTCAGGCCGGGAAACAGCGATCCGAGCCCTTCAGGTTGCCGGCCTGGAAATCACCCTCATCCGCGACGTCACGCCACTGCCGCACAACGGCTGCCGCCGGCCAAAGCGTCGGCGCGTCTGAACCCGGCCCCTCTCTTGTCCACCTCTCCGCCCCCTTCAGACCGTGCTGTCCTATCAGATCGACCGGGTTGACCATCAGGTCCATGACGACCGTTCCCAGTTGGGCGTGTTCGTCATCGGTCCACTTGATCGCGGCCATGCCGTCACCCTGGGCAATTCCCTGCGCCGTGTCCTGATCGGCAGTCTTGAGGGCAGCGCGATCACCGCCGTTCGCATTGCCGGCGTGAACCATGAATACGCCACAGTGCCGGGCGTGCGTGAAGACGTGCTCGACATCCTCCTCAACTGCAAATCCGTTCCGGTCCTCAGCCGCAGTCGCGAAACCGAGGTCGGCCGTCTGGCTGTGAACGGCCCCGCCACGGTCACCGCCGCCGACCTGCAATTCTCCTCCCAGGTGCAGGTGATCGACGGCGAACGTCCGATCGCCACCGTGGCCGACGGCCACAGCCTTGAGCTTGAGGTGCACGTGGAACGGGGCATCGGTTACCGTCCCGTGGACCGTCAGACCGAGGAAGGCAGCTCCATCGATCTGCTCCAGATCGATGCCGTGTTCATGCCCGTGCGCCGCGTCAACTACAGCGTCGACGAGACAGCCGTGGGTGAAGGCGGTTCGGCCCGCGAACGCCTCAGGATCGAGATCGAAACCAATGGCAGCCTCAGCCCCGACGATGCCATGTCTCAGGCGGCCAACCAGCTCATCGAGCTGTTCCGCCCCCTGGCAAGCCTGACCATGGCCGAGGAACCGGGTCTGGAACCCGAACCCTCAGCCGAAGCCCAGATCCCCCTCGAGGAACTGAACCTCTCTGTTCGGGCCTACAACTGCCTGAAGAGGGCCCAGGTCAATTCGGTCTCGGACCTGATGGGCTTCAGTTATGAGGACCTGCTGGAGATCAAGAACTTTGGCTCCAAGTCAGCCGACGAGGTGATTGAAGCCCTCGAGCGCATCGGCATCTCCCTGCCCCAGAGCCGCACCACCGCCTGAGCGGCACTCCCTGCGATCCCCCTTTCCCACCCATGAGACACCAGTGCCGAGTGCCCCAGCTGGGGCGTCCCGCCGATCAGAGGCGAGCCATGCTGCGCAGCCTGACCACCCAGTTGATCCGCGAAGGTCGGGTGACCACCACCAAGGCGCGGGCGAAGGCTCTTCGAGATGAAGCTGAGCGCATGATCAGCCTGGCCAAGGATGGCAGCCTGGCTGCCCGCCGTCGGGCGATTGGCTACATCTACGACAAGCAGCTCGTGCACGCCCTGTTTGACAAGGCTCAGGATCGCTACGGCGATCGCCAGGGCGGCTACACCCGCATCATCCGCACGGTGCCCCGTCGCGGCGACAACGCTGAGATGGCAATCATCGAGCTGGTGTAATCCTGTCCAATCCAGAGGCCGACGCGCCGGGTAGCGGATTGACACCCCAGACCTGCCGCCGCCTGGCCATCTGCTTGCAGTACGACGGAGCGGCCTTTCACGGTTGGCAGCGTCAGCGGGGCCTGGTCAGTGTTCAGGACACCCTGGAACGGGCCCTCGCCGATCTCGACCCGCACCGTCCAGCCAGGGCTGTGGCTGCGGGCCGCACGGACGCGGGTGTTCACGCCGCTGCCCAGGTGGCCCATGTTGATGTGACTGGACCGATCCCTGCCGCCCGCTGGCCCAGGGCCCTGAATGGCAGACTCCCCTCCTCGATCCGGGTGAGGGCCGCCACCGAAGTCCCCCTGGATTGGCACGCCTGCTTTGACGCCTGTTATCGGCGCTATCGATACACCATTCACAACGGGCGGACGCCGAACCTGTTTCTCGCCCCGTGGAGCTGGCACCGCTATCAGTACCGCCTTGACCATGATCTGATGGGGCAGGCACTGGCCAGCATGCTGGGCACCCACGACTTCGCGAGCTTTCGCCGGGCGGGCAGCCGTCGCTCCCACAGCCGCACCACCCTGCAGGAGGTGTTGGTGCAACGTCACGGCGATCTGGTGGTGGTGGAACTCCAGGCCAGTGGCTTCCTCTACGGCATGGTGCGCCTGGTGATGGGTCAGCTGGTGGCCCTGGGAGAAGGCCGCCTCACCCTTGGGGATTTCCTGCGGCGCTGGCAGCAGCGGGCCAGAGAGGAGGTCAGGGAGGCCGCCCCACCCCAGGGCCTCTGCCTGCTGCGGGTGGGATACCGGCAGCCGTTGTTTCCCCAGGCGGCCTGGTACGATAGTCAGCCGCGGTTCACGCTGGTGGATGGTGACCCTCCGCCAGAGCCATCCACGGCTCCCGGCCTGCAGACCAGGAGTTGAGCGGAGGTAATCGTGCCCAAAGCACCCGAGCCATCGGGTCCCCTGCCCGTCGCGCAGTAGTGTCGAAGGTGCAGCCATCCCTTGCCCCATCCGCCTGAGATGGGCCCAATCCCACCGGTTCGGCCGGTGACCAGTCGGCGACATGAACAAGACAACAACTCCCGCACCAGACTCCATCGATCGCCAGTGGTTCGTGGTCGACGCCGAGAACCAGACCCTTGGTCGCCTGGCCAGTGAGGTGGCCCAGGTGCTGCGGGGCAAGAACAAGCCCTGCTACACCCCCCACCTCGACACTGGCGATTTCGTCGTTGTGATCAACGCCGAAAAGATCAGGGTCAGCGGCAACAAGACCACCCAGAAGGTCTACCGCCGCCATTCCGGCCGTCCCGGTGGCATGAAGACCGAAAGCTTCGCCCACCTGCAGGCCCGCCTGCCCGAGCGGATCATCGAGAAAGCCATCAAGGGCATGCTTCCCCACAACGCCCTCGGCCGCCAGCTGTTCCGCAAGCTCAAGGTCTACCGCGGTGCTGAGCATCCCCATGCCGCCCAGCAGCCCCAGACCCTCGCCCTCGATCCCGCCGCCAGCGCCCAATGAGCACCACCAATCGCGTTGTCTACTGGGGAACCGGCCGCCGCAAAACGGCTGTCGCCCGTGTCCGTGTGGTTCCCGGCAAGGGTCAGGTCACGATCAACGGCCGGCCCGGTGACAACTATCTGAACTACAACCCTGTCTATCTGGCAGCCGTCAAGGCACCCCTTCAGACCCTGGGACTGGAGGCCGAGTACGACCTGCTGGTGAATGTGCGGGGCGGCGGCCTGACCGGCCAGGCCGATGCCATCAAGCAGGGCGCAGCCCGCGCGCTCTGCGACCTGTCTCCCGACAACCGCAAACCGCTCAAGACCGAAGGGCACCTCAGCCGCGATCCCCGGGCCAAGGAGCGCCGCAAGTACGGCCTCAAGAAAGCCCGCAAGGCTCCCCAGTTCTCAAAGCGCTGACCCTTTTCCCATTCCCTGCCATGCCGAAGGCCGACATCCATCCCACCTGGTACCCCGAGGCCAAGGTGATCTGCAACGGGGAGGTGGTGATGACCACCGGTTCCACCCATCCCGAACTCCACGTTGATGTGTGGAGCGGCAACCACCCCTTCTACACGGGCACCCAGAAAATCCTCGACACCGAAGGGCGAGTGGACCGCTTCATGCGCAAATACGGCATGGGTGCCGGCTCCGTCGCCAAGGCCGATTCCAAGGACCAGGCCTGATCGGTCCCCCATCCTGGTGCCCCCTCGCCGGATGCCATTGCTGGCATCCGGCTTTGTGCTGCTGATCGCCGATGGATCCTGTTCTGCTGACTGAACGACTGGAGGCGGCCTGCCGCACCTTTGACACCCTGGAGCGACAGCTGGCCGATCCTGCGGTCACCGCCGACCCCGAGCAGCTGCAGACCCTGGCCCGCGAACGCTCCCGGCTGGAGCCAGTGGTGCAGGACTACCGACGACTGATCGACCTGGAGCAGCAGCAGGCTCAGGCCCGCCAGCTGTTGCGTGACCATCGCGGAGAACCCGAAATGGAAGCCCTGGCGGGCGAGGAGCTGGAGATCCTCGCCAGGGGGATCGGGGCCTTGCAGCAGCGGCTCACGCTCTGCCTGCTGCCCCGGGATCCCCGCGATGAACGCAGCGTGATGCTGGAGATCAGGGCCGGCGCGGGCGGTGATGAGGCCTGCCTGTGGGCCGGCGACCTGGCGCGGATGTACGAACGCTACGCCCAGTCCCGCGGCTGGCAGGTGCAACCGGTGAGTGCCCATGAGGCCGATCTCGGGGGATTCCGGGAATTGATCCTGTCGATCCGGGGCGACGGCGTGTTCAGCGAGCTGAAATTCGAAGCGGGCGTGCACCGCGTGCAGCGGGTGCCCGCCACGGAGTCGCAGGGAAGGGTGCACACCTCAACAGCCACCGTGGCCGTGATGCCTGAAGCGGATCCCGTGGAGGTCAACCTCGATCCCGCCGATCTCGAGATCAGCACAGCCCGCTCAGGCGGGGCCGGCGGTCAGAACGTCAACAAGGTGGAGACCGCCGTGGACCTGCTCCATCGCCCCAGTGGCATCCGTGTGTTCTGCACCGCGGAACGATCCCAGCTGCAGAACCGGGAACGGGCCCTGCAGATCCTGCGGGCCAAGCTCTACGAGCGCCAGCTGGCGGCGGCTGAAGCGGAGGAACGCACCGCCAGGCGGGCCCAGGTGGGCACCGGTGACCGCAGCGAGAAGATCCGGACCTACAACGCCAAAGACAACCGGGTGACCGACCATCGGCTCGGCCGGAACGTCTCCCTGGATCCCGTGCTCGATGGCCAGCTGGGTGAGCTGATCGCTGCCTGCATCGCCGCAGAACAACGCCAGCAACTGGAGGAGCTGGCCCACCGAGCGGCCGGAGGCATGGGCTGAGCCGCCTGATTCAGGACGCGGGCATGTACTTGGCCCATTCCCGGTTGTGTCCGGCGCTGATCATCCTGGACGCCTCGAAGCTGATGCCGCTCACGGGCCGATAGGGCTCTCGCCGCAGGGGCATGGAGGCCTCCCGCGGGGTGCGATTGCCCTTGCGCACATTGCAGGGCAGACAGGCGGTGGTGACGTTTTCCCAGAGATCGGCTCCACCGCGGCTGCGGGGCACGATGTGGTCGATGGACAACCGCTCACCGGCCTGGCCGCAGTATTGACAGAGATGGCCATCCCGCTGGAACACATTGCGGCGGGTGAGTGGCATGGGTCGGTACGGAACCCTCACGAACTGCCGCAGGCGGATCACGGTGGGCAACCGGTGGTCCGGCCGCACAAAACGGCTGGCATCATGCTCCAGGCCTTCGGCCTTGCCCTTGAGAAGCATCACCATCGCGCGCCGCCAGGTGGTGATGTTCAGCGGCTCGTAAGACGCATTGAGAACGAGAACGTGGCCCATGCCACCGCCCTTTATTAAAGGCATGATATCGGCAGTTGACAGCTCCAGTGGTATCGAAGGCGGCATGTCGACAGGTCCACCGGCTCCGGAACCGACGGCCGATGAGCGGGGCCAGTCCCGACGGCGGGCCTGGGTGGAGATCCACCACGGAGCGATCCGGGCCAACGCCAGGGCCATCCGCGATCACATCGGCCCCGACGCGGCCCTGATGGCGGTGGTCAAGGCTGATGGATACGGCCACGGTGCCGTGGAGGTGAGCCGGGCCGCCCTCGCCGGCGGTGCCTCCAGCTTCGGGGTGGCCACCCTTGCCGAAGGCGTGGAGCTGCGCCGTGCCGGTATCACGGCCCCGGTGCTGGTGCTGGGCAACCTCACGGATCCGGAGGAACTGCGCGGCTGCCTGCGCTGGCAGCTCATGCCCACGGTGAGCACCCTGGAACAGGCCCGGCTCTGTCAGGACCTGGCCGGCGACAGCGGTCGCCGCCTGGCCATCCAGCTGAAGCTGGACACAGGCATGACCCGCCTCGGGGCCGACTGGCAGGAGGCGCCGAGGCTGGTGGCCGCCATCCATGGCCTCGACGCCCTCGCCCTCAGGGGTGTATACACCCATCTGGCCAGTGCCGATCTCCCCCCGGGGTGCGACGAAGGCCTGACCGCACGGCAACGACACCGGTTTTTCACCGTGCTGAACGCCCTGCAACAGCAGGGCCTGGCAACCGGCTGCCGCCATCTGGCCAACTCGGCCGGCATGTTGCTGGGCCAGGAACACCATCTCGACATGGTGCGGGTGGGACTGGCGCTCTACGGCCATGCTCCTGCCCCCCACCTGAACCATCTGCCCCTGCAACCGGCCCTCGGGCTGCAGGCCAGGGTGAGCCTGATCCGTCGGGTTGGCGCCGGGGTGGGGGTGAGCTATGGCCATCGGTTCCGCACCAGCCGGGCCAGTCGTCTGGCGGTTCTGTCGATCGGTTATGCCGATGGGGTGCCGCGACTGCTCTCCAACCGACTGGAGGTGCTCTGGGGCAGCAGGCGGCTGCCCCAGGTGGGCGCGATCACCATGGATCAGATGGTGATCGATGCCAGTGAGGCCCCCGATCTGGAAGTGGGCTCGGTGGTGACCCTGCTGGGCCGCCACGGCTCCGAGCGAATCGGTCCCGACGACTGGGCCACGCTGATCGGCACCATCCCGTGGGAAATTCTCTGTGGCTTCAAGCACCGCCTGCCCCGGCTCACGGCGGCTGAGTCGGGGGGCGGCGGCGGGGCCACCGCTGGAGGCCCCATGCCGCCCCCGCGCTGATAAGCTCAACGGGCCGCTGGAGAGGTGGCTGAGTGGTTGAAAGCGGCTCCCTGCTAAGGAGTTACAGGAGGCAACTTCTGTCGAGGGTTCGAATCCCTCCCTCTCCGTTTCCAGACCAGTCCTTGCCAGGTTCTGCCCGGTCGTGGGTTCCCGACCGGGTCAGCACCCCCCGGAAGGCCGGCCACACTCCTGCAGCACCGCCCGGGCGATCTCCGGCAGCAGGGTCTCATCGGCGGCACAGCGCTCACCTTCGCTGAACACCACCAGCAGGAACGGATCGGCGCTGTCCGCCTCCACATAGGCGGCATCATGACGTGCCTGACTCATCCAGCCCGCCTTGCTCCAGAGACGGGCCCGCAGCGGCAGGCCAGCCCCCAGGAACCCATCGACCTGATTCTCCGGATCCGCCGCCCGCTCCCGAGGATCCAGAGAGCGGGCCAGCAGCTCCCGCATCCGCCCGCAGGCTGGAGGCGAGACCAGCTCAGAGGCCATCACGGCCTCCAGCACACGGGCCGTGGCATCCGTGCTGAGGCGGTTGCGGTTTTCCAGTCGTTCCCCGTAGAACACGCGCTCCCGCCCGTAGGGCCCATCACCCCAGGTCTTCTGGCAGGCATTGCAGCCCTGCAGCTCGGGCCAGCCGAGGCCGGCCAGCCAGTTGTTGACCAGTTCACGCTGGCGCACCCAGTGCCGGTGGCGCTCGGGGGGCAGGGCCGGGCCGCTGGTGGTGCCGGTCAGCAGATCAACCACCAGTCCGGTGGCGTCATTGCCGGAGTCACGGACCATGTCGGCCAGGGCACGCCTCAGTTCGGGGTCATCGTCCACGAGCCGGCGCTGGATCCAGGCCTCTGCCGCCACCAGATAGACGAGCTTCACCACACTGGCGGGGTAACGCTGACGATCGCCCAGCCAGCTGGCCCCGAGGGCCTGGCGCGGAGTCATCCCGGCGGCGGGCTGGCCGCCCCCCTGCTCCGCCATCAGCGAGCGGGGATAACGGAGCCAGGTGATGGAAAGCTGCTCCTCCAGGCCGGCACGCCCGTCAGCAGCCAGACTCTCCACCAGCCGGGCCAGAGTCTGGCCCATGGCCTGATCCGGGCTGTAGAACGCCATCAGCGGCGGCCTCGCAACGATGGCGACTTTATTCACGGGCCAGGACCCGGCCCAGCCGGCAGCGGTGCCGAGTGCCGGGAGCGTGTGGCGACTGGAGGCCGATCTGAACGGCTACGCCAGAAGCAGTGGGACTGGCCTGGCCACCCAGCTGGCAGCCGGTCGCTGCCTGAGGGTGATCGATGACAGCACGGGTACGCGCCTGCGGGTGCGGCTGCTGGAGGATGGCTATCCATGCTGGCTCGATGCTGCTGAGCTCCTGCGTCACGGGCAGCCGGCAACCAGGCCGGTGCTGCCCAGCCTGGACCAGGGGGCCGTGGCCGAGCGGCTGGGTCAGGTGCTGGCTTTCGCACTGGAGGCCATGGCCCGACCCAACGCCTACCTCTGGGGGGGGACCCTCGGCCCTGACTACGACTGCTCCGGGCTGGTGCAAAGCGCCTTCGCCGCTGCCGGGATCTGGGTACCTCGGGATGCGTACCTGCAGGAGCGGTTCTGCCGCCCCGTGGCTGTGCGCGCCGGCGAGTACAGCCTGCTGCGACCGGCTGACCTGATCTTCTTCGGCAGCCCACGGCGCTGCACCCACGTGGGGATCCACCTGGGCAGCGGCCGCTACCTGCACAGTTCAGGTCGGGAGCATGGCCGCAACGGCATCGGCATCGATGATCTCCATCCCGGCAACGACGATCCTGTGGCCTGCCATTACCGGGGTGAACTGCGGGGTGCCGGACGGGTGATGCACAGCCATGACGGCAGTCCCCTGCCGCCCTGAGCCGACAGGCGTAGCCGTAGGTTGGGCCCTGTCCCGTTCCGGCGCTGATGCCGCCCTCCACCGGCCCTTCCGGAGACCCCCAGCTGGATCTCTCTGTGGTGGTACCTCTTTACAACGAGGAGGACAGCCTGCGGGCCCTGGTTCAGCAGCTGCTGAACTCCCTCGGATCCCTGGGGCTGCACTACGAGCTGGTGCTGGTGGATGACGGATCCAGCGATGGCACGGCAGCCATCCTGCGTGAACTGAGCGCCCAGGTGCCCCAGCTGGTGGCCGTGCTGCTGCGCCGCAATTACGGGCAGACGGCAGCCATGGCAGCCGGTTTCGATGCCAGCCGGGCCCCGGTGATCGTGACCCTCGATGGGGATCTCCAGAACGACCCGGCCGACATTCCGCTGCTGCTGGAGGAACTGGAGCGGGGATACGACCTGGTGAGCGGCTGGCGCCACCAACGGCAGGACAACACGATCAGCCGCCTGCTGCCCTCCCTGCTGGCCAACCGGCTGATCGCAGGCGTGACCGGTGTGCGCCTGCACGACTACGGCTGTTCCCTCAAGGCCTATCGCCGCGAAGTGGTGGAGAACCTCAATCTCTATGGGGAGTTGCACCGGTTCCTGCCGGCCCTCGCCTTCATCGAAGGTGCCCGCATCGGCGAGGTACGGGTCAACCACCATCCTCGTCGCTATGGACGCAGCAAATACGGCATCGATCGCACCTTCCGGGTGCTGATGGATCTGCTGACCGTCTGGTTCATGAAGCGCTTTCTGACCAGACCCATGCATGTCTTCGGCTTTGCCGGACTGCTGAGCCTCGGCTTCGGCCTGACCACGGGGCTATGGCTGGTGGCCCAGAAACTGGTGCTGGGGATTGATATCGGCGACCGCCCCTTGCTGCTGATGGCGGTGCTGGCCATTCTCAGCGGAGTGCAGCTTTTCGGCTTCGGCCTGATGGCCGAGCTGCAGATGCGCACCTACCACGAAAGCCAGGGCCGACCGATCTATCGCGTGCGAGCCACGCTACGGCATCCCGTGAATGGCGGCAGCGCCAGCGACTGAATTTTTATGTCACCAGCGGCGGGCGCCGCCGGTGCTCCGGAACGCCATTCGTACAGTACCGATGGTTCTTTCTGGCAAGTGCCATGACTGGAGAATACGCAGCGGCATGGCTGCCTTCGGTGTTTGTACCGATCATCGGCCTGCTTGGCCCGGCCGTGGCCATGGCCCTGCTGTTCAACACCATCGAAGCCCGCGACTGAGTCGGCTTCCGGACCCACGCGCCACCCCCATCCCGCCCGTCATGACCGTGACCCCCGTGGCCGACCCGACCGTCGGCAATCTGGCCACTCCTGTCAACAGCAGCTACTTCAGCAAGGCGTTCCTCAACGCCCTGCCGGCCTATCGCCCGAACCTGTCCCCCAATCGCCGGGGCCTGGAAATCGGCATGGCCCATGGCTTCTTCCTCTACGGCCCTTTTGCGGTCACCGGCCACTGGCGGCTGAGTGAATACGCCAGCACCGCTGGCCTTCTGTCAGCCGTGGCCCTGGTGTCAATCCTCACCGTCTGCCTGTCGCTGTATGGCACCGCAGGCCGTGGCCCCAATGTGCAACCGCCGGACGCCACGATCGACAATCCCCCCGCCGATCTCTTCACCAAAGCCGGCTGGGCCGACTTCACCAGCGGTTTCTGGCTGGGTGGCACCGGTGGTGCGGCCTTCGCCTGGTTCATGTGCAGCACGGCCATCGTGCAGCCCCTGGTGAAGATCGCCGCAGGCGTCTGGAGCGTCAGCTGATCACAGGATCGGTCCTCCGGAACCGATTCTCACAACAACAGAACTCCGCCCTATCCACAGGGCGGTTTTTTTGCGCCCGGATCCACGAGGATCCCAGACCACCACCAGGACCTCACCCCTTAGAGGGAGCGCACAAAACCCAGCAAGGCAAACGACCCCAATAAACAATCACGGCAAAGCCGCCATGAAGTAGCTGCGTCAATGAGATGAGAAAACAAAACAGCCATGCCGAGGCCATAAAAAACCCCTGGCCAAGGGCCAGGGGTCAGCGATCGTCCGTCGAGGTGAATGGAACCCGGGTACCGCAGAAGCGGCACCCGAGGTGAGGCTTGACGATCAGCCGAACTTGCCTGATGTGGAGGCGATCAGGAAGGCGGCATAGGTGAGAATGTTCCCGATCGTGAAGTGGGCCAGACCCACCACACGTGCCTGAACGATCGACAGAGCCACGGGCTTGTCGCGCCAGCCGACCAGGTTGGCCAGCGGCGTGCGCTGATGAGCCCAGACGATGGTCTCGATCAGCTCCTGCCAGTAACCACGCCAGGAGATCAGGAACATGAAACCGGTGGCCCACACCAGGTGACCGAACAGGAACATCCAGGCCCAGACAGCAAGGTTATTGCTGCCGAAGGGGTTGTAACCGTTGATCAGCTGGGAGCTGTTGAGCCAGAGGTAGTCACGGAACCAGCCCATGAGATAGGTGCTGGATTCGTTGAACTGAGCCACGTTGCCCTGCCAGATGGCAAGGTGCTTCCAGTGCCAGTAGAAGGTGACCCAGGCGACGGTGTTCAGAGCCCAGAAGACGGCCAGGTAGAAGGCATCCCAGGCAGAGATGTCGCAGGTGCCACCACGGCCGGGGCCGTCGCAGGGGAAGGAGTAGCCGAAGTCCTTCTTGTCGGGCATCAGCTTGGAGCCGCGGGCATCCAGGGCACCCTTCACCAGAATCAGGGTGGTGGTGTGCAGACCGAGCGCGATGGCGTGGTGCACCAGGAAGTCTCCGGGGCCCACCTGCAGGAACAGTGAATTGTTGCCTGCATTAATGGCCTCAAGCCAACCGGGAATCCAGCCGCCGCCAGGGCCGGGAGGATTGCTCACCAGGCTGTCGGCATTGGCAAGGAGCACATCCATGCCATAGAGAGCCTTGCCACTGGCCGCCTGCACAAACTGGGCGAACACCGGCTCCACCAGAATCTGCTTCTCGGGGGTACCAAAAGCAACAACGACGTCGTTATGGACGTAGAGGCCAAGGGTATGGAAACCGAGGAACAGAGAAACCCAGCTCAGGTGACTGATGATCGCTTCCTTGTGCTCGAGCATCCGGGCCAGAACATTGTTCTTGTTGGCTTCGGGGTCGTAGTCACGGATGAAGAAGATCGCACCGTGGGCGAAGGCACCGCACATCAGGAAGATGGCGATGTACTGGTGGTGGGTGTACAGCGCTGCCTGGGTTGTGTAGTCGCGGGCGATGAACGCATACGACGGCAACGCGTACATGTGCTGCGCCACCAAGCTGGTGACCACGCCGAGGGATGCCAGGGCGAGGCCGAGCTGGAAATGCAGCGAATTGTTGACGGTGTCGTATAGGCCCTTGTGACCGGCACCCAGGTCACCAGGGGTGCCCTTGGGTGGGTTGTGGGCTTCGAGGATCTCGCGGATCGAGTGACCGATACCGAAGTTGGTCCGGTACATGTGGCCTGCGATCACGAAGATGCAGCCGATCGCCAGATGGTGGTGGGCAATGTCCGAGAGCCAGAGAGCTTCCGTCTGGGGGTGGAAACCACCAAGGAAGGTGAGGATCGCGGTTCCGGCACCGGTTGAGGTACCGAAGATCTGCTGGGCGGTATCCGGATTCTGAGAGTAAACCCCCCAGTTGCCGGTGAAGAAGGGACCGAGACCAGCGGGGTGGGGCAACACCGAAAGGAAATTGTCCCAGCCCACGTGCTGACCACGAGCTTCGGGGATGGCCACGTGAACGAGGTGGCCGGCCCAGGCGATGGAGCTGAAACCGAACAGAACCGCCAGGTGGTGGTTGAGGCGGGATTCAGCGTTCTTGAACCAGGCCAGGGAAGGCAGAAACTTGGGCTGCAGATGGAGCCAGCCCGCGAACAGGGCCCAGGCCGACAGGATCATCATGAAGATGGAACCCTGATAGAGCTCGGCGTTGGTGCGCATGCCGATCGTGTACCACCAGTGGTACAGACCGGAATAGGCGATGTTCACCGGAGAGGAGGCGCCTGCCTGGGTGAAGGCGGCAATGGCGCCCTGGCCGAAGTGGGGATCCCAGATCGCATGAGCGATGGGACGGACATGCAGAGGATCGGCGACCCACTGCTCGAAGTTGCCCTGCCAGGCGATATGGAACAGGTTGCCCGAAACCCAGAGGCCAATGATGGCCAGGTGACCGAAATGGGTGGAGAAGAGCTTCTGATAAAGCCTCTCCTCGGTCATGCCGTCGTGGCTCTCGAAGTCGTGAGCCGTGGCAATGCCGTACCAGATACGGCGGGTTGTCGGGTCCTGTGCCAGACCCTGGCTGAACGAAGGAAATTTCGTTGCCATTGGGAAAGGTCAGGTGGAGATCAGCCGACCGCAATCATGCGGGCCAGGAAGAAGGACCAGGTGGTCGCGATGCCACCCAGCAGATAGTGGGCGACACCCACGGCACGGCCCTGGGTGATGGACAGAGCACGCGGCTGAATGGCCGGTGCCACCCTCAGCTTGTTATGAGCCCAGACAATGGACTCAATCAGCTCCTGCCAGTAGCCGCGGCCGCTGAACAGGAACATGAGGCTGAAGGCCCAGACGAAGTGGGATCCGAGGAACATCAGGCCGTAGGCGCTGGAAGCAGAGCCGTAGCTGTTGATGACCTGGGCAGCCTGCGCCCAGAGGAAGTCGCGCAGCCAACCGTTGATGGTGATGGCGCTCTGAGCGAAATTGCCGTTGGTGATGTGCTGGACGGTGCCATCGGCGTTGACGGTGCCCCACACATCGCTCTGCATCTTCCAGCTGAAGTGGAAGATGACGATCGAGAGGGAGTTGTACATCCAGAACAGGCCGAGGAACACGTGGTCCCAAGCCGACACCTGGCAGGTACCGCCACGGCCGGGGCCGTCGCAGGGGAAGCGGAAGCCAAGGTTCGCCTTGTCGGGGACCAGGCGGGAACTGCGGCTGTAGAGCACACCCTTCAGCAGGATCAGCACGGTGACGTGGATCGTGAAGGCGTGGATGTGGTGGACCATGAAGTCGGCCGTTCCCAGGGGGATCGGCGCTGCAGCCACCTTGCCACCCACAGCAACGACGGCACCGTTGAACACCTCCGAAACACCAGCGAGGGCGTTGGGGGCAGTGCTGCCGGCAGCAGCGGCATGCAGACCCTGGATCCACTGGGCGAAGACGGGCTTCAGCTGGATCGCAGTGTCGCTGAACATGTCCTGGGGACGTCCCAGGGCACGCATGGTGTCGTTGTGGATGTACAGGCCGAAGCTGTGGAAGCCCAGCCAGATGCAGACCCAGTTGAGGTGGCTGATCAGGGCGTCGCGGGCCTTGAGCACCCGGTCGAGCACATTGTCGATGTGCTTTGCGGGGTCGTAGTCACGCACCATGGCAATGGCGGCGTGGGCTCCCGCACCAACGATCAGGAAACCGCCGATCCACACATGGTGGGTGAACAGCGACAGCTGGGTGGGATAGCTGATGCCGATGTACGGATACGGAGGCATCGCGTACATGTGGTGGGCAACGATGATGCTCAGGGAACCGAGCAGGGCGAGGTTCACAGCCAGCTGGGCATGCCAGGAGGTGGTCATGAACTCGAACAGACCATTGTGGCCGTTCGGTGCCGGGAACAGGAGGGGATCACCCTTCTGTCCTTCCAGGATCTCCTTGATGCTGTGGCCGATGCCCCAGTTGGTCCGGTACATGTGGCCGGCCACGATGAACAGCACCGCAATCGCCAGATGGTGATGGGCAATGTCTGTCATCCAGAGGCTGCCGGTGACAGGATTCAGACCACCCTTGAAGGTGAGGAAATCGCTGTAGGCCGCCCAGTTACCTGAGAAGAAGGCGGAGATGCCTGCACCAAACCCAGGGAACAGCTGTGCCAGCAGGTCGTTGCTGAAGAACTCATGCGGCAGCGGGATGTCGGCCACCGAAGCGATGGTCTTGCCGTTGATCGCCAGAGGCTGGCCAGCATCAATGGCATCCATCAGCTGGGTTGTGGGCAGCGACACATGCAGCAGGTGTCCGGTCCACGAGAGGGAGCCGAGACCCAGCAGACCGGCCAGATGGTGGTTGAGCATGGACTCAACATTCTGGAACCACTCCAGCTTGGGGGCGGCCTTGTGGTAGTGGAAGACGCCGGCATTGAGCATCAGGCCGGCCATCACCAGAGCACCGATGGCCGTGCACAGCAGCTGGAACTCGTTGGTATAGCCCCAGGCCCGCCACATGTGGAACAGGCCGGAGGTGATCTGAATGCCGTGGAAACCGGCACCCACATCGCCATTGAGAATCTCCTGGCCGAAGATCGGCCAGACCACCTGCGCACTGGGTTTCACGTGCGTGGGGTCGGCCAGCCAGCCGGAGTAGTTGGAGAAGCGGGCTCCGTGATAGAAGGCGCCGCTCAGCCAGATGAAGATGACGGCCAGGTGGCCGAAATGAGCCGAGAAGATCTTGCGGGAAACCTCCTCAAGATCACTCGTGTGGCTGTCGAAATCGTGAGCGTTGGCGTGGAGGTTCCAAATCCAGGTGGTGGTTTTGGGACCTTTGGCCAGGGTGCGGTCGAAATGTCCGGGCTTTTCAAAAAGCTCGAACGTGGCCGGAACGGGGTTCCGGTCGACCATCTCCTTGGCCGTTTTCCCACGCTCTGGTGGGCTGATGGTCATCGAGACGTTCCTCGAGGGACGGGATCGAGGTGGGGGATCCACCCCTGCGCCGGGTGCCAGGGCCCGAAGGCGAAGGCATCCGGTGCCGTGGGCCCCGTGGCGCCGCATGGGACGGCTGGGCCGACCGGGCGGCGCCACGGGGGCCAGCCGGGGGAGCTCGCCGAAGCGAGAACCCTTGACACGACTGGCGCTTTGGGCCCCACAGGGGGACCGCTGGCGGAAGTATAAAGGCGTCATCCAAGGCAAATCCGGGGCAAGTAACAAAGGTTCAATCCCGGGCCATTCCAGGCTGGGCCTGGGCTCTGGCCGTCAATTGTTGTCAACGAAAACCACATCGAACAGGCGAACCGGAACTAGCTGATTAGCCCAATTGCCCTGCATTGAAGTCACTGCAGTGCTGCAGCACCACGACTCAGCAGAATGGGTCGTCATGACGATGCACTCCCCCATCCGCAGCCAGCCCGTGCCGGTCCGTCTGATGAGGGCCCTGGCGGCGGGCTGCCGCTGGGCCCTTGTGCTGGCACTGGCATCGGCGCTGCTGCTGCCTCCCCCCCTGCCCGCCGGCCTGGGGCCCGACCCGGCTCTGGCCCTGGCCTGGCCAGGCCGGCCCAGCAGCGCCCCGGTCCCGGCGGTTCCCCACTCCCTGGGCCTGCAGGAGCAACCGCCACCGCCCGCGGTTCAGCAACTGCAATCGGCCCTTGATCGCCGGCAGCCCCAGGTCGAGATCCTGAAGCCGGCTGACGGCTCCCTGATGGCGGCCGGCGACTGGGAGCTGCGCATGCAGGTCAGCGACTGGCCCCTGGTGGATGCCGGCCCCCTCGGCCTGGGGCCCCATCTGCTGGTGCAGATCGATGATCAGCCGCCCCTGGCCACCACGGCCACCAGCCTGCGCCTGCCGCCCCTCTCACCCGGCAGTCACAGGGTTGCCGTGGTGGCGGCCCGGCCCTGGGGAGAAGCGGTGAAGCAGCCCCGGGCCTTCGCCCAGGTGAGACTGCATCGGGTGGCCGCCGATCCCCAGGGCCTGGCCAGCCCCGGATCTCCCCAGCTGATCACCGTGGCACCGACAGCGGCAGCCACCCGTCAGCCGGTGCTGGTGGACTGGCTGATGCCGGATGCCCCCCTGCAGAACCTGCGCCCCGATGACACCGGCTGGCGGCTGCGGCTCACGGTGAACGGTGACAGCGTGCTGCTCGACCGCCAGCATCCTCTCTGGCTCTCGGGCTGGAAACCAGGCAGCAATGCCGTGGTGCTGGAGCTGCTGAACAGCAGGGGCGAAGCCCTCAACCCCCCCTACACCAGCCAGGTTCTCGAAGTCATGGTGGATGGGTCGGCGCCCGTGCCCCGCTGGCGGCAGGGCAGCCTGGAACCGCTGGAGCTGGCCCAGCTGCTGGGGGAGGCACCACCCGATCCGGCCCCTGCACCGGCCCCTGCACCGGCCCCTGCCGTGGAGCATGAATCCGCGGCCAGCGCCCCCCCGGAGTCGGCTCCCGAGCCCGTGATCGCTGCCCCTTCGCCCCTCGAGGAACCCATGACGGCAACGGCACCACTCAGCGCACCAGAGGCCCCTGAGCCCGAAGGCGACGACACGACCGAGCTCGTGACCGAGCCATCCGAGCCGCCGGACGATTCCGAAATCCCGGCACCTGAACGGGTGGAGGCAAGCCCGTCGACCGTCGACACACCGGCGCCGGTCGACTCCGCCGATGGGGACGCAGACCGCATCCGACCGACGGCGACCCTGGAGGGATCGGCCCGCAGCCAGGTGAACGACGATGGAACGTTGCGACGCACAGAAGCCAGCGGCCCCCTCGCAGGCCTGCGGCAACGGCTCGGCCGATGAGCGACAACGACCGCATCCTCGCCCTGGGGTTCAGCCCGGAATCGCGCCCCCTCCTGCAGCGACTCGAGCAGAGCGGCCGGGTGGACAGCCTGCGCTGGCCGGTGCCCGATGGGCCAGCCGCTGGCGACTGGCTCGCCCAACGCTGGGGTGGGGCCCGGGCGGTGCTGGCGGTGGGCGCCTGCGGCCTGGTGACCCGTCTGATCGCACCGTTGCTGATCGACAAGGATCGGGATCCGGCCGTGCTGGTGATCGATCCGGATGGGCGGTTCGTGGTGCCCCTGCTGGGGGGGCACGCTGCCGGGGGAGAGCAGCTGGCAAGGGAGATCGCGGCATTGCTGGGCGCCACCTGCGTGGCCACCGGCGCGGCCATCGGTCGGGAGCGCCTGCCGCTGGACTGCTTCGGCCAGGCCTGGGGCTGGCGCCGAGGCCGGGGAGACTGGAGCCAGCTCATGCAGCGGGACGCCCGCAGCGTGGGGCCAGCCACGCCGCTGGTGGCCCAGGAGGCCGGCCTGGATCTGTGGCGAGGCCTGACGGGAGGAGTCCGCCTTGGCCACACCCCGGATCCGGCCGCCGCAGACCTGGTGATCAGCCCCTGGATGGGCCCAGGCTGCCGCTGGCATCCACCATGCCTGTGGCTGGGCCTGGGTTGCGAGCGGAACACAAGCCTCAGCCTGCTGGAGCGGCTGGTGGACAGCACATTGCGGAACCATGGCCTGGCCCCGGAGGCGGTGGCCGGCCTGGCCAGCACCAGCCGCAAGGGCGATGAAACGGCACTGCTGGAGCTGGCCCGACGGCGGGGCTGGCCGCTGCGGCTATGGCCGGCCGCCGAGCTGGCGACGGTGGTGGTGCCGAATCCCTCGGCAGCCGTGGCCGCGGAGATGGGCACCGCCAGCGTGGCGGAAGCCGCCGCCCGACTGGCCGCAGGCGGCGAGGCGCCGCTCCTGGTGGAGAAGACCATCGGCCGCGCCACCCCCACCGAGCAGGGGGCGGCCACCCTGGCGGTGGCCCTTGGAGCGCAGCAGTGGGCGCCGACGCGCGGTGAGCTCCATCTGGTGGGCAGCGGCCCAGGTTCCCTGGATCTGCTCTGCCCCGATGCCGGTGCCGCCCTGGCGGCCTGCACCGTGTGGGTGGGGTACGGTCTGTACCTCGATCTGCTGGAGCCCCTGCGCCAGCCGCACCAGCTGCGCCGCGAAGGCCGGCTGACGGAAGAACGGCAACGCTGCCGGCACGCCCTGGAGCTGGCGGTCCAGGGGGTCAAGGTGGCCCTGGTCTCCTCCGGCGACAGCGGCATCTACGGCATGGCAGGACTGGCCCTGGAGGAGTGGCTGGCCCTGGGTGTGGAGTCGCGCCCAGTCTTTCAGGTGCACCCGGGGGTTTCGGCGCTGCAGCTGGCGGCGGCCCGGGCCGGAGCACCACTGATGCACGATTTCTGCACCATCAGCCTGAGCGATCGGCTCACCCCCTGGGAGGTGATCGAGCGGCGGCTGCAGGCAGCGGCCGCGGGTGATTTCGTGGTGGCGCTTTACAACCCACGCTCAGCCGGGCGCCACTGGCAGCTGGAGCGGGCCCGCAGCCTGCTGCTGGAGGGACGTCCCGCCGGCACCCCGGTGTTTCTGGCTCGCCAGCTGGGCCGGGCCGACGAAGCGACCAGCACCCACACTCTGGGAGACCTGCCGGTCGAGCAGGTCGACATGCTGACGCTGGTGCTGGTGGGGAACAGCACCACCCGCCTGGAAGACGGATGGATGGTGACGCCCAGGGGTTACCCGGGGGCTGAACTCGACTGAATCGGGATGACAGGATTCGAACCTGCGGCCCCTTCGTCCCGAACGAAGTGCGCTACCAAGCTGCGCTACATCCCGATCTGGGCAGCTTAGGCGATGAGGGGGCGCTGGCCGCATTTCTAGAGTCGGGACTCCCTGCGGCCTGTCCGGTGAGCGTGCGTTCCCTGCCCGGCGTCGACCACGACCATTCCGACGGCAGCGGCCGGGGCCACGCTGGCAAACCCGACTGGCTGCGGGTGAAGGCACCCCAGCGGGAACGCATCGGCGCGGTGAGCGATCTCCTGCAGGATCTGCATCTCAACACCGTCTGCCAGGAGGCGAGCTGCCCCAACATCGGTGAGTGCTTCGCAGGGGGCACCGCCACGTTTCTGATCATGGGGCCAGGCTGCACCCGGGCCTGTCCGTACTGCGACATCGATTTCGATCGCAGCGTGCGGATGCTGGACAGCAGCGAACCGATGCGGCTGGGGGAGGCGGTCGCCAGGCTCGGCCTCAGCCATGTGGTGATCACATCGGTGAACCGCGATGACCTGGCCGATGGCGGAGCCAGCCAGTTTGTGGCCTGCATCGAAGAGGTGCGGCGGCGTTCGCCACTGACCACGATCGAACTGCTGATTCCCGACTTCTGCGGCAACTGGGAGGCTCTGGCGACGGTGATGGCCGCTGCGCCGGAAGTGCTCAACCACAACATCGAAACCGTGCCGCGGCTCTATCGGCAGGCCCGCCCCCAGGGCGACTACGGCCGGTCCCTGGAGCTGCTGCGCCGGGTCCGCGAGGGGTGGCCCAGGGCTTACACCAAATCAGGGCTGATGGTGGGCCTGGGCGAAACCGACGATGAGGTGCTGGCGGTCATGGCCGACCTGCAGCGCCACCGGGTGGACATCGTGACCATCGGCCAGTACCTCTCCCCGGGGCCGCGGCACCTGCCGGTGGCCCGCTTTGTGACACCGGGCCAGTTCGAGGTGTTCCGCAGGCACGGCGAGGAGGATCTGGGATTCCTGCAGGTGGTGAGCAGTCCGCTCACCCGCAGCAGCTACCACGCGGGCGACGTGCAGCGGCTGATGCGCACCGCTCCCCGCTGAAGCACTCGCCGCTGAGGCATGGGGGGAACGGTCCCTCAGGCCACCACGGCCTGACGTTCCGCCAGCCCCATGGCCACCAGCTCGCTGGGGGGCACCAGCAGGCGGAAGCGGTCCTTCCAGGTCGGCCAGTCGGCCAGGATCGCAGCGGCCCGCTCGCTGCCGGTGTGTTCGAGATGGGCGGCCAGCAGGGGCCGGAGCAGCCCCTCCTGCTCGGGGGTGGTGATCCGCAGGAGCTGCACCGACTCCGGGTTGAGGCGCTCCACCAACCGACCGTCGTCATCGAGCAGGAAGGCGACTCCGCCGGTCATGCCAGCTGCCACGTTGCGGCCCGTGCCGCCCAGCACCACAACCACCCCACCGGTCATGTACTCGCAGCAATGGTCGCCAGCCCCCTCCACCACGGCATGGGCGCCACTGTTGCGCACTCCGAAGCGTTCGCCGGCCCGGCCAAGGGCATAGAGCTGACCGCCGGTGGCACCGTAGAGACAGGTGTTGCCCAGGATCACCTGAGCACCGGGATCCCGCACGCCGGCGGGGGGCACCACGGTGATGCGGCCCCCGTTCATGCCCTTGCCCACGTAATCGTTGGCCTCGCCCAGCAGGCGCACGTTCATGCCCTGCAGCAGGAAGGCCCCGAAGCTCTGACCGGCAGCACCCTCGAAACCGAGATCCAGCTGACCACCAAAACCCCTGTTGCCATGCAGGGCGGCGATCTCACCGGCAAGGCGGGCCCCCACACTGCGGTCGGTGTTCACGATGGCCAGGGTGCGGGCGAGGTGACCATGGCCGGCGATCGCCGCCTGAACCTCTGGATCCGCCAGCAACCGATCCTCCAGGATCGGCCCGTTGCCGTGGGCCACAGGATCGTGCTTCAGCCAGCCCCGATCGGCCGGATCGCCGACGGGCGTGAGCAGACAGCTGAGATCAAGGGCGCTGGTCTTGGCGAGCGCCACCTCCCGCATGGCCAGCAGGTCGGTGCGGCCGATCAGATCCTCCAGTCGCGCCACCCCCAGCACGCTCAGCAGCTGGCGCACCTCCTCGGCCACATACAGAAAGAAATTGACCACATGCTCAGGCAGGCCGGTGAAGCGGCGTCGCAGCGCCTCCTTCTGGGTGGCCACCCCCACCGGGCAATTGTTGGTGTGACAGACGCGGGCCATGATGCAGCCCTCGGCGATCATGGCCACGGAGCCGAAGCCGAACTCCTCGGCCCCCAGCAGGGCCGCCACCACAACGTCCCAGCCGGTCTTGAGGCCGCCGTCGGCCCGCAGGAGCACCCGGTCGCGGAGGCCGTTCTGAAGCAGGGCACGGTGGACCTCGGTGAGGCCCAGTTCCCAGGGGCTGCCGGCATGCTTGATCGAACTCAGGGGCGAAGCGCCCGTGCCACCGTCATGGCCTGAGATCTGAATCACATCGGCGTTGGCCTTGGCCACGCCGGCGGCGATGGTGCCGATCCCGATCTCAGCCACCAGTTTCACGCTCACCCGCGCCGCGGGGTGCACCTGGTGCAGGTCATGGATCAACTGGGCCAGATCCTCGATCGAATAGATGTCGTGGTGGGGAGGGGGAGAGATGAGGGCCACGCCTGGCTTGCTGTTGCGCAACCAGGCGATGTAGGCATCCACCTTGGGGCCCGGCAGCTGGCCACCCTCGCCGGGCTTGGCCCCCTGGGCCACCTTGATCTCCAGCTGCTGACCGCTGCGCAGGTATTCGGGCGTGACCCCGAAGCGCCCCGATGCCACCTGCTTGATCGCTGAACAGGCCGTGTCACCGTTGCGGAGGCCAGCAATGGTGGGCAGGGTGGCCGAATGTCCTTCGCCATCGACATCGGTGAGGGCATGGAAGCGCGCCGGATCCTCGCCGCCCTCACCGCTGTTGCTCTTGCCGCCGATGCGATTCATCGCCACCGCCAGCACCTCATGGGCCTCCCGGGACAGGGCCCCCAGGCTCATGCCTCCGGTGCAGAAGCGGCTGCACAGGCTCTCGACACTCTCCACCTGATCAAGCGGCAGGGGGGTGGCGGCCGGCGTCAGCCGCAACAGGTCGCGCAGGGCCGTGACCGGGCGGTGTTCCAGCAGGGTCTGGTAGGTGCGGAAGTGGTCGTAGCCAGGGCCTGCAGCCACCGCCGCATGCAGGGCCTTGGCCATCTCCGGGCTGTTCATGTGGTACTCACCACCGGTGCGGTACTGAACAAAGCCCATGAACTCAAGCTTGGTGTGATCCAGCTCCGGGAAGGCCTTGGCGTGGAAGCTGAGGGTTTCACTGGCCAGTTCCACCAGACTCAGGCCCGCAACACGACTGGTGGTGCCGCGGAAGGCCAGATCAATGATGTCGGCACCAATGCCGATCGCTTCGAAGATCTGGGCTCCGTGATAACTGGCAAGCAGGGAAATGCCGATCTTGGAAAGAATCTTTCTCAAGCCGTCTTCGAGGGCCCTGCGCACGTTCGCCTGAACCTGGTCGGCACTCAGGGGCGCCAGCTTGCCCCGTTCAATCAGGGCACGGGTTTTGGGATGGGCCAGCCAGTGGCGGCTCGTTTCCCAGGCCAGCCACGGGCACACGGCGCTGGCGCCGTAACCGATCAGACAGGCCAGATGGTGGGTGCTCCAGCACTGGGCGGTGTCGACCACAAGGGAGGCCTGCAGGCGCAGACCGAGCGCCAGCAGGTGATGGTGCACCGCGCCCACCGCCAGCAGGGGAGGCACATAGGTGGTGGCAGCGCTGATGGCCGCAGGGCGGCCGTCGGCATCGGATCGGTCGGACAGCACCAGGATGGAGCGACCGGCCCGCACGGCCTGCTCGGCATCGCTGCAGAGACGGCCGATGGCCCGCTCCAGACCCGTGGGTCCATCGGTCACCGGCAGGAGGGTGGACAGGGTCGCCAGGGATTGGCCCTGATCGGCCAGGGCGGCGAGTTCGGCCTCGTTGAGCACGGGTGTGGGCAGGTGCAGAACAGCGGCCGCCGACGGTTCGGGCCGCAGGGCCGATCCCCGTCGGCCCAGGTGCATCTCCAGGCTCATCACCAGCTTTTCCCGCAGTGGATCGATCGGCGGGTTGGTGACCTGGGCAAAACGCTGCTTGAAGTAGTCGTACAGCAGATGCGGTTTGCCGGAGAGCACCGCAAGGGGGATGTCATCGCCCATGCAGTAGGTCGGTTCCTTACCGGCTCCGGCCATGTCCTCGATCACCAGATCCAGGTCTTCGGCGGTGAAGCCGAACGCAGTCTGGAGCTGGAGGAGCTCCAGGTCGCCGAGCTGGCGCTCCTGCTCCCAGGGCTGGGGGGCCAGGCTGCGGCGATGTTCCGCCAGCCAGGCTCCGTAGGGATGGCGCCGGGCCGCCTCTTCCTTCACGTCCCAGTTGCGCAGCAGACGGCCCCGCTCCAGATCCACCGCCAGCATCTGGCCCGGTCCGAGCCGGCCCTTCTCCAGGATCCGGCCCTCATCCAGCTCGACCACACCGGTTTCGGAGCCCATGACCACATAGCCATCGGCCGTGATGCAGTAGCGGGCGGGCCGCAGACCATTGCGATCCAGGGTCGCCCCCACCATGCGGCCATCGGCGAACACCAGCAGGGCTGGTCCATCCCAGGGCTCCTGCAGGCAGGCGCCGTATTCATAGAAGGCCGTGATCTCGGGCCTGCCGTCCAGTTCGGGTTGCTGACGGAAGGCCTCCGGCACCAGCGTCAGCAGGCTGTCGGTGATCGGCCTGCCGCTCCGCACCAGCAGCTCGAGGGTGGCATCCAGGTTGGCCGAATCGCTGAAACTGGCATTCACCAGGGGACGCAGATCGGCGGCTGCATCACCCCAGACCGCCTCCAGATTGGCCTCGGCGGCACTGGCCCAGTTGATGTTGCCGAGAAGCGTGTTGATCTCGCCGTTGTGCCCCAGCAGCCGCATGGGCTGGGCCAGGGGCCAGCGGGGCAGCGTGTTGGTGCTGAAGCGGCGGTGGTAGACCGCGAAGCTCACCGCAAAGCGATCGTCGTCGAGATCGGCGTAGAAGGGTGCCAGCACGGCCGAGCGCACCATGCCCTTGTAGACCACCGTGCGGCAGCTGATCGACGCGAAATAAAGATCGGTGCTGTCCGCTCCCCACAGGGCCCGGCAACGGTCAACGGCCCGGCGGCGCAGCCGGAAAAGCAACGCCTCCAGGGTGTCGGCATCGATCTCGGCAGCGGCCGGGGCCAGCAACCACTGCTGGATCCAGGGAGCCGTCTGGCGGGCCAGGGGACCCAGCACAGCCCCGTCGACCGGCACATCGCGCCAGCCGAGGCCAGCGAGCCCCAGCCGGTTGGCCTCCTCCTCGCACAGATCGATGATCTGACGACGGCGGACGGGATCGGGGGGCAGAAACACCATGGCGAGACCCCGCAGGCGCCCTGCCGTGGTAGCGGCGGCCGGCCAGACCGCCTCCAGGAACGACCAGGGAATGCCGCAGAGAATGCCGGCTCCATCGCCGGAATCGGCATCGCCGCCGCAGCCACCCCGGTGCTCCATGCAGTCGAGACCGCGCAGGGCCTGACGCAGCACCCAGTTGCTGGCCGTGCCTTGCTGGTGGGCAATGAACCCGACCCCGCAGGCATCTTTTTCGCCTGCCACCGCCGCCGGCGCCGGGCTGTCGCAATGGGGCCAGACGGCGATGGAGTTGTGTGGCATGTCCTGGTCTTCGCTGGGTGACCGCCCCCCCACACCCGTCGGCTGAGGCGGTGAGCCTCCAATCCTAAAGATCGGTTCCGCCCTGGCGACCGGCGGGGTTAGCTTCCGAGCCCAAGGTCCCGTCACCGCCGATGATCTCGTGGTCGGCCCTGTCAGCCCTGATGGCCTCGGTTGCCGTGGCCGGCGCCACCGAACTGGCCATGCCGCTGCCGGTGGCACCGCCCACCCCTCCCGCTGCCAGCGGCATGGACCCCGGCCGACAGGAGCGCAGGGGCAGCAGGCTGGTGATCGATGGCCAGAGCCAGCAGGCTGGCTGGCGGTTGACGTCCAACGGCGCCGGCCCGCCCACCAGCCTCTGGCTGCCCCTGGAGGTCCTGCAGAACCAGCTGGGCGTCAGTAGCCGCACGCGCAGCGACGGGCAGATCGACCTCGAGTGGTACGGGCTGCAACTGTCGGTGCCCGCCGCAGCCCAGCGCAGCCTGGGCGACGAGGTGGCCATCGACGTGGCGCCCCTGCTGACGGGCAGCGGTGCCCGCATCGAACCTGCCGGCGACACCCTCTCCCTGGGGTGGCCCCGGGCCCGGCTGCAGGGCATCCGGGGCACCGATGCCGGCGGCAGGCGGCGCCTGGTGCTGGATCTCGACAGGCCGGCCCCCGTCCGCCAGGGGGAGGGGTCCCTGGTGGTGAGCCTGGCGGCCGCACCGGGGCAGGTGCGGGAGCTGGCCGCCTGGGGGCTGGCCGCAGGCACCGATGACCAGGGACTGCGGATCCCCACGGGGGGAGCGGGAGCCCCCCGGCGGTGGCTGACCCTCGGCAACCCGACCCGGCTGGTGATTGACCTGCCGGCGGCGGCCGGGGGCACCGCCACGGCTGAGACCCCCCTGGATCCCAGGCTGGAGAGCCTGCTGGGCGGCGCGGTGGTCTGGCAGCGCCAGGAGCGGACCTCGGGCCGGGGCCGGGTGCGGATCAATGCGGTGGGCATCGACCCTGCAGCGGCTCCGCTGCAGCTGCGCCCGCTGGACCCGGGCATGGGCATGGAGGGTCTGACCACCCTCACCCAGCTGGCCCGTCGACACGATGCCCTGGTGGCAATCAACGGTGGCTATTTCAACCGGGTGCGGCGACTGCCCCTGGGGGCCCTGCGTCTGGATGGGCGCTGGCTGTCGGGACCGATCCTGAACAGGGGCGCCGTGGGCTGGGACGGACGGCAGCTGCCACGCTTCGGCAGGCTGCACCTCCAGGAATGGCTGATGGACGGCACCGGCCGGCGCTGGCCGCTGCAGGTGGTCAACAGCGGCTACGTGCAACGGGGGCTGAGCCGGTACACCCGCGACTGGGGGCCCATGTACCGGCCCCTGAGCGGCAGCGAGTCGGCCGTGCGGCTGCGGCAGGGAACCGTGGTGGAGGTGCTGGACACGCTCCGGCTTGAGGCCGGCGTGCCCCTCGGCCCCGAGGACCAGCTGGTGGTGGGGCGCGGAGGCATCGTGCCCCCCTGGCCAGCGGGCGCCAGGCTCGAATTGTCGAGTGGGAGCCAGGACCCTGTGGGCCAGGCAAGCCAGGTGGTGGGGGGTGGACCCCTGCTGCTGCTGCAGGGCCGGATCGTGCTGAACGGCGCTCTCGAAGGATTTTCCCCGGCTTTCCTGGCGCAGGGTGCGCCCCGCACGGTGATCGCCAGCGATGGCCAGCGGCTCTGGCTGATCACCCTGGAAGGCGTGGGCCATGGGGGGCCGACCCTGGCCGAGGCTGCCTGGCTGCTGCAGGAGCTGGGCATGCGAGATGCCCTGAACCTCGATGGTGGCAGCTCCACGGGGCTGGTGATGGGGGGCCGGCAGACGGTGCTGGGGCGGGGCGTGGTGGGGTCCGTGCATCACGGCCTGGGCCTGGTGCCCGTCCCCTGAGCGCCCTGCCAGAGTGGGGCATCTCATCTGATGCCATGCCCAGGGGCCACAGCCTGCGCATCACCGCCGCCGCCGCTGCTGAACTGTGCCGCCAGGCGGCCGTGGCCGGCACCCCCGGCCTGATGCACATCGACCTGCTCGAGGGCAGCTGTGAACGCTGGGCGATCCGTGTGCGGCCAGGCCACCTGGCAGGGGTGCCCCTGGCCCGGGCCGACGGCATCACCCTGCACGCTCCGGCGGGCCAGGTGGCCCTGCTGGCTGGCCTGGCCCTCGACTATCGCGGCGACCTCAGCGGTGGTGGTTTTCTGGTGCGGGCCGGCGACGGGGTGCGCAGCTGCGCCTGCGGTGCCGCCTTCAGCCGGTTGGAAGACGGACCGGCGGGGAAGTAAGGTCACAGATTGTCGTCATCGGCCGATGTTCGGCCCCTCGTACGAAGGCCCTCGATGCCCACCATCCAGCAACTGATCCGCAGCGAGCGGCAGCACCTCATCCGCAAGACCAAGTCGCCGGCCCTGCGGGCCTGCCCTGAGCGTCGAGGTGTCTGCACCCGCGTCTACACGTCCACCCCCAAGAAGCCCAACTCAGCCCTGCGCAAGGTGGCCCGCGTGCGGCTCACCTCCGGGTTTGAGGTCACGGCCTACATTCCCGGCATCGGCCACAACCTGCAGGAGCACTCGGTGGTGCTGATCCGCGGCGGCCGCGTCAAGGACCTGCCCGGTGTGCGCTACCACATCATTCGCGGCACTCTCGACACCGCCGGTGTCAAGGACCGGCGCCAGGCCCGCTCCAAATACGGCGCCAAGACCCCGAAGGGCTGATCCCCTCCACCGTCTCCAGTCCTTCCACTCCCTCCGTTCCTACCGCAGCACCCGTTCCATGTCGCGCCGCAACGCAGCCGAGAAACGGCCCGTTCTTCCCGATCCCCAGTTCAACAGCCGGCTGGCCTCGATGATCGTGGCCCGTCTCATGAAGCACGGCAAGAAGTCCACGGCCCAGCGCATCCTGTCCGATGCCTTCAGCCTGATCGGTGATCGCACCGGCGGCGACCCTCTGGAGCTGTTCGAGACCGCCGTGCGCAATGCCACCCCCCTCGTGGAGGTGCGTGCCCGGCGTGTAGGTGGCGCCACCTACCAGGTGCCAATGGAGGTCCGCCAGGAGCGGGGCACCGCCATGGCCCTCCGCTGGCTCGTGAATTACTCCCGGGCCCGCAACGGGCGCAGCATGGCCCACAAGCTGGCCGGCGAACTGATGGACGCGGCCAACGAAGCCGGCAGCGCAGTCCGCAAGCGGGAGGAAACCCACAAGATGGCCGAAGCCAACAAGGCCTTCGCCCACTACCGCTACTGAGCCCCGGGGGTTGGGCCGTGGGCACGGCCTCCAGTCCCCGTCCAGACGACCCCGTCCTGGGTGACGTCAGTCTGTAAAGTAACGCCCGCTTTTTACCCGACCACTCCCGGAGAACCTTCCCGTGGCCCGCGCCTACCCCCTTGAACGCGTCAGAAATATCGGCATCGCCGCTCACATTGACGCGGGCAAGACCACCACGACAGAACGCATCCTGTTCTATTCGGGCGTCGTCCACAAGATGGGCGAGGTCCACGATGGCGCGGCCGTGACCGACTGGATGGCCCAGGAACGGGAGCGGGGCATCACGATCACCGCGGCGGCCATCTCCACCAGCTGGAAGGACCACCGGATCAACATCATCGACACGCCCGGGCACGTGGACTTCACCATTGAGGTGGAGCGCTCGATGCGGGTGCTCGACGGGGTGATCGCCGTGTTCTGCGCCGTGGGTGGAGTCCAGCCCCAGTCGGAAACCGTCTGGCGCCAGGCAGACCGGTACAACGTTCCCCGGATGGTGTTCGTCAACAAGATGGACCGAACCGGCGCCGACTTTCTGAAGGTGCATGGCCAGATCAAGGATCGACTCAAGGCCAACGCGGTGCCCATCCAGCTGCCGATCGGTGCCGAAGGTGAGCTGATCGGCATCGTGGACCTGGTGCGCAACCGGGCCTTCATCTACAAGGACGACCTGGGCAAGGACATCGAGGAGGCCGATATTCCTGAATCGATGGCGGATCTGGCTGAGGAGTGGCGCGCCTCCCTCATGGAAGCCGTGGCTGAGACCGATGAAGCCCTGATCGAGAAATTCCTTGAAGATGGCGAGCTGAGCGAAGAAGAACTGCGTCAGGGCATCCGCCAGGGCGTGCTCAAGCACGGTCTGGTGCCCATGCTCTGCGGCTCGGCTTTCAAGAACAAGGGAGTGCAGCTGCTCCTCGATGCGGTGGTGGATTACCTGCCGGCTCCGGTGGATGTACCGCCGATTCAGGGCCTGCTGCCTGACGGCAGCGAAGCCGTGCGTCCGGCCGACGACAGCGAACCCTTCAGTGCCCTGGCCTTCAAGGTGATGGCCGACCCCTTCGGCAAGCTCACCTTCGTGCGGATCTACTCCGGCGTGCTCCAGAAAGGCAGCTACGTGATGAACTCCACGAAAGACAAGAAGGAACGCATCTCGCGCCTGATTGTGCTCAAGGCCGATGAAAGGGAAGAAGTGGATGAGCTGCGGGCCGGTGACCTCGGAGCCGTTCTCGGTCTCAAGGACACCACCACTGGCGACACCCTATGCGTCGATTCCAGCCCCATCATCCTGGAATCCCTCTATATCCCCGAGCCTGTGATCTCGGTGGCCGTGGAGCCCAAGACCAAGGGTGACATGGAAAAACTCTCCAAGGCCCTCACCTCTCTCTCCGAGGAAGATCCCACCTTCCGGGTTTCCACCGATCCCGAAACCAACCAGACCGTGATCGCCGGCATGGGCGAACTGCACCTGGAAATCCTGGTGGACAGGATGCTGAGGGAATTCAAGGTGGAGGCCAACATTGGTGCACCCCAGGTGTCCTACCGGGAAACGATCCGGGGCAAGGCCAAGGGCGAAGGCAAGTTCGCCCGCCAGACCGGCGGCAAAGGCCAATATGGCCATGTGGTGATTGAGATGGAACCCGGAGAACCGGGTTCAGGGTTCGAGTTCGTCAACAAGATTGTTGGCGGCATCGTTCCCAAGGAATACATCGGCCCGGCAGAAGCCGGAATGAAGGAAACCTGCCAATCCGGCGTGATTGCTGGTTTCCCAATGATCGATGTGAAGGTCACCATGGTCGACGGCTCGTATCACGACGTTGACTCCTCGGAGATGGCGTTCAAAATCGCTGGCTCCATGGCCTTCAAGGACGGCGTCAAGAAGTGCAACCCAGTGCTGCTTGAGCCGATGATGAAGGTGGAGGTCGAAGTACCGGAGGATTTCCTCGGTTCCGTCATCGGCGATCTCTCCTCTCGCCGTGGTCAGGTCGAGGGGCAGTCCGTCGATGACGGACAGTCCAAGGTCCAGGCCAAGGTGCCCCTGGCCGAGATGTTCGGCTACGCCACCCAGCTCCGATCCATGACCCAGGGTCGGGGTATTTTCTCGATGGAGTTCAGCCACTACGAGGAAGTTCCTCGCAACGTGGCCGAGGCCATCATTTCCAAGAATCAGGGTAATTCCTGATCTTTCCCATACCCACGTTTACCCCCCGATTCTTCAGATCCCATGGCTCGCGAGAAGTTCGAAAGGAACAAGCCCCACGTCAACATCGGCACCATTGGCCACGTTGACCACGGCAAAACCACCCTCACCGCGGCAATCACCAGTGTGCTGGCCAAGAAGGGCATGGCAAAAGCCCAGGCCTATGACCAGATTGATGGTGCCCCCGAGGAGCGTGAGCGTGGTATCACCATCAATACCGCCCACGTCGAATACGAAACCGATGGTCGTCACTACGCCCACGTGGACTGCCCCGGCCACGCGGACTATGTGAAGAACATGATCACCGGCGCCGCCCAGATGGACGGAGCCATTCTGGTGGTGGCCGCCACCGACGGCCCCATGGCCCAGACCAAGGAGCACATCCTGCTGGCCAAACAGGTGGGCGTGCCTGCCCTGGTGGTGGCACTCAACAAGTGCGACATGGTGGACGACGAGGAAATCCTCGAACTGGTGGAACTGGAGGTGCGTGAGCTGCTGTCCAGCTACGACTTCCCCGGTGATGACATCCCCGTGGTGAAGGTTTCCGGCCTCAAGGCCCTCGAGGGTGATGCCGAGTGGGAGAAGCAGGTCGAGGAGCTGATGACAGCTGTCGACACGGCCATTCCCGAGCCAGAGCGCGAAATTGACAAGCCCTTCCTGATGGCCGTGGAAGACGTGTTCACAATCACCGGTCGTGGCACTGTGGCCACCGGCCGGATTGAGCGCGGCAAGGTCAAGGTCGGCGAGGAAATTGAAATCGTTGGCATCAAAGACACCCGCAAGACCACGGTCACCGGTGTTGAGATGTTCCGCAAACTGCTCGATGAGGGCATGGCCGGCGACAACGTGGGCCTGCTGCTGCGTGGCATCCAGAAGGATGACATCGAGCGGGGCATGGTGCTGGTGAAGCCCGGTTCCATCAAACCCCACACCAAGTTCGAGGGTGAGGTGTATGTTCTGAAGAAAGAAGAGGGCGGCCGTCACACGCCATTCTTCGCCGGTTACCGGCCCCAGTTCTACATCCGCACCACCGACGTGACCGGTCAGATCACGGCCTTCACCGCCGATGATGGCTCCAACGTGGAGATGGTGATGCCAGGCGACCGCATCAAGATGAGCGCTGAGCTGATCTGCCCGGTCGCCATCGAGCAGGGCATGCGCTTCGCCATCCGTGAAGGCGGCCGCACCATCGGCGCCGGCGTAGTCTCCAAGATCGTCGCCTGATGGCCGCCTGAGGCCAACTCCGCCAATCCAGGGTGGTGGCTGAAGCCACCACCCTTCCCGCACCTTGACAACCCCCAACCCTCTGGATTCAGGGCTCCAAGCCCTCCAGCACTTCCTCCTTTCCTCCCGCCATGTCCTCCACCCTTGCCCAGCAGAAGATCCGCATCCGACTGAAGGCGTTTGATCGCCGCATGCTTGATCTCTCCTGCGAAAAAATCATTGAAACGGCTGACCACACCGCTGCCACAGCGATCGGCCCGATTCCTCTGCCCACCAAACGGCGGATCTACTGTGTGCTCCGTTCCCCCCACGTGGACAAGGACTCGCGGGAACACTTTGAAACCCGGACCCATCGGCGGATCATCGACATTTACAGCCCCTCCTCCAAGACCATCGATGCCCTGATGAAGCTCGACCTGCCCAGCGGCGTGGACATCGAGGTCAAGCTCTGATCCCAGGGATCCGCCCCCGATCCACGAGAGCGCCTGCCGGTCATTCGCTGGTGGCAGTTGCCGCTTCCTAGGATCAGTTCACCCATCCCAGCACCGTTGTCGTCCGACACGTCACCATCATCCGCGGGGCGGTTTTGCCCCAGTTCCAGCCCGTTGTGTGGAGGCCGTGCCACCGGTGAGTGATCTTGCTGTCAGGGAACTGCCCCTGTTTCCCTTGCCTGATGTGGTGCTGTTCCCCCAGGAGGTGCTGCCACTGCACATCTTCGAGCCGCGCTACCGCATGCTTCTGCGCACGGTGATGGAGGAAGATCGTCGCTTCGGTGTGGTCCGCTGGGACCCCCAGTCACGGCGCATGGCTTCAGTCGGGTGCTGTGCCGAGATCCTCCACTGCCAGACCCAGGACGACGATCGCAGCAACATCGTCACCATGGGCCAGCAGCGTTTCCGGGTGCTTGACATCGTGCGGGAATCACCATTTCGTGTGGCCATGGTGAGCTGGATCGAAGACCAGACCGACAGCGACCCCTCTGGCACCCAGCTGGCTGAACTGGCCAGCTCGGTGACCCTGGCACTCAGGGACGTGGTCGAGCTCACCGGCAAGCTGGTGGGCAAACCAACCACCCTGCCACCCGACCTGCCCGATCTGCCCCGGGAGCTCTCCTTCTGGATCGGAGCCCACCTCGGCGGACCCGTGGCCGATCACCAGCAGGCCCTGCTTGAAATCACCGACACGGCCGAGCGTCTGCGGCAGGAATACGACCTTCTGGATCAGACCCGGCGCCAGCTGGCAGCCCGAACGGTGCTGAAAGACACCTTCGGCGGCGATGGTGAGAACCAGGAAGACGACGAGACCCCATGAGTCTGCTGCTGATGCTGGGGCTGGCGGTTCCCCTCGGATCGGCCGCCGCCATGCTGCT
The DNA here is from genome assembly GCA_046313055.1 of Synechococcaceae cyanobacterium. Classification (GTDB taxonomy): domain Bacteria; phylum Cyanobacteriota; class Cyanobacteriia; order PCC-6307; family Cyanobiaceae; genus Cyanobium. The sequence goes on along the minus strand of JBKDDA010000046.1, from coordinate 16,863 downwards.
CTGGTGGCAACGCCGCCGCCGTTACCAGGGATCGGACAGCGTGGCCCAGGCCTACGACCGCTGGACCCAGGACCGGCTTCTGGAAAGCCTCTGGGGTGAGCACATCCATCTGGGTCATTACGGCACACCACCGGGGCGGCGCGATTTTCGGAGCGCCAAGGCTGACCTGGTGCATGAACTGGTGCGCTGGAGCGGCTTCGACCAGCTGCCAGCAGGCAGCCGCGTGCTCGACGTCGGCTGCGGCATCGGCGGCAGTGCCAGGATCCTGGCGCGCGACTACGGACTGGAAGTGCTGGGAGTGAGCATCAGCCCCGCCCAGATCGAACGCGCCCGCCAGCTCACCCCCGCCGGCCTGAGCTGCCGCTTCGCCGTGATGGACGCCCTCGACCTGCAGATCCCGGACGGCAGCATGGCGGGCGTCTGGAGCGTGGAAGCCGGCCCCCACATGCCCGACAAACAGCGCTATGCCGATGAACTGCTGCGGGTCCTGGCCCCCGGCGGCAGACTGGCCCTGGCCGACTGGAACCGGCGCGATCCGGCCGACGGCGACCTGTCCGGCGTCGAGCCCTGGGTGATGCGCCAGCTGCTTGAGCAGTGGGCCCACCCGGAATTCGCCAGCATCCGGTCCATGGCAGGCCATCTGGCAGCCAGCCGCTACGCCCGCGGCCTCGCCGTGGAAAGCGCAGACTGGAGCGAGGAGACCCGACCCTCGTGGATCGCCTCGATCAGCGAAGGGATCCGGCGACCGGCGGTGTTCATGCGCCATGGCCCGGGGAGCCTGTTGCAGGGCCTGAGGGAGATCCCCACAATCCTGTTGATGCACTGGGCCTTCGCCACCGGATTGATGGCCTTCGGGGTGTTCCGGGCCGTCAGGCCTCAGCAGCCTGAGCCGTGAGATCCTCCTGCTCATAGGCCCCGAAGCCATGCAGGTGTTCACAGCAGTCCTTCAGCTCATCGAACAGATCGGCCAGGAGCGGTTCGACCGTTTCCGCCTCTGGCAGTTCCAGATCCACAAAGAAGATGTACTGACCCATCTCCCGCTTCGACGGCCGTGATTCGATCCGACTCATGTTGAGGTTGCGGCGGGCGAAGCCACCCAGTGCCTCCAGCAGGGCCCCGGGACGGTTGGAGCGGAGCGAGAAAGCGAGGCTGACCACGGAACCGGTGGTGGCACGCTGCCCACGGTGCAGCAGCAGAAAGCGGGTGCAGTTCCCCGGCACATCATTGATCGGATAGGCCAGCACCTCCAGGCCATGGGTCGTGGCGGCATCGAGGGAAGCCACCGCCGCCCGGAAACGGCTGCCACGCACCATCCGGGCCGCTTCCGCCGTGGAACTGGTGGGCAGCTGCAGGGCGCCAGGCAGCTGGTCGGCCAACCACTGGCTGCACTGGGCCAGGGCCTGGGGATGGGACAGCACCTCGCTCACGCCCTCCAGAGGACCGCTGCCGAGCAGGGCATGGCGGATCGGCAGCACCAGGGCCCGGCGGATGGCGAGGCCCGGATGGTTCCAGAGGGCATCCATGCAGGCGGTGACGCCACCCTCAACCGAATTCTCCACCGGCACCACCGCCGCTTCGCAGGCGCCGGCCGCCAGGGCTTCGACCACGGCGCGGATCCCCGGCTGGGGAATCAGCTCGAGGTCGTCGAGGCCCTCCAGGCGGGCCAGTTCCCGCGCCGCCTGTTCGCCGTAGGTGCCGGCAGGACCGAGATAGGCAACTCGCATGGGGGAGGTCAGAACACAACAGGAGCCAGGGGGGCCGACGCCACGGCCGATAGGATCATGCCGCGTCGGGGGCAACGTCTCGACGTGCCCGTACCCGGCTGGATTCCATGGCCCTGGCCTTCAGCGCGACCCAGCAGCTCGATCTGCCAGTGGGAGATGGGGCCGAAGAGCTGGCGGGCTACCTCGCCGATGAGAAGCGGGTGGTGCAGGCGTTGCTGGACCCGCAGCAGCTTGAGTCCCTGGGTCCCGGACACTACCGCTACACCGTGACCCGAGTGCAGGTGTTCCAGCTGCAGATCCAGCCGATCGTGGAATTGCGGGCCCACCGCAGTGATGGTCGGCTGGAACTGGAAGCCGTGGATTGTGTTCTCGAAGGCCTGGGACTGGTGGATGATTTCCAGCTGCGGCTGCAGTCGTGGCTGATGGCGAGTCCGGCGGGACTGGAGGGTGAAGCGGAACTGGCGGTGCAGGTGAGCCAGCCGGCCCTGCTGCGGCTGATTCCAGCGCGGGTGCTGGAAGCCACCGGTCGTTCCGTGCTCAGCGGCATTCTGCTGGGCATCCGCAATCGGGTGGGTCAGCAGTTGCTTGCCGACTTCCGCCGCTGGCGCAGCGAGGCCTGAGGGCTAGGCACCGGCCATCAGCCGCCGCAGAAAGCTGCGCCGATGCAGCCTGGATGGCCCCAGCTGGCCGATGGCCTCGCGGTGGAAGGCGGTGCCATAACCCATGTGACGCTCGATGCCGTAGCCGGGAAACCGCAAGGCCAGCCGCTGCATCAGCCGGTCGCGGCACTGCTTGGCCAGCACGCTGGCGGCGGCGATCGCCGCCGATCGGCGATCGCCCGCCACCAGGGTGATCTGGTGGCCTGGCCAGCCGCGCAGGGGCAGCACCCCATCGACCAGCAGATGGGCAGGCGGGCCAGGCAGGCGCTGCAGGGCCCGGAGCATGGCTCGCTCGGTGGCCACCCTGATGCCACAGCGGTCGATTTCGGCCGCACTGGCCTGACCGATCCCCCAGGCCAGGGCCAATCGGCGGATCGGCGGCTCGAGGGCAGCCCGGGCCCGGGCCGTCAGCTGCTTGCTGTCGGTGAGACCGGCAGCCGCCAGGGGCTCCAGGGCAGCCGCCGGCAGAACGACCGCCGCCGCCAACACCGGTCCGAACAGGCAGCCCCGTCCCACTTCATCGACACCGGCACAGCAACTGGGATCCAGCTCCTGCCAGCCGTCGTCGGCTGAGGGGCTCACGCCCTGGCCGAAGATCGGCGGCGGCGGCGGCGGGACTCATCGGCCGGCGCCGGTACCGGCTCCTGCGGCGGGCTGCCGTTGATCGTGATTGCCAGCGGTTCCAGCACCGGGGCAGCATCGTGCAGCGGGCCGGTCGGGCTGACGGGCAGAGGGGTGATCGCCACCTCCAGCGGCTGTGATGGCTCACCAGTGGGGCCGGAACGGGGCTCGCCACCGCCCCGGCCACCCCGACGGCGGCGGCGGGTACCGGGGCCAGCCAACTGCTGACGGGCTTCCTCGAGCACCACTTCGGCGTCCATGCCGGGGCGCACCACGCGCACGACCAGGTTGTCACTGGCGGGTCGGGGCTCCAGCAGCAGGCTGGGATTGAGACCCAGCCAGCCGAAAACCAGCTCCTGCTGGGGCTCCATCGGCACGGCCACCACATCGGCCTCCGGACGCCGAGCCGACGGTTCCGCGCCTGGGGCCGGGTGTTCCGTGGCGACGGCGGACGGCACACCACTGGCCTGACCTTCGACGACCGCCGGCTGGATGTCCGGCAGGTCGCCGCTCCGGCCGCCCCGGCCACCACGGCGACGGCGACCACCGGCGGCAGCATCGCCATTGGAGGGAGGCACCGGTTCAACCCGGACGGCGGCAGCGGTGCGGGCCAGGCCGGTGACGGACGCCAGGGGCTGGAGCGTATCGCGGCCCGGGAGCACGGCCACATGGCCCAGGCCGCCGCAACTGGGGCAGGCCCGACCGAACAGCTCGTAGATGTTCTGGCCCTGCCGTTTGCGGGTGAGCTCCACCAGACCCAGTTCGGTGAGCTGGGCAACCTGGGGACGGGCGGAATCGTCGCGCAGGGCCTGGGTGAAGTGTTCCAGCACCTGAAGCTGGTCGCGGCGGGAGTCCATGTCGATGAAATCGATCACCACCACCCCACCGATGTTGCGGAGCTTCAGCTGCCTGGCGATCTCCACAGCCGCTTCACAGTTGGTCCACAGCACCGTTTCACGGGCGTTGGCCGAGCGGGTGAAGGACCCGGAGTTGACATCGATGACTGTGAGGGCTTCGGTGGGCTCGATGATGATGCTGCCACCGGAGGGCAGGTCGACCCGGGGGCGCAGGGCATCGCGGATGGCGGCATTGACGCGGAAGGCCTCCAGCAGTTCGCCCGGTTCAGGGTGAGCTTCGACCAGCAGATTGGTCTGGTCCTGGCCCAGGAAGGCCTGCACCCGGCCCACGGCAGCGGCACTGTCGACCACCACCCGCACCACTTCGGGGTTGTAGAGATCCCGCAGGACCCGGTGAATGAAGTCTTCGTCGCGGTTGAGAAGCACCGGCGGGCTGGCGGTCTCCGCCGCCTGCTGGATGGCCTCCCACTGGCGCAGGAGGGTTTCCAGGTCGTCGATCAGCTGCTCCTCCGCCACCCCCTCGGCCTCGGTGCGGATCAGCAGGCCGGCACCCGGGGGCTTGATCAGGACCCCAAGGGCCCGCAGGCGGTTGCGCTCATGCTCGCCATTGATGCGCCTGGAGATGTTCACGCCCTGGCCATGGGGCTGGAGCACCAGAAAACGACCGGGCAGACTGAGATTGCCGGTGAGGCGGGGACCCTTGCTGCCGGTGGGTTCCTTCATGACCTGCACCAGCACCTTCTGGCGGGGCTCCAGAAGTTCGGTGATGCCGGCGGCCCCCTTGCGCAGGCGCAAGGGGCCCAGGTCGGTGATGTGAATGAAACCGTTTTTTTCGCTTTCGCCGATGTTCACAAAAGCGGCATCGATGCCGGGCAGAACATTTTCGACGGTACCCAGGTAAACGTCACCGATCTGATAGCGGCCCTGGGCGACCACTAGTTCGTCAACTCGTTCGTCGGTGAGAACGGCTGCGATCCGCAGCTGCTCAGCGATGACGATCTGCTGGGGCATGGAAAAACTCTCGGGCTCTGGAAGCCGTGCTGGTCAGAAAGGGGAGAGCCATGCGCGCACGGCGGATGCGCAGGTTGGCTGGGATGTAGGGACGGTTTGCAGCTATGAACCGACCCCCTGAGGCAATGGATCGGACAGGCAAGGAGTCAGGGGCAGTGCCCCGACCCGATGGTTGATGAAAAGACCTCTCCGCATGCTGGACGCGGATTACCTGAGCTGTGCGGAGCCCCTAGAAAGCAGCCGGCCAGCGGACAGGTTTGGGAACGAAAACAGTGCCGAGGCGCCGGTTGCCTCCGACTTCGGACAACTGGGACACCGGAGAGACACAGAAACCCGACAGACTGAAACCCCGGGGGCTGAGCTGGCGGGCTGGTGGGTTCCGTGATCCTGATCGTTGTAATCCAAAGTTAGCACGGCCTCAGGTGCAGGGCAGTCCGGCACAGGCGATGCAGGGCAGGCGGCCGACCCAGTTCGTCGGCCAGCCAGTGCTGCAGCTGTTCAGGTCTCAGGCTGCGGCCCTGGGGATCGATGGCGGCGGTCAGCCTGACGGTCGCCCCTTGAGGAGCCCCTGCGAACTGGGCGTCTGCGTTGTCGACCAGGCTCAGAGCCAGCAACATCGGTCGGCAGTCCCGCTCTCGGGGCCGGCCTTTCTTGTCGGTATCGCGCCAGATCAGGTCGGGCCTCGCCAACAGGGAAGCGATCGCCCGCGGCCAGGCCCGGGGATCCTCCATCGGCTCGAACAGCAGCAGCCAGTCGGACTGAAACAGCAGCTGCGAGAGCCCGGGCCCCGCCAACGGCACCGGCCCAACGGCCAGCAGCCCCAGCTCCGCCGGCAACTCAGCCTGCAACTGCCGCAGGGCCAGCGTGGCATCGATCGGCCCCGCGAATTCCAGATCCATCCATTCGCCGTGCCCCTCGGCCCCCAGGGGCAGGGGCAGGGCCAGCTGCATCCGCGGCAGCGGATGAAAACCACCGGTGAAACTCACCGGCAGACCGCTGCGGCGCAATGCCCGCTCCAGCAGCCGCAGGGTGTCGAGATGGCTGATCAGGGCCAGGCTGCCGGTCTTGCTGAACTGGAAGCGCAGGCGCAGGATCCGCTCGCTCGGCGGCCGCCGGGCCGGCAGGGGCGGTGGTGGTGGCGGTGCCGGGATCACCACGTTGTGACCCAGATCGGGGCCGCACACCCCACAGCTGCTGCAGCCGTCAAACGAACAGTCCGGCACCACCTGGGCCGCCAGCGCCCGTCTGAGGTCATCCGCCAGCCAGGTCTTGTCCACACCGCTGTCGATGTGATCCCAGGGCAGGGGCTGGCGGCAGAAGGCCTCCAGATCGTCGGAGCTGAGGGCCGCCGCCGTTCCCCAGGTCCCCAGCTCATGGCAGCGGTAGCGCCCCCCCAGGCCAGCCGCGGCGATGGCTCCCGTCCAGGCGGCATGGCTGCGCTCCGCCGACTCGAACCAGGCATCGAGGCAGGCTCCGGCCCGCCAGGCGGCTTCGATCACGGTCGCCAGCCGCCGGTCGCCCCGGCCGATGAAATCCTCCACCGCCGCAAGCCGCACATCGGTGATGTTGGTCTTCAGGCCACGCAGGGGCCGCAGAGCTGCCCGCAACAGCTGCTGGCGGCGCACGAACTCAGCCGTGCTCACGCTGTGCCACTGGAAGGGGGTGTGGGGCTTGGGGGTGAAGGTGCTGATGGTGAGATTCAGCTCCAGCCGGCCCAGATCACGGCAGTCCTGCTGAAGCCGGCGGCAGGTGTCGGCGATGGCGACCACATCGGCGTCGGTCTCCCCCGGCAGGCCGATCATGAAATAGAGCTTCACGCGGCGGTAGCCGTGCTCCATGGCAGTGCGGATGCCCCGCAGCAGGTCGGCATCGCTGAGGCCCTTGTTGATGATGTCGCGCAGTCGCTGGCTGCCGGCCTCCGGCGCGAAGGTGAGACCGGCCCGACGGCTGCCACCGAGGATGTGGGCGATGGAGGCGTCGAAACGGTCGACCCGCTGGCTGGGCAGGGTGAGCGACACGTTGTGGTCAGCCAGGCGATTGCGCAGTTCCACCCCCACCGCCGGCAGGGCCAGGTAATCGGAACAGCTCAGGGAAAGCAGGGAGAAATCGCTGTAGCCGGTGCGCCGCATGCCCTCCTCCACCGCCCCGATGACCGCTTCCGGTTCCACATCACGGGCAGGCCGGGTGAGCATGCCGGGCTGGCAGAACCGACAGCCGCGGGTGCAGCCACGGCGGATCTCCACCGTGAGCCGGTCGTGCACCGTTTCCACATGGGGCACCAGACCCATGGCGTAGTGGGGCATGGGGGTGGCGGTGCGCCGCAGGATTCGCCGTGGCAGCCCGGCCTGCAGGGGCACGATCGTGACCCCATCGGCACCGGGGCCATACAGGGAGGGCACGTAAACCCCGGGCACCTGGGCCAGATCCCGGAGCAGGGCGGATCGGGTGAGGCCGGCGGCCCGACCTTCGGCCACCACCAGCCCGATCTCCGGGAGCAGTTCCTCGCCATCGCCCAGGACGATGAAATCGAAGAAGGAGGCAAAGGGTTCCGGGTTGCTGGTGGCGGTGGGGCCGCCGGCGAAGATCAGGGGCGGGGCCGCCGGATCCGTCAGCGGCAGGTCGCCCCGCTCCTGGGCGTGCAGGGGAATGGATGCCAGGTCCAGCATCGTGAGGATGTTGGTGGCGCCGAGTTCGTAGCTGAGGCTGAAGCCAAGAATGTCGAAGGCGGCGAGCGGCCGCTGGCTCTCCACCCCGAACAGCGGTTCGCCCTGCAGACGCAGCCGCTCGGCCAGGTCGGGCGCCGGCAGGTAGGCCCGGTCGCACAGCTGGCCCGGAACGCTGTTGAGGATCGAATAGAGAATGATGTGGCCGCTGTTGCTGGCCCCCACCTCGTAGACCTCGGGGTAGGTGAGGGCCCAGCGCACGGCGGCCGACGACCAGGCGACGCTCCAGTCGCGGGGGATCACGCCACGCTCATTGCCGAGATAGCGGGCCGGCCGGGCAATGCTGCGGTCCACCAGGGGGTGGGTGGTGGGGGGCGACAGGGGCATGCCAACAGGCTAGGTGGCCTTCCCATAGGAGGATGGGCCCTCAGTGCGCTCCGGTTCCGCGTGGTTCAGGTCAACGACAACTACCTCAAGCTCAAGGCCGGCTACCTGTTTCCGGAAATTGCCCGGCGGGTGAAGGCCTTCAGCGAAGCCCACCCGGAGGCGGCGATCATCCGCCTGGGGATCGGCGATGTCACCGAACCGCTGCCGCCGGCCTGCCGGCAGGCGATGAAAGCGGCGGTGGATGAGATGGGCACGGCCGAAGGCTTCCACGGCTACGGACCGGAGCAGGGCTATGGCTGGCTGCGGGAGGCGATCGCCAGCCACGATTTCCAGGCCCGCGGCTGCGAGATCAGTGCCGAGGAGATCTTCGTGTCCGACGGCTCCAAGTGCGACAGCGCCAACATTCTCGACATCCTCGGCAGCGGCAACCGCATTGCCGTGACCGACCCGGTTTACCCGGTCTACGTGGACAGCAACGTGATGGCCGGCCGCACGGGCCCGGCCGATGACCAGGGACGCTACGGCGGACTGGTGTACCTGCCGATCAGCGCCGAGAACAATTTCGCCGCCCCACTGCCGGAGCAGCCGGTGGACCTGATCTATCTGTGCTTCCCGAACAACCCCACGGGCGCCGTGGCCAGCCGCGACCAGCTGCGCCAGTGGGTGGACTACGCCCTGGAGCACAACGCCCTGATCCTGTTCGACGCGGCCTATGAGGCCTTCATCCGGGATCCGGAGCTGCCCCATTCGATCTATGAGATCGAGGGTGCCAGGCGCTGCGCCATCGAACTGCGGTCGTTCTCCAAGAACGCCGGGTTCACCGGCACCCGCTGTGCCCTCACAGTGGTTCCGCGGGGGCTGATGGGCACGGCCGCCGACGGCACAACGGTGGAACTGTGGGGCCTGTGGAACCGGCGGCAGAGCACCAAGTTCAACGGCGTGAGCTACATCGTGCAGCGGGGTGCCGAGGCTGTCTATTCGGCCGAGGGGCAGGCGCAGGTGTCGTCCCTGATCGACTTCTACATGGCCAATGCCGCCATCATCCGGCGGGAGCTGGCCGCCGCCGACCTGGCGGTTTATGGAGGCGAACAGGCCCCCTATGTATGGGTGAAAACACCAGCCGGCCTGGATTCGTGGGGCTTCTTCGACCAGCTGCTGACCAGGGCCCATGTGGTGGGAACGCCGGGCAGCGGCTTCGGCGCCGCCGGGGAGGGCTATTTCCGCCTCTCGGCCTTCAACAGCCGGGCGGCCGTGGAGGAGGCCATGGCGAGGATCCGGATGCTGTGATGCCCGGTCGGCCCCTGGCCCATCGGACCGGGTGCTGCCTAAAGTTCGGGCGAGTGTGTTGGAGTGGCCATGAACGGGGCAAGCCTCTCGATCGCCAGCACGCCGGCCGGCAGCGCCACACCGGGCGCCACGCCCGGGGGGGCGGCGGTGATCGAGAAGGCCACGGAGCGCGTGCGCAGACCTTCGCCCCGGTACCGGGTGCTGCTGCACAACGATCCGGTCAACAGCATGGAATATGTGGTGACGAGCCTGCGCCAGGTGGTGCCCTCCCTGAGCGAGGAAGACGCCATCGCCGTGATGCTGGAAGCCCACAACACCGGCGTGGGCCTGGTGATCGTGTGTGACCTGGAGCCGGCGGAGTTCTACTGCGAAAGCCTGAGGGCCCGGGGATTGACCAGCACCCTGGAACCGGAGTCGTGACGATCAGCCGGCCAGGCAGCTGGCTGGGCACCCTCATCTATGGGCCGCTGCTCTACGCAGCTGGCTGGCTGCTCACACGGCCGCTGGCCCTGGTGGTTCCATCGCTGAGAGCGGATCAGCTCGACCTGGGCGCAGCGCTGGTGGCCCTGGGATTGCTGCTGCTCAGCCTGCCGAGCAGGCTGAGACACCGCTGGGGTGTGACGGCGCCATGGCAAGCCCTGGGGGTGCGGCCAACCAGCTGGCAGCAACTCGGCCAGGCCATTGCCGCGGGAGCGGCCGAGGCCTTGCTGATGCTGGGGCCGATTGTGGCGCTGATGCTGATGAGTGGCCAGGCCCGATGGCAGAACCAGCTGGATGCTGGCCTGACCGCCAACGCGCTGGCCCTGGGGATCGGGGTCGGTTTTGCGGAGGAACTGCTGTTCCGGGGCTGGCTGTGGGGCGAGCTGCAGACGATGGTTGGACCGCGGCCAGCGCAGCTGGCCCAGGCGGCTGTGTTCGCCCTGGTGCACCCCTGGGGCCGCCACGGGCTGGCAGGGCTGCCCCTGTTGCTGGGCCTGCTGCTGCTGGGCCTGCTGCTGGCCAGCCGCCGCCGGGCAGACGGCGGCTGTCTGTGGGGAGCGGTGACATTGCACGGTGCCCTGGTGGGGGGCTGGTTTGCCATCCAACAGGGGGGCCTGGCGTTCCATGAAACAGCGGCAGGCTGGCTTTGGGGGCCAGGCCTGCCGCAACCGAATCCGATCGGAGGCCTGCCAGGCCTGGTGGCTCTGGCAGGCCTGCTGTTGCTCAGCTGGGGGCGAGGAAGGTGAAGTCGGTGGGGGCAAGGGTGGACACACCGGCAATCACCGTGTCCCACACAGTGATCGTGTTGCCAGCGCTGAAGGTGATCAAGCTGTCGTAGGGATTGAGCACCGAGATGAGGGGGGCCAACTGGGCGAAGTTGGCCACACCAGGAATGCCTGACAAAACAATGTTGTCTTGACCCTGGACGAAGTCGCCGATGATGTCGATGCCGTTGTTGGCTTCAAAAATGAAGAGGTCCGATCCACCCGTCCAGTTGCCGTCACTTGCATATTGGGTGGGATCAACGGGGTAGAGGTAGACATCGCCATACATTTCATCAGCCGCAAAAGCACCGCTCCACAGGTCATCTGCGCCCATGGTATTAGTGCCAACCGAGCCAAAGGCATCACCCACCATCAGGTTGATGCCGGAGTCACCACCGTAGATCGTGTCATTACCAGCGAGGATGGAACCCAAACCGGTCACGGGGTCACCCAACTGAGCAGCGTCGCCCACCAACTGGTTGACCGAACCGGTGCCCCCAAAGATCAGGTCATTGCCGGCGGTGGCGGAGCCCACCAACTCTTGGAACGAACCGGTGCTCACAAAAAGGAAGTCGGCGATGGCGGAGTTCACCATGCAGACAGCATCACCATAGATCTCATTCAGGCCATAGACACCGGGCACAGAAGATGTCACATCGGCACCACCAACGATGGTGTCATCACCAGCGGTGGTCGTGTCAAACATGTCATAAGTATCGCCGATGAGCAGGTTGCGATTGGTACCGGTGGTGCCATCGCTGCCTTGAATGAGGTCATGACCGCCAAAACTGCTGCCGGTCATGTTGTCCTGTGCATCACCCACGATCGACACGTATTGGGTGCCAATACCGCCGATCATCTGATCGTTACCACCGACTGCGGAATCGGTCATGCTCCAGGCGTCGCCGATCAGGAAGTCCTGATAGCTGAAGTCACCACCAGCGATGGTGTCGTTACCGCCAAGACTGTCACCGACCATGGTGTCGGCATCGCCAAAAAGGACATTGCCGTTGGGCGGGCTTGGGATCTCAGTTGGTTTGGTTGGATCTCCGGCAGCCAGTCCACCGATGATCGCATCGTTGCCACCAATGGCCCCGGCCAGAAACTCAAGGTTATCGCCATAGACCTTGTTGCTGAGATTTCCAGATCCACCGAGGATGGAGTCATTACCGGTGTTGCCGAAGAGCAGGTCCTCACTGGTACCGCCTAGAACAGTGCTGGTACCGTTGTCATCACCGAAGATTTGATCATCGCCAGCGGCGCCGGCGATGGTGTTGCCCCCGGTGCTGCCGATCAGCTCATCGTTGAGGGAGGTGCCGATCAGATTCTCAATGGAAATGTAGGTGTCTTCATCACTGGAATCACCCGTCAGACCACCCTTCCCGAATTCAATGCTGGCCGTCACCGGTCCGGTGGCATCGGTGTAGTCGGCGACGTCGGTGCCATTGCCACCATTGAGGGTGTCGTTGCCGGTGCCACCTCTCAGAACATCGTCACCATCGTCACCACTGATGGTGTCGTTGCCGGCAAGGCCGGTCAGGGTGTCGTTGTCACCCAGGCCCAGAATGGTGTCATTGCCTGAACCACCGGTGAGACTGTCGGGCGCAGGTGTGCCGGTGAGCAGCGTTCCGGGCTGCTCACCAGTCAGCAGAATGTCATTAACAACAAGGCTTGCAGCAGGCGAGAGCCGAGCGAACTGCACCGCCGCCGATCCACCCGCACCATCAGCGTCGTAGTAAAGAGCTCCGGTGCTGGTGTTGTAGATGATGCGCTGGGCAGCGGTGGTCGCCGATGTGGCCCCGGGAGCCGCCAGGAACTCACCGGCAGTAAGTGATGTGCCAGCGCTCAGGGTTGTGAAGATGGAGCGGTCAAGCAGGAGATCGTCGGAGGAGCTGGCGAAGTCGGTGATCGTGACCAGATTGCCGGCCCCAATCGCTGTATCGAAGACAAAGAGGTCGGCATCGCCGCCGCCGGTCACGGTGTCGAGTCCGGTGCCTGCGTTGATGGTGTCATTGCCGGCATTACCAGCGATGCGATCATTGCCACTGCCGCCGAGCACCGAATCGGCGCCGTTGCCCGCAGTGATGGAGTCGTTGCCGCTGCCGCCACTGATGATGTCATTACCATCGGCACCGAGCAGGGAGTCGTTGCCGTTGTTGCCGATCAGGGTGTCATTGCCGTTCAGGCCACGGATCGAATCGGCGGCCGAACCACCGATCAGCAGGTTGGCATCGTTGGTGCCTGTCAAAGTGACCGCCGCCGCCGAGGACGAGCCGTCGATGTTTTCGAAGTTCAGAGCCAGCGTGGACGTGCCCAGGTCAATGGAAACACCGGAAGCCACGACAAGCGTATCGATATCAGAACCGCCATCCATGAGGACGTCAGTCGCATCGAAGGTGATCGTGTCGTTACCGGCTTCTCCGAGCACCCTGTCGATGCCGGCCTGACCGGCCAGCAGATCCGCACCGGCTCCACCCTGGAGGGTGTCGTTGCCTGCACCGCCCAGCAGGGTGTCTGCCGCCGAACCACCGACTATCTGGTTGGCGGTGGCATTGCCTGTCAGAACAACAGACGAGCCGGACGAAGAGGCATTGATGTTCTCGATATTGAGAACCGTCGTCGATGTCGCCAGGTCAATGGTTGCAGCACCTGTGACAACCAGGGTGTCAAGATCGGTACCACCATCGATCAGGCTGTCAGCGGCGTCAAAGGTGATGGTGTCGTTCCCGCCATCACCCGTGACTCTATCAGCGCCAGCCCCGCCATCGATGATGTCAACCCCATCGCCGCCGCTCAGCGTGTCGGCATCATTTCCACCGACAAGGGAATCATTGCCAATGCCACCCAAGATGGAGTCATTACCAGCTCCACCGAGCACAGTGTCGTTGTCGCCTTGACCATCGATGACGTCATTGTCGGCGCCGCCATCAAACTGGTCGTTACCCGTGCCTCCAGTCAACGTATCATTGCCGGCATCACCAAAATGGAAATCGTTGCCGGCAGCACCAAATTCAAGGTCGTCGCCAAGACCGCCATACATGGTGTCATTGCCGCCAGAACCACGAAGCGTATCGTTAGCCCCTAAACCAAAGAGATCATCATTACCGGCTCCGCCGACCAGAGAGTTGGGAAGATTGTTGCCTGTGAAGGTAGCCATTGCAGTAATGAGATGATTTTAGGTGGATGCTGTATACCAGAACTGGAGGCTGAGCTGGAAAAGCATTATTAGCAATGCGCCATGTTTAAGCGCTCTTGAGCCTTCGAATTCGGATAACGAAGCCTGGGAAGAAATGAATTTTCGCGGAGTGGATAAAAATCTTGGATGGCTGAAGTTTTGCGACCCAGGGAACGCGAGGATTCAATCAACGGAAGCGACTGCAAAGATTCTTTAAGAAATGGTGCATGGGCAATAAGATGAAACTACAACCCCGTAGGAGGTGAGTCAAGGAGCAAACGGCACGAAAAGCAAGTTCGACGAACTAAGCTGTTGACGGAGGGGGCCTGACAACGGGCCTGCATAGAAAAGAAGAAAAAGTTATTCAATAATCTAGCAAGACTGCTGCAACCGGCACATTAGCATTTCTTATTGCGTAACGCTCGCCAGAGCCCTGCGGCCCTCCAGGGGCGCCGTGAGGCAGGCCTCAAGCGACGCACAGCCATAGTCACGCTCCAGCAGAGCCATGACAGCCGAGCCGAAGTCGGTGTTACCGGACTCAAAGGCCTCCAAGCAGATGCGGCCGAAGACATGGCCCATGGGCTCAGGATTCCAAAGCAGCTTGCGGGCGGTCCAGGGCATCATGCTCATCGGATTGTACCCAGGCTGAAGAAGACCGCGGTCAAATCCATACTGCTCAAGATGGGTATGGGGCTGAAGCCCAATAAAGAATATCGCAGCCGCAACATGGTCGGATCCGAAGATCGCCTCCAGTTCTCGATGATAAGCCACAGTCTGACTGATCGTTTCGGCGCTCTCGTCAATCACATTGAAAGAATAATTGACTGAGACGTGCTCGCGAAATCCAGCCTTCACAAGACGGCGACAATTGTCAAGTACCGTTCGCAGATTGTAGCCCATTCGCATTTTCCGAACCAACTCCTGTGAACCCGATGTAATGCCAATCTCGAAATAGCTCATACCCGTCTCGACCATCAGGTCCGCCAACTCATCGTCGATGTTGTCAGCGCGAATGTAGGCCGCCCATCGAATATCATCAAAACCTTCTTTCTTGATTGCTCTCAACAATTCTTTTGCATCCTCCATGTAACGCTTGGCCGGGATAAACTGGGCATCGGTAAACCAGAATCCTCGCACACCCCGTTCGTATAACTGACGCATTTCAGCTATGATTTCATGAACGGGATTGACGCGAACTGACTTGCCCTCAATCACCGTATAAATGCAATAACAGCAATTGTGAGGACAGCCTCGCTTGGTCTGCACGCCAACGTAGAAGTCGCCAGCATCGAGATACCAGCTGAGCTGAGGCCAAATGGTTTCGATATAAGTATAATCACAGGCCGTCTTCTCGACGGGGGCCGGCGGCTCATGGATGAGACCGGGTCGTGGATCGCCGGCTCCCACCACATAGCAACGTTCCTGATCCAGTGGCTCCCTGCGCACCAACCGCTCAAGCAGCCGTTCGCCTTCACCCACCGAAACCACAGTTCCCACTGGCAGGTGACGGGCCAACTGCTCGTAAAACACACTGACAGCGCCACCACCGATCACGACCCTGGCCTCGGGGCAGTGGCGCCGAGCCCGCCGCAGACCTTGACGCAGCAACCCGAGATTGCGCCTCAATTCAGAATAGTAGGAAATCATCAGCTGCAGTCCACCCAGGGCACCGCGCAGCCGCTTCAGGGGATTGTTGGCGTAGAAAACCTCTAGGGAGTTCTGCAGAGGATTACCCCCACGGCCATCAACAGGTGCATAGATCTGAATATCCCGCCACGAAAACACCAGCAATGTCGGTTGAAAGTCATCAATCCTCTCCAACAGCGCTCGCCGGACATCAAGAATTGGCAAAGCTGCCAGATCCAGGATCTGCTGGGCAATGCCCGGGCAGCACTTGTGAAGATGGTCAGCTAGATAAATCGGTCCGATCGGAAAGATCGGATTGCATGGCAGGCGCACATACAACACCCGCTGGCCGGTGCTGGAGGACTCATTCATGACAACAGGTCCTGGCCGCAGGTCTTCGCCGCAGAGTTTTGGAGCAGGGCTTGAGCGCGGGTCGTCATCTTGTCGCATCGGAACCGCCGGTGCGACGACCCTAACAAGCAAGGCCCTGGTGCAGGGGCTTCTCCATGGCCCGAACCCGCCGACAGAGCCTGGGATGGAGACGGGGGATCCAATGCGCATGCACACACAGCCGGGGAACCAACCTCCAGCCGGCCTGGGCCAGCAGGGCACGCAGCAGCACGGGGTGGGGCTGGGGATAGGCGGGGTTGATGACATCGTGCACATCAATTCCGCCCAGATCATCGATGCCGGCGGCCAGGGCCTCCGGCAGCGCGTCGAGAGGCCAGAGGTTGGCGGGCAGCTGCAGATGCACCTCGGGCGGCAGGATCCGGCGGGCTTCGGCGATCAGGGGCAGAAAGTCACCGCAGGCATCGCTGCTCAGCGGGGCGGCTGCCGGTCCGGCCGGCCGCCAGGGCTGCAGGATCACCTCCTGCAGATGCCCCCAGCGTCGCTGGATGTGGGCCAGCAGCTCCAACGCATCACGGCGCTGGGGGCCGGTTTCGCCCACCCCCAGCAGCAGACCGGTGGTGAAGGGGATCCCCAGGCGCCCAGCCTGAACCAGCTGGCCCAGCCTCACCGCCAGGGTCTTGCTCGGCGCCCGACGGTGCAGGGCCTCCCAGGCTGGGCCGATGCCCTCAAGCATCAGACCCATGGAAGGGTTGAGCCGGGCCAGGGCTGCCATCTCCCGGATCGAGAGGGGCCCGGCATTGGTATGGGGAAGGCGTCCCTCCGCCAGGGCCAGCCGGGATAGGGCCATCAGGCGCTGGAACCATGGCCCCCGCTGGGATGAGGCTGGTGCCTGCTCGCCGCTCAGCAGCAGCACCTCCCGGGCTGCGGGTCTGGCCAGAAGCGTCGCCCGGGCATCGGCATCGGTGAGCGCATCGGCCAGGGGAGCGTCCGCCGGGATCGGACGGCGAAACGAGCAGTAGCCGCAGGCGTTGAAACAGCCCCGGCTGGGAACCAGGGTGACACTGGGGCTCCAGGTGACCGTGCGGGGGGCGGTCATCAGCACTCCCTGACCCGCCCATCTTCACAAACCCCGCAACGATCCGTTACATTGCATGGGGTCGGGCATCCGCCCCTCCCTCCTTCTCCGTTTTCCGTACTCATGACTGCCACTCTCCAGCAGCGCCAGGGCGCTTCTGCGTGGAACCAGTTCTGCGAGTGG
>JBKDDA010000045.1:0-47194 GCA_046313055.1 Synechococcaceae cyanobacterium | reverse complement strand
GATCCAGGGTCATCCCCTGGCGGGCGATCAGCTCAGGCGCTTTGACCAGGCGGGTGGCCGCGTCTTCAAAAAAGTTTTCCTGTGTCCAGAAGCGGTAGGGGCCGTAGCCCGGCACCGCCGGCGCTGGCACCGCCAGGCTGTTGAGCACCATGGCGCTGCTGGCCACGCCGCAGTAGGCCAGGTTCGCCTGGGTTTCAAACACCTGGGCCAGGCTGCCGTAATCGGCCCGGGCGGTGCTGGTCGTCAGCAGGGCCAGGCCGGCTGGATCCTCCAGCGGCAACGGTGCAGCCCTGGCTGGGGCCAGCGTGCCCAGCAGCACCAGTCCGAGCCACAGCCGTCGCCCGGTCATCCGCTGATCAGCGGTACCAGTTCCGCCAGCTCCTGTCCCGCAGGAAGCGCCAGCCGCTGCCCCGGTGCCGATCCATCCTCCAGCGGCAGGTCGGCGGTCAGCAGCCGCAGGCTGCTGTTGCCGGGCTGCAGCCGCACGCCCACCAGGGCGCTGCCATCTCCGCGCAGGTCGACCAGGCCATCGGCCCGCTCCAGGAACCGCAGACCGATCTGGCCCAGGTCGCCGCGGTGGCAGAGCCGCAGCCGGTCGACCGCCAGACGTTTGATCTGGCCCAGGCGGCTGGCCAGCAGCACGGCTCCGCCGGCAGCCACGGCGGCGGCTCCCACCACCGTTTCGCCAGGCAGCAGGCGCATGAGCATCGGCCCCTGGGCCGCCCGCCCCAGCACGGGCAGGTTGGCCTCGTTCACCGCCAGCCGCAGCAGCCGGCCCGTGCTGCTGGCCACCACCAGATCCTCCCCCTCGCGGCAGGCAACCACCCGCTGCAGCCGCACCCCCTCCTTGAGCCGCAGGATCGTGGCGGCCCGGCCGGAGAGTTCCGTCACCTCCTCCACGGGCAGCCGCTTGAAGCGGCCGTCGCTGCTCAGCAGCCCCAGGCTGCCCGCCGCCGGCAGCGGCAGCACCTCCACCACCTGGTTCTGCTCCAGGCTCTCCGGCAGAAACCGGCCCAGGCCCCCGGGTTGCTGGCCGGCGAATTCCCAGCGCAGCAGCGCCACCCGGCCGTCGGCGCTGAAGGCCAGCAGCTGGGGCTGGGTCGCCGTGGGCAGGATCAGCCGTGCCGGTGGCGGCTGATCGGCCAGATCGGCCGGTTGATCCAGGTGCAGGCGGCCGAGCACCTGGGGCGCCACGATGCGCACCTGGCCGTCGGCCTGGATCACCAGCCGGCTGTCGCCGGCCAGGGCATCGAAGGCATGCTGGCGCTGCAGTTCCGCATTGGGCCGGGCGGCCGCCGCCCGCTGGGCCACCAGTTCGTCGCCACCGGCCACCAGGCGGGTGCGGCGGGGGGTGGCATAGCGCTTGCGGAGGGCCCGGAACTCGGCCACCATCGCCTCCAGCAGCGTGTCGCGGTCGTCGAGCAGGTGCCGCAGGCGGGTGCGCTCCAGCCCCAGGTCATCGGCCTCCTGGCGCAGGCTGGTCTGCTCCAGCCCGGTGAGCCGGCGCAGGGGCATGGCCAGCACCGCATCGGCCTGGCGTTCGCTGAGGTCAAGCCGTACCTGCAGGCTGGCGCGGGCGGCGGCGGCATCGGCGGCGGCCGTGATCATGTCGATCACCTCCCGGAGCTGTTCCAGGGCCTTGATCAGGCCTTCCACCACCTCCAGCCGGTCTTCGCAGCGCCGCAGCGCGTGGCGGGTGCGGCGAATGATGGTGTGCTCCCGGTATTCCAGGAATTCCTGCAGCAGCCGCCGCAGGCTCAGCTGCACCGGCTGGCCGTTCACCAGCGCCAGCAGGATCGCGCCGAAATTGTTCTGCAGCGCGGTCCGCCGCTGCAGGTCGGCCAGCACGGTGTCGGCATCGGCGTCGCGGCGCAGTTCCACCACCACCCGCATGCCCTCGCGGTCGCTCTCGTCGCGGATGTCGGCGATGCCGCCGATCTTGCCCTCATTCACCTGTTCGGCCAGCTTCTCGATCCAGCCGGCCTTGCTCAGCTGGTAAGGCAGCTCGGTGATCACGATCGCGCTGCGGCGGTGGCGCCCCTTGCCGGGCTGCACCTCCTCAATGTGGGCCACACCGCGCATTGGAATGCTGCCGCGGCCGCTGAGGTAGGTCTCCCGCAGCCCGGAGCCCACCAGCACCTCGCCGCCCGTGGGAAAGTCGGGGCCGGGCACCAGTTCGAGCAGTTTCTCGTCGCTCAGCTGGGGTTTGCGGATCAGGGCGATCAGGGCATCCACCACCTCGCCCAGGTTGTGGGGTGGAATGCTGGTGGCCATGCCCACGGCGATCCCGGAGCAGCCGTTGAGCAGCAGAAAGGGCAACTGGGCCGGCAGCACCGTGGGCTCCTGCTGGGAGCCGTCGAAGTTGGCTGCGAAGTCAACGGTGTCGTTGCTGATCTCATCGAGCAGCCCTTCGTTGGCGATCGGTGCCAGCCGGGTTTCGGTGTAGCGCATGGCCGCAGCCGGGTCGTCGTCGACCGAGCCGAAATTGCCGTGGCCATCGAGCAGCGGGTGGCGGCTGGCGAAGGTCTGCACCAGGCGCACCAGGGCGTCGTAGACCGCCTGATCGCCGTGCGGATGGTACTTACCGAGCACGTCGCCCACCACCCGGGCGCACTTGCGGTAAGGCCGGTCCGGGGTGAGGCCCAGTTCGTGCATGGCGAACAGGATCCGCCGCTGCACCGGCTTGAGCCCATCGCGAACGTCGGGCAGGGCCCGGCCCACGATCACGCTCATGGCGTATTCCAGGTACGAGCGCTGCATCTCCTGATGCAGGGCGATCGGTTCGATCCTGGATTCCGGTTCGGGGCGCTCCTCGGCCATCAGGTGCTGCGGTCTGAGGGCGGACGACGGGGCTCAGCCTACAGATGCCGTCAGGGTTGCTTGTCGCCGTTGCCGTTGCCGTTGCCGTTGCCGTTGTCGCCGGCGTCGGCGTTGGCCCGGGCCCGCTCCACCGCCGACCTCAGTTCCGGCAGCAGCAGCAGCTGGCGGGTGGTGGCCCGCAGCTGCTCACCCCAGAGCTGTTCCTTCTGGTAGCTGTCGAGCACGTAGTTGGGCTCCTCGGCCAGGGCCTTTTCCGCCAGGCGCACGGCCTCCAGCCGACCCTGGGGGCCGCCGGTATGGAGCCCGGCGGCCAGGGCCAGATTGGGTTCGGCGGCTTCGGGGCGGATCTCCAGCACTCGCCGCCAGCGTTTGATCGCTTCGGTCCGCTGGCCGGCCTCGTACAGCACCAGCGCCTGGTTGTTGATGGCCTCCCAGAAGTCGCGCCGCAGCCGTGAGGCCCGCTCAAACGCCGCCAGGGCCGGACCCGGCTGGTTCAGCAGGATGCGGGCGTTGCCCAGGTCGAACCAGGCTCCCGCGTTCCGGCCGTCCAGGGCCAGGCCCTTCTGCAGCAGGCCGATCGCGTCAGCGGGCTTGCCGGTGCGCAGGGCCAGTGAGCCTTCGGCGAACCAGATGCCGGCGTTGGCCGGTGCCAGCCGCTTGGCCTCGGAGAGGGCCTTGAGGGCCTCCTGCGGTTGATCACTGCGCAGCTGGGCTTCCGCCAGCAGCACCCAGCCGCGGGGATCGTCCGGCAGCAGGCGCACCGTGAGGGCGGCCAGCCGGGCCGCATCGTCCGCCTGGCCCAGCTGCAGCAGCCGGCTGGCCGCCTGGGCAATCCCCAGACCGGCCGCCTCCAGCTCCCCCTCCTGGGGCACGTAGGCATAGGGCACCAGCGCCTGTGCCGGCGACCAGGGCGCCAGGCTCAGAAGCAACGCCAGCGGCAGGGCCGGAAGGGATCGCCACCAGCGGTGACTCACGTTCGATCAACATCTGCGGTCCAGCCTAGGGATGGGGCTGCGATCCCCCCACCACCGCCCGCAGATTGCGCCGCCACATCCAGGGTCGGATCCGCCGCAGGGCTGAGGCGCGCAGCCGCCCATCCCAGTCGGCATCGCTCCAGTCCAGGGCCTCCTCGGCCCGCAGCTCCAGCAGCCAGGGTCGGGGCTGCACGTCAGGATCGCTGGACACCGGCAGCGGCTGCCGGTTCCAGGGGCACACCTCCTGGCAGATGTCGCAGCCCGCCACCCAGGGCCCGAGCGCGGCCTGGATCGCCTGCGGCAACTCGGGTTCGCGGTTCTCAATCGTGTGATACGCGAGGCAGCGCCTGGCGTCGACCACGAACGGTTCGCGGATCGCCGCCGTCGGACAGGCGTCGATGCAGGCGCTGCAGTGGCCGCAGAGGGGCTCGGCGGGCCGGTCGGGCTCCAGCGGCAGGCTGGTGAGCAGGTGGCCGAGCAGCAGCCAGGACCCCCGCTGTCGGTGGATCAGGTTGCCGTGCTTGCCGATCCAGCCGAGGCCCGCTTCCTCGGCCCAGGCCTTGTCCAGCAGGGGGGCGCTGTCGACGCAGGCCCGCCAGGTCGTGCCGGGTCGCTGCTGCTCAAGCCAGCGACCCAGGCTGCGCAGGCGCCGTTCAATCACCCGGTGGTAGTCCCGTCCCCAGCCGTAGCGCGCCACCGCCAGCGTGCCCGGCCGGCGCTGCTGGCCCACGTGGTGCGGCAGGGCCACCGCCAGCACACTGCGCACCTCCGGCAGCAGGCTGCTGATCCGGCGCCGGCGGGGATCGTTCATCCAGCCCATGCCCGCCTGGTGGCCGGCCGCCAGCCAGCGGTCGAGGGCGGCGGTGCGGGCCTGCAGCCGTTCACCGCCGGGAACAGCCGCAATGCCCACGGGGTCGAACCCGAGTTCGGCGGCCCGGCGGCGAAGCTGCCGGCCCAGCTCCCGGTTGGCATCACCGTTGGGCACCGTGGGCCGCGGGGCTGTGCAGGCGGAGGTGCCGCCCATCGGTAGAGTCCACCTTAATTGACTGCTCCTGCGCGTGGCCTCCTCGTCCTCCCCCCGCTTCAGCCCGCTGCTGCGCTGGATGGGGATCACGCTCGTCGTTCTCACCGTGCTCCAGGTCCTGGCGGTGCTCCTGCTCTGGGACTGGCAGGAGGAGGGTTTCCGCCAGCTGGTGGTGGAGCGGCTGATCAACCAGTCCCCCATGGCCCTGATCGGCCTGGTGCTCATGTATCTCTCCGCCCGTCTCGACGACGACGGCGATGAGCGCAGCCCCATTCTCTGGACCGTGTGCGTGCTCAGCGGTCTGATGGCGGTGCTGCTCACCTCGTCGCTGCCGGTGGCCTTCGGTGGCGACCAGCTGATCCAGCAGCAGGGTGAGCAGCAGCTCTCCGCCAAGCGGGGCCAGCTCGAGGCTGCCCGCCAGCAGAGCAAGGATCCCGCCCTGGTGAACCAGCTGATCAAGCAGGCCGAAGCCAGCGGCCAGGTGCCCCCCGGCGCCACCGATGCGGAAAAGACCCAGTCGGCCCGTACCTTCATCGACCGCCAGCTGCAGCAGCTCGAAGCCCAGTTCAAGCAGGCCGAGCAGACCACCGAAGTGGGGATCAACCAGCGGCGGCTCGGCGGCTCGGCCGGAGCCGTGGTTCTGATCGTGGCATTCACGATCCTGTGCCTGGGCAGCGTGCTCTGAGCGCCCCCAGCCGCTGGTTTGTTCCCATATCGTTACATTCAGTTGACTTCCGCGGATCCCTGCCTTGGTTCCATCCAGCACCCGAGCAGATGAGCCGCTGGGCGACCGTCTCCAGCAGGACCTCAAGAACGACCTGATCGCCGGTCTGCTTGTCGTCATCCCCCTCGCCACCACGATCTGGCTGGCCACCACGGTCAGCCGTTTCGTGCTGGCCTTCCTCACGTCGATCCCCAAGCAGTTCAATCCCTTCAACACCCTCAATCCGCTCCTGCAGGAGCTGATCAACCTCGGGGTGGGTCTGTTGGTGCCGCTGCTGGGCATCCTGCTGATCGGCCTGATGGCCCGCAACATCGTGGGCCGCTGGCTGCTGGAGTTCGGAGAGGGCACCCTGCTGCGCATCCCCGTGGCCGGCTCCGTTTACAAGACCCTCAAGCAGCTGCTGGAAACCTTTCTGCAGGGCAGTTCCACCCGTTTCCGCCGGGTGGTTCTGGTCGAATACCCCCGCGAAGGGCTGTTTGCCCTTGGCTTCGTGACCGGTGTGCTCGGCTCCTCCCTGCAGGCCGGTTTCAGTGAAACGATGCTGAGTGTGTTCATCCCCACCGCCCCCAACCCCACCACCGGCTGGTACGCCGTGGTGCCCGAGCGTTCCGTGCGTGACGTTGATCTGAGCGTCGAAGATGCCTTCCGCACGATCATCTCCGCCGGCATCGTCACCCCCAGCGAACGGGAGACCAGCCCTGGTCGCAATGTTGCCAACCCCCTTGGCCAGATCCGGGCCACCCAGCTCTCCTGATGCAGAGTCGCACCCTTGCCCGTGAACTGGCCCTGCTGATGCTCGGGCAGGTCAGTGACCGCGGTGACAGCGCCGGCGCGCCTCCCCCTGCCGACACATCCCTGGAGGTGTTGCTCCAGCAGGTGCTCGCCTCCCTCTCCCAGCATGTCCGCGAAGCCCTCGACCGCTCGGCCGACGATCTGCAGCAGGCCCAGCAGGACCTGCTCGACAGCGAGCTGCAGGACAGCGGCGAGGATCGCCTGCCCCGGGTCCGTCGCCATCTGCAGGAGGGCCTGACCCACGCTGAACAGGCCCTGAACCGCCTCTCGGCCAGCCTGGAGCTGCCCCGTCTGCTGCTGCTGTCCGACCAGGATGAGGTGCGCAGTGGTGCCATCCAGCGGGCCCGGGCGGTGCTGCAGGACCGGGATTCCATCGACCGGCGCCTCGACGGCGTGATGGAGGGCTGGCGCCTCGGCCGCCTGCCGAGGATCGACCGCGACATCCTGCGGCTGGCCGTGGTGGATCTCGACCGCTTCCAGACCCCACCGGCGGTGGCCTGCAACGAGGCGGTGGAGCTGGCGAACCGTTACAGCGATGATCAGGGCCGTCGCATGATCAATGGCGTGCTGCGGCGCTTCACCTCTTCCTCCTCCTCCCGCCCGCAGGCCCGCTGAGCTGATGGTGTTCGACTGGTTCAAGCGCACGACCGTTGACCCTGCGGAGCCGGCCGCGTCCCCCGAGCCGGCCCCCGAGCCGGCCCAGGAGCCGGCCCCACCCGCTCCTCCGGAAGCCTCCCCCGCCCCGGAACCACCCTCCACTCCGGAGACCCCATCTGCTGCGCAGACGCCGGCTGGATCGGCCGTTGTCGACGAGGACGCCCTCGTCTGGGCCCGCCAGGCCTATGCCCGGCTCAAGGCCCAGCAGGAGGCCGCCCGGGCGGCGGAGCCGGTGGCATCTGCGCCCGCGTCTGCACCCACGCCTGAACCCGCCCCACCGGCTGCACCCGCCGCCCCGGCCGCTCCCGAACCGCCGCCCGCACCGGCCCCCGGTCTCTCCCTGCTGGAGCAGGCCGCCGCCCAGCGCCAAGAGCGGCTTGAGCAGCTCACCGCCGCACCGCCGCCGGAGCCCGTGCCATCGGCGCCGCCCGCCCCCCTGCCGACCGCGGCGGCCACCCCGGCGGAGCGGCCGACCTCGGATTCCGAGCCCAGCCTCGGTGCCTTCGACGACACCTTCACCTGGTCGGCCGACGTGCTGGCGGCCCAGGGTCGCCGCCTCGAGGAGGTGTCGCTGGAGGAGATCGACTGGCTCGGGCGCCTGCGCCGGGGCCTGGAGAAGACCCGCCGCGGCCTGGTCAGCCAGCTGCTGGACACCCTGGGTGACGACCCCCTCACGCCTGAGGTGCTCGACGACCTGGAGTCCGCCCTGCTGCGGGCGGACGTGGGTGTGCAGGCCACCGATCAGGTGCTGGAGGCCCTGCGACGGCGCCTCAACGAAGAGGTGGTGGACCCGGCCGAGGGCCTGCGCTTCCTGAAGGAGCAGCTGCGGGCCCTGCTGGAGCAGCCGATCACCGCCAGCGGCCGGGAGCTGCTGGTGCCTGAGCGAGGTCGCCTGAACGTGTGGCTGATGGTGGGAGTCAACGGCGTGGGCAAGACAACCACCCTCGGCAAGCTGGCCAACCTGGCTGTGCGCAGCGGCTACAGCTGCATGATCGCCGCCGCCGACACCTTCCGGGCGGCGGCGGTGGAGCAGGTCGCGGTGTGGGGTGACCGCAGCGGTGTGCCGGTGGTCTCCAATCCCAGTGCCAACGCCGACCCGGCCGCCGTGGTGTTCGACGCCATCGGCGCCGCCCGGGCCCGGGGCAGTGAACTGGTGCTGGTCGACACGGCCGGCCGGCTGCAGACCAAGCACAACCTGATGGAGGAACTGGCCAAGGTCCGCCGCATCATCGACAAGCTCGCCCCGGAGGCTGCCGTTGAATCCCTGCTGGTGCTCGACGCCAGCCAGGGTCAGAACGGCCTGCGGCAGGCCCTGGCCTTTGCCGGCGCCGCCGGTCTCACCGGCGTGGTGGTCACCAAGCTCGACGGCAGCGCCCGGGGGGGCGTGGCCCTGGCGGTGGCCTCGGAGGTCGGCCTGCCGATCCGGTTCATCGGCGCCGGCGAAGGCATCCGCGATCTGCGGCCCTTCAGCAGCTTCGAATTCGTGGAGGCCCTGCTGGCGGGCTGAGGATCCCCGATCGTCGGATCGTTGCTACGGTGCGGGCCCATTGCGGCCGCTCCTTGAGCAGCAAGCCGCCGCCACGCCCCCATCAGCCTTCGGCGGTCAGCCACGCCTCCGCCCCTCTCACGGCGGCCACCTCGCTGCGCCAGCTGCTCGACAGCCTCAACCGTGAGCAGCGCCGCAGCCAGGAGCTGCTGGCCTCCCTCGGGTTCGCCCTGCGCAGCTTCACCAACCTCGGCCGCTTCCTGGAGCTGCTGCCGCTGGTCGCCGCCCGGCTGCTGGAGGCCGAGGGCTGCCTGCTGCTCGTGTTCCACGACGATGGCCGCCTCTGGCGCGACCATCTGCACTCCACCCCCTCCGACCGTTGTCAGGAGGTGCTGCGCCAGCTGGCGGCCCACGGCGATGCCTTCTTTCAGGAGCCCGGCAGCGAGCAGGCCCTGGTGACCCTGCTGGATCCCCTCGTGCGCAGGCTGCTGGGCAACCCCCACCTCCATGCCACCTCGGTGGTGCCCCGCCACCGCCAGCGGGCCCGGCTCTACGTGTTCAGCCATCGCAGCGGTCACATCTGGAGCGATGTGCACCGCCGCCACCTGCAGCTGGTGGCGGACCTCGCCGCCGTGGCCCTTGAGAACGACCATCTCCAGCAGGACAGCCGCCGCCATGAGCGCCTGGATCGCCAGCTCAGCACGGGCGCCGAGATCCAGGCCCAGCTGCTGCCGGACCGCTGCCCCGTGATCGAGGGGGTGGAGCTGGCCGCCCGCTGCCGCACCCCGTTTCAGGTGGGCGGTGACTACTACGACTTCATCCCCACCCAGCCCCTGCTGAGCGGCCGGCGGCGGGAGCAGGGCCGCTGGGCCCTGGTGATCGGCGACGTGATGGGCAAGGGGCTGCCCGCCAGTCTGCTGATGACGCTGCTGCGGGGCATGCTGCGGGCCGAGGTGCTCAGTGGCCTGCCCCCGGATCGCATCCTCCACGATCTCAACCAGATGGCCCAGGAAGACCTGGCCCATTCCCACCGTTTCGTGACGCTGTTCTATTCCGATTACGACCCGCTCCGGCGCCTGCTGCGCTTTGCCAATGCGGCCCACAACCCCCCGCTGCACTGGCACCGCCGCAGCGGTCGCATCGATCGGCTCGACACCCCCGGCCTGCTGATCGGCCT
The DNA here is from genome assembly GCA_046313055.1 of Synechococcaceae cyanobacterium. GTDB lineage: Bacteria > Cyanobacteriota > Cyanobacteriia > PCC-6307 > Cyanobiaceae > Cyanobium. Next base: position 37,540 of record JBKDDA010000045.1, on the reverse strand, counting down.
GCAGAGCGAGGCCGACTATGGCTGCGCCGAGCGCCAGCTCGAACCCGGTGACGTGATCCTCTACTACACCGATGGGGTCACCGAGGCCTCAGGCTTCAGCGGCGAACGCTTCGATGAACCGCGCCTGCTGCGGGAGCTCGATGGCGCCGCCCGCGCCGGCCTGGGGGCCCAGGCGATTCTCGATCGCCTGTTCGCCCGGCTGGATCGTTTCGTGGGGGCCGACCGGCACCTGGAGGACGATGCCTCGATGGTGGTGCTCAAGGTGCGCGATGAGGTGACGCTGCCCGTGCTGCCAAGCTGAGGCCACCGCTGCCGGGCCGATGGCCGACGACTCTCCCTCCCCAGTCTCCCGCACCTGGAGCGATCGTTTCGAGCAGGGGCTCCATCCGGCCATCGAGCGCTTCAATGCCTCGATCGGCTTTGATCTCGCCCTGCTGGCCGACGATCTCGACGGTTCGATCGCCCATGCCCGCATGCTGGCCGGCTGCGGGGTGATCAGCCCGGAGGAGGCCACCCAGCTGGTGCAGGGGCTGGAGACGATCCGGGCGGAGGCCGCCGCCGGCGACTTCCGCCCCGGCCTGGAGGCCGAGGACGTGCATTTCGCGGTGGAGCGGCGGCTGATCGAGCTGCTGGGCCCCGTGGGCAAGAAGCTGCACACCGGCCGTAGCCGCAATGACCAGGTCGGCACCGATGTGCGCCTGTGGCTGCGCCGCCAGATCGATGCCATCGATGGGGCGCTGCAGCGGTTTGAGCGGGCCCTGCTGGCCCAGGCCCAGGCCCATGCCGAGACCCTGATTCCCGGCTACACCCACCTCCAGCGGGCCCAGCCCCTGGCCCTGGCCCACCATCTGCTGGCCTATGTGGAGATGGCCGAGCGGGATCGGGCCCGCCTGGCCGATGTGCGCCGCCGGGTCAACATCTGCCCGCTCGGGGCCGCGGCCCTGGCCGGCACGCCGGTGCCGATCGATCGCCGCCGCACCGCCGCCGATCTCGGTTTCGAGGATCTCTATGCCAACAGTCTTGATGCGGTCAGCGACAGGGATTTCGCCGTGGAATTCATGGCCGCCGCCAGTCTGGTGATGGTCCACCTCAGCCGGCTCAGTGAGGAGGTGATCCTCTGGGCCAGCGAGGAGTTCGGCTTCATCCGCCTGTCGGATCGCTGTGCCACCGGCAGCAGCCTGATGCCCCAGAAGAAGAATCCCGATGTGCCGGAGCTGGTGCGGGGCAAGAGCGGCCGTGTCTTCGGCCATCTGATGGGTCTGCTGACCATGATCAAGGGCCTGCCCCTGGCCTACAACAAAGACTTTCAGGAAGACAAGGAAGCCCTGTTCGATGGGGTGCGCACCTGTCTCGACTGCCTGGAGGCCATGGCGATCCTGTTCGAGGAGGGTCTGGAGTTCGTGCCCCAGCGGCTTGAGCAGGCGGTCGCCAGCGATTTCGCCAATGCCACCGATGTGGCCGATTACCTGGTGGCGCGGGGCGTGCCGTTCCGGGAGGCCTACCAGCTGGTGGGCGCCCTGGTGAAGGGCTGCCTGGCCGAAGGGGTGCTGCTGCGCGATCTGCCGCTGGAGCGCTGGCAGCAGATTCACCCCGCCTTCGAGGCCGACATCCACGGGGCGATCGCGCCGCGCCAGGTGGTGGCGGCTCGCCGCAGTGAGGGGGGCACCGGTTTCGAGCAGGTGCGCCGCCAGTTGGAGCGTGCCCAGCGCCGGCTGCATCAGTCCGACAACGTTCCGTGCCCTTCGCCGGACTGATTCGGGCGGGGCCGCTTAAAATGGTTTGTCCCTGGCGCATTCGCGTCCGCGGGTCTGTCCCCGTTCGTTTGATCCGGTTTCCGTCCGTGAGTATTTTTGTCGGCAATCTTCCGTTCCGAGCCGAGCAGGAAGACGTCGCTGAACTGTTCGCCCCCTTCGGGGACGTCGTGAACTGCACCCTGCCCCTGGAGCGCGACACAGGCCGCAAGCGGGGTTTCGCCTTCGTGGAGATGGCCGATGGTGAGATGGAAACCCGGGCGATCGATGCGCTCCAGGGCGCTGAGCTGATGGGCCGTCCGCTGCGCATCAACAAGGCCGAACCCCGGGGTTCCACCGGCCCCCGCCGTGGCGGTGGTGGTGGCGGTGGCTACAGCGGCGGCGGTGGTGGTGGCGGCTACGGCGGCGGCAATCCCTATGGCGGCGACCGGGGCTCCGGTGCCCGTGGCTGGGAAGACCGCAGCTATGGAAACGACAGCTTCGATGCAGGCCGCACCCGCCGCCGCCGCAGCGGCCAGGGCGGTGAGGGCGCCGAGGTCTGAGCCGCCGGCGGGGCCTCAGAGGCCCCGCTCCTCCAACTGCAGGGCTGCGGCCACCAGCACCTCGGGGCCGGCATCACGGGCTCCTGCCCGCTGGCCCAGCTGCCGCCGCCAGCCCCGGGCGCCACTCACCCCCTCCACCAGGTGCACCAGGTGGCGGGCGATCGGCCACAGGCGCCCACCAGCCGCGCACCACCGGATCGCATGGTCCTCCAGGCCCCGCAGCACCTCGGAGGCCCGGGCCGGCCGCCGGCTGGTGTCTCCGAACAGGTCCCGGTCCACCGGGGCCCAGCGCAGCGGGTGTTCGTACACCGCCCGTCCCACCATCACCCCATCCACGCCGCCGGCCAGCTGCTCCTGGCAGTCCGCCAGGTTGCCCAGGCCGCCGTTCAGTTCGATCCGCAGCTCGGGCCGGTCCCGTTTCAGGCGCTGCACCAGGTCATGGCGCAGGGGCGGAATCGTGCGGTTCTGCTTCGGATCCAGACCCTCCAGCCAGGCCTTGCGGGCATGCACCGCAAACCGCTGGGCCCCACCGCCGCTCACCGTGTCCACAAACCCCAGCAGCTCCTCGTAGGAGTCGCGCTCGTCGATGCCGATCCGGTGCTTGACCGTCACGGTGAGACCGCTGGCGGCGGCCATCGCCGCCACGCACTCGGCCACGCGCCCGGGCTCGGCCATCAGGCAGGCGCCGAAGCGGCCCTTCTGCACCTTCTCGCTCGGGCAGCCCACGTTGAGGTTGATCTCGTCGTAGCCCCAGTCGGCCCCCAGCCGGGCTGCGGCCGCCAGCACGGCCGGGTCATCGCCGCCCAGCTGCAGGGCCAGGGGCCGTTCGATCGGCGCGCAACCGAGCAGCCGCTCCAGCCGCTCCTGCCGGTCGCCGCTGGCTGCCGGGCCGCCTTCGCGGCAGATGTGATGGAGGGCCTGGGCCACCACCATTTCGGTGTAGAGAAGGCAGTGGCGGCTGATCTGCCGCATCAGCACCCGGAAGTGCCGATCCGTGCAGTCGAGCATCGGCGCCACACTGAAGCGGTACGCATGCTGCATGTGCCCATGCTGCCCACTCAGGTGGCCGTGCTGGTGGCCGGCGGCGGTCCCGCCGGTTTCATGGCCGCCATCGCCGCCGCGGAAGCCGGCTGCGCCGACGTGTGGCTGCTGGAGGCCACCCCCGAACCCCTCCAGAAGGTGCGCATCAGCGGTGGCGGCCGCTGCAATGTGACCCATGGCTGCTGGGATCCCCGCGCCCTGGTGGGCCATTACCCCCGCGGTGGCCGGGCCCTGCTGGGCCCCTTCTCCCGCTTCGCCACCGGCGATGCGGTCGCCTGGTTCGATGCCCATGGCCTCGAGCTGGTGGAGGAGCCCGATGGCCGCCTGTTCCCCCGCTCCAACCGCTCCACCTCGGTGATCGAGTGCCTGCGCCGGGCCGCCACGGCGGCGGGGGTGGGCCTGGTGTGCGGTGATGCCCTCGTCCAGGCCCGGCCCCGGGCCGGAGGCGGTTTCCAGCTGCAGCTGCGTTCCGGCACCAGCCTGGAGGCCGACCGGCTGGTGCTGGCCACCGGCAGCCACCCCAGCGGCCGCCGCCTGGCGGAGGGCCTGGGCCACAGCCTGGTGCCGCCCGTGCCGTCGCTGTTCACCCTGGCCCTGGCCGACCACCCCCTGCGGCCCCTGGCCGGTGTGGTGGTTGAGCCGGTGGAGCTGGAGCTGCTGCCCCCCGCCGATCGACCGGTTCCCCGTGGCCAGCGCCTGCAGCAGCGGGGGCCGCTGCTGATCACCCACTGGGGTCTCAGCGGTCCGGCCACCCTGCGGCTCACCGCCTTCGCCGCCCGCCTGCTGAGGCAGTGGGGCTACCGCGCCCGGGTGCGGGTGGACTGGAGCGGCGGCCGCCGCCCTGCCGAGGTGGAGGCGCTGTTGCAGGCCGCCCGGTCTGAGCAGGCCCGCCGCCAGGTGGCCGGCGTCCGGCTCTGGCCCGGTCTCAGCCGCCGGCTCTGGCTGCAGCTGCTGGCTGATGTCGGTGTGGCCAGCGACCTGCGCTGGGCCGATCTCAGCCGGCGCCACCAGCAGGCCCTGGCCGCGGCACTCACCGGCAGCACCTACGCCGTCAGCGGTCGGGGGCCCTTCGGCGAGGAGTTCGTCACCGCCGGCGGGGTGGCGCTCGGGGAGGTGAACCTGGCCACCATGGCCAGCCGCCTCTGCTCCGGCCTGCACCTGGTGGGCGAACTGCTGGATGTGGATGGGGTGACCGGCGGCTTCAATTTTCAGCACTGCTGGAGTTCGGGCTGGCTGGCGGGCCAGGCCCTGGGGGCCAGCGCCGCCCAGCGGCTCACTTGATCTGTTCGAACACCGTGAACATGGGCAGGTACATCGCCACCAGGATCGAACCCACGATTCCGCCCACGATCACGATCATCGCCGGCTCCAGCATCGAGGTGAGAACCTTCACCGCCGCCGCCACCTCGTCTTCGTAGAAGTCGGCCACCTTGGACAGCATGGCGTCCATGCCGCCGGTTTCCTCGCCGATCGCCAGCATGCTGATCGCCATCTCCGGAAACACCTGCTTGCGGCCCAGGGCCCGGCTGAGGGGCACCCCTTCCATCACCTCCTGGCGTGAGCTGAGGATCGCATCGGAGATCACCGCATTGCCCGAGGTTTCGTGCACGATGTCGAGGGTCAGCAGAATCGGTACCCCGGCCCGGGTCAGGGAGCTGAAGGTGCGGCAGAACTGGGCGGTGGCCGTTTTCTGGATCAGGTCGCCGAACAGCGGGATCTGCAGCACCAGGGCATCGCAGGCCCGCAGGCCCGCCGGCGTGGCCCGGTACCGCATCAGTGCCCAGAGGCCCAGCGCCAGGCCGCCGAGAATCATCAGGCTGAACGAGGAGCGCAGCAGGGCGCTCAGATCGACCATCAGCTGGGTGAACAGGGGCAGTTCGGCCCCGAGATCCTCGAAGATCCCGGCAAAGGTGGGAATCAGAAAGATCGTCATCCCCAGGAACACCAGGATCGCGATCACCAGCACCGACACCGGGTAGCCGAGGGCACCCTTGATCTGGTTCTGCAGGCGGGCGTTGTCCTCCAGCAGGCGGGCCAGCCGCTTGAGGGTCTCATCGAGCACCCCGCCGATCTCACCGGCCTCCACCATGGCCACGGTCAGCTTGTCGAACACCTTGGGCCAGCGCCGCATGGCACTGGCCAGCGAGCCGCCCTGGTTCACCTCGTTGCTCAGGCCCTGCAGGGCGCGGCGAAAGCTGGGGTTGCGCTGCTGGGTGCCCATCAGGTCGATGCTGCGCACGATCGGAATTCCCGCATCCACCAGGGCCGCCAGCTTGCTGGCGAACAGGGCCTTGTCCCGGATGCCCACCCGCGGCTCCAGCAGGTTGCTCCAGCTTCGGGCCGATCGGGCGTTCTCGGCGGCGCTGGCGGGCTGCCTGGGTCCCTCCCTGGCCACCACGCTGGTGGCCACGATGCCCCGGCGGCGCAAGCTGCGGCGGGCGGCGGCCCCATCGGTGGCCGTCACGCGGATCAGCCGCGACTGGCCCCGGCCCGTGGTGTAGGTGGCATCGAATTCCGGCATGGGCCGCCTCAGCTGTCGGCCAGCAGCCGCTCCAGTTCCTCCGGCCGTGTGGTGCGGCCCATCCCCTCGTCGCGGCTCACCTCTCCCTGCACCACCAGATCCGCCAGGGCCCGTTCCAGGGTCTGCATGCCGAACTGGGCGCCGGTCTGGATCTGGGAATAGAGCTGGGCGGTCTTGCCCTCACGGATCAGGTTGGCGATGGCCGGGGTGTTGATCATGACCTCCTGGGCCATCACCCGGCCGTATTGCCCCGGTGCCGGATGGCTGCGGCGGCAGAGGGTCTGGGAAAACACGGCCAGCAGGCTGTTGCTCAGCTGCACCCGGATCTGGGTCTGCTGGGCCGCGGGAAACACATCCACCATCCGGTCCACGGTCTGGGCGGCCGAGCTGGTGTGCAGCGTGCCGAACACGAGGTGACCGGTTTCGGCGGCGCTGATCGCCAGCTGGATCGTTTCCAGATCGCGCATTTCGCCCACCAGAATCACATCGGGATCCTCCCGCAGGGCGGCCCGCAGCGCATTGGCGAAGCTGCGGGTGTCTTCGTGCACCTCCCGCTGGTGAATGATGCTCAGATCACTGTGGAATGTGAATTCGATCGGATCCTCGATCGTGAGAATGTGCTCGCTGCGGCTGTGGTTGATGTGATCCAGCAGGGAGGCCAGGGTGGTGGTCTTGCCTGAGCCCGTGGGTCCGGTCACCAGGATCAGCCCCTTGGGCTTGCGGCTCATGGCCTCCACCACCGGCGGCATGCCCAGGGTCTCCAGTTTCGGGATGCTGTTGCCCAGGGCCCGCAGGCAGGCGGCATAGGTGCCCCGTTGCCGGTACACGTTCACCCGGAACCGGGAGACCCCCTTGAGGCCATAGGAGCAGTCCAGCTCCCAGGTCTGTTCCAGCTGCTTGCGCTGGGCGTTGTTCAGCAGGGCGAAGATCAGGCGGTTGCACAGGTCCTCGCTCAGCTCCTCCTGCCGCATCGGCCGCAGCGCCCCGTTGAACCGTCCGTAGGGAGGCAGGCCGGCGGCCAGGTGCAGGTCACTGCCGCCCTCCTGCACCAGTTCCTCCATCAGTTCCTCGATCGCCAGGTTCATCGCTTTCCGGTGTGTCGGTCTCAGCCCCGCGTGCTCAGACAGTACGGGCATTCGAGCCAGTCGTCTTCCAGGCCGGCGCCGCAGCTGCCGCAGGTGAGGGTGTGGATGGCCCGCAGGCGGCGTTCCGCCTCCAGTTCGGTTTCCGTGAGCAGCATCCGCTCCACCTCCTCCAGGGTGGTCAGGCCCTGCCGCACCAGCTCCAGGCCGTAGCCCAGCAGCGTGGTCATGCCGTTCTCCAGGGCCAGGCGCCGCAGCACATCGGTGCTGGCCCGCTTGGCCACCGCCGCCGAGAGGGTGTCGTTCATCAACATGATCTCGAACACCCCCACCCGGCCCCGGTAGCCGATTCCCTGGCAGGCGGGGCAGCAGCCGGGGGTGCCCGGCGCCGCATGGCGGGCCCGGTGGAAGGTCACCGCCTGCTCCCGGCCGGCCACCATGCCGAAGTGCTTGAGCTCTTCCGCATCGGGGCGGTAAGGCTCCCGGCACTCGGCACAGACCCGGCGCAGCAGCCGCTGGGAGATGATCCCGATCAGGGAGGCGCTCACCAGGAACGGCTCGACCCCCATCTCATCGAGCCGTGCCAGGGCGCTGGGGGCGTCGTTGCTGTGCAGGGTGGTGAGCACCAGGTGTCCGGTCAGCGCCGCTTCGATCGCCGTCTTGGCCGTCTCCAGGTCCCGGGTCTCACCCACCAGCAGCACGTCTGGGTCCTGGCGCATGAAGGCCCGCAGCGCCGTGCTGAAGTCCAGCCCCTTGTCGCGGTTCACCTGGGTCTGGGTGATGCCGGGCAGCACGTATTCGATCGGATCTTCCACCGTGGAGATGTTGATCGCCGGGTCATTGCGCTCCGAGAGCAGGGCGTAGAGGGTGGTGGACTTGCCGGAGCCGGTGGGTCCTGTCACCAGGATCATTCCGAACGGCCGGGCGCCCATGGCCCGCAGCAGCTGGCGGGCCTCCGGATCCGTGATCAGGTTGTTGAGCCCCAGCTGGGTGCTGGAGCTGTCGAGCAGCCGCAGGCACACTTTCTCGCCGTGGTTGCTGGGCAGGGTGCTCACCCGCACGTCCAGCTTGCGACCCCGGTAGATGCGGCGGATCCTGCCGTCCTGGGGCATCCGCCGTTCGGCGATGTCCAGATCCGCCATGATCTTGAGCCGGGAAGTGATGGCCGGCACCAGGGTCCTGGGCAGCCGATCCATGGTGCGCAGCACCCCGTCGAGCCGGAAGCGGATCACCAGGCCGTTCTCCTGGGGCTCCATGTGGATGTCACTGGCGCCCATGGTCAGCGCCTCGATCAGCACCTTGTCCACCAGGCTCACCACCGGTGAGGTGCTGGCCTCCCGGCTGCTCTGCTCCAGGTCCTCGTCGGCTTCCACCACCTCGGAGAGACTCTCGCCGGAGCCCACCAGGGTGGTGGTGTCGCTGAACAGCCGTCGCGGGGGGGCGGCGGTCGCCGCTGGAGTCACGGGTGCCGGTTCGGCGGCCACGGGTTCCGGTCGGGGTGCTGAACGGAGTGCCGCCAGGGCCAGGGCCAGGTCGCCGGCCAGGGCCGGACGCAGCTGCACCTGGGTGCCGCCCGCCTGCAGCGAGCGGGCCAGTTGCTGGCGTTGCTCCTGCTGCCAGTCGGCCGGTACGGCCACCACCAGGCCATCGCCGCCGCTGCGGAGGGGCAGGCAGCCCAGCTCCTGCCAGCGCTCGGCCGCCACGGGCGTGCCCCGCTCCCGCAGGCCGGGGTCGGCCGCCTGCAGTTCCGTGGGCTCCACCAGCGGCTCCCCGAGCAGCAGTTCCCAGCGCAGGCGCTCCTGGATCAGAGGGTCCGCCGCGGTGGTGATGTCAGGGGTGCTGCGCGTCATGGCTGGGGCGTCATGGCTGGGCAGATCCTGAGGTGCGGGCTTCCGCCGCTTGTGGAGGTTGCCCCCGCCCCTTCAACATATCGAGATCCGATCGCGATGCCAGGCGACATGAGCGGCGACATTCACCCCGGCGACATTCACCCCGGTGACCCCCACCCCGGTGAGAGTCCAGCCGATGGGATCCCGGAGGGAGCCCGGGAGACCCAGCCCCAGTCGGAACCCGGGGGCCCGGATGCCGGGCCGGCCGATGCCTCCGGCGGTGACGGACCGGCCGGCGCCAGCCCGGCCGGCGATCCCCCCGCGGGCGACGACCGGGCCCAGGCCTTTGAGCGGGAGCTGGAGGCCCTCAGGGCCGAGCATGAGGCCCTCAGGGGCCAGTACATGCGCATGGCCGCTGATTTCGACAACTTCCGCAAGCGCCAGAGCCGCGATCTTGAGGACCTGCGCCACCAGATCGCCGCCGGCACCCTCAGCGAGATCCTGCCGGTGGTCGACAATTTCGACCGTGCCCGCCAGCAGCTCAATCCCCAGCACGAGGAGGCCCAGGCGCTGCATCGCAGCTATCAGGGGCTCTACAAGCAGCTGGTGGATGTGTTCAAGCAGCTGGGTGTGGCGCCCATGCGGGTGGAGGGCGAACCCTTCGATCCCAGCCTCCATGAGGCGGTGCTGCGGGAACCCAGCCACGACCACCCGGAGGATGTGGTCACCGAGGAACTGCAGCGCGGTTATCAGCTGAACGGCCGGGTGCTGCGCCATGCCCTCGTCAAGGTGTCGATGGGGCCCGGTCCGGCCGGAGAGTCCGCCGCTGAGGAGCAGGGCGGCTGATGGCCGACTACTACGACCTGCTGGGCGTCAGCCGCGACGCCGACGCCGACTCCCTCAAACGGGCCTATCGCCGTCTGGCGCGTCAGTACCACCCGGACGTGAACAAGGACCCCGGGGCGGAGGACCGCTTCAAGGAGATCGGCCGCGCCTATGAGGTGCTCAGCGATCCCCAGACCCGCGCCCGCTACGACCAGTTCGGGGAGGCCGGCCTCGGTGGCGGCGGCGGCATGCCCGACATGGGCGACATGGGGGGCTTCGCCGATCTGTTCGAGACCTTCTTCAGCGGCTTCGGTGGCGCCGGCGGCGGCGCCCCCCGGCGGCGGGGGCCCCGCCAGGGCGATGACCTGCGCCTCGACCTCGCCGTCAGTTTCAGCGAGGCCGTGTTCGGGGTGGAAAAGGAGGTGCAGATCCGCCATCTGGAGACCTGCTCCACCTGCAACGGCAGCGGCGCCCGCTCCGGCAGCGGCCCCACCAGTTGCGGCACCTGCGGCGGTGCCGGCCAGGTGCGCCGGGCCACCCGCACCCCCTTCGGCAATTTCACCCAGGTGGCGCCCTGCCCCACCTGCGATGGCAGCGGTCAGGTGATCGCCGACCCCTGCGGCAGCTGCGGCGGCCAGGGCCTGCAGCAGGTGCGCAAGAAGCTGCGGATCAACATTCCCGCCGGCGTTGACAGTGGTACCCGGCTGCGGGTGGCCAACGAGGGCAACGCCGGCCAGCGGGGCGGCGCACCCGGTGATCTCTATGTGTTCCTGAGCGTGCAGGCCCACCCGCACCTGCGGCGCGACGGCACCACCATCCACTCCGAAGTGGCGCTCAGCTATCTGCAGGCCATCCTCGGTGACACGATCGAGGTGGAAACGGTGGACGGGCCCGAACAGCTGGAGATCCCGGCCGGCACCCAGCCCGGCGCCGTGCTCAGCCTCAGCGGCAAGGGGGTGCCCCGGCTCGGCAATCCCGTGGCCCGGGGCAATCACCAGTTCACGGTCAAGGTGCAGCTGCCCACCAAGCTCAGCGGCGATGAGCGGGAGCTGCTCGAGCAGCTGGCCGGCCACCACAGCCGCAAGGGGTCCAAGCCCCACCACAAGAGCGGCCTGTTCGGCGGCCTGTTCGGGTGAGTGATGCCATGCCTGCCGACACCGCTCCCCACAGCCACCTGGATCTGCGGGGCACCCCCTGCCCCCTGAACTTCATCCGCACCCGGCTCACGCTGGAATCGGTCCCCCCGGGGGAGGTGCTGGAAGTGCTGCTCGATCGGGGCGACCCCGAACGCATGGTGGCCGAGGGTGTGGCCGCCGCCGGCCATGGGGTGAGCCTCGAGCCCTTCGATGGGTCGGCGGTGCGCTTGCGGATCCGGTGCCGGGGTGCCTGATCCCACCGTCACCGCCGGCATCGCCACCGCCAGCCGCGCAGCGGGGCTGGTGATCGCCCTGCAGGCCAATTACTGCCGGGTGCTGCTCGATTCCCACGGGCCCCATGGGGCCCTGAGCCTGCTGTGCACGCGTCGCAGCCGGCTCAGCAATGCCGGAGAGCTGGTGTGGGTGGGCGATCGGGTGTGGGTGGAGGCGATCGATCCGGCGGCCGGTCGCGCCGTGGTGGTGGCCTGTGAGCCCCGGCAGCACCTGCTGCAGCGTCCGCCGGTGGCCAATGTGGCCCGGGTGGTGGTGGTGGTGGCCCTGCGCCAGCCCGAGCTGGATCCCCTCCAGCTCACCCGCTTTCTGCTCACCGCCGAGGCCACGGCCCGGCCGGTGCTGTTGGTGATGGCCAAGGCCGATCTGCTCGATCCGGCTGAGCGTCACGGCTGGCGGCAACGCCTGGCGGGTTGGGGCTATCCGCCGCTGCTGGTGTCCAGCCGCACCGGCGAAGGCCTGGAGGAGCTGCGCCGCACGCTGGTCGCCGGCGCCGGCATCCAGGTCTTGTGCGGCCCCTCCGGCGTGGGCAAGAGCAGCCTGATCAATGCCCTGCGGCCCGATCTGGAGCTGCGCGTGGCAGCGGTGTCGGGCCGTCTCCAGCGCGGCCGGCACACCACCCGCCATGTGGAGCTGTTCGCCCTCGGTGCCGGTGCCCTGCTGGCTGATTCGCCGGGCTTCAACCGGCCTGAACTGCCTGGGGATCCTGCCGCCCTCGCTGGCCTGTTCCCCGAGGTCCGGGCGGCGCTGGCTGCCGGTGGCTGCCGCTTCCGGGATTGCCGCCATCGGGGTGAGCCCGGCTGTCGGCTCGGCAGTGCCTGGGATCGCCAGGCCCTCTATGGCCGCTGCCTGGAGGAGGTGGAGGCGGCGGCCCAGGCGGGCCAGCAGCCCCAGGGGCCCGTGCCCCGGCCGCGGCGGCCCAGGTCCCGCCGCCGTGAGCGCCAGGACCTGGTGGAGGAGCTCAGCCCCCCAGGCCTGGAAGATTGAGATCAAGGCCGCCGGTCAGGGTCTCCATCCGCTCCCTCATGGTGCCGGTGGAGAGGGCATAGGCGGCCTGCAGCGCCTCCAGGGTGGCGGCTTCGGCCGCATCCGGACCCTGCTGCAGCAACTCGGCGGACAGGCGCACCCGCAGGGGCTGCTGGTTGCCTGACAGCCACACGCTGGCCTGGCCGTCGGCGCTGGTGCCCTCCAGTTCCATGGCGTCCAGCTCCTCCTGGAGCTTCTGGGCGTCCTGCTGAATCTGCTGGGCCTTGCGGAAGGCCTCGGTCAGCTGTCCGAAGTTGGGAAGTCCGAAGCCCGCCATGGTGACCCGCTCAATGGGCTGAGGCTAGAGCGCCGTCAGAACCCCAGCCGTTTCACTTCCGGGTGCAGAGACACGCCGTGGCCGGCCAACACCCGCTCCTGCACCAGCCGGATCAGGGCGTCGATGTCGCCGGCGCTGGCCGTGCCGGTGTTCACGATGAAATTGGCGTGCATGGGCGACACCTGGGCGCCGCCGATGCTCAGACCCTTGAGGCCCAGCTCCTCGATCAGCCGGCCCGCCTTGAGGGGCTCCGGATTGCGGAAGACGCTGCCGCAGCTGGGTTGCTGATAGGGCTGGGTGCTGGTGCGGCTGTGCAGGTTGGCGCTGGTGCGCTGACTCACCACGGTGGGCTCCTGGCCGGCAGTGAGGCGGAACCGGGCCGACAGCACCATCAGGGGCTCCTCCTGCAGGCGGCTGTGGCGGTAGTCAAAGTCCAGTTCGGCCGCCGTGAGCCGAAAGGGTCGGTCGGGTCGGGCCGGGTCGATCACCAGGGCCGACTCGATCCACTCGGCCAGGCAGCCTCCCTGGGCGCCGGCGTTCATGACCACGGCGCCGCCCACCGTGCCGGGAATGCCCACGGCCCACTCCAGCCCCGCCAGGCCGGCCCGGGCTGCCTTGCGCGCCAGGGTGGGGATCGGTTCGCCGGCTTCGGCCTCCACCACGCCGCTGCTGCCATCCAGCACGCTGCCCTGCAGGCGCCGGTTGCAGAGGGTGAGCCCCTCGAGGCCGCCATCGGCGATCAGCAGGTTGGAGCCGGCACCGATGCAGCGGTAGGGCCTGTCTGCGGCCGCGGCCCAGGCGGCCAGGGCCACCAGCTCGCTCCGGTCGGCCGGCTCGGCGAACCACTCGGCCGGGCCGCCCACCTTCCAGGTGGTGAATTCCAGCAGGTCGACATCGGCGCGCAGGCCGGGCAGATGGGCAGGCGGGTCGACCATCTCAGGCGATGGCCACGGCCCTGGGGTCGGAATCCGCCAGGGCGGCGAGCCGATCCCAGAGGCTGTTCACGTCGCCGGCCCCCATGGCCAGCACCAGGTCGCCGGCCTGGCTCACCTGGGCCACCAGGGCGGCGAGGTCGTCCATGCTGTCGGCCACATGCACCTCCAGGCCTGGCCTGAGGCCACGCACCTTCTGGCCCAGGGCGGCGCTGGAGATGCCCGGGATCGGATCCTCGCCGGCGCTGTACAGCGGTGCCAGCAGCAGGCCATCGGCGCCGGCCAGGGCGTCGGCGAAGCCATCGATGAACTGGGCCGTGCGGCTGAAGCGATGGGGCTGGAACACCGCCAGCAGGCGCTGGGGCGGATGGGGAAGGGTGCTGCGGCCCGATTCCACCATCAACCGTGCCATCGCCATGGTGGTGGCCACTTCGCTCGGATGGTGGGCGTAGTCATCGACCACCACCCGCTCCTGCCACACGCCGCGGCAGTCGAAGCGGCGCCCGGGGGTGCGCAGCCCGGAGATGGCCTCCGCCAGGGCCGTGAACGGCACCCCTTCCAGGCGGCAGGCCGCCAGGGCCGCGGCCGCATTGCTGAGGTTGTGGCGCCCCGGCAGGGGCAGGTGGATCTCCCCCAGGGCCTGCCCGGCCTCATGGAACACGGCCCGGCTGCCATCCCCCCGCTGCTCCAGCGGCACCAGGGCATAGTCCGCCCCCTCCGGCGATTCGATCGACCACCAGGCATGGGCCTGGAAGCGCCGGCGCAGGATCGGGTCATCACCGTTGGCCAGCAGGCGGCTGCAGCGCCCCGCGAAGGTGCCCATCGTGGCGATCAGGGCCTCGAGGTCGGGGTAGTGGTCGGTGTGGTCCAGTTCCAGATTGGTGATCACCCCGAGGCTGGGGCTGAATTTGACCAGGGTGCCGTCGGATTCATCGGCTTCGGCCACCAGCAGCTCCCCCTGGCCGTGGCAGTAGTTGCTGCCGAGGGCCGGCACGATGCCGCCGATCACGGCGGTGGGATCGGTGCCGGTGGCCAGCAGCAGGCTGGTGATCAGGGTGCTGGTGGTGGTCTTGCCGTGGGTGCCCGCCACGGCGATGGACCGCTGGCTGTTGATCAGGGCCGCCAGCACATCGGAGCGGTGGCAGACCTCCAGGCCCAGGGCCCGGGCCCGGGCCAGCTCCGGGTTGGATGCCGGCACGGCCGAGCTCAGCACCACCAGAGGCTGCTGACCACCGTCCGCCAGCACGCCGTCGATGGTGGCGGCCGTCTGCTCCAGGACCACCCGCACACCGCATTGGCGCAGGCGGGTGATCACGGCGTTGTCGCGGCGATCGGAGCCGCTGACCGGCACCCCACGCTGGGCAAGGATCCCAGCCAGGGCGGACATGCCGATGCCGCCGACACCGATGAAGTGAAGTGGCTGCCGGGGATCGAGCTGGGGGGCCAAGGGCGTCTCCGAACCAGCGTCAAAATAGATCCGAACCCCGCCCCCGTCTTTTACAAGTTGCTTCGCCGGCGGGGGGCGGGGGCGGTGCGGGGCCCTTCAGAGAGAGGGTCGGCAATGATTTTCTGTATGATTGGCGGCCGAAAAGCTCCTTTGCCCGCGGCTCTGCCCGCTTCCCACCATGACCCTGAAGGTTGCGATCAACGGATTCGGGCGCATTGGCCGCAATTTCATGCGTTGCTGGCTCAGCCGGGGTGAGAACACCGGCATCGAAGTGGTCGGCCTGAACGGCTCGGGCGACATGAGGACCAACGCCCACCTTCTCAAATACGACACCATGCTGGGCCCCCTTCGCAATGCGGAGGTCAGCCACACCGACAATACGATTATTGTCAACGGCAAGGAAATCAAAACCTTCTGTGATCGTAACCCTGCCAATCTTCCCTGGAAAGAGTGGGGTGTTGATCTCGTCATTGAATCCACCGGTGTCTTCAACGACGATGTCGGTGCCAGCAAGCACTTTGAATCCGGCGCCAGAAAGGTGATTCTCACCGCCCCCGGCAAGGGTGAGCGTGTTGGCACCTTCGTGGTGGGTGTCAATGCTGATCAGTACCGCCACGAAGACTGGGACATTCTCAGCAACGCCAGCTGTACCACCAACTGCATGGCGCCGATCGTGAAGACCATTGACCAGGCCTTCGGGATCGTCAAGGGCACCATGACCACCACCCACAGCTACACGGGTGACCAGCGCATCCTCGACTCGGCCCACCGCGACCTGCGCCGGGCCCGCGCCGCCGCCGTCAACATCGTGCCCACCAGCACCGGCGCTGCCAAGGCCGTGGCCCTCGTCTACCCCCAGGTGAAGGGCAAGCTGAGTGGTATTGCCCTGCGGGTGCCCACCCCCAATGTGTCCGTCTGTGACATGGTCTTCGAGGTGGGTCGTGACACCTCCGCCGAGGAGGTGAACAGCGTGCTGAAGGCCGCCTCCGAAAACGGCATGAAGGGGATCATCAAGTACTGCGATCTGCCGCTGGTGTCGAGCGACCACGCCGGCACCGACGAGAGCACGATCGTGGATGCCGACCTCACCCTGGTGATGGGCGGCAACATGGTCAAGATCGTCTGCTGGTACGACAACGAGTGGGGCTACAGCCAGCGGGTGGTCGACCTGGCGGAGATTGTGGCCAGCAAGTGGGCCTGAGGCCCGACCGGCCGGCACCACCCCGGCTCAGCTGAAGTGGCGATAGCCCGGGCCCCCGTTCGGGGTGGCCCGGCAGGTCCAGGGTTCGCCGCTGGTCCAGCCCAGATCGCCGGCGATCCCGGCCTCCAGGGCCCCCACCACCGTGGTGCCTGCGAGGGCTGTCACCAGGGCCAGGGCCCAGGCTGGGGGCAGGGCCAGCACCAGCTCGAAATCCTCACCGCCGCCCAGGCACCAGGCTTCTGCTGCGGCCAGCCCGCCCATGGCTGGATCCAGGGGCAGTGCGCCCCGGTCCAGGCGGGCGGCACAACCGCTGGCGGCACCGATCGCCGCGGCGGCAGCTGCCAGGCCGTCGCTGCTGTCGCAGCCTCCCACCCTCCAGGGCAGGCCGGCGGGCCGGCAGCCGATCAGGGCGGCCACCGCGTCGAAGCGGGGCCGGGGCCGTTGGTGGGCCCGGATCGCCCGGGCGGCCAGCTGCCGATCCAGGCCCGCCGGCTCCAGTTCCTTCAGCAGCAGGGCAAGACCCAGCCGGCTCAGGCCGTGGGGGCCCGTGGCCACCAGCAGGTCGCCGGGGCGGCCATCGCCCCGGCGGATCACGTCGCCGCCCGCCACCCGGCCCACGGCACTCACGGCCAGCACCCGTTGCCGGCCCCCGCTGCAATCACCCCCGAGCAGGCTGCCGCCGCTGGCGGCCAGCGCCGCCCCCAGGCCCCGGTAGACCCCCTCCACCCAGGCCCAGGTCGTGGTCCCCGGTGCCACCAGGCCCACGGTGATCCCCACCACCTGGCTGCAGCCCATCGCCGCCAGGTCCGAGAGGTTGGCGGCGGCGGCCCGCCAGCCCACGTCTTCGGGGCCGGTGGTGGCGTCGCTGAAATGCACCCCGTCCACCAGCACGTCGGTGTTGAGCACCAGCGAAGTCGTCCGTCCGTCCGGTTCGGCCCCGTCGGGCAGAAGGGCGGCGTCGTCGTCCAGCTGGCCCGGTGGGGCGAAGGCCGCCAGCCGCCGGATCAGTTCCCCCTCGCCCAGATCGGCGAGGGTGGCCTCAGCCATGGGTTTTGAGATTGTCGCCGCCGTCAACGACCCTGGCCTTCACGATCGTGTCGTCCACGGTCAGCTCCTCGAGCACATCAAACCCGTCCACCACGTAGCCGAATGCTGCATTGCGGCCGTCCACCAGGTTGAGGCCGGCCGGGGTCAGCTCCGCCTCGTACAGGAAGAAGAAGAACTGCGACGACCCGTCGTCGAGGTGGTCATCGGAGTGGGCCCAGCCCAGGGTGCCGTAGGTGGCGAAGGGCAGCACGGGCTCGGCCTTGTAGCGGCCCAGGTCTTCGAAGGTCTGGTTGTACACGGGGGCGTCGTCGCCGCTGATGCGGATCTCCAGGGGCACATGCCGCTCCTGGCCGGTCTTCGGATCCACGTATCCAAGGGCGTCACCCCTGGGATCGCCGGTCTGGAGCACGTAGAAGTCCTCGGCCCGGGTGAAGGGCAGGCCGTCATAGAAACCCTTCTGGACCAGATCCACGAAGGCACCGGCGGTCAGGGGGGCGTTGTAGCCATCCACCACGGCCGTGAGATCCCCCTTGCTGGTGCTGATCAGCACGGTGGCCCGTCCGAGCAGGCGGGGCAGGGCGTCGAACTCCGGCGGGATGGCGAAGGGAAAGGCCTGAACCAGCAGCGCTTCCGCATCGCCGATGGTCAGCAGGGCCGCGCGGCGTTCGGCCAGAAAGGGGTCTCGCTCCCGGCTGTCGGCGGCCGTGGCCACGGCCTGCAGTTGTCCGTCGAGGCGGTCGAGCAGCTCGGCCACGCGCCCACGGTCCGCGTCGCTGTAGCGATCGAGCATGGCGGTCCGCTGGCCGGTCAGCTGCGACTGGCAGCGCCGCACGCTGGCGCTCAGGGCGCTCCAGCGCTTGGCCCGCAGATCATCGCTGGTGGATTCGAGCCGGTGCTGCAGGGCCTGCAGCTCGGGTGCGTCGACCGGCAGGGCGTTGCGCAGGATGGCTGCCGGATCCTTCACGGCGTTGCCCTGGGGCAGGGCCGCACTAACGGCCGTCGGCGTCAGCGCCGTGGCCGCCGTCACCAGGATCGCCAGCACCAGGCCGGCCAGGCGGCGGAGGCTGGCTGCGGCTGTCGCCATGGCAGAGACTGGTTGCTGGCTGGACTCTGGCACAGCCGGGGGGTGCGGTAGCCAGACGTACAATCGGCCGATCCGAACAGCCGGAATGATCTCCAGCAACGACTTTCGTACCGGCACATCCATCGAGCTGGATGGCCAGGTCTGGCGGGTCGTGGAATTTCTGCACGTGAAGCCCGGCAAGGGCTCGGCCTTCGTGCGCACGAAGCTCAAGGCCGTGCAGAGCGGCAACGTGGTGGAGAAAACGTTCCGGGCCGGCGAGATGCTGCCCCAGGCCCTGCTGGAGAAGGCCACCCTCCAGCACACCTACATGGAAGGTGATGACTACGTGTTCATGGACATGGCCACCTATGAGGAGACCCGGCTCACCGCCGCCCAGATCGGCGACAGTCGCAAGTACCTCAAGGAGGGCATGGAGGTGAGTGTGGTCTCCTGGAACAGCAAACCTCTGGAAGTGGAGCTGCCCAATTCCGTGGTGCTCGAGATCACCCAGACCGATCCCGGCGTGAAGGGCGACACCGCCACCGGCGGCACCAAGCCCGCCATCGTTGAAACCGGCGCCCAGGTGATGGTGCCCCTGTTCCTGTCGATCGGGGAGAAGATCAAGATCGACACCCGCACCGACAGCTACCTGGGTCGGGAGTCCTGAGCCATGGAGCTGGATCACGACCAACTGCGCCAGCTGCTGGCCCTCCTCGCCGACAGCGACATTCAGGAACTCCGGCTCGAGGGCGACGACTTCCGCCTCGAGGTGCGCCGCAACCTGCCCCAGCCCGCCCAGGCGATCATCGCTCCGGTGGCGGCTCCGGCGGCTCCCGCGGTCGCGCCGCCGCCGCCGGCCGCCGCCGCCAGTGCACCGCCCGTGCCCCCGCCGGTGTCCGCTTCGGTCCGTGGAGATCTCCAGGCCATCACGGCGCCCATGGTGGGCACCTTCTACCGGTCGCCGGCGCCCGGTGAGCCCGCCTTTGTCGACGTGGGCAGCCGGGTCGTGCCCGGCCAGCCCGTCTGCATCCTCGAGGCCATGAAGCTCATGAACGAGCTGGAGGCCGAAGTGGGGGGCGAAATCGTGGAGATCCTGGTGGAAAACGGCACGCCGGTTGAGTTCGGCCAGGTGCTCATGCACGTGCGGCCCGGCTGAGGCGGGAGCCGATCGGCCTCAGCCCAGCTCCAGGGCAGTGTCGATGGCGGCCAGCATGCTGGCCGCCCGGGCAATCCCCTGGCCGGCGATCCCGAAGCCGGTGCCGTGGTCGGGTGAGGTGCGCAGAAACGGCAGTCCGAGGGTGGTGTTCACGGCCGCATCGAAGGCCAGCAGCTTCACCGGGATCAGGCCCTGGTCGTGATACATGGCCAGATAGCCATCGGGTCCCCGCCCCTCCCCCCTCCAGGCGGCGGCGGCGGCCAGCCAGCAGGTGTCCGGGGGCAGGGGGCCGTCCAGTCGGCAGGTCGGATGCCGGCGCCGCCAGCGCTCCAGGGTGGGGATCAGCCAGTCGCTTTCCTCCTGGCCGAGAGCTCCGGCTTCGCCGGCATGGGGGTTGAGCCCCGCCACCACCAGGTGGGGATCGGGCCCGAACCGGCGGCAGAAGCCGGCCAGCACATCCAGCTTCTTCTCCACCAGCTCCGGCGTCAGCCGCTGGCTCACCTGGCTCAGGGGAATGTGGGTGGTGGCCAGCAGGGTGTTCAGCCGCCAGTCGGCGTGCGGCGAGCGGGCCGTGAACAGCATCGAGGCTTCCGTGACCCCGGCCAGTTCCGCCAGCCGCTCGGTCTGGCCGGGATAGCGATGGCCGGCGGCATGCCAGCCGGCCTTGGCGATCGGGGCTGTCACCAGGGCCCGGGCCCGGCCCCGGCGCACCAGTTCGGTGGCGGCGGTGAGCCAGGCAAAGCTGGCGGCCCCGGCCGCAGCGCAGCCGACCCCTGGCGTGATCGGCTGCTCCAGGGGCAGGTCCACCAGCTCAAAGCCATCAGGGTCGGCCAGGGGCCCCCCGCCGAGCTCCAGCAGCTGCCCGTGGGTCTGCCGCAGCCATTGCCGGCAGCCCACCAGCAGGGGCGGTGGCCCCGGTCGCCAGGGTTCCCGCGCCAGGGCCCGCAGGGTCACTTCGGCGCCGATGCCGGCCGGATCCCCCAGGGCGATGGCGATCGGCAGCGAGGATGGGAGGGTGCCGAGGTCGGCCATGCTGCGTTGGTTGCTGCTGGGTCTGCTGATCTACGGGCTGGGTGCCGGTATCCAGCGGGGCTGGGTGGATGTGCACTGGAACCGCATGTTCTATGAGCTGGGCATGCCCGGGGTGCCCCCGCCGCCGCCGGAGGTGCCGGCCGACTGCTCCTCCGCCAGCGATGCGGCCAGGCCTTCCCGGTAGGAGGGATAGCGCAACCGGTAGCCCACACCCTGGCAGAGCAGGCGGTTGTCGGCGCGACGGTTTTCGCTCCAGAAGCTGCGGGCCATCGGCGAGAGGGTGGCGGCGATGCGCTCGAACGACTGGGCTTCCGGCAGCCGGCAGCCCAGCAGGTGGGCGGCGTAGCCCAGCACCTCGCTGGAGGGGCAGGGTTCGCTGTCCGCCAGGATCAGGGTGTCGGGCCGCTGCTGCGGGGGCCTGCCCAGCAGGTGCAGCACCGCGCCCACGATGTCGTCCACGTGGATGCGGGAGAACACCTGTCCCGGTTTGTGCACCAGCCGGGCGGTGCCCTGCCGCAGGCCGGCGAACGGATTGCGCCAGGGGCCGTAGATGGCGGGCAGTCGCAGCACCTGCAGCGGCAGGCCGCTGGCCCGCCACGCCTCCTCGGCCCGCAGCCGGGCCATGCTGCGGCCGGGGGCCGGCGTGGGCGCCATGCCCTCATCGACCCAGCCGCCCCGCCGATCCCCGTAGACCCCCGTGGTCGAGAGGTAGCCCAGCCAGCGCAGGGGCTGGTCGCGCAACCGGTCCCCCAGGTGGCGCAGCACCGGATCGCGGCCCTCGCCGTCGGGTGGGATCGTGACCAGCCCATGGGTGATGCCCGCCAGATCGGCCGCCGTCGGCAGCCGGTCGCCGTCGGGATCGAACACCAGCCAGCGGCCGGGTCCATCGCTGCGCTGCTGCCGGCTGGTGAGCAGCACAGGCACCGCCAGGGCGGTGAGCGCCGCCGCCAGACGGCGGCCCGTGTAGCCGCCGCCGAAGATCAGCACCCGCGCCTGGGCCAGATCGGCCGGCCGGCCAGAGGCCCCGTGCAGGCCCCCGGGGTTGACAGCCGTGTCTGTCATGAGTACACCTGTATCAGTTGTGTTCCCCATCCCCGTGGCCGTGTCCTGCCATCCCTCGGTGTCCTTCTCTACCGCAGCCCCGGCCGGCCTGGCCGGCGGCCTCGCCGTGGCCCGCCGGGGCCGGCGTCCACTGGCCCTGGCCGGGCTGCTGGTGCTGCTGGCCCTGCTGCTGGTGCCCGAGCACCCCGCTGATCAGGAGGCGATCTGCCAGCGCCACAACGGCGAGGCCGCCTGCCGGGTCTGGTGATCCCCGGGTTGTCGCTGCCCGGCCTCCTCCCGGCTCCAGCTCAGCAGGTGCAGGGCCACCTTCATGTCGCCCTCGGTCCAGGCCCGCAGCGCCATGGCCCGGCGTGGGTCATAGAAGGGCTGGGCCCGATACCAGGCGAACACCTCCTGGTCGCCCTTGTGGCCATTGCAGGCCAGGCAGGCCGGCACACAGTTCTCGGTCACGCTGGCTCCCCCCCGGCTCTGGGGGAACACATGATCGATCGATTCGGAAGCGCGGCCGCAATACACGCAGCGGTGGTCGGTGAGCTGGTGCAGGGAGCGGCGCCAGCGCCGCAACCGCAGCTTCGGACAGAGATCCTCAAGGAACACCCCATCCCTGGGCTGCATGCCGGCTCTGCGGTTGGCGGCACTGTGGCGGCAACCGCCATGGTGTCAATGTGTCGCTGACTGCCGTTTGCTGCGTTGCCTGTCCAGATGCGGCTGGGTCCCACGGGGCTCATTGAGATCGTCTGTCCCTTTGATGCCGTGACCCATGCCCAGCTGCGGGCGCTGCGGCCCCGGGGCTGCTGGCAGGCGCAACGCCGCTGCTGGGAATTTCCGCTGGAGGCGGCCGCCGAGCTGCAGCGCCAGCTGGGGGGCCGTTTTCCTGTGACTCCTGAGCTGGCCACCTGGTTTGCCTGGCTGGCCCAGCCCCTGCCGCCGCTGCCGCCCCATCGGCAGCTGGTGGCCGCCGCCGAGCTGGACCGGCCCCTGGTCGATGGCCGCGGCCTGCTGCGCCATCAGCGCTTCGCCGTGCGCTGGCTGCTGGCCCGGCGAGGCGCGATCCTGGCCGATGCCATGGGTCTGGGCAAGACCCTCACCGCCCTGGCCGCCGCCCGCGCCCTGGCCCGGCTCAGCGGGTCCCGAATCGTGGTGGTGGCTCCGGCGGGTCTGCACCACCACTGGTGGCAGGAGGCCGCCGCCCTGGAGCTGCGCCCTGAGCTGCACAGCTGGGCCCGGCTGCCCGCTGATCTGCCGCCCGCCGGCACGGTGCTGGTGGTGGATGAGGCCCACTACGCCCAGTCGCTGCTGGCCGCCCGCACCCGGGCGCTGCTGCGCCTGGCCCGCCATCCGCGGGTGCGGGCGATCTGGTTGCTGACCGGCACACCCATGAAAAATGGCCGGCCGGCCCAGCTGTTGCCGCTGCTGGCCGCCATCGGCCACCCCCTGGCCCAGGATCAGCGCCGTTTTGAGGAGCTCTACTGCGGTGGCCACTGGCGGGAGCAGGCCGGTCGACGCATCTGGCAGGCAGCCGGCGCCACCCGCCTGGAGGAGCTGCGCCGTCTGGTGAGGCCCCTGCTGCTCCATCGCCGCAAGGACCAGTGCCTCGACCTGCCGCCCAAGCGCCGCCACTGCTGGCCGGTTCAGCTGGATGCCCCCGAGGCGCTCGAATTCGAGCGTTGCCTGGCGGCCTGCCTGCAGGCCTACCGCCGCAGGGCGGCCCGCGGGCTGGTGCGGCGCGACGCCGAAACCCTGGCCATGCTCACCGCCCTGCGCCGTCTGGGCTCTCGCCACAAGCTGCCCAGTGCCATCGCCCTGGTGACCCGGCTGCTGGCCGACGGGGAGCCGGTGGTGCTGTTCACCGCCTTTCTGGCCAGTGCGGCGGCCCTGCAGCGGCGGTTCGCCCCCATGGGGCCGGTGCTGCTCACGGGCCGCATCGCCCCCGGCGAGCGGCAGGCCGCCGTGGATCGCTTCCAGGCCGGTGGATCCCCCCTGTTGATCGCCACCTTCGGTACCGGGGGCCTGGGCTTCAGCCTGCACCGGGCCCGGCATGTGGTGCTGCTTGAACGGCCCTGGACCCCGGGCGATGCCGAACAGGCCGAGGATCGCTGCCATCGCATCGGCATGGGCGGTGACGGGCTCACCAGCCACTGGCTGCAGCTGGGGGTGGCGGACCAGCTGGTGGATGGGCTGATCGCCAGCAAGGCCGAGCACATCGCCGTTGTGCTCCAGGGCCGCCGCCAGCTGCTGCGGCGCCGCAGCCTGCCCCGGATGCTGCGCCAGTGGCTGGATGGGGACTGACGCCTCAGGGCGGACAGTCGCCCAGCCGTTGCGCCACGTCCTGGCGCAGCAGGGGATCCACCCCGGCCGACTGGGGCTTCAGCAGGGCTGCTGCCCTGCGGATGTCGTGGCAGGCGGCCGGATCGTTGCCCGCCAGGGTGTGCAACAGATAGCGCTCATTGAGCGGGCCGGGCTCCCGGGGGAAGGCCGCCACCACCCGGTCGCAGCGGCGGATGGCCTCCTGCAGCCGATCCGGATTCACATCCTGAAGACAGTCGTCGACCCGCAGGCGTTGCTCGGGCAGGGGAGCCTCGCTGCAGCCTGGGGCCGTGGCCGCCAGGGCGAGCACCAGCAGTCCGGCGGCCCTAGCGACCAGGGGTGCCGCCGCCTGCGGCCGGGGCCTGCTTGGAGGTGTCATCGATCTCCGCCTTCTTGTACAGATCACCCAGGAACCGGCCACAGTCCGGGTAGGTGGTCGGGTTCTGGACCACCGCTTCGGTGATCATCACCGCGGCATGTTCCGGGGAGGTGCGGAACATGCTGGAGCCCTGCCGTTTGATCAGGGCATAGGCCGCGTCCCAGCTCACCGGGTGGTCGTTGCCGTTGCTGCGCATGAAGCAGTAGATCTGGGCGCCTTTGCCGCCCGGACTGTTGTCCGCAGCACCCATGGCCTGGGCCAGCGCTGCGCTGGGTCCCAGGGCGACCAGGGCGCTCAGGCCTGCCAGGGCGGCGATCAGGGGGCGTTGACGAGGCGGCATCGGGCTCGATCGGTCCGGTCAGGAGCCCCAACGTATCGATCCCTCGGCGCCTGTCGAGGGGGCTCAGCCGGGCCGGGGCACCACCAGCCGCACCACCAGGGGCAGCACCAGCAGCACGGTGATCAGCCGCACCGCATGCAGGGCCGCCACGGCGGCACCCACCCCGAATTCGGCGCCCACCAGACTCATGCCGCTGATGCCCCCCGGCGCTGCCCCCAGCAGCGCCACGATCGGATCGATGCCGAGCAGGCGGCTGCACCACAGTCCGACCACCACCCCGGTCAGCACCAGGGTGACGGTGATCAGCACGGCCGGCCGCCAGAGGCTGCGCAGTTCCCCCAGGGCGGCGCTGGTGAGGCTGGTGCCGATCACCGTGCCGATGGCGATCTCCAGCACCGTGCGGGTGCCGCTCGGCCACTGGGCCATCTCCAGCCGCCCGCTCATGCTGACCAGGGCCGCGCCCAGCAGGGAGCCCGCCAGGGGCGCCGCCGGGATGCCGGTCCGCATCGCCAGCAGGCCCCCGGTCAGGCCGGCCAGCAGATACAGCAACAGCGTGACAGGGCTCGCCATTCTCAGCCTTCAGCAAGCAACGGCTTCAGTCTGCGAGATGGGGCCCGTGGCCGCTTGAGTCCAGGGCCTGCGTGTGTTGTCATTCGTGGCAAACCAGGGCTTCGCCATGTCCACGGAATCGGTCTCCTTTCGGATCAGCCGCAGTGCTCAGGATCTCGCCGAAACGATCCATGCCCTCTCCCAGCGGCTGGTGCTGCTGGAGCAGCGGCTTGCGGCCATGGAACAGCGTGTGGACCAGCCCGTTGAGATGGATCCCCGGGAGCTCTCCAGCCTCGATCGGGTCGGCCAGCTGCTGAATGACTGCCGGCAGCTGCTGGGCACCGAGCCCGGCTCCGGCGGGCACGGGGATGATGGGGTCATGGCTCTGCCGGTGTCCGGGGTCACGGTGGAGCGTGATGATGCCGACCTGGAGGCTGGCGATGGTGAGGAATCCGACGCCTTTCAGGCAGCCTGAGGATCCAGCACCCTGGACCTGGGTGGCAGAATGAAAAGAAAGTCGGCCATGTCAATTCTTCCTGCCGGTCGTCCCCCGGGCGCTGGTGCCACCAGCCACCGTTCCGCCCCGGGGCGGAGTCCCTGTCGTATCGGGGCCCAGCATCAGGGGGAGCTCCAGAGTGACCACCAGCTCGAAAAGCTGGAATTTGCCCTGGCGGTGGCCCTGACCCGAGGTGACCTGGAGCGCTCGAACCTGCTGCGGGCCCAGATCAGTGCCCTCGGTGGCAACAGCGTCGAGCCGGGCACCTGATGCTCCGGCTCGGAATGGCTGGGGAGCCATTGTTGGTTCCGATCACTGTCTTGACCTGCCGATGAATCGCTAGGATTGGATCAAATGTGCAGCTGAGCCATTGCTCTGAGGCCTACGTTTCACCGGCAGGTCGCTGTCAGGCTGTCTGGGATCATCCTCCGAAGTCTGGTGATGATCCGCTGTCGCGAATGCCGGCAGAGCCTTGTCAGTGCCTGTGAGCCATTGATCTGATCCACCCCACGTTGGTTCATGACCCCGACGACCCTGCCCCATCGTTCTGCACATCACCCTGTGCCTCACCGGCCAGGCATGGCCCATGGTTCCGCCGATCCGGAACAGCGTCAGGCCCTCCTCGATGAGGCCGGCCGGCTGTTCGCCGTGGCGCGCCAGGCCGCCAACGAGGGTGACCTGATGGCCTCAGGTCGGGCGATTCTCGAAGCGCTGGGGTGTGAACGCAAGGCCGGTGGCGTGGGCCCGCAGGTGTTGCAGCTGATCAAGCCGCGCGGTTGACCGCTCCCCGGGCGATGGCCCGGCGATGCTCGCCTCAGCCCTCGCCACCTTCACCGCCTTCGCCACCCTCACCGCCTTCGACACTGTCGGGAGCGGGGGTGGTCAGGCTGGGCTTCTCGCCATCGCCGCCCTCTTCGCCGGCCTCCTGTGAGGGGCTGCAGGCCGTGGTGCCGGCCACCAGGGCCAGGCTGCCCAGGAAGAGGCCGATGGTGCGGGAGTCCATCGTGTCGTGTGATCGCTGTGGGATCCATCATGCAGGCCGGTGGATCCCCCAGGGATCCGGGAGCCACAGTCGCCCGTCACAAAAGGCACCGTCATGGCGTTCACGATCCATTCCCTGCTGGATGCCGAACGGCTGCAGCAGCTGCGCACCGCCCTGGCGGCTGCCGATGCCCCCTGGCAGCCCGGTGAGCAGACGGCTGGCTGGCATGCCCGGCTGGTCAAGCACAACCACCAGCTCGACTGCGGCAGCGATCTGCACCAGCGACTCAGTGGCCTGCTGCAGCCCCTGCTGATCGACCATCCCCTGGTCCGCTCGCTGGCTTTTCCACGCCGGATCCATGGTCTGTTGTTCAGTCGGATGGGTCCTGGCCAGGGCTATGGAGACCATGTCGACAACGCCTGGATGGCGGAGGGCCGCAGCGATCTTTCCTTCACCCTCTTTCTGTCGTCACCTGAGCACTACCAGGGTGGCGCCCTGGTGCTCAACACCGCCGCCGGCGAGCGCAGTGTTCGCCTGCCTGCCGGCGATGCCTTTGTGTATCCCAGCACCCTGCTGCATCGGGTCGAGCCGGTGATCAGCGGGGAGCGCCTGGTGGTGGCGGGCTGGATTGAGAGCCGCATCCGCGAGGTTGAGCAGCGCGATCTGCTGTTTGACCTTGACACGGCCAGGCGGCTGATCTTCCAGGCCCATGGCAAAGACGACTCCTTTGATCTGATCAGTCGCTGCTACAGCAATCTGCTGCGTCGCTGGGATCGTTGATCGCCGGTCAGCGGTTGCTTCGGCTGGGGCGCCCCTATGGTTTCCGCCTGAAAGCCCCCTCCAGCTCGTTGGCGTTGCCCTCCATCACCCTGAAGTAGGTGTCGGGATCGCGGGCCGCCGCCTCGCTGCCGGTTTCCAGAGGATCGAACAGGCTCACGCGCACGCCCAGGTCCTGCGCCAGAGCATTGAAGGACCGGCTGCCTTGCTGGGGTTCGCTCAGGAGTGCCTGCAGCTGGCTGCGTTTCACCTCGGCCGCCACCCTCTGCAGGTCGCGGGGGGAGGGATGGCTCTCCGGCAGGTCCACCAGAAAGGTGCCCCTGAGCCCGTAGCGCTCGGCGAAGTAAGGGGCCACATCGTGGAAGGCCACGAAGGTGCGGCCGCGGTAGGGCCCCAGGCGGGCCGCGATGGTGGTGTGCAGGCGCTGGAGCCTGGCGGTTGTGGCGGCCGCGTTGCGGCGGTAGCCATCGGCGCAGGCCGGGTCGGCCTGGATCAGGCCGTCGCGGATCGTGTTCACCTGCTGGGCGGCCCGCAGGGGATCGAGCCAGATGTGGGGGTTCACCGGGCCGTGGCTGTGGGCGTGGTCATGGTCGGGCCCCGGCGCCGTGAGGGTGGCCACGCCCCGGCTGCTGTCGATCTGGCGCAGGGAGGGGTTGGCGGCGCTGGCCACCAGCCTGTCGAGAAAGGATTCCAGCCCCAGGCCGTTCTTCACCAGCACCCGGGCCCTGCGCAGGGCCAGCAGGTCGGTGGGTCTGGCCTGGAAATCGTGGGGGCCCATGGCGGCCGGGATCAGGGCCTCGACCGTGGCGCAGTCGCCGGCCACGGCGCGGGTCAGCAGGGTGATCGGCAGCACGGTGGTGACCACGGCCAGTCTGGGCCGGCCGGCGCCGGGTTCGACACCCACCGCTGGCTGCCGGGGAGTGCCGCAGCTCGCCAGCAGGGCGCTGAGACCGAGGGGCACCAGGGCCCGGGTGCCGCCGCGGCTCAGCAGGGTCGGCAGACGGCGCGGCAGGGTGATCGGCATCGGCGAGCAGGGCGGCCCGATGGACACGCCTGAGAATCATTATCAGTTTATGGGCTGGACTGGGGGCTGCCCTGTCGGTTGACTTCTAGGGTTGCCCCCGGGTTCCAGCAGCCCATGCCATCGGAAGCCCGCCCAACGCCCATCGCCGGCCTGATCGAGCTGGTGGCCGAACCCTTTGTGGATCACCGCGGCATGTTCCTCAACGGCTACCGGGCCGGGGAGCCCGCCTTTGCCGGCTCCTGGGGCCCGAGGGGCCTGGCCCAGGTCAACATCAGCCGCACCCATGCGGTGGGCGCGATCCGCGGACTGCACCTGCAGCGGCAACCCCACAGCGAGGCCAAGCTGGTGCGCTGCCTGCGCGGGCGGGTGTGGGATGTGGCCGTGGACCTGCGCCCGGGCTCGGCGACCCATGGCCGCTGGCACGCCGTGGAACTGGCCCCCGCAACCGCCAATGCCCTGCTGATTCCGGAAGGGTGTGCCCATGGCTTTCAGGTGCTGGAGCCCGACAGTGAACTGCTCTATCTGCATTCCGGGGCCTGGGTGCCGGAGTCCGCAACAGGCGTGCGCTGGAATGATCCCGGGCTGGCGATCAGCTGGCCCCTGCCGGTGGCCGACATGAGCGACCAGGACCGACGGCTGCCCCTGTTGCCGCGCTGACATGCCCGCCATGCACCACCACTGCCGCCATTGCGGGGCCGAGCTGCACCACAGCGTGATCGACCTGGGCCATCAGCCACCCAGCAACGCCTACCTCACGCCTGAGCAGCTGGCGCTGCCCGAGGTCACCTATCCCCTGAAGGTGTTTGTCTGCAGCAGCTGCTGGTTGATGCAGCTGCCCGCCCATGCCTCGGCCGAGGAGCTGTTCACGGCCGACTATGCCTATTTCTCCAGCATGTCCAGCAGCTGGTGCGCCCATGCCGAGCGGTTCGTGGCGGCGGCGGTGGAACGGCTCGATCTGGGTGCCGCCAGCCTTGTGCTCGAGCTGGCCTCCAACGATGGCTAGCTGCTCACCCATGTGCAGCGGCTGGGCATTCCCTGCCTCGGCGTGGAGCCCACCCGGGCCACCGCCGCGGCGGCGCGGGCCCGGGGGATCCCCACGGTTGAGCGGTTCTTCGGCACTGCCCTCGCCCGGGAGCTGGTCGCCGCCGACGGGCCCGTGCCGGGCGGCGCCGATCTGGTGGTGGCCAACAACGTGCTTGCCCATGTGCCGGACATCAACGACTTCCTTGCCGGCATGGCCCTGGTGCTCAAACCCCAGGGGCGGGTGAGCATCGAATGTCCGCACCTGCTCAACCTGCTGGTCGGCAATCAGTTCGACACGATCTACCACGAGCACTACAGCTATCTCAGCCTCAGGGTCGTGCAGCGCATTGCCGCCAGCGTGGGCCTGATGGTTGTGGATGTGGAGCAGCTTCCAACCCATGGCGGCAGTCTGCGGCTGTGGCTGGCCCACCGGGGCTCCGCCGAACCCACCCAGGCCGTGGCGGCCGTGCTGCTGGCCGAGGCCGGCGCCGGCCTGGAGTCTCCCGAGGCCTATGGGGATTTCCAGCGCAGGGCTGAGGCGGCCAAGCACGGCCTGCTGGAGTTTCTGTTGCGGGCCCGGCGTGATGGCCGGCGGGTGCTGGGGTATGGGGCTGCCGCCAAGGGCAGCACGTTGTTGAACTATGCCGGCGTCCGCAGTGATCTGTTGCCTGCCGTGGCCGACAGGGCACCAAGCAAGCAGGGTAAGGTGATGCCCGGAAGTCACATTCCGGTGATCAGCCCTGAGCAGCTGGCGGCGCAACCCTTCGATGATCTGCTCGTGTTGCCCTGGAATCTGATCGGTGAACTCAGGCAGCAGCTGGCCGGCCATTCGCTGGTCACGGCGATTCCCAGCCTGGCTCGTTGGTGAGTGATCCGCATGTGTTCTGATCTGTTGCCATGGCCACGATTCACCTGATCGGCAGTGAAGGCTTCATCGGTCGGGCCGTGCAGCATCAGGCCCGTGATCATGATCTCCATTGCTGGAGCCACAGCGTTGCGGATCCCAGCCACCACTTTGATCTCCTCGATCCGTCCAGCTGGCAGGCCCTGCTCAGCCAGCAGCCCCGCCATGTGCTGTTATTGAGCTGGCCTGGTCTGCCCGATTACGATGGGGTCTTTCACCTCACCCGCAATCTGCCGGCTTCCATTGAATTGATTGAGCGGCTGTTCAAAGCCGGCCTCCGGCGCCTGGTGCTGGCAGGCACCTGCTATGAATATGGCCTGCAGCATGGGCCCCTTCGAGAAGAGCAGCCGGCTGATCCTGTGAATGCCTACGCCATCGCCAAGGATGCATTGCGCCGGCTGCTGGCAAGGCGCTGTCCGCAGGAGGGTGTGCAGTGGTGCTGGGCCCGCGTTTTTTATGCCCATGGCACGGGTCAGAATCCGAATTCGTTGTTGCCCTCCCTGCAGGCCGCGATTGAGCGTGGCGACGCTGCCTTTGCCATGGGTTCCGGTCGCCAGGTGCGTGACTTCGTGGCTGTCGACGATGTGGCCCGGCAGTTGTTGCTGCTGCTCAGCCATCCCGATGCCCACGGCATCTACAACTGCGGCTCTGGACAGCCCGTGTCCATCAGGGAGCTTGCCGAACGGACGATTGCCGAATCAGCGGCGTCGATCAGCCTGCAGCTGGGGGCCCGGCCCGATCGGGTTGATGAGCCACTGGCCTTCTGGGCAGACATCAATAAGCTCTTGAGTCTCAGCTGAACATGGCCAGTGTCTTGTATCGGGCTGCCGGCATGCCGGCCATGCAGAACAGGCTCTATCAGAGCCGACGAGATGCCATGGCTGCACCGGCTGCGGTGCTTGAACTGGTCCAGGATGATTCGGGTGTCGTGGTGAATCAACGCTTTGACCAGGGCCTGGTCTGCTATGACCAGAGCTATCAGAATGATCAGGGATTCTCGCCTCACTTCCGCCGACATCTTGAGGCTGTCACCCGCTACTGTTCGGCCCACCTCAGCGATCCTCACGCTCTGATTGTTGACGTGGGCTGCGGCAAAGGTGGCTTTGTTGAACTCCTGCGTGGCCAGGGGCTGAATGCCGTTGGCTATGACAATGCCTACCAAGGTGACAGCCCTTACATTCGCCGAAGCTGCTTTGATGGTCGATCCCATGAGCAAGGTGATCTGCTGACCCTGCGGCATGTGCTTGAACACATTCCGTCACCCTGGCCATTTCTCGTTTCCCTGGCGGAGGCCAACGGCGGCCGCGGCCTCCTCTACATTGAGGTTCCGGATCTGGACTGGATCCTGGAGAACCGGGCCTATTTTGATCTGTTTCATGAACATGTGAATTATTTTCGGGCTGATGATTTCAGGCGCTGCTTTGGCGATGCCTTGATCGATCTGTCAGCAAGCTTTGGTGGTCAATACCTGTCTGTGGTGCTCAGTCTGGAGCGGCTGTCCCACTGCCGCCCAACCTCCTCGCAGCCGGAGCTCGAACTTCTCGGGCGATTCGGCAGCCTTGTTGAGCATGAATCCAGATCGTATGCCGCACTGAACGACGCCAGCTCAATCGTGCTCTGGGGGGCGGCGGCCAAAGGTGTGGTCTTTGCAGCGAAAGCATCGCCAACCCTGCAGCGGAAGATGGCCTACGCCATCGACATCAATCCCAGCAAGCAGGGCCACTTCATGCCCATATCGGGCCTCGAGGTCTTGAATCCAGTCGACGGTATGGCTAGGCTGAGTTCAGCCATTCCGGTCGTGATCATGAATCCCAACTATGAGCACGAAATACGAGATGCGCTGCCTCCGAATCACCCCTGCATGCTGCTCCACTGATGACCAACGGTGATTCCAGGGCCAGCGACCCGGCGGCCGAGTTTTTGCTCCAATCCATTCGCGATCGCTATTCCTATCATTTCTCCTGGCTGTCCCGGCCGATTATTCAATACCCCCAGGACATCGTTGCCGTTCAGGAAATCGTTGCCAACTCGCGGCCTGGTCTGATCGTTGAAACAGGCATCGCCCATGGCGGTTCGCTGGTTCTCTCGGCTTCGTTGTTGTGTCTGCTCGATGTGATGGATGGCATCGATCCCAGGCAGTCTGGCCGGCGGGTGGTGGGTGTTGACAACGAGATCCGCCCCCACAACCGCCAGGCGCTCGATGCCCATCCCCTGCGCTTCAAGATGGAGTTGATCGAGGGGTCATCGGTGGATCCAGCTGTGATTCGTCAGGTCTGTGCCCAGGCTGATGGCGTTGAGCAGGTGCTTGTGTTTCTGGATTCAAGCCACACCCACGACCATGTTCTGGCCGAGCTCAATGCCTATGCCCACCTGGTGTCTGTGGGTGGTTACTGCATCGTGTTCGATACGGTTGTCGAGGACCTGCCGGCCGGTTCTTTTCCAGACCGACCCTGGGATGTGGGCAACAATCCCAAGACAGCTGTTCAGGCCTGGTTGCCTCACCATCCCGAGTTTCAGATTGATCAC
The DNA here is from genome assembly GCA_046313055.1 of Synechococcaceae cyanobacterium. GTDB lineage: Bacteria > Cyanobacteriota > Cyanobacteriia > PCC-6307 > Cyanobiaceae > Cyanobium. The sequence goes on along the minus strand of JBKDDA010000045.1, from coordinate 4,972 downwards.
GAGATCGACCGCAGGTTGCGCATCAGCGTGGCCCCTGGTGGCTATCTCAGGCGCGTGAGCTGAGGCCCTCTCTGCTCTGCAGGCAGGCGGCGGGCTCAGTCGGCTCAGTGGTTGCCCACCTCGTAGCGCTCAGGCCGGTGCGCCCCCTGACCCACCGTGCAGCCGTAACCGAGGTGTTGGCTGTTGATGTCGATCTGGCCATTGTCGAGGCGTTTCATGATGCCCAGGCGCAGGAACTCCTTGGTCATGATGAAGGAACCAATGCGTTCTGAGAAGAAGCTGATGCAGCGTTTCTGGTAGCCATCATCCGGTTTGCTGCAGCGGAAGCCGGCCTGGTTGATCGCCCGCATCATCTGGCCCTGCCTGGTTCCAAGTGTGATGAACACATCCAGTGGCAGCTGGCCGAAACCTCCGCCCCAGAACATCACCTTTTCGGAGCAGAACTCGATCGCTTCGCTGCTTGTCAGCACGTCGGCTTCCACGCAGATTGCCAGCAGCCGCAGAAAATCCTGAATCACGTGGCAACGGCCATACTGCTCCATCAGACCCCTGGGGAACCAGAAGGGAACAGGCACCAGCGCATGGTCTGGATAGCTGTTGATGATGGCATTCACATCGATGTTGTCGGCTGCTTCCAGGCACATGTTGCTGAAGTTGGCAGCCTGAATGCCAACGGGCTGGGGGACTGTGATCTTGCGATGCAGAATGATCACCACATGGTCCACTCGATCGCGGCACTGGGCCAGGATTTCTGCAAGAAAAGCCTGGGCATAATCAACCGTGAAGCCGAGAGGGGTGCCTGGTGTCCGCAGGTGCACATAGGGGTCAACCAGGATGGCGTGTGCCTCCGTGTTGAAGGCTGCCGTCTGCACCAGGTTCACATCGTTGGGCAGCCTGAAGAAGGGTTGGATATGGCTGATGCAGAAGATGGCCTTGCGCCCGCGCAGCCTGATCTCGTAGTCCACGCGGCCGTTGATGTTGGCTCGATTCTAAGTTCGTTGCTCCAGGGCAGCATCTGTGTTGCCTGAGAAGGCCGTCAGATCCTCCAGGCAGCAGGCCCTGGGGTCGGCGCCTGCGTGCACGCGCCGATACCAGCGCACGGTTCGTGCCACCGCCGTCTCCAGGGGCCAGGTGGGTTGCCAGCCCAGCTCCCGGCAGGTGTGGCTGATGTCCAGCCGCAGGCAGGCGGCCTCATGGGGGGCCTGCTGCTGGGTCCGTTCCTGCCAGCGGCCGGGCCAGTGCCGCAGCACCTGCTCCATCAGCGCCGCCACGCTGCACTGGTCGGCCAGCAGCGGGCCGAAGTTCCAGGCCCCCGGCGACTCGCGAGCGTTGGCCGCCAGGGCGACTCCATGTTGCGCCTGGTGGTGCAGGCGCTCGGCCAGCAGCAGGTAACCCGCCAGGGGATCGAGCACGTGCTGCCAGGGGCGCACCGCTTCGGGTCGGCGCACGCCGATCACCTGGCCATCGGCCAGGGCCCGCATGGCATCGGGAACGATCCGGTCGACCGCCCAGTCGCCCCCACCGATCACATTGCCCGCCCTGGCGGTGGCCACCGCCAGCCAGCGGTTCTGGCGGGGCCCATCGCCGCAGAAGCTGGCACGCCAGCTGGCCACCGCCAGCTCCATGGCTGCCTTGCTGGCGCTGTAGGGATCGTGGCCCCCCAGGCGGTCGCCCTCCTGAAAGGGCCGCTGGGCGCCGTCGCCCTGGTCATAGACCTTGTCGGTGGTCACCATCACCACCGCGCAGGCTTCGTTGAGGGGCCGCAGCGCCTCCAGCAGCTGCAGGCTGCCCAGCACATTCGTGCGCCATGTGCCCAGGGGATCCTCATGGCTGCGACGCACCAGTGGCTGGGCCGCCAGGTGCAGCACCACCTCAGGCCGCACCGTCCGCACCAGGTCCTCCAGGGCGGCGGGGTCGTTCAGGTCTGCCAGGGTGCTGCCGGCCAGGCTGTGTTCCAGATCCAGCTGCCGGTAGAGCTCGCGGCCTGGCGGTGGGGGCAAGGCAAAGCCGTGCACCGTGGCGCCCAGTTCCAGCAGCCAGAGGGCCAGCCAGCCGCCTTTGAAGCCCGTGTGGCCGGTGAGCAGCACCCGCCGACCGCGCCAGAAGCTCCGGTCGATCGCCTGGCTGCCGGGCGGCGGCATCACCAGATCTTCCATGGCGCTTCCCCGCTCTCCCACAGCTGCTGGAGCTTCAACTTCTCACGCAAGGTATCCATGGGCTGCCAGAAGCCCCCGTGGCGGTAGGCGCTGAGCTGGCCGCGTCGGATCAGCTCGGGCAGCACATCGTTTTCCCAGCTGCAGTCATCCCCCTGAATCAGGGGCAGCACGGCCGGTTCCAGCACGAAGAAGCCCCCGTTCACCCACGAATCCTGGCCTTCGTTCTTCTCGCGGAACTCCTCCACCCGACCGGCATCTGCATCCAGTTCCAGGGCGCCGAAGCGGCCCGTGGGCCGCACGGCCGTCACCGTGGCTGGCCGCCCCAGGTTGCGGTGCTCGGCCACCAGGGCAGAGATGTCGAGATCCGCAACCCCGTCGCCGTAGGTGAAGCAGAACGTGCCCTTGATGTAGTCGGCCACCCTGGCCAGGCGGCCGCCTGTGTTGGTGTGGTCGCCCGTGTCGACCACGGTCACCCGCCAGGGTTCGCCGTGGCGCTGGTGGACACAGATCTGATTGCTGCTGATGTCAAATGTGACATCGCTGGTGTGTAGAAAGTAGTTGGCAAAGTATTCCTTGACCATGTATCCCTTGTAGCCGCAACAGATCACGAAATCGTGAATGTTGTGGTGGCCATAGATTTTCATGATGTGCCACAGGATCGGTCGACCGCCGATCTCCACCAGGGGCTTGGGTCGGATGACCGTTTCTTCTGTGAGGCGTGTGCCCAGCCCTCCGGCCAGAATCACGGCTTGCATGCTGGATGGTCGGTGCTGGCCCCAGTATCGACCGGGTGGCCGGTTGCCCCGGGGCTGGCGCGCCGGGGTGCGGGAAGCCGCCACCCCCGGGCCGGCCGGCGGTTTGTATCGTTTTGTTTCGCGTCCCGGTGACGCTGCCAGCCCTCCCCCCTGCCGCCTTGGATTCCCAGTCGCTTGCCCGCCAGTTCAGCCTCGAGACCCAGACCCGCGCCATCGACGCCTGCGACGACATCGAGGCCCTGCGCCGCATCGCCCGCACCCTGCTGATCTCCTGGCACCACCAGGCCGATATGACCCGCCGCTTCGGCGCCCAGGCCCTGGGCCTGCCTTACTCGTCCTGAGACATGCCGCCTGCAGCAGCAGGCCTCGCGCCTCTGTTGTGCCTATCATTGGGAGCGTGAAATCTGACCCGCGAAAGTGAATAAAATCTCCAGATCTTTACAGGTTTCTTCTGCTCCTGTCCGATCGGTTTCAGCCGTTGCCCTGGCTTGTCTGGCGGCGGCGCTCGCAGCTCCCCCTTCCCTGGCCGCCGGCCAGGGCCTGGATCAGCTGGCCTGCGGCGGCGGTGGTTCCGGTGCCTACCGCAAGCCCCAGCGGCCCATGGCCCACCACCACGGCACCACCACACCGCCCCCCGGCGCTCCGGCCGGGGCCGGCAACGCCGAGCAGCCCTCATCGAAGTCCTGAGCTGACCCGTCCAGGCCTGAGGTGCGCCGGCCTCAGAATCTGAAGCTGGTCTTCACCAGGCCACCGAACTGGCGGAAGGTGTCACCCACCGGGGTCACCTGGCCGAGGGGGCGGCTCAGGTAGATCAGGGCCGGCGTGATGCTGATGGCATCGGTGACCTGCCACTTGTACCACCACTCCCATACGTAGTTGCCGTCATCGGGTGTGCGGTTGCCGGTGAGCCCGGTGGCGAACACCGGTTGGCCCACGGCCATGCCGAAATCGTTGCCTTTGGCGAACACATCGGTCCACTGCACGCCCACCATCCACGACTGGCTCTGGCTGAGGCTGCCCTTGGGCTGGCGCGTGCCGAAGTCGGTGACGTTGATCCCCCAGCCCACGCTCAGCGAGGGCAACCAGCCGCTCCGCAGCGGCTGCCAGTAGGCACTGAGGCCATAGGCGTTGGTGGTGGCGTTGATGTTGTGGTCGATCGCCGCATGGACGAACGGCGTGGTGCCCGGCACGAACACCGTTTCGGGTTGCACGTAGGACCAGATGGCGGCCAGGCCCCACTGCTCCTGCTGATAGCCCAGCTGCACCGTGCCGGTGGCCCCGGAGGCCCCGTTGCCGAGGCCACCCTCGCCCTCGTCCAGTTCCGGTTCGGACACCCTGGGTGAGCCGTTGCCCCCCCGGGCCGCCACGTAGGCGGTGCTGATGCTCAGGCCGCCCTTCTGCCACCAGAGACCACCGCCGGCGCCGAGGTTCTTGTTGTAGGCGGCGGGGGCCCCGTTCACGGTCATCACGTTGAGGACCGTGTCGGAGGGGTACACGCTCGGCCACAGGGCGAGCATGTCTTCCTGGCCCACCCTGGCGCCGATGGTGGCGGTGAACTGGTCGCTGATCGGAAACTGATAGAAGAGCTTGTCGACCGACAGCACGTTGGCGCCGGCCTCCTCCTCGAAGGCGATCTCCAGGGTTGAAAGACTCAGGGCATGGGGTTCGCCGCCAAACACGCTGCTGCCGAAGTTGCCGGCTCGCAGGTTGGTGCGCAGCCGGTCCTTGCCGTTGAAGCTCGTGTCGAGGGTCAGCTGCACGTCGTAGTTGAACACCGTTCCATTCGGCAGCGCCACCGGCGTGCGGGGCGTTGCGGGTCTGGTGAGGCGGTTGCTGCGCCGGTTCAGCGTGTTGGCCTTGCCATTGATGGCCGAGCCGCTGAAGCTGTTGGCGCCGACCACAAAGGTGGCCAGGCCGCCGAGCTTGGTGGTGGTGGAGAACTGGTTGGCCTCCAGCTCACCCACGCGGGCCTCGAGGCCATCCACCCGGCCGCGCAGCACGGCGAGCTCCTTCTCGAACTCGGCCATCAGGCGCTTGAGCTCGTCGGTCACCTCGGTGACG
>JBKDDA010000044.1:0-6305 GCA_046313055.1 Synechococcaceae cyanobacterium | reverse complement strand
TTGGCTGGTGAGCATCGCCGGCCCCACGGCAGCATCTGGGCCTGCCCCTGCTGGTGGTGATGGTCTGGCCGATCGGGTGGCCCAGCTGGAGGCAACCGCCACCGAGCTACGGGAGGCCCTCGATCAGCTGCAGCAGGCCCGGCCCCCTCGATTGCCGCCTCCTACCTCTGCTGCGCCCCCTGCCGCCCCGGTACCACCACCGGCCGGTCTGCCTGCCGATGGCATCGAAAGCGCCGCCCTGGCTGATCTGCTGGGGGTGAAGCGCGGCACCTTTAACGCCCGTGTTGGCCGAGCGGGTGGCGCGGCCCCTGGGCTGGTGGTCGATGGGTGGCGCTGCCTGGGCCTGCGGACGCCTGCCCGTGGTGGCCCGCCCCGCGCCCTATGGGTACCCGTGGGTACCTGATCGGGTACCCGTTCCCGCCTGATGGGTACCTGCTGCCCCTCGATCGGGTACCCGTTGGGCGCCTGGTCCTGCTGTGGAGCGGATCGCCGCGGCCTGATCGGGTACCCATTCCCCTTGCGTACAACGCGCAACGGTCGTAGTCTGTCTGTACAACCCACTAGGGATGGGCCGATGGCCGCCGCCGAACCGCTCCAGCTGATCGCCTACTACCGGGTCAGCACCACCCGTCAGGGAGAGAGCGGCCTGGGGCTGGAGGCCCAGCGGGCCAAGGTGGCGGCCCTGGCCGAGCAGCGGGGCGCCGTGGTGACGGCTGAATACACCGAGATCGAATCCGGCCGGAAGGCCGATCGCCCCCAACTGGCAGCGGCGATGGCTGACGCCCGCCGCCGGGGCGCCGTGGTGGCGGTGGCGAAGCTCGATCGCCTGGCCCGGGATGCTGAGCTGATTCTGAAGCTGGCCCGGGAGGCCGACCGGAACGGGTTTGGCGGTCTGCTGTTCGCTGATCTGCCGGAGGTTGACGCCACCACTGCCGCCGGGCGAATGGTGCTCACCGTGATGGCCAGCGTTGCCGAATACGAAGGCCGCCGGATCGGCGAGCGCACCCGAGAGGCCCTCGCTGCCGCCCGTGCCCGTGGCGTGAAGCTGGGCGGCCTGCGGGCCGGAACCATCACCCGCAACGATGCGGCCCGCGACCGTGCCACCGCCGAATCCGAGCGGCTGCGCCCCGTGCTGGAGCCCATGGCGGGCCGCGGCGAGAGCCTGCGTGCCATGGCCGAGGCCCTCGCTGGCCTGGGCATCAAAACCCGCACTGGCCAGCCTCTCAGCCCCTCCGGCGTGAAGAACCACCTACGGCGCCTGGGCCTGGCCGGTTGATCGCCGCCCTCCCGCACCTGATGACCCATCCGGGGGAGCAGTGACGGGGGCCCAGATCGCCCTCTCTGCCTACGTTCCGGGTGACTGGCAGCGGTCCTCACTAGCAACTGGAGCAGGGTGCTGCCCATAGCCTTTGGTCATCGATTGGCGCACCAATGCCTAACGACCTGCCCCTGATCGTTCCTGACACCCGCCGCCGTGGGGCCCTGTCGCCCCCGTTGAGCCTGCGCCTGCCGCCTGCTCTGGCGTCTGACCTTGACGGTCAGGCCGCCCGGCTGGGGTGCTCGCGGGCTGCCCTCTCCCGGGCCCTGCTGGCCCAGGCATCGGCCCAACTGGCTGAGGCCCTGGCCGGCTGATCGCCCACCGGCTGGCGCCATTGACCGGCAGCCGGTTTCATGAAACAAAGAAAGGCCCCCCGAGGGGAGCCCTTCTCACAAACAACCCCGGCGCTGCGCTCGTTTCCTAGGCCAGAGCAGCGACCGGGGACACCTGAGGTACACCCCCAGTGCTTGAGCCGAATCGTACCCGCCAATCCGTACAAACGGAAGGCGGACCACTACAACCGTTGCGCCGCAGACGGGCTGCATGTGTGGCGGCTGGTGTGGCCCCTGCTGCGGTGGCCGGCCCGGATGTCCTCCTGCCCCAGCACCTGGCCGAGCTGCAGGCTTCCGCCATTGCCCCGGACGTGGCCGCCGCGAACGTCGCCAGCTGGGGCCCCAGCACTGCGCGTCACTGGGAAACGGAGCGGGCGGAGCTGGTGCGTTATGTGCGCCGGAAGATCCAGACCGAGAGCGTCGCCGGCAACGGGCACCCCCAGACCCAGCCAGGCCACCTGTGTGGCGCCCTGAGCCGCCTCGATCAGCGTTACCGGCACATGCAGGCCGGCGGCTGGCGATCCCTGAGCGATGTCCTGCCCGGACTGGAGCGCTTCGATCAGTGGAAGCCGGACAAGGCCCGCGAACGGAACGACAAACCCGGCCGCTTGATCCGCTACGAAGCCCCCCCGGGCTTCCCGGACGGTGGCGACCTGCTGCTGCCCCGGGTGCCGGCTCGCTGCTGGCGACTGATCTGTGAGCGGCAGGGGCTGCCCTTCCCAAACAAGGCCACTCGCCGGGCTGGCTTCTGGGCCTGGGCGATGGTGACGCCTGATCTGCAGCTGCTGATCTGCGAAGGCTGGAAAAAAGCCCTAGCCGCCGTCTCCGCCGGCTGGGCTGCAGTGGCCCTGCCCGGTGTTCAGATGGGCCGCCGCCGCGGGGTTGATGGCTCCGAACGGCTCATCAAGGCCCTGCAGCTGCTGGCACACAAGCGGCGCCCCTGGCTGATCGCCTTCGATGCTGAAGCAAAGGCCACCACCGCCGCGAAGGTGGGGGCCGCTGCTGGTGCCCTGGCCCGTGCCCTGCGCTCCGCTGGTGGCCGGGTGGAGGTGGCCCGCCTGCCCTTGCTGGAGGGGGCCGACAAGACCGGCCTAGACGACCTGGCCGCCACGGCCGGCCCCGAGGCCCTCGCCCGCGCCCTGGCCAACACCGGCCCGCGCCCCGTGCTGCCCTCCCTGCCGCGGGTGGCCGATCAGATCGCCCCCGCGGGCCGATGGCTGGCCGATGGGGCCCCTTTCCCTGGCCCCGCGGCCGCCCCCCTGCTGGTGGTGCAGGCCGCGATGGGCACCGGCAAAACCGAGGCCCTCGCTGCCGCCCTCGCGCCCCTCGCTGCCGATGGGGTGGCCGTCCTGATGCCCTCCCACCGCCGGCCCCTGGGGCAGGCCGCGGCCGAGCGGGTGGGGGTGCCCTGGTGCCCTGCCCCTCGATCAGATGAACGGCTGCAGGGAGCGGCCGGCTGCTGGGATTCGTGGTGCCTGGATTCCGGCCTGCGGATCAGTGGGCACGGCTGGAGCGGTGGGGTGCTGGTGCTCGATGAATGGGCCCAGGCCTGCGAGCACCTGCTACTGAGCACCGGAACCGCCCTGGCGAAGCGCCGCGGGGCCGTGCTGCGCACCGCGGCCGATCAGCTGCCCCGGATGCGTCAGACCGTGGCCCTCGATGCCCAGATGCCGGATTGGGCCGTGCGCCTGCTGGAGCGGCTGACCGGCCGCCGCGCCTGGCTGATCCGTTCCGAACATCGCCCGATGCAGGGGCGCCCCCTCCACTGCCCCGAGGGATTCAAGACCCCTCAGGCCGCGGCCGATGCGTTCCGCGCCCGGTGGGCCCAGCTGGTGGCCGATGGCGCACCGTTCCTGTGCTGGACAAGCGCCCAGAAAGCCGGATCGAAGAACGCCCCCCAGACCCTGGCAGCCCTCCACCGGCAGCGGGTACCCGGCGCCCGGGTGGAGGTGATCGACAGCAGCACGCCCGAGACCGCGGCCCGCCTCGCTGCCGATCCTGATGGCTTCGCTGCGGGGCTCGATGCCCTCTACGTCTCGCCCTCGATCAGCTCAGGGGTGAGCTTCGCCAGCTGGAGGCCCGCCGCCGTGATCGCCCTGGCTGGTGGTCTCATCGCCCCCGAGCACGCCGCCCAGGCCCTCGCCCGCGTCCGCTGCCCCGAGGTACCCGCCTACCTGTTCGCCCCCGAGCGCTGCCCCGGGGCTGCCCTGCGGGTGGCATCCGGCGCCACCGATCCGGCCGACCTGATCCGCCACCTACGGGCCGTTACTGATCCGCTGCTGGGGGTGCTGGAGGGGGGTGACGCTGAGGGGGCCTGGCTGCAGGCCTGGGCCGAGCTGGGGGCCCACCGCAACCGGCAGCGCTTCGCCTACCGGGCCACCATCGCCGGCCTGCTGCAGGCCGAGGGGTGGGAGCTGCAGCCCCCCGGCCCGGAGCCCTGTCCTGCTGCTGGCGCCCAGGCCGCGGCCGACCTGCGGACGATCGCTGAGGCCGCCCAGGCTGCCGAGGATCAGGCCCTGATCGACGCCCCGACCCTGAGCGATCAGGAAGCCGCCGAACTGGCCCGCCGCCGCCGGAAGCTGGAGCCCGCCGAACGGGCCGCCCTCGATCGCCACCGCCTGGCCGCGGCCTGGGGGCTGGAGGGGGCCTCGCCCTCTCAGGCCCTGATCGACGCCGACCGCGACGGGCTGCGGGATCGCCTGCGGCTGGGTTGGCTGCTGAGCTGCCCCGAGGCCCTCGCCCTGATCCCTGCTCACGATCGGGCCGCCGTTGCTGCCCTCGATCGCAGCGGCCGACCTTTCGCCCCGGATCGCCTACGGGTGGCCCTCGCGCCCCGCGTCGCTGCCCTGCAGGCCCTGGGGGTGCCCGCCCTGCTGGAGCGCTTCGCGGCCGGGGAGACGATCGCCGCCACCGATCCGGCTGTGCTGGCCCTCCATGCCACCGCCACCGCCCACCGGGCCCAGCTGGCCGCGGCGGCTGGTGTCTCGCCTGGGGTGAAGGCAACCGGCACCCTGCGGGCCCTCCTGGCGGCCGTTGGCTGGAGGCTGGAGCGGGTCGGCCGGATCAATACCCGAGGTGCTGACCGTGACGCCCTCACCTACCGGGCCCAGGGGGTGGCCCTGCCTGATGGGGTTCAGGCCCAGGCCCTCGCTGCGGCCTGGCTGGCGGAACTGCAGGCCCCCACCGCCACCGATCCGGCTGGCGCACTTTTCGCCCCTATAGGGAATCCATGTAGGGGGAAAAAGTGCGCCACCGGGAACCCTGGGGCGCCCCCACCGCCGAGGCCCTGGCCGTTGGCCCCTGTTGCTGCCGTGCCCTGGCCTGCTCCACCGCCCCGCGATCGACGGGAGGCCCTTTGCACCGCGGCCTGAGCCCCCGGTCGCAGGTTCTTTCTGGCCTATTGCGGGAGGGTGATCCTGAGGCCCGTTCTTTCACTAGCGGCAGCCTGAAAAGTCTCTTGACAAATAGAGCCAGCGGACAGACTCCCCCCTACCCCGTCAGCCTTTTAAGCGCCACGTCAGAAGAGCTTAATTCAGCTGTCAGAAGCCGCTGATCGGTGGCTGGCACTGTTTGGGCCTGCAGCCTTTTGGGCCGTTGCGGCGGGTTCCTCATGGATGACCTGACAAAATTGAGAAAATTCGCCGGGCCACCCTGCAATTTGCTGCAGATTTAGGGGGGATGGTCTGGCTCCTGAAAGGGCCGTTTCTGCAGAAGGTGGCGGCACGAATTTCTATCCGGCGCCCTGGGTGCGATTAACGCCGCTGCCCGGAGCGCTCGGCTCTGAAGCGATTAGGTCAACGCGGCCGCCCCGGAATCGCCATCATCATTTCTTTGTCCATTTCTTGCTTTTCTTTTCTGTATTTTGTTTTCATTACTCTTTCGCTGCATCTGTTCCAGTCGTCCTCGGCTCTTTGGTATGCAGTGCTTCCAAGTTTATTCTGTGGGTCCCCTTTGTATCTAATGTCATAGCTTTTGATAAGTGGTCTCTCTCCGCAGTCGCTAAAAACTAGCCCTTCTATTCTTTGCGCTATCTTGCCAGCAACGGCCATCATTGCTTCGTGATCTGCATATGTTTTTTTCTTGGCTGAGTTAGCCGCCCGCCTCTGCTGTTCCCTTGGTCGCCAGTCCAAGCTTCCACCGATGCAGGCTGTCTGGCCTTTGGCCCGGATGAATCCGACCGACTGGGGCCCGCACAGGATGTAGGTCTCATCCGCCCGGCTCGCCATCGGAGCAGCGGTGACGGCTACCCATAGGGCAATCACAAGCGCCCTGCTCATTCGCTGCCAACTACCCGCGCCCATTCTGCTGGCCCGGTCCGGGTCGCGCCATGGCCTGCGAGCCGCTGCATTGACCCCTGACGGCCCACGGGAACGCTGGAGCAGTCCTGCACCCACCGATGCCCGACCCATCCCCCGCAGAGCTGGCCTACCTGCTGGCTGTGATCTGTGACCCTGCTCTGTCCCGCCGTGCCCTGGGCCGGCTGCGCCCCCGCGTGGTGGGTCGCCCCCACCCCCTCCGCCGGCTGCCCCGCCTGCAGCGGCATGGGCTGGTGCGGTGTGGCCTGAGCTGGAGGTAGCCGGTACCGTCTGGGCTACCCGCCGGGTACCCGTGGCCCCGCTGCAGCAGATCAACCTGAAGCTCCCGCCCGCCGTGCT
>JBKDDA010000043.1:0-8425 GCA_046313055.1 Synechococcaceae cyanobacterium | reverse complement strand
GGCCGCGCACCCTCCACAATGGGCCCATTGCCCCCGCTGATGCCTGCACCCCTGCCCCTGGCCCATGAGCTCCAGCACACCCTGCAGCAGCAGCTGCCGGAGCTGATCCTGCTGCGTCGGCACCTGCACCGCCATCCGGAGCTGAGCGGCCATGAACAGCAGACGGCGGCCCTGGTGGCCGGTGAACTGCGCCAGTGGGGCTGGTCGGTGCGTGAAGGGGTGGGCCGCACCGGTGTGCTGGCTGAGCTGGGGCCGGCCGCAGCGCCGGTCGTGGCCCTGCGGGTGGATCTCGATGCCCTGCCGGTGGAGGAACGCACCGGTCTCGACTATGCCTCCAGCCGCCAGGGTCTGATGCACGCTTGCGGCCACGACATCCACACCACCGTGGGCCTGGGGGTCGCCCGGCTGCTGGCGCCCCTGGCCGACCGTATCAACGCCCGGGTGCGGCTGCTGTTTCAGCCGGCGGAAGAAACGGCCCAGGGGGCCCTGTGGATGCGGGCTGATGGGGCGATGGATCGGGTTCAGGCCCTGTTCGGTCTGCATGTGTTTCCCAGCCTGCCGGCCGGCAGCATCGGTGTGCGCAGCGGTACCTTCACCGCCGCCGCTGCCGATCTGGAGGTGGAGGTGCTGGGCGAAGGCGGCCATGGTGCCCGGCCCCACCAGTGCACCGATGCCATCTGGATCGCGGCGCGGGTGGTGAGCGGCCTGCAGGAATCGATCAGTCGCCGGCTTGATCCCCTCCATCCGGTGGTGGTCAGCTTCGGGCGGATCGACGGCGGCCGCGCCGCCAATGTGATCGCCGATCAGGTGCGGCTGCTGGGCACGGTGCGCTGCTTCGACCCAACCGTGCATGCCGAGCTGCCCGGCTGGATCGAGAGCACGGTGCGGGCCCTGTGCCAGGGCCACGGCGGCGATGCCCGGGTGCAGGTGCGGCCGGTGGCGCCGCCGGTGTGCAACGATCCGGCTCTCACGGCTCTGGTGGCTCGCACCGGTGAGCGGTTGCTGGGGGGTGACCGTGTGCATTGGCTTGATCAGCCGTCACTCGGCGCCGAGGATTTCGCCCACCTGCTCGACGGCTGCCCGGGCACCATGATCCGCCTCGGTGTGGCCGGCCCGCATGGTTGCGCACCCCTGCACAGCGGTTGTTTCACACCCGATGAGGGCTGCATCGGCGTGGGGGTTCAGGTGCTGGCCGGCAGTCTGCTGGCCTGGATGGCGGAGCTGCCGCCCGGCCCATGAGCCGCCCCTGGCTGCTGTCGCTGCTGGCGCTCTCCTCGCCGCTGCTGGTGCTGCTGGCGCTGTTGGGTCTGCTGCTGAGGCAGGGTGTGGGTCGGGCGCCCATGCTTCCGGCCGTGCTGATCGGCATCGGCCTGCTGCTGGCCAGCGCCATCCAGCGGCGGCGGCGGCGACAACGGATCCTGGCGGCCCTGCGCCAGGATGGCTGTGTGCCCTCCGGTTCCCAGCCATGAGCGCCTCTGAGGCCATCCGCTCCGGCGACCCCGGCCGGGCCATGCCGGCCCTGGTCGGCCTGCGCAATCTGCCGGCCGATGAAGCCATTCCCCTCCTGCTTCTGGGCCTGCAGCAGGAGGTGTTCATGATCCGCTCGCTCAGCTGCGCGGGCCTGGGGATCAAGCGCAGCGAGGAGGGTTGGCAGGCCCTGGTTCAGGCCCTCCAGCACGATGAAGATGCCAACGTGCGGGCCGAAGCCGCCAATGCCCTGGCCAGTTATGGGGTGGAGCGGGCCTGGCCGCTGCTGCGGGCGGCATTCGAGGCCGATGGCCAGTGGCTGGTGCGCTGCAGCATCCTCTCCGCCCTGGCGGAACAGCCCCAGATGCTCCCCGCCTGGCTCGATGATCTGGCGGCACTGGCCCTGGCGGACTCCGATGGCAGTGTGCGGGTGGGCGGTGCCGAGATCCTGGCGCGGCTGTTGCGGGAGGCGGACCCTGCCCATGGCCAGGTCTGGCGCGACCGGTTGGTGGCGCTCCAGGCCGATGCCGACCACAGGGTGGTGGCGGCGGCGCTCAACGGTCTGCAGGCCTGAGCGACCGGGCCGGCGGCGACAGACCTTGCTAGCTTTTGGTGGTCACTAGGGGTGCCCGGGCCGCTGCCCAGGGCTGAGATCACACCCTCCGAACCTGATCCGGGTCATGCCGGCGCAGGGAAGTGCAAAGGGCCGTGATCCCATGCTCCACCGCTCCAGCCCGCTGGTGCGCCCCTGGAATTACCACCCTTCATCGCCATGCGCAGTGCCTGGATCGCTCCCCGCCGGGGGCAGGCCAACGTGACCCAGATGCACTTCGCCCGCGAGGGGGTGGTCACCGAGGAGATGGCCCATGTGGCCCGCCGCGAGAATCTGCCCGAATCACTTGTGCGCGAGGAAGTGGCCCGCGGGCGCATGATCATTCCGGCCAACATCAACCATCCCAACCTGGAGCCGATGGCGATTGGTATCGCCAGCTCCTGCAAGGTGAATGCCAACATCGGCGCCTCGCCCAATGCCAGCGATGTGGCCGAGGAGCTGAAGAAGCTGGAGCTGGCGGTGAAGTACGGGGCCGACACGGTGATGGATCTCTCCACCGGTGGCGTGAACCTCGATGAGGTGCGCACGGCGATCATCAATGCTTCGCCTGTGCCGATCGGCACCGTGCCGGTCTATCAGGCCCTCGAGAGTGTGCATGGCTCGATCGAAAAGCTGTCCGCCGATGACTTTCTGCACATCATCGAGAAGCACTGTCAGCAGGGTGTGGACTATCAGACGATCCACGCCGGCCTGTTGATCGAGCACCTGCCCAAGGTGAAGGGTCGCCTCACGGGCATCGTGAGTCGTGGCGGCGGCATCCTGGCCCAGTGGATGCTGTACCACCACAAGCAGAATCCCCTGTACACCCGCTTCGACGACATCTGCGAAATCTTCAAGCGCTACGACTGCAGCTTCTCGCTCGGTGATTCGCTGCGTCCAGGCTGCCTGCACGATGCCTCCGATGAAGCCCAGCTGGCTGAACTGAAAACCCTCGGTCAGCTCACCCGTCGGGCCTGGGAGCACAACGTGCAGGTGATGGTGGAGGGGCCGGGCCATGTGCCCATGGATCAGATTGAGTTCAATGTGCGCAAGCAGATGGAGGAGTGTGCCGAGGCTCCCTTCTATGTGCTCGGCCCACTGGTGACCGACATTGCTCCCGGTTATGACCACATCACCAGCGCCATCGGTGCCGCCATGGCCGGCTGGTACGGCACAGCCATGCTCTGCTACGTGACCCCCAAGGAGCACCTGGGCCTGCCCAATCCGGAGGATGTGCGCAACGGTCTGATCGCCTACAAGATTGCTGCCCATGCGGCCGATATCGCCCGCCACCGCCCAGGCGCCCGCGACCGCGACGATGAGCTCAGCCGTGCCCGCTACGCCTTCGACTGGAACCGCCAGTTCGACCTGTCTCTGGATCCCGAACGGGCCCGCGAATATCACGACGAAACCCTGCCGGCGGACATCTACAAGCAGGCTGAGTTCTGCTCGATGTGTGGCCCCAAGCACTGTCCGATGCAGACCAAGATCACCGACAAGGATCTTGAGGGTCTCGAGCAGGTGCTGGCAGAGCAGAAGGCCGGTGAGGCCGCGCTGCTGTGACATGAAGGGTTCTGTGGCAATTGGTCGCTTGTGATGGCAATCGATCCCTGCTGCCCCCGTGTCTCGTTTGTTGTGCCCGTCTATGCGGGCCAGCGCACCCTGCCAGAGCTGATCAGCAGGTGTCGGGCCATGCGTGAGGGATTGGCAGGTCTTCCCGAAGGCCTGTTGCATGAGTTGCTCTTCGTGTGCGATGAGCCGGTGGATGAATCGGAGCGCATCCTGCGCGATTGCACCAGAAATCACGACTGGATCAAGACCATCTCGCTGACGCGAAACAGCGGTCAGCATCTGGCCACGGCTGTTGGTTTGCTCCATTCAACAGGCGATTGGATCCTCACTCTCGACGAAGATCTGCAGCATGATCCTGGGCTTGTGGGCCAGCTGCTGGCCCAGGCTTTGGCCCATGGTTCGGATCTGATCTATGCCCGTTCCTTCACTCGTACTCATCAGTCCAGCGGGTATCGAGACCTGGCATCAAACGCCAGCAAGTTATTCATGAAAATGCTCACCCGTGATGATTACTCGATTGTCTCCAGTTTTCGACTGATTCGTGGTGAGCTGGCCCGCGCCATGGCCAACTCTGTCGACGCTCGATCCTATCTGGATGCCTCTTTATTTGCGGTCACCAGTCAGAAGCGGCGTGGTGTTTACATGGCCCGGTTTGCTGATCAGAGGGGTTCAGGGGCCAGTGGATATAACCTTAAAAAGCTCCTGCGTCATTATGGTCGCATGATCATGTCTGCAGAGTTCAGCGGTCTGCGGCTTTTGAGCGCAATTGCGCTGGCTGTTGTTTTGCCGTTGTTGCTGCTGATGCTGGTTCTGCTGATCATGGGCTGGCTCGCGGGTACCCAGCTCTTGGCTCCAGGCTGGTTGAGTCTGTTTGCTCTCGGAGCGGTGACGAATATCTGTTTATTTGTCTACGCTGTTTATACGCTGAAGCTGTTGTCTGCCCTGCTCCAGCGATCCAGCGGCCTGCCCCCTTTTCTGGTCATCAGCCGAGATCAGGATGCTGCCCACCTGGCCTATCTGTGTGGCGATCAATAGCATCAGGAACTGCCGAAGGCAAATCGAGACTGCCCTACATAGTTGGCAATGGCAAAGACCGTGATGGCAATGATCTGGGAGGGCACCGGTGGCAGCACCCTCAGGCAGGCGCTGAGGACGGCCAGGTTCAGCAGATAGCTCAATGCCAGTACAACAAAATAGCCCCTGATGCTTTTCCAGCTTGATCTCTGGCGGAATGTGTAGCGGCTATGGGCTATGTAACCCATGCATGCAGAGATGGCGTAGCCCAATATGTTGGCAAGAATGGGTTTTTGGGTGATCGCCTGAAGTCCTAAAATCCAGATGTATCCGTTAACCGTGTTGAATGTGCCTGCCAGCAGAAAACGGACAAACTTTTGATTCAGCCAGTGCATGCAATCAATTGGCCTGGGCCCTGATGAAATACTGGGCGCCCAGGGGGCACCAGCCCAGCAGGGGTTCGGCCACGGCAATCGGCTCCAGTCTGGGTGGCACGAAGCTGACGTATCGCGTCTTCAGTCGCTGCCAGCCTGCTGCTTTCAGGCGATCGCCAAGGGTTCGAGGGCTGATCAGGATCACGCCTTCGTCAAAGGGGCAATTGCGCACAATCCTGCGCGTGATCGGATTGATTGGATTGTGTTCAAAAATGATGATCTGTCCCGAGGGAGAGCATAAATGCCTGAGTCTTCTGAGTGTCTCTATGTGGTTATCGGCATCTATGTGGTGAAACACACAGCTGACAAAGATGATGTCGAAACTGCCTGAATACTTTGGCTCACTGAGTTGTTCGAGGGCCAGTAACTGCGGGTCGCAGTCTGCGTGCTCGCGCGCTGCCACCTCCAGGCTCAGCGATGATGGGTCGGCGCCGAACAGCTGGACCTGTGGGAATCTCTGTCGCAGGGGTCTGATCGACAGGCCAACGCCGCAGCCGTAATCGAGAATTGTTTGGATTGGTGGATCAGCATATACATTGCGGGCCAGGTGGTATACCTTCTGCCGGGCATAAAAGCTTGCAGATTCCGGTTCCGCCCCGGTGCTCTCGGCCAGGATCTTGATATAGCTCTCCGAGTAATGATCAAAGTCGGAGTTCATCACCTGCCAGGCCGTGTCTTGGCATCAGACCATAGCATCTTCATGCTGATCAGCTGCTTTGCTGCGGGCCTGCCCGGGGAGGGCTGCCATGAAAAAGCCCCGCCTCATGGGGCGGGGCCTGCCAGGCCCATGGGGGCTGGCGGTTGGGTCGATCAGCCGAGGCCTTTGGCCGTGGCCACCACGTTGTCAACGGTGAAGCCGAACTTCTCCATGCACACAGGGCCCGGGGCCGAGGCGCCGAAGCGATCGATCGACACGCTGGCTCCGTCGAAGCCGGTGTACTTGTGCCAGCCGAAGCTACTGGAGGCCTCCACCACCACGCGCCTGCGGCAGGCTGCCGGCAGCACGCTCTCGCGGTAGGCGGCATCCTGCTCTTCGAACAGCTCCACGCAGGGCATCGACACCACGCGCACGTTATGGCCTTCGCTGCGCAGCTGGGCGGCGGCTTTGGTGCAGAGCTCCAGCTCGGTGCCGGTGCCGATCAGGATCAGGTCGGGGGTGCCGCTGCTGTCTTCGAGGATGTAACCGCCCCTGGCGACCGCATCGGCGGTGGAGCCCGGCTGGTTGGCCATGGCCTGGCGGCTGAGGATCAGCACTGTGGGGCGATGGCGATTGGTCACGGCCACCTTGTAGGCGCCCATGGTTTCGTTGCCGTCGCCGGGGCGGATCACCAGCATGTTGGGGATGGCGCGCAGGCTCGCCAGGGTTTCAACCGGCTGGTGGGTGGGACCATCTTCGCCGAGGCCGATCGAGTCGTGGGTGAGCACGTAGATCACGCCCAGTTCGCTGAGGGCCGACAGGCGCATGGCCCCCACCATGTAGCCGGCGAACACGGCGAAGGTGCCGCCGTAGGGAATCAGGCCGCTGCCGTGATAGGCGATGCCATTGAGGATTGCCGCCATGGCATGCTCCCGCACGCCGAAGTGCAGGTAACGGTTGGCTTCCCCACCCTTCTGGAAGCTGGCCTCGCCCTTGATGTCGGTGAGGTTGGAGTGGGTGAGATCGGCTGAACCGCCGATCAGCTCCGGCAGGTTGGGGCCGAACGCATTGAGGGCGTCGTAGGAGTGCTGGCGGGTGGCCTTGCCCTTGTCGTCGCCGCTGTAGACCGGCAGGCTTGCATCCCAGCCCTGGGGCAGTTCGCCCCGAAGCTGGCGCTCGAACTGGGCCGCCTCGGTCGGATAGGCACTGCGGTAGGCCGCCAGGAGCTCGTTCCACTGGCCTTCGGCAGCCTCGCCCCGGCTGATCGCCTGGCGCCAGTGGTCGTAGGCCTCCTGGGGCACTTCAAAGGGGCCGTAGCTCCACTCCAATGCCTTGCGGGTGAGTTCGGCTTCGTCGGCTCCCAGGGCGGCGCCGTGCACGCCGGCCGTGTTGGCCTTGTTGGGGGAGCCGTAGCCGATCGTGGTGGTCACCTTGATCAGGCTGGGCTTGTCGGTGACTGCTTTGGCAGCCTCGATGGCGCGCTGGATGGCCGCCACATCGTGGTTGCCGTCTTCCACATGCTGCACATGCCAGCCGTAGGCCTCGTAGCGGGCCATCACGTCTTCGGTGAACGACACGGCTGTGTTGCCGTCAATCGTGATGTGGTTGTCGTCGTAGAGGGCGATCAGCTTGCCCAGCCCCAGGTGGCCGGCCAGGGAGGCGGCTTCGGACGACACCCCCTCCTGGTTGCAGCCGTCGCCCATCAGCACGTAGGTGTAGTGGTCGACCAGGGTGTGGCCGGGGCGGTTGAACTTCGCCGCCAGATGGGCCTCGGCCAGGGCCAGCCCCACCGCGTTGGAAATGCCCTGGCCCAGCGGACCGGTGGTCACCTCCACACCCGGGGTCTCGAATGTTTCGGGGTGGCCGGGCGTGCGGGACCCCCACTGGCGGAACTGCTTGATGTCGTCGAGGGACACCGAGTCGTAGCCGGTGAGGTGCAGCAGTGCGTAGAGCAGCATGCAGCCGTGGCCGGCGGACAGTACGAAGCGATCCCGGTTGAACCACTTCGGGTTCCTGGGGTTGTGGCGCAGCACCTTGTCCCAGAGGGCGTAGGCCATGGGGGCGCAGCCCATCGGCAGGCCGGGGTGGCCCGAGTTGGATTTGTTGATCGCATCCACCGCCAGGAAGCGGAT
Organism: Synechococcaceae cyanobacterium; assembly: GCA_046313055.1. GTDB lineage: Bacteria > Cyanobacteriota > Cyanobacteriia > PCC-6307 > Cyanobiaceae > Cyanobium. The sequence continues at coordinate 577 of JBKDDA010000043.1, read as the reverse complement.
GCTGTTGATGCACAGGCTCTCAACCGAGGTTGTGGGGGCGGCGACCATGGCTGGGTTACGGCGAAGGGGAAAGGGGCGGGGGCCGGCGGACAGAGGGGAGGGAGCGGCTCGGGCTCAGGTCATCCGTCGGAAGGCCAGGCAGACGTTGTGACCGCCGAAGCCGAAGGAGTTGGACAGAACAACGTCCAGTCTCTGTTCCCGGGCCTGATTGGGAACGACATCCAGATCACAGGCTGGATCGGGATTGCTGTAATTGATCGTAGGCGGCACCACTCCATCGCGGATCGCCAGCACTGCCGCCACCGCTTCGATGCCGCCGCTCCCTCCCACCAGGAGCGCCTGCGGCATGAGCGCGACCTCCTCTCCGCCGTGCTCATCGGCAGCGACGACAACACCCCCCTGTGGGGGCTCTTCCGGCGGCGCATCGGCCTGCTCTTTCACGAGGCCTGAGCCCGGAACGATCATCGCATTGACATGCGCGGCCACGCGCTTGCCCTGCACGATTTTGGCAACTTCACGGAAGTCCTCGATGCGGCCGTTGGTGCAGGAACCGATGAAGACGCGATCGACCTTCACG
>JBKDDA010000042.1:0-34401 GCA_046313055.1 Synechococcaceae cyanobacterium | reverse complement strand
GGCGGGCGTTGGCGCCGGCGGCTCGACCGCCCCGCCGGCCAACCGTTGCCACTGGCCGGCGGCATAGGCGCCATGGGGGGTGAACCCCAGGCTGGTGTAGGCCTCGGCCAGGCCCCGCCAGGAGCCGCGGGCGAGGGGATCGTGGCGCAGCGAGGCCCACAGCCCGGGGATCGCCTCGGCGGGCGGCGTTGGCGGATCGGCGTTCTCGGGCACGGGGTGCGGCTGGGGACGGGCAGCTCGGGGCGGTACAGATGTGGTCATGGCCGCCTCTGCCCACTCTCCAGCGGCGGAACGCCATTGGGCTGCTTCGGCTTCTCCGTTGCTCACGCTAACCGCCATCTGCTGGTGGGAGCTGGTTGCCTGTTGCGGATCAACGGGTCCAGCCCGTTGCGGCCACCATTGGCCACTGAGCGTTCCAGGGTCAGCTGAGCGGCACCGGCTCCACATCGGTGGCCGTGAAGTCGTTCCCCTTGAACAGCAGTGGCGCCTGCAGGGCCCGGGCCAGGCCGTAGCTGAAGCAGTCGCCCAGGTTCAGCGCCGCCCGATGGCGCCCCTTGCCGAAGCGGCGCCAGCCCTCCAGCGCCCAGTGCACGTGGGCCAGCTCCAGGGGCACCGGGGTGATGCCTGCCGTGCCCAGCAGCCGATCCAGCTCGGAATGCCCGGTGGCGCCGAGCTGGTGCTCCACCACCAGGCGGGTTTCGAGCAGGTTGGCGGTGGAGAGCCACTTGGTGCCTGGCTGGCTCAACACCGAGATGATGGCCAGGCCCTCGGGCTCCACCTTGAGGATGGCGAGCAGGGCGGAGGTGTCGACCACCATCAGACCGGCAGCCCCGCATCGTCATAGAGATCAGCCTGGAGCTCGCCGCTGCCACGGTCATCGGGCCAGGGCAGCTGGCGGCAGCGGCTCAGCAGCTGCAGCAGTGCATCCCTGCGGGCGGCTTCCTCCTGGCCGGAGGTGCTGGGGCAGCGATCCAGCTCGGCCCGCAGGGCCTGGCGCACGGCGTTGGTGACGCTGGTGCCGCGGCGGGTCGCCAGTTCCCGGGCCATGGCATGGACCTGGGGGTCCTTGATGTTCATGCCCATGGAAGGCGTGGCATTGGTAGAACTCTTTGATAATTCTACCCGCCATGGCTGTCTCCCCGTCACCGCCTAGGACGGAACCATGGACCCCGCCCCCTTCCCCCACCAGCCCGTGCTGGCCGCCGAGGTGCTCGCGGCCTTCGCCGATCTGCCGGCCGCCCCCGGCGGCGGCCCGCCCCACCTGGTGGACTGCACCCTGGGCGGCGGCGGCCACAGCGCCCTGCTGCTGGAGGCCCATGGCGATCTCAGCCTCACCGGTCTCGACCAGGACCCCACCGCCCGTGCCGCCGCCGCCGAGCGGCTGGCCCCCTGGGCGGAGCGGCTGCGGATCGTGGCCACCAACTTCGCCGCCTTCACCCCGGAGCAGCCGGTGCAGGCGGTGCTGGCCGATCTCGGCGTCAGCAGCCCCCAGCTCGACCGCCCCGAGCGCGGCTTCAGCTTTCGCGCCGAGGGGCCGATCGACATGCGCATGAATCCGCAGGCGGGCGAGCCTGCCGCCGCTCTGCTCGACCGGCTGGAGGAGCCCGCCCTGGCCGATCTGCTCTACCAATACGGTGAGGAACGGCTCTCGCGCCGCATCGCCCGCCGGCTGGTGGCCGAGCGCCCCTGGGCCGGCCGCACCACCGCCGAGCTGGCCTACGCCATCGCCGGCTGCTACCCGCCCCAGGCCCGCCGCGGTCGCATCCACCCGGCCACCCGCAGCTTCCAGGCCCTGCGCATCGCCGTGAACGACGAACTGGCCGTGCTCGACCAGCTGCTCCAGAGCGCCCCCGACTGGTTGGCGCCGGGCGGGATTCTCGCCATCATCAGCTTCCATTCGCTGGAGGACCGGCGGGTGAAGATGGCCTTCCGCAGCGATGAACGGCTGGAGCTGATCCAGCGCCGCCCCCTGGTGGCCGGCGAGGCGGAGCTGGCCGCCAACCCCCGCAGCCGGTCCGCCCGCCTGCGCCTCGCCCGCCGCCACTGAATCCCGCCCCGCTCCGCCCCGCTCCCCCGTGCTGGCTGCCCTGCCGATCCCCGACCTGCCCCCCATCGAGCGGCTCGATGTGATCTGGTGGCTTGCCCTGCTGATCCAGCTGGTGGCGATTCCCGGCACCGTGCTGCCGGTGCTGCCAGGCCTGGCGCTGCTGCCCGTGGGGGCGGGGTTGTGGTGCTGGGCCGTGGGCTGGGCCGCCGGCTGGCCCGCCCTGGCGCTGGCGGTGGTGCTGATGCTGCTGGGCTGGGGCGCCGATGCCCTCGGCATGGTGCTGGGGGCCGCCCGGCTGCAGGCCACCCGCTGGGCCTACATCGGCGCCGCCATCGGCCTTGGGTTGGGGGTGCTGGGCCTGCTGCCGGCCCTGCCCGTGGGTGGTCCGCTGCTCGGTGCCGTGGTGGGACCGCTGCTGGGGGCTGCGCTCGGCGAATTTCTCACCGCCCCCACCGCCCTTGGACCGCTCGGTCTGCTGCGGTTGCGCCGTTCGCTGCTGGTGGGGCTGGCGGTGGTGGCCGGGTTGCTGGTGAGCACGGCGGCTCAGCTGCTGCTGGCGATCGTGGGGGTGCTCGGCTTTCTGGCGCTCACCACCACCAGCTGGCGGTAGGCGGCGGTGGTGATGCAGGTCACCACCGGCCAGGCCACCAGCACACCCACCACCATGGTGAGCACGCCCAGCAGCAGCAGGGCCGTTTCGATCAGCCCGAGGATCAGCATCAGGATCCACTGGGGATCCACCAGCTCGCGGCCCCGCTGCAGGCTGGCCAGGGGGCCGAGGGGCTCCTCCAGCACGATCGGCACCAGCACCTGCTGGTTCACCGCCAGATAGATCACCAGCGCCGCCACGGCCGCCAGCAGCACGAGGGCCAGCAGGCCCAGCAGCAACCCCGGCAGGGCCGCAGCGGTGCCGAAGGCGGCCAGGGGCCGCTCAAGCAGCCACAGCAGCCCGGCTCCCAGCACGCCGGCCGCCAGGGCCAGCAGCAGGGCGACCAGCAGCGTGCCGGCCAGGGCCAGGCCCGCCAGCAGCAACCGCCCCATGGCCCGCCCATCCCAGCGCAGCAGCACCCCCAGCCGGGGCCGTTCCCCCTGCAGGGCCCGCAGCGCGCCCCGCACCAGGCCCACGCTGCCCCAGAGGTTGAGCAGCAGGCTCAGGGCCAGGCCCGCCAGGCCCAGCAGCCAGTCGAGCGGCTGGCCCGGCAGCTGCTCGGCCGTGGGCAGGCGGTCCTGCAGCGGCAGCAGCAGCAGCTGCAGGGCGGTGAGCAGCAGGGCAAAGCCGGTGAAGCTCCAGGGGGCGCGGCAGAAGGCGAGCCAGCCCTCCTGCAGGGTGTCGCCGATGTCGATCCGGGCTGGGCCGGGGCGTGCTGGCCCGCCGTGCATCACCGCCGCCGCAACTGCCCGAACCCTAGGCAGCCAGGCGCAGTTCGGCCACGGCCGCCGTCACCGCCCCGATCGCCGCCGTGATGTCGTGAACCGTGGTGGTGCGCCCCAGTCCGAAGCGGATCGAGGCGGCCGCCTCGGCGCGGCTGCGGCCCAGGGCCGCCAGCACATGCGAGGGGCTGCCCTGGCTGCAGGCCGAGCCGCTGCTCACCGCCAGCCGCCGCCGCAGCAGCCGGTGCAGCCGGCCGCCTTCCACGCCGCCGATGGTCACGTTGAGGTTGTGGGCCAGGCCGGGGCTGCCGTTGCGTTGCACGTCGCCCAGGGCGGCCAGTGCCTGCCAGAGCTGGTCGCGCAGGGCCGCCAGCCGCGCGCCGCGCTCCTCCCGGTCGGCCTCGGCCAGCCGCAGGGCTTCGCCCAGGCCCACCAGCAGCGGCACCGGCGGCGTGCCGGCCCGCAGGCCCCCTTCCTGGCCGCCGCCCTGCAGCTGGGCCGCCAGGGGCACCCCCTCCCGCACCAGCAGGGCACCCACCCCCTTGGGGCCGTAGAGCTTGTGGCCGCTGAGGCTCAGCAGGTCGAGGCCCAGCGCCCCCATGTCCAGTGCCATGTGGCCCACGGCCTGGGCGGCGTCGCAGTGCAGCAGGGCGCCCCGCTCCCGGCAGAGGTCGGCGATCGCTGCCAGCGGCTGGAGCACGCCGATCTCATTGTTGGCCGCCATCACCGACACCAGCAGCGTGTCGTCGCCGATCGCCGCCGCCAGCCTCTCCAGATCCACCAGGCCGCTGGCCTGCACCGGCAGCACGGTGAGCGGCTGGCCGCGGCGTTCGAGCCAGCGGGCCGGATCCAGCACCGCCCGGTGTTCGGTGGCCAGGGTCACGATCCGCCGCCGCCGTTCGCCCCGGTCGGCCGCCGCCTCGGCCACGCCCTTGAGGGCCAGGTTGTTGGCCTCGGTGGCGCCGCTGGTGAACACCACCGCCGTTTCGGCCATTCCCCGGGCGGCCGCCACCCGGCCGCGGGCCTGCTCCACGGCGGCGGCGGCCTCCAGGGCGGGGCGGTGCTGGCGGCCGGAGGGGTTGGCGAAGTGCTCATGCCACCAGGGCGCCATCGCCGCCACCACGGCCGGGTCGCAGGGGGTGGTGGCCTGGTGGTCGAGGTAGGTCAGCATGGTTCCATGCTGATGCCCTTCGCCACTCCGCCGCCGGCCGCCCTGCTGGCCCAGCTGCCCGCTGCCCTGCGCCCCGACCAGGCCCGCCCCCCCGGCCTGGTGCTGCTCGACCAGCGCAATGGCCGTGAGGGGCCCGAGGCCCTGGGGGTGTACGACCCCCGCCCCGACCGGCTGCAGCCCGGCCTCTGGACCGTGAAGGTGTGGCTGGAGCGGCCCAACAATGTGCAGGTGCGCAGTGATTCCGTGCGCTGCGACCTCAGCTCGCCGATGCGGATCACCACCGACGGCCGTTTCATCTTTGTGCGGGCCCTCAATCCCGGTGGCACCATCAGTCCGGCCAACCGGGCCGACCATCTGATCTGGTGGGCGGTGTGCCATCCCGCCCAGGCGGGCCGTGATCCGGCGGCTCTCGGCCCCCTGGCCCGGCAGCTGGGCTACAGCGGCACCTTGCCGGAGCGGGAGGAGGTCGTGCCGGCCAACCCCCGATAGATTGCAGCCATGAGCATTGATCCCGCCGCCGCAGCTGCAGCTGCCGCACCTGCAGCCGCCGCCGCCCAGGAGGCGGCCTCCGACACCGTTGAGCGGCCCCCTGTGCGCCTGCTGCTGGTGGACGACGAACCGGGCCTGCGCACCGCCGTGAAGGCCTACCTGGAAGACGAGGGGTTCGCCGTGACCACCGCCAACGACGGCGAGGAGGGCTGGGCCACCGCCCAGGAGATGCTGCCCGACGTGGTGATCACCGATGTGATGATGCCCCGCTGCGATGGCTACGGCCTGCTCAGGCGGCTGCGGGCCGATGAGCGGCTCGGCGGCACGCCGGTGATCTTTCTCACCGCCAAGGGCATGACCGCCGACCGCATCGCCGGCTTTCAGGCTGGCGCCGATGACTACATCCCCAAGCCCTTCGATCCCGATGAGCTGGTGGCCCGGGTGCACACGGTGGTGCGGCGCCAGGAGCGGCTGCTGGCCGAAGCGGCCCGCTTCGCCGATGCCGACATCGGCCAGCTGTCGCGCCAGATCACCGAAATCCGCTCCCTGCTGGCCGGTGGCCCCCGCCGCAGCGAAGCCAGCGACGTGAAACTCGACTTCACCCCCCGGGAGGCCAGCGTGCTGCAGCTGGTGGCCGAAGGGCTGATGAACAAGGAGATCGCCCGCCGGCTGGAAACCTCGATCCGCAATGTGGAGAAATACGTGAGCCGGTTGTTCATCAAGACCGGCACCGCCAGCCGCACCGAGCTGGTGCGTTTCGCCCTGGAGCACGGGCTGGTGGAGTGAGGCCCGCGGCCGCCAACGGCGGCTGGATCTACCGCGACCATCCTGGCGCCGCTGCGGTGGGCCAGCTGGTGAGCGACTGGTATGCCTCGCGCCATGCCCACTCCAGCCGGCAGCAGTGGCAGGCCCGGCTGGCGGCCGGTGAGATCACGTGCAATGGCCGCCGGCTGGTGGCCGATCGGCCCCTGGCCGCCGGCGACCGGCTGGCCTGGCATCGGCCCGCCTGGGTTGAGGCGGCCGTGCCCGCCAGCTGGGCTGTGCTGCACGACGACGGTGATCTGCATGTGATCGCCAAGCCCAGTGGCCTGCCGGTGCTGCCCGCCGGTGGCTTTCTCGACCACACCGTGCTGCGGCTGCTGGAGCAGCGCCACGGCCCCGATCCGGCGGGGGTGCCGCGGCCGGTGCATCGGCTGGGGCGCTTCACCTCCGGGGTGCTGGTCTGCGCCCGCCGGTCAACCACCCGCGCCTGGCTGAGCCAGCGGCTGCGCGAGAGCACCGCGGCCGGCCCGCAGATGCCGGCGGCCTGCCACAAGCTCTACCGCGCCCTGCTGCAGCCAGGCCGCCTGCCCCTCGCCCCCGGTGGCCAGCTGGAGCTCACCACCCCCATCGGCCGCCGCCCCCATGCCCGCCTCGGGCGGATCTGGTGCGCGGCCGATCCCACCGATCCGGCCGCCCTGGCCGCCCGCAGCCGCCTCACCCTGCTGGAACGGCGCGCCGATGCCGACCTGGTGGCGGTGGCGATCGCCAGCGGCCGGCCCCACCAGATCCGCATCCACTGCGCCGCCGCCGGCGCCCCCCTGCTGGGCGATCCCCTCTATGGCCCCGGCGGCCTGGCCCGCGCCGGGGCCCTGCCGGGTGATGGCGGCTACCGGCTCCATGCCCTGACCCTGCGCCTGTGCAGGCCCGATGGCACGCCGCTGGAGCTCACGGCGCCGGCGCCGCCGGATCTGCTGGCGCCCTGAACCAGCGCGCCAGCACTGACACATCCAGATCGCCGTGGCCGGCAGCGATCAGGGCGTCTTCCATCGCCGCCACCCGTTCGCAGACCGGCAGCGCCAGGTCGGCGGCGGCGGCGGCCTCCAGGGCAATGGCCAGGTCCTTGCGGTGCAGCGCCAGGCGAAAGCCGAGCGGGTAGTGGTCGCTCAGCATGTGGCCGGCCCGGTGTTCCAGGGCCCAGGAGCCGGCGGCACCATGGCGCAGGGCTTCGCGCACCTGCTCCAGCGGCAGCCCCAGCCGCTGGCCCAGGGCCAGTGCCTCGGCCACCGCCGCGTAGCTGCCCGCCACCAGCACCTGGTTGAGCGCCTTCACCTGCTGGCCGCTGCCCACCGGCCCGAAATGGCTGATGCGGCTGCCCACCTGCGCCAGCAGGGGCCGGGCCCGCTCCAGCTGGTCGGCCCCGCCGCCCACCAGCACCGAGAGGGTGCCGGCCCGGGCGCCTTCGGTGCCACCGGTCACCGGCGCGTCGATGTAGCCCACGCCACGGTCGGCCAGGGCCGCCGCCAGCGCCATGCTGGTGGTTGGTGCCACGGTCGAGAAGTCGATCACCAGGGCGCCGGCCGCCAGGCCGTGCACGGCCGCCCGCTCCTGCTCCAGCAGCACCGCCCGCACGGCGGCATCGTCGCTCAGGCAGAGGCACACCAGCTCGCTGCCGGCCACCGCCGCCGCCGGATCGGCCGCCGCCACCGCCCCGGCTGCCCGCAGGGGCTCCATGGCGGCGGGGCTGCGGTTGTGCACCCGCAGGGGCACACCGGCCGCCAGCAGGCGGCGGGCCATCGGTGCCCCCAGGGCCCCCAGGCCCAGGAAGGCGGTGGCGGGCCAGGGCAGGGCGGGGGTGTTCATGGGCGCGGCGGGGGCAGCAGACGGCTGGCGCAGAATTCCAGCAGGTTGAAGCAGGTGTTGATCCGGCCGGCGGCGATCGCCAGCTCCACCGCCAGGCCGCGGTCAAAGACCAGCGCCCGGCGATCCTGTGGCAGCAGCGAGCGGTCCACGAACCAGCCACCCTGCACCAGCGCCTCTCCGGTGGGGTCGTAGCGGCTGGGTGCATACACGCGGTAGTCCTCCAGCCAGAGGGTGGTGGGCAGGTTGGTGGCCATCTCGCACACCCGCGAGAGCAGGTGCCGGCCGGCCAGCGGTCTGCCTTCATGGGGTCCCCAGGCCTGCTGCACCGCCAGTGCCACCGGTTGCAGCTGGCTGAGGGTGGGGCTGCCGGGCGGCGGTGGCTGGGTCGGGTCGTCCATCACCGCCACAATGCCGTTCCAGCAGCGCACCGCCCCATCGAGGGCCAGGTCGGCCTGCAGCTGGGCCAGCCGCTCGCCATCCACCCCTGGCGGTGCGGTGGCGGGCAGGCCCAGCAGCGGTGTGATCCTTTCCAGCTTGGGGACGATCCAGCGGTCGGGATCGAGGCAGATCTCCGGGATCCGGGGCGGATAGGGCTGCAGGGGTCGGGTGAGTTCATCGAGGCCGCTGGTGGGGTCGCAGTCGCGGCCCGGCGCCAGCTGAAAGATCAGGTTGCGCAGCAGGAAGGTGTTGGGGTTGCCGCCCCCGAAGCGGTTGTACTTGTCGTGCAGGGCCTGGTAGGTGAGGTTGCGGGTGCGCTTGAGGTAGCCGTTGAAGGCCGGCAGCAGTTCGGCCAGCCGGCGGCCCGCCCAGAGCTGGGCGCCATCGGCCAGGCAGCGCGGCGTGACCGGCGCCGCTGCCGCCGCCGCGATCAGCTGCGGATCCAGCACGATGCCCAGATCCAGCAGCGGCCGGCCGATCCGCGGGCTGCGCTGCAGCCAGCGCAGCAGCGGCGGCCGCAACACCGGCAGGCGGGCGGCCAGCAGCAGCACCAGCAGCAAGGGCAGGGCGGCGATGCCGCCGGCCAGCAGCAGGGGCCCCAGCAGCAGCCCCCAGCCGCTCGGCAGGGCCCGCAGCCAGTCGACCGGCCCCGGTCCCGGGGTGCCCAGGGGCGGCCGGGGCGGCTGCCGCTGCTGGCTGCGGGGATCGAGCACCTTGTTGGCCGGCTGGATGTTGTCCACATCGGTGGCCAGCACATAGATGCGTTGGCGCCGGGGGTCGGCGGCGCCCGGGTCGATGGCCAGCTGCCGGCGTTCGGTCTCGCGGATCGCCCGGATCGTCACTTCCACACTGGCCAGGCCCAGGTTGTCGTAGAGCCCCCCATCCATCAGCGCCACGGCCCGGCGGCCATCGCACAGCCGCCGCACGATCCTCTCGCGTTGCAGCTGGGCCGCCCCCGGTTCGGCGGGGTCCAGAAAATCACCGGGAAACACCAGCGGCTCGAAGCCCCCCGGAAAGCAGAACGACGCGGCCACGCAATCGGCGATCCGCAGCCCCGCCGCCAGTTCGCTGGCCGGATCCTGATGGTTGGGATCCACGGGAATGCGGATGTTGTTCACCACGAAGCTGCCGTGGCTGTGGCCGCCCTCGCGGGTGACCCCGAAGCGGAACAGGTCCAGGGAGGTGAGGTCGGCGGCGTTGAAGAAGGCGTGATCCGGCAGGCAGCGGGGGCTCTGCAGCAGGGCCCGCAGGGCCCCGTGCCCGAGATGGGTGGGGTAGCCGTAGTTGTCGAGCAGGCTCTGCACCCGCTGGGCGGCACCGCGGATCAGCTTGTCGCGGCGGCCCAGGGGCAGGGGCAGCAGCTGTTGCACCAGCTGTTCCGCCAGGGTGCGGCTGTGCAGAAATGTGCAGAAGGGCTCCAGGAACAGCTGGCGGAAGCCGTCTGCCCGCCAGCTGGCGAGGGCCTGTTCCACGCTGCGGCCCTCCTGGGCCGCTTCGCCCACGGCCCGCGCCTTGGCGCACAGGTAGAAGCTGCCCACCAGCGACCCCCCCGACACGGTGGAGATCACCACCACCGTGTCCATCAGGTCCAGGTCCTGCAGCAGGGCGATCGTGCCCAGTCCGAAGGCGGCGGCGCGATGGCCGCCGCCGGAAATCGACAGCGCCAGGGCGCTGGCCCCGCGGCAGCTGGTGCTGTCCGGCTGGCTGGTGGTGTCCGGCTGGCTGGTGGTGCCCATGGAGCGGCTCGCTGGCTGCTCAGTTGATAGCCACGGCCAGGCCTTCTGCTCAGCCGCGCTCGAAGGCGATCAGCCGCGCTCGAAGGCGATCAGCTGCGCTCGAAGGCGATCAGCCGCGAGAAGTAGAAGGGCGCCTGGTTGAGGCTGCGGCGCACGGGCTGGAAGCCGGCTGCTGCAGCGGCCTGCACGATGCCCTCTTCCCGCAGGGTGTAGGCCCGGGTGGTCTTGCTGGGGCCCGGAAACAGCTGGCCGATGCCCTTGAGCAGGGCCAGCAGCGGTGTGTAGGGGGCGAAGCTCACGATCAGATGCCTCTCGGCCATGGCCGCCAGGTGGCGCACCATCTCCTCGGCCGCCGGTTGCGGGTAGTGGATGAACACATCGAGGCAGATCACCGTGTCGTAGCGGCCCTGCAGGCTCTCCAGGTCGGAGGCGCTGAAGCGCAGCCGCTCCGGGCTGATGCCCGCTGCATCGGCCCGGCGCCGGGCTTCGCTCACCATGGCGGCCGAGAGATCGCTGGCGTCGACCGAGCCGGCACCGGCCAGGGCCAGGGGGATCGCCAGGCTGCCCACGCCACAGCCGGCATCACAGAAGCTGCGGCCCGCCGGATCCCCCTGCTCCCGCACCCACACCAGCACCTCGTCCACCGTTTTCTGGTGGCCGATGCGGATGTTGCGCTGCACGTTGTTGACCTCATCGCTGTCGCTGTAGATGCGGTTCCAGCGTTCAAAGCCCGTGGTCTCGAAGTAGCCCTTCACCTCCTGCTTCTCGGCGGCCTTGGCGTCGGCGGCGTTGGCGTCGGCGCTGGCCTGGGGGCTGGAGGACATGGCGGCAGCAGTCGGTCGGCGCGGATCCTATGGGACAGGCGGCAGTAGAGCCCCACGCCGCTGATCACCGCGGCGCTGAGCAGGGCCAGGGCCGGCGGCTGTTCCGGCCGGCGCACGTCGAGCAGCAGGGCCACGCGGTCGCCGCCGGTGCGGTTGCGCACCTCGTGTTCGTAGGTGTCGTCCCACAGCAGGGCCTCGCCTTCGCGGTAGGGGATCCAGCGATCGGCCACCCGCAGGCGGCAGTCGTGGCCGGCGTCTCCCTCGGCGCAGTGCAGCGTGAGGTGATACCGCAGGATGCCCCGGAAGGGCCCACGGTGGGGGCGGATGTGTTTGCCGCTCTCCAGGCACGACACCATGGCTCCGGTCACCTCCGGGTGGGCCCGCAGAAAGGGGATCAGGGCCGGCAGGCGCTGCTGGTTCTGCGGCAGATCCACCCCGTAGATCCGCAGCGGCAGCACCGACCAGCGGCGGCCATCGCGGTAGGCGAAGCGGCCCTGGGTGGAACTGAGCTCATGGAAGCGGGGCAGGGTCTCCACGTGCGGCAGCAGCTCGCGGCTCTGCTGCCGCAGCAGCGGCGTCAGCCGGGCCAGTTCGGCATGGGCCGGAAAGTAGCGCTCCATCGCCAGCAGCGGGCCGGTGCTCAGCTGCCGGTCGTAGAGCAGCTGAAACGCCCGCTTGGCTCTCCGGTAGAGGCGCTGGCGCAGGCCGGCATCCGCCGGCGGTGATTGGCTGGAGGGCATCACCGCCAGGGGCCACGGTGTTGGCTGATCCTACGGCTGCTCGCCCTGGGCCCGGCACCACGCCAGCCCCCCGGCGCCCTGGTGCCAGCGCAGGCAGTGGGCCAGGGGCCGGCCGATCAGCAGCTGCTCGATCGACCGCCGGTCCCCCAGCACCCCCCTCGGCAGCACAGTGGCGGCGGCGATCGCCCAGGCGGGTTCGCCGCTCCAGCCCGCCAGGCGCACGGCCCCCTCCAGCAGCGGCAGCGTCACGCCCGCCAGGGTGCCGTCCTCCAGCCGGCAGCTGCCGTTTTCCACGATCAGCACCCGCTCGTCCCAGCGATGGCGGCCATCGGCCAGGCCGTAGGGGGCGAGGGCATCGCTCACCAGCACCACTCGCTCCGGTGCCAGCCGCTGCAGCAGCACCGCCATCGATGGCGCCACATGCACCCCGTCGGCGATCAGGCCCAGGGCCACATCGTTGCGCAGCAGCGCCGCCGCCACCGGGCCCGGCGCACGCCGATGCAGGTCGGGCATGGCGTTGAAGGTGTGGGTGAGCATGGTCACCCCGGCGGCGAAACCGGCTGCCGCCTGGCGGTCATCGGCGGCGCTGTGGCCCAGGCTCGCCACGATGCCCAGCCGGCGCAGTTCGGTGATCACCGCGGCGGCGCCCGGCAGCTCCGGCGCCAGGGTCATCAGGGCGATATCGGCGGGCTGATCCCAGCCCGGCCCGCCGCTGAACCCTGCGATCCGCTCGGCCAGGGCGGCGGCGCCGGGGCTGGCCAGATGCTCGGCCGGATGGGCGCCACGCCGCTCCGGCGCCAGGAACGGACCCTCCAGGTGGGCTCCCAGCAGGCGGCAGCGGCCGGGCCGGTGCCCGGAACGGACCGTGGCCAGCACCGCCAGGGCCTGGCGCAGGGGGGCAACGGCGCAGGTCACCAGGGTGGGGCTGATCGCTTCCACGCCATCGGCCCAGAGCCGCTGCAGCAGCTGCTCCAGCCGTGGCCCATCGCCAGGGGTGAGTTCGGGAAAGGCCAGCCCCAGGCCGCCGTTGATCTGCAGATCCACCCCCAGGGGGCTGAGCCAGTCGCCGCCCCAGTCGTCGCCGGCCACGGCGCTGCCGCTGGGGGTGGGCTCCAGGCGGGCGATGGTGCCGTCGTCGGCCAGGCCGATCCGCCAGGGGCGATCCTGCCCGTGGCGGCAGGCCCTGGCCTTGGGCAGGCGAACATTGCGGAGCCAGCGCACGGGCGGGGGGCACGAAACGGGACAATGATCCTCGCCGTTCCGCCGCTCCCATGTCGTCTGCCGCCCCCAGCCCCGCGGAAGCCAGCCCGCCGGCGGCCGGATCGGTGCGGGTGGCCGTGATCATGGGCTCCGATTCCGACCTGCCCACGATGGCGCCGGCGGTGGCGGTGCTGGAGCGTTTCGGGGTGGGGTGTGAGGTGCGGGTGCTCTCGGCCCACCGCACGCCGCTGGAGATGGTGGCCTTCGCCGAGGGGGCCTGTGCCCGGGGGCTGCAGGTGATCATCGCCGGCGCCGGTGGGGCGGCCCATCTGCCGGGCATGGTCGCGTCGCTCACCACCCTGCCCGTGATCGGTGTGCCGGTGCAGAGCAGGGCGCTGTCGGGGGTGGATTCACTCCATTCGATCGTGCAGATGCCGGCCGGCATCCCGGTGGCCACGGTGGCGATCGGCGGCGGGGCCAATGCCGGTCTGCTGGCGGTCCGCATCCTGGCCAGTGCCGATGCGGCCCTGGCTGCGGCCCTCGCCGCCTACCAGCTGGAGCTCCACGATCAGGTGGTCACCAAGGACCAACGGCTGGTGCAACTGGGGGTGGCTGCCTATCTGGATCAGCTGGCGGGCTGAGGTCTGCGGCGCTGCAGCAGCACATCCTGCTGGTACTGCTCGATCACCTCAAAATCCGGCAGCAGGGCCAGCAGCTGCTCGAGGTTGGGCTGGCCCTCGTAGAGCTCTTCATTGCTGTATTCGGTGTAGATGAACCGCACCCGCGGCAAGGTGTTTACCATGCCACGGAAGACGTCCCCCTCTGCCCCCTGCACATCCATCCATACCAGATCAATCGTCTCCAGGGATTGGCCCCGAATCCAGTCATCGATCGTGACCACGTCCACCTCCAACGTGCTCTCAAATTTCACAGCTGGATAGAGCTCCAGATGGCGACTGGGGGGGCGTAGCGAGCCTGAGTAATCCCACCCCTGTGGCATGGGTCTGCCGTTGGGCCCGGGGTGATTGCCCGAGCTGCGATGGAAGTGTGCCTTGCCCGACCGTGAGCCCACGGCCACGGGGTGGATGTGAACTCGGTTGCGGCCAGAAACGCTCTGCTGCAGGCGGGTCAGGGCGCGTGGTTCGGGTTCGAAGCAATGGACGGTGGGCGTGGCAAACAGTTGCAAAAACTGGCATGTGTGGGTGCCATCGTGGGCCCCGATTTCCAGAATGGTGGGCGATGGGCTGGCCAGCAGGGCTGCCAGGTGGTCGAGATCAACACCCCGGGGTTCACCCCCTGAATGGCCGGGCCAGAAGCGGCTGATCCGGCGGAACAGTTGGGCACGGACCATGGCGACAGCCGATCTTTCTAATCCGGATCACTCTAACCAGGCACAATCTTGATGAGCCTGCTTCTGGGCTGATCCTGCATGTTGCGACTGGCCGTTGTGGGACAGTGGAGGCCGATTGACTCAGACGTAGCCGAGCTGATTCATGATTGTCACTAACTCCTGATCACGGGCCAGCCACTGAAGATCTTTGTCGGACCAGTACTGTCGCCAGTCGGAACCCTTGCCCCGATCAACGAAGAAACTTTCGCCACTGGCAAGGCGGAATGGAGTGGCTGAATTCTTATCGCTACTGGCCATGGACTCCATCGAAGTGCGTTTCTCCACCTCATGCAGATCAACACCCTTGCCGATTCCACTCCACTCCACAAGTTTGCTGACCGTCTCAACAAAATTCAGTCGGAGGTCTGCGTAGTGGACGATATGAATGGTGCTGGGGTCGAGGGTTGCTCGGCGGTTCATGGCCCGCATGTGCTGCTTCCAGCTGCCATGGGCTCTGGGCGTGCGGCTGCGGATGAATTGGGAGAACGTGCCCGAGTAGTTGTCGTGTCGTTTGCTGAAGTGCCAATAGGACACGAGTGATTCTCTGTAATCACGATGCACGTAAATAATACGGGGGCAATCATAGAGCACGGGTTCGTGAATCTTGATGATGCGCCCTGAATCGAGTCGATTAATGAGGTCGATGTTGCGGTAGATGTCTGGTGCTATCTGGCTTACTGTGTAGCTGTCTGGAGTTGTATCGGTACCCAATATCAGTGTGGCTATGATGAATCGCGTCCAGGTGTTGCCTGACCGGGGATATGATGCAATGTAGATGTCATCGGGCAGGATTCGCTCCAGTCCATGCATCATCTGGAGTGGAGTTGTCTTGCCCAGTCTGGCGATGGATCGGGCGGCCGGTTGGGGCAGGCGGAGGGACAATGCTCGGCTGATTCGTTGCCGAATGGATTGGCGATTGTCCTTTGGCATTGGCTGATATTGGGCTGGTCAAAGTTCTGCTCAAAACCTGCTTGATGGTTCGGGGAGGTCAGAATGAGATCAGAATCTTTGAGTTTCAGGCTCGTGCTCTGCCATGGTACACCAGTTGTCGCAGAAGCAGGCTCCCTGCCGTGTCACGCAGCAACCGAAGCGATGGGGCCATCCAGCCTGGTGCCCTGCCCGCTTTGGTAGTCCTGAGTCACTGCATGGGTGTAGGGTAGACTTGATTTTGATGACATGTGCAGCTGACGATGCTGACCTTGTTCACGGTCCCAAAAGCTTTCGTCGGTCACATCGGCATCATTCAGCGCAATGCCATCCGCAGCTGGCAGGCCTGCATTCCTGGCGTTCAGATCATTCTTTTTGGTTCCGACGATGGAGTGGCTGAGGCGGCCGCTGAGCTGCAGGTCGAGCACGGTTCCGCGATTCGCTTCTCGGCCTATGGCGCACCCATGCTTGACAGTGTCTTTGCCCAGGCCAGAGCCCGTTCCATTCATCCTGTCTTGTGTTTCGCCAATGCAGATATCATCTTTCGTGGCCACGTGGAGCCCCTTCTTTCGCTGAAAAGCCCGTTTCTAGCTATTGGTGAATCGGTTGACGCCGAACTTTTTGAATCTGTTAACTTTGGGGATGAGAACTGGCGGCCAAAGATCACGGATCGACGGGTCACTCGTGGCCCTTTCGCGCTTGACTTCTTTTTCTTCACCCGTGATCTTTATGCCGATATTCCTCCTTTTCGAATCGGCCGTGCCCGCTATGACAACTGGATGGTCTGGCGTGCCTTGCGGCAGCGTGCCATGGTCGTCGACGTGGGCCGTTTGCTCCAGGCGGTGCATCAGCGCCATGATTATGCCCATCTGGCAAGGGGCCGGAAAGAGGCTTACCGGGGATTCGATGCACTGCAGAATGAAAAGCTGGCTGGAATCTGGTGTAATCTCTATCTCCACAGTGTGCACGATGCCCGGTTCGTGCTGACCGCTGACAGCCTGGTCGCAAATCCTCGCAGATTTGCCTTCTTTCGCCAGTGGGGCCTGCGGTTGGTGGGCAGGATCCGTGAACTGCTGGGGCTGGCAGCGCTGCCGTCCTGACAATCGCCGCAGCGACTGCTCAGCAGCCATGACCAGCCCGGCCACTCCCTGATCGGGCCGGAGGGATGCAGCCCCATGATTGCCATGCCAGACTCAATCGGGCCCCCTTCACTCTGGTTTTCTTGGCGGCTGTTCGTGAGCCATGACACCACTCCTGTTCACGTCGATCCCCCCGTGCGTGAGGGGAGAGGCGCTTGAGCGCACCACCGCATCCAGTCCCCAGCTTGTCACCATCCGGTCGTGGATCGGCGCCGGCTTCCAACCCGTTTCGATCAACCTCCGCCAGGAGATCCAGCGATTCCCCGATCTGCCCGCCACCCTGGAGCATTTCGGGGTGGAGACGCTGGTCGTTGAGCCCCGCTGGCCCGTGGTGCCGGAAGCACCTCTGTGCCCTTTTCTTGATTTTCTTGACGCCATTGCCAGGCGCTCTCAGGGGGATTGTCTGGCCATTCTGAATGCTGACATTCGTCTGGCGCCATCACCAGATCGCTCGCTGGCCGGCCGCGTCTCCGGCCTCGGCGATGATGAGTACCTGGTGGCCCAGCGTTCCGATCTGTCCAGTTGGGATGATGGCCGAAGGCGGCGAATGATTCATGCTTATGGCTTTGATTTCGTCGCTTTTCGCAGTCCGTGGATCGGGCGAATCAGCCGTTCCCTTACCCCCGATCTGGGATTCGGTCTGCCCTGGTGGGACCACTACCTCCCCCTGGCCCTGGCCGCCCTCGGTGCCCAGACCCGGTTGGTGGACCCCCGCTGGTTTGAACATGATGTGCACGCGTTCCAGTGGAACTGGGACCATTACTGCCGCATCGGCCGCACGGCGGCGCGGCAGTTCCAGGAGACCCTGGAAGCCAGGGAGGCTCTGCCGGATTCACTGCCCGCCCGCGCCTGGCTCGATGCCATCGAAATGGAATCCGTGCACCCCGCGGTGCCCGGCAGCTTCCGGCAGCCCCTGAGGCAGCTGGCCATGACCGCCGGGGTCCCCAATCTTCTGGCCAAGAGTGTGCTGGGCCGAGTGGCTGCGGCCAATGTCCGCATCATTCTCCAGTCCGCCACCAGTGGCCCGCTGCCCGTGCCCCAGGGGCTGGGCTGATGCTGGAACGCATGGTGCTTCCCCCCTGGCTGCGCCTGGGCCTGGCACTGCCGCTGCTGGTGCTCAACCTCTGGGTGTTGCGTCAGCTGCTGCTGCCGCTGGCGCCGTTTCCGGCCCTGTTCCTCACGGCGGCCCTGCTGGCCTTTCTGCTCGACATCCCCAGCCGCTGGCTGACGGGCCGCGGCCTGCCCCGGCCCCTGGCCCTGCTGCTGGTGCTGGGACTCGGCCTGGGGGCGCTCGTGCTGGCGGCCCTGTGGCTGGTGCCCCGGCTGGTGATTCAGCTGGATGAGCTGATCACCGCCCTGCCCGGCTGGCTGGCCCAGGGGGAAACGGTGCTTGATCAGCTGCAGGACTGGGCCACCAGCCGCGGCCTGCCCACCGATTTCGGCGACCTCAGCAGCGATCTGCTCAGCCGTGCCAGCAAGATCGCCAGTCAGCTCAGCCAGCGGTTGCTCGCCCTCCTGGGGGCCACGGTGGGCATCACCGTCAACACGGTGATCGTGCTGGTGCTCATGGTGTTCCTGCTGCTGGGCGGCGAGCGGATCGTGGCGGGTCTGGCCGGCTGGCTGCCCCCGTCGGTGCGGCCCCTGGTGGTGGGTACCCTGCAGCGGACCTTCACCGGCTATTTCGGCGGCCAGGTGCTGCTGGCCCTGATCCTCACCAGCCTGCAGCTGCTGGTGTTCACCTTGCTGGGCATTCCCTATGGCGTGCTGTTCGCCGTGGCGATCGGTTTCACCACCCTGATTCCCTACGCCAGTGCCCTCACAATCCTGCTGATCTCGCTGCTGCTGGCCCTCCATGATCCGCGCCAGGGGCTGGAGGTGCTGGCAGCGGCAATCACGGCTGGCCAGGTGGTGGATCAGGTGATTCAGCCGCGCCTGATGGGCAGCATCGTGGGCCTGCAGCCGGCCTGGTTGTTGATCAGTCTGCCCGTTGGTGCCCGGCTGGCCAGCCTGATGGGATTGGGGGAACTGCTGGGGCTGCTGCTGGCCGTGCCGTTGGCCAGCTGCGGCAAAACCTTTCTCGATGCCTGGGCCGTGCGGCTCAGGGCCAGCGCCACGGCCGATCAGTCGTAACCAAACGCGTGCATCAGCCTGAGCCGAGTCCGATCACGGGCCAGCCAGGCCAGGTCGGCCTGCGACCAGGTGCTGCGCCAGTCCGCCCCCTTGCCACGATCCACGTAGAAACTCGTGCCACTGGCACGCCGAAATGTGGACCAGGAGTCGCCGCTGCTGACCTGGTCTGCTGCCTCGCTGTCCTGTTGGGCCAGCACATTGAGGTCTGTCCGGCGTTTCACATCCGCAGGATTCACGCCACGGCCAATGCCACTCCAGCTCACCAGGCGGGCAACTGTGTCTTCAAACCGATCCACCAGGTCGGCGTAGCGAATCACGTGAATGCTGCGCGAATCCTGCTTGATCCGGCGCTGCAGGGCCTGCATATGACTCGTCCAGCTGCCGAAGGAGTTTGCGTATGGGCTTCTGATGAATTGTGAGAATGAGAGATTCTTCTGTTCGGTGCGGCGATAAAAGTGCCAGTAGGACACCATGGATTCGCGGTAATCTCTATGCACATAAATGACCCGTGGGCATGCCTGCAGGAACGTCTCGTGAATCTTGATGATTCTGCCCATGCGCTGCTGGTTGATGATTGCCTGGCTGATGTATGCATCTGGAACGGTCTGGCTGGCGGTGTTTGAGTCGAGGACATGGTCGGTGCCATGGACCAGGTAGGCCA
This sequence comes from Synechococcaceae cyanobacterium, assembly GCA_046313055.1. Classification (GTDB taxonomy): domain Bacteria; phylum Cyanobacteriota; class Cyanobacteriia; order PCC-6307; family Cyanobiaceae; genus Cyanobium. Next base: position 15,516 of record JBKDDA010000042.1, on the reverse strand, counting down.
GAATATTGCGGGTCCAGGTGTTGCCAGACCTCGGGTAGGACGCCAGGTAAATATCATCGGGAAGCACCTGGTTGATGCCGAACATCAGCCTGATGGGATTCACCAGGTTTGTGTTCGACAGCTGGTACACCGTGGCGCGATGGAGTGGGCCGTAGCGATTCGGCGGTATCGCTCTCGGCCAGAAGCGGCGGAGTTTCAATGGATCTCTTCGGCCGGGTGTTGGCGGCAATTCTAAACCCAATGTTTGCGCTGGGTTACTGATGGCTCAGGGCCTCACGCAGCCGGGCTTCTCTGTCATCGCTCACTTCGTCGCTCACTTCGTCGTTCACTTCGCCGTTCACCTCGATGGTGACGGCCTCCAGCCTGCCGCTGAAGGTGAAAGGCGGCGCGTAGGCCGGCGTGACCGCCGAGCCGCTGTCAGCGCCGCACACCACGCCGCCCCCGAGGCCGTAGGTGATCGGCACGGTGGCGGCAAAGCTGGCCTGGCCCACCCGTTCGCCATCCACGAACAGCTGGCCCCGCCCCGGCCGGCCCCGGCCGGCCCTGGCGTCGGCCGCACCGGTGGGCTCGAACACAAACCGCAGGCTGTGGCGGCCCGGCGGCACCGGCCCATCGGAGTGCACCTCCAGCAGCGCCGCTGACACCACGTTCTGGGCGTAGTGCAGGTGCCCGTTCTGCAGGTAGAAGCTGTAGCCCCCTTCGCTGCCGCCGAAGGCCAGCAGCACCCCCTCAGCCCCTTCGGGCGGGATCTCCACCTCGGCGGTGATGCTGTGGGCCCGGTTGATCACGTTCACCGTGCTGGTGCCGGGCACCATCTGGGTGCCGGGGTAGAAGGTGTAGCGCCCACGGGCCGGGGCCGCCTCGGGTCGGTCATCGTGCAGGCGGCTGGAGCCGCGCGAATCGATCGGCAGCACGTTGTGGCGGCCGGCCTCCACGTACCAGCGGCCCACCATCTCCGCCAGCTTGTCGGGCCGCTCGGCCGCCAGGCTGTGGGTTTCGGCCCAGTCCTCGGCCACGTGATACAGCTCCCAGCCTTCGGCATCGAGGCGGGTGAGCTCCCCGGCGCTGATCGGCGCGCCGAAGAAGCGGCCCGCCTCCCGAAAGGAGGGCCCCGGCCAGGGGCACACCGCCCGCCAGCCGTCGTGATAGATCGCGCGGTGACCCATCATCTCGAAGTACTGGGTGCGGTGCCGGTCGGGGGCGTCGGCGTCGCTGAGGCTGGCGGCGAAGCTGGTGCCCTCCAGCGGCCGCTGGGGTATGCCCCGCAGCACCGTGGGTGCCCCGATCCCCAGCACCTCCAGCAGGGTGGGCACCAGGTCGATGGCGTGGGTGTACTGCCACCTCACCTGGCCGCCCTGCGCAATGCCCCGGGGCCAGTGCACGATCAGCGGATCGGCGATGCCGCCCCGGTAGGTCTCCCGCTTCCAGCGGCGGAAGGGGGTGTTGCCGGCGAAGGCCCAGCCCCAGGCGTAGTGGTTGAAGTGCTTCGGCCCGCCCAGCTCATCGATCACGGCCAGCTGCTGCTCCACCGTGCTGCTGAGGTTGTTGTGCCACATGTTCACGTTCACCATGCCGCTTGGCCCCCCCTCGGAGCTGGCGCCGTTGTCGGACACGAGCACCACGATCGTGTCGTCGAGGGCATCGAGCCGGCGCAGAAACGCAAGCAGGCGGCCGATCTGCTGGTCGGTGTGCTCCAGAAAACCGGCGAACACCTCCATCATGCGGGCGTAGAGCCGCCGTTCATCGGCGCTGCACTCCGCCCAGGGCTTCACATCCGGGTCATGGTGCGACAGCTCGCACTCCGGTGGGATCACCCCCAGGGCCTTCTGCCGCTCAAAAGCCCGCTGGCGGTACACGTCCCAGCCGTCGTCGAAGGCGCCGGCGTAGCGGTCGGCCCACTCCCGGGGCACATGGTGGGGGGCGTGCATCGCCCCGGGGGCGAAGTAAAGAAAGAAGGGTTTGGCCGGATCCACCTGGCGGGCGTCGGCGATGAAGCCGATGGCCCGCTCCACCAGATCCTCGGTGAGGTGGTAGCCCTCCTCCGGCGTTGTCGCCGGTTCCACCTGGTGGTTGTCGTGGATGAGTTCGGGGTGGTACTGGTGCGTGTCGCCCCCCAGAAAGCCGTAGAAGCGCTCGAAGCCCCGGCCCAGGGGCCAGCGGTCGTAGGGGCCGGCGGCGGAACATTCATGGGCCGGGGTGAGGTGCCACTTGCCCACCGCATAGGTGCTGTAGCCCTGGTCCCGGAGGATCTCCGAGAGGAAGCCGTTCTCGATCGGGATCTGGCCGTTGCTGCCCGGGAAGCCCGTGGCCCCCTCGGTGATGCAGGCCATGCCGTTGGAGTGGTGGTTGCGGCCGCTGATCAGGCAGGCGCGGGTGGGGGAACAGAGGGCGGTGGTGTGGAAGTTGGCGTAGCGCAGGCCGCCGGCCGCCAGGCTGTCGATGTGGGGCGTGCGGATCGGTGATCCGAAGCAGCCCAGCTGGGCGAAGCCCGTGTCGTCGAGCACCACCATCACCACGTTGGGGGCCCCGGGTCGGGAGCGCACCGGTGCCGGCCAGGCCGGGCTGGAGCCCTCACGGGTGCGGTTGATCTCGCCGGGGAAGGCGCTCCCCTGGGGGTATTCGTGAAGGACCATCGACCGGTTGGGGGGGGTGTGGTCACTGTGCGCCGCTCTGGCGGACCGGCGCCGAAGCCCCCCGGATGTCTTCCGCTGGTTCTGCCCGGTTCCGGCGGGTCAGCCCTCGCCCGCCGCCGGGATCACTCCCGCCGACTGCAGATGGTTGAGCACCTGCTCCACGCAGGCCTCCAGGCTCTGGCGGCCGGTGTCGATGCGCAGCTCGGGGCTCTCGGGCTCCTCGTAGGGGCTGGAGATGCCGGTGAATTCCCGGATCTCGCCGGCGCGGGCCTTGGCGTAGAGGCCCTTGGTGTCGCGTTCCTCGCACACGCCCAGGTCGGCGGCGCAGTGGACCTCGATGAAGTCGCCCGCCTCCACCAGGGCCCGGGCCCGGTCGCGATCGGCCCGGAAGGGCGACACGAAGGCGGTGAGCACCACCACGCCGGCATCAAGGAAAAGCTTGGCCACCTCGCCGATGCGGCGGATGTTCTCCTCCCGGTCGGCATCGGAGAAGCCCAGGTCGCTGCAGAGGCCGTGGCGGATGTTGTCGCCATCGAGCACGTAACAGGCCAGGCCCTGCTCGAACAGGGCCGAGTTCACCGCGTTGGCCAGGGTGCTCTTGCCGGCGCCGCTCAGGCCGGTGAACCAGAGAATGGCGCTGCGGTGGCCGCGCTGGTGGGCCCGGGCCGCCCGGTTCACGCTGGAGTGGTGCCACACGATGTTGGTGGCGGCGCCCTGGCTGGTCATGGCCCCGTAGGCGGGGTTGGAGGGGGCGGCGGTCATGGGGCAGGCGGCAGCGGGCCGCCATTCTCCCTGGCGGCCCACCCCGCGCCATCAGGGGGCGGGCGCCAGCTGCAGCTCCAGGGTCAGGCGGCGGCCGTTGCGCTCCAGGCCCAGCCGCAGGGGCACACCGGCCGGCTGGGCGGCCACGCGCCGGATCACCTGGCCGGCCCGCTGCACCGGTTCACCGTTCAGCTCCAGCAGCCGATCGCCCGGGCGCAGGCCGGCGGCGGCGGCGGCGGAGCCCGGCGCCACCTGCCGCACCCACACGGCCCCGTCAGCGCTCTCCAGGTAGGCCCCCAGCCGGGCGCCTGCCGGTGCCGGCCCGCAGCCCGGCGGCAGCTCCGGCCGTTGGGCCTGCTCCACCCGCCCCATGCCGAGGGCCCGCAGCTGGCGGGGCACGCCGTCGCCCCCCTCCAGGTGGCCCACGCCGATCAGGGCCACCACCAGCCGGTCCGGCTCACGCCGGTGGGCGGCGGCGATCCGCTCGGCCATGGCCCGGTCGCGCAGGCGCTGGCTGTCGATGAAGCGCTCCAGGTCGATGCTGCTGCCTGCCGGGCTGCCTGCCGTGGCGGGGGGCCGGTGGGCCTGCCAGGCGGCCGTGAGCCGCTGGCGGTAGGCCGGCCCCACCGGCGCCGGCGGCCCGATGCCCTCGCGTCCGGAGGCCGGCACCGCCGCCAGGCCCAGCCGCCGCACCCGCCGCACCACCTCCGGCTCCGCGTTCAGCGCCAGCAGCGGCACCCCCTGCCTTCTGGCCCAGCGCAGCAGGGGCAGGTAGAGATCGGGATCATGGCCCCACACCTCCTGCCAGCCCACCTCCTGCAGAAAGGCGGTCTCCTGGATGGCACCGGCGCTGTAGCGATCCAGGGCCGCCTGGCGCGCCGCCGGCACCATCTCCAGCCCCAGCACCAGCCGGGGCCGGCGCCGGGCGATGGCGTCGAGGCTGGCCAGCTGCCAGTCGTGGTCGGCCGCGCTGGTGTGGATTTCGCCCAGCAGCAACACGCTGAGGCTGGGGGCGGCGGCCAGCAGGCGGGTCTGCTGGGCCCTGGCGGCGGCCAGGGCGGTGGCGCAGCCGGAGGGCTGGGGGGCCGCCGGTGCGGGCCGGGCGGCCGGCGCAGCCGCGGCGGGACTGCCCGCCAGCAGGGGCACCAGGGCGAGCAGGGGCCAGCGCATGGCCTAACCCCCCGCCTGCTTCGGCCGGAAGCCGGCCGTCTCGAGGGCCGCCAGGGCCGCCGCCACCTGGTCGCCCTGCAGTTCGATCACGCCGTCTTTCAGGGTGCCGCCGGTGCCGGCGGAGGCCTTGAGGGTTCTGAGCAGGGCGCGGGCTTCGGATTCGGCAATCTCCAGGCCGGTGATGGCCGTGACCAGCTTGCCGCCCTTGCCGGCCCTGGTGCGCTGCACCCGCACCCGCTGCTGGGCCCTGGGGGTGGCAGGGGCCGCCGCCCCCGGCCGGGCGGTGCTTTCGGGCCGGGTGAATTCCTGCCAGCCGCCCTTGTTGGCCATCAGCCCTGTGCTGCCGCTGCTGGAGATTCTGCAGTGCAGGGCTGTCCCTTGCCGCACCTGGGGTCAGCCGCCATCATCCCCCGAGAATTCAGCCTCACCCGTGGCTCGTCTGGCGGCACCCAAGGCAGCAAGGCCATCGCTTCCCCTGCTGCTGACCGCTGTGGCCCTGCCGCTGGCCCCCGTTGAGGCCGCACCGCACGTCCTGGACCAACCCGCCTGCCGGGCCGCTCTCGATATTGCAGCCGATGCCCCGGCAGACCGGTTGCTGAGCGCCGACCCCGGCCTGGCGCAACGGATGGCGGCGATCCCTGCCTGCCGCAGCCCTGGGGATCCCCTGGCCCGGCTGGAGCAGCTGGAGCAGGACCTGGCCTCATCCCGGGCGCGCATCGCCGCCCAGCAGGCCCAGCTGCTGGCCGAGACCGCCCGCCAGGAAGCCCTGGCCCAGGATCTGGCCCAGCTGCGCCGCCAGCTGGGCGCACCGCCTGTGGCCTCGGTGCCGGCTCCGGTCCCGGTCCAGGCTCCAGCTCCGGTCGCGCTGGCGTCGCCTGCGGTGCAGGCCAGCCCCGGCCGGGGGTTCACCCTCCAGGCCGGCGGCAGCAGCCTGCAGGTGCGGGCCGAGGCGAAACTGCTGGGCTTCTCCAGCAGCCGTTACACCTTCAATCCGGGCCAGCCCCTGGTGGTCAGCCCCAAGACACCCGAGGCCACCTACGACGTTTCGGCCCAGCAGAGCACGGTGTCGGCCCTGTTCCGCGGCCCCCGCTGGGGGGCCTGGACCCCGGGGGGCTATGCCCTGTTCACCCTCCAGGACAACCTGCTGGCCGAGGGGTACAGCTTCACGCCCGTGGCCTTCTATGGCGAGATCAGCGATGGCGGCTGGCGGGTCGCCGCCGGCCAGAACTTTGATGTCTTCGCCCCCCGGGATCCCGACACCCTGCCCAGCGGCAAGCTGGCGGCCACCGGCAATCCCGGTGCCTACAGGCCCCAGTTCCGACTGGAGCGCAACTTCGAGGCGGGTGAGAGCTTCGGGGGGGTGCTGCAGCTGGCGGCGGCCTCACCGATCACCACCGCCCTGCCCAAGGAACTGGATCTGGCCAATCTGCCCAAGCAGGAGCTGGTGGAGGACAACGGCTGGCCCAATGTGGAAGGCCGCCTCAACCTGGGCTTCGGCGCCCCCGCCGAGCGGGCCGGCGGGCGTCGGCTGCGACCCCTGGAGCTGGGCCTGTCAGGGCTGGTGGGGCAGCTGCGGGTGCTCGACAACATTCGCCGCACCGATCCTCTGCGGCTGGTGAACGACCGCACGGTGCTCACCGTGTGGGGCGCGGCTGTCGATGGTCAGCTGGCCCTGGGCCGCCGCGTGGCCCTGAGCGGTGAGCTGTACACCGGCCAGGGGCTGGGCGAATACATGGCGGGCATCTTTCAGACCTACAACCGCGCCAGCAACCGGGCTGTGCCCACCTCCGGCGGCTGGGGGCAGCTGGCGATCCATGCGGCCGACAACGTGAAGCTGGCCCTGGGTTATGGCATCGACAATGCCAGCGATCCCGGTCGCTTCGGCCTGCAGCTCAACAGCACGGTCTTCGCCAATCTGGTCTGGGATGTGAATGCCTGGCTGCAGCTCGGTCTGGAGGGCAATTACAAGTTCACCACCTATGACAGCTTCGGCGACAAGGAGGCCTGGCTGGTGATCAGCCAGGTGATGTTCCGGCTCTGAGCCGACCCGTCGGCGGGTTTGTTCTGCCCTCAGTTCAGGGTCTGCAGCGCCTCGACCCCGCTGCCTGCCACGGTTGTTCACCACCGTGTACCTAGGCTGGCCCCACTGCATGCCGCCGCCGGTGACCGCCACCGTTCCCCCCACTGCCCTCTCCCCTGAAGTGCGGCCCGATCCGCTGGGGCGCTTCGGGCCCTACGGCGGCCAGTACGTGCCCGAGACCCTGATGCCGGCCCTGGCGGAGCTGGAGGCGGCCGCCGCCGAGGCCTGGGCCGATCCGGCCTTCACCGACCGGCTCAACCAGCTGCTGCGCACCTATGTGGGCCGGCCCAGCCCCCTCTATGAAGCCGAGCGGCTCACCGAGCACTACCGCCGGCCCGAGGGCGGCCCGCGCCTGTGGCTCAAGCGCGAGGACCTGAACCACACCGGTGCCCACAAGATCAACAACGCCCTCGGTCAGGCGCTGCTGGCGCTGCGCATGGGCAAGCGGCGGATCATCGCCGAAACCGGTGCCGGCCAGCACGGCGTGGCCACCGCCACCGTGTGCGCCCGCTTCGGGCTGGATTGCGTGATCTACATGGGCGCCGAAGACATGCGCCGCCAGGCCCTCAACGTGTTCCGCATGCGCCTGCTCGGGGCCCGGGTGCAGCCGGTCACCGCCGGTACCGCCACCCTCAAGGACGCCACCAGTGAAGCGATCCGCGACTGGGTGACCAATGTGGAGACCACCCACTACATTCTCGGCTCGGTGGCGGGTCCCCATCCCTATCCGATGCTGGTGCGCGACTTTCACGCCTGCATCGGCATCGAGGCCAAACAGCAGTGCCAGGAGGCCTTCGGTCGCCTGCCCGACGTGCTCGTGGCCTGTGTGGGCGGCGGTTCGAACGCCATGGGCCTGTTCCATCCGTTCGTGGAGGACACGGGCGTGCGCCTGATCGGGGTGGAGGCCGCCGGTGAGGGAGTGGCCAGCGGCCGCCATGCCGCCACCATCACCGAGGGCCGGGTGGGCGTGCTGCACGGTGCCATGAGCCTGCTGCTGCAGGACGAAGAAGGCCAGGTGCAGGAAGCCCACTCGATCAGCGCCGGCCTCGATTACCCGGGCGTGGGCCCGGAGCACAGCTACCTGCGCGGCATCGGCCGGGCCGAGTACCACGCCGTCACCGATGACCAGGCCCTTGAAGCCCTGCAGCGGCTCAGCCAGCTGGAAGGCATCATTCCGGCCCTGGAAACGGCCCATGCCTTCGCGGCCCTCGACACGATCTGCCCCACCCTGCCCCCCGGCACCGAGGTGGTGCTCAACCTCTCCGGCCGTGGCGACAAGGATGTGAACACCGTGGCCGATCGGCTCGGTGGGGCGCTGGGGGGCTGAGGTCTCCCAGCTGACGATCAGTCGAACAGCCGGCGGGTGAGTCGCAGGGCCAGGGAGTCGGGCAACTCCATGTCATCCCAACCCAGAATGGCGCCGGCGGCCACCGGCCGGCGCACGACACCATCGAGCACGATGCCAAGGGGCACATGCCCAGGGGCCGCCTCCGCCAGCACGGCTTCGCCGCGCAGATCAAAGCCCCCCATGCCTCGGGCGATCCGCTCGCCTGCCGCCAGATCGCGCTTGGCGATCGCGGCCACACTCACCGTCGGCCGAGGGCCGTTGTTGAGCAGGGGTGTGGCCCCCACCAGGGCTTCGCGGATCGTTTTGGCGATCTCCAGGGCGCAGAGGTGATACGGCCGCTCAAACACATAGTGGGGCCCCTCGCCCATTTTGTAGTAGCGCAGGGCATCGGCCTCGGCCGGGTCCGCCGTGGCTGTCACGAACACCCCAGGCGGATGGCCCCGCTCCAGGATGTAATCGGCCACCGGGCTGCCGTGGGCCTCCGCCATGCGGCCCAGCTCCCTGGCGGCCGCCACCCGATCGCTGCCCGGCACGCCCACCAGCCCCTGGCGCAGGATCGAGGCGCCGCAGCCATTGGCCAGCAGCGCCTGTTCCATCTGCACCTTCGTGCCATCGGTGAAGGCGGTCACCTGCTCCAGGCTGATGCCCTGGCGCCCACCCCAGTAGGCCATGTCGTCCGGGGTGGGGTGGTGGTTGAGAAAGCCCTTCATGTTGCCGTACACCAGCGGCGTGAAGCCCATGGCCCTCACATCGCGGGCCAGCGCTGCGGTGCAGCCCGGCTGGTCGCCCTCGGCCTCACTCAGCCAGCCCTGGCCCACAAAGGCTGAGCCGCAGGTCACATGGAACTCGGTGTTCATGGTGACCACCGGCAGGCCGCGCCCGAAGGCCGCCGCCACCACATCAGCCGTGTGGATCGGGTCACCGCTGCACTCCACCACCAGATCGCAGCGCTCCACCAGATCGGCCACGGCGTTGGTGAGCATCGGGGCCAACGGCACGTCGCCCAGGTCGGCCACCGGCCGGCGGCTGAGCACGGCCGTTGGTTCCAGATCACTGGTGCGGGCCAGGGCCCTGAGCAGCTGGCGGGCGATGAAACCGGTGCCTGAGATGCCGATGCGGGCCTTGTCGCTCATCGGCCTGGCCGGGAGGTTCGGGCCGGATATTAGAAGGTCGCCCCGAGGCTGGTCCCAGCGCGGCATGCCCGGTCAGCCGAGCAGCCGCTGCAGGATCTCCGCCACCGATTGCACCGCCGCGCGGGCGGTGGCATAGGCCATGCGCATGGGCCCCACCAGGGCCACATGGCCGGTGCCGCCATCGCCACTGCTGTAGCTGGCCTGCACCACCGCGCAGGAGGCCAGCTCCGGCAGCGGATGTTCGCTGCCGATCCAGACCCGTTCACCCACCAGCGACGGCCCGGGGCCGAACACCTGCTGGGCCCCCTGCTCCACCAGCCGCACCAGCGGCAGCAGGCTCGAGGAACGGCTGAATTCCGGCTGGCCCAGCAACCCCCCCAGCCCGGCCGCCACCGCTTCGCCCCGCAGCTGCTCCTCCAGCCGTTCGTGGCTGTCGAGCGACTGGCGCAGCAGGTCGCCGCTGCGTTGCAGCTGGCGGGGCAGGCGATGCCAGGCCAACGGTTCACCGATGCGGGCGGCCGGCAGCTGGCCATTCACCCAGCGCTCCAGGATCGGCAGCTCATCGGCATCGAGGCCGCTCAGGCGCAGGTTGAGGCTGGTGGTGAGCGACGGGCTGCGCACCAGAAACACCAGCAGCCGCTCGCCGCTGGGCACCAGCCGCACCGCCTGCAGCCCCGGCCGGGGCCGTTGCGGGCGGGTGATCAGACCCAGCAGTCCCGTGAGGTCCGCCAGCCGGCGGCACAGCTGCAGCAGCAGGTCGTCGAGGGCGGCCCAGTGCAGGCTCATGGCCATCAGCTCCCGCTCCAGCTGCTGGGCGGCGGCACCGGGGGCCGGCAGCAGCTCATCCACGTACAACCGGTAGCCCAGCTGGCTGGGGATGCGGCCCGCTGACGTGTGCGGCTGGGTCAGCAGGCCCCGCTGCTCCAGGGCCCCCATGGCCGAGCGCACCGTGGCAGGGCTGGCATCAAAGCCGAAGCGCCGCACCAGGGTGTGGCTGCCCACCGGTTCCACGGTGTCGACGTAGTGGCGCACGGTCGCACGCAGAACATCCTGATGGCGGCGGGGCAGTGAGGACAACAGGCCTCATCGGGGGGCATCAATGTAGGCGCCTCAGCCCGCCGATGCCGATCGGTGGCGCGGCACGATTCAGTGGCGCTGAACGATTCAGTAGCGCGGAATGGTGGGGTCCACCTGCACGCTCCAGGCATCGATGCCCCCCTCCAGGTTCCAGACCAGCGGATAGCCCCGCTCCTGGATCAGCCAGCAGCCCATCTGCCAGCTGCGGATGCCGGCATGACAGAGCACCAGCACCGGCCGCTGCCGATCCAGTCGCTGTTCCAGGCTCTCCAGCCATTCGGCAGAGCGGCTCAGCGGCAGATGGAGCACCGGCAGGGGCAGGCGCGCCAGGGCGAGCTCGCTGTCCTCCCGCACATCCACGATCTGGATTGACTCACCCTGCTGCAGGCGTTGCTGGAGGTCCCGGGCCGAAACGGAGAGGGGCTGGCTCATGGCCCCCATCATGGCGGCCCCCCTGGCGGCAGGATGGTGCCGTTCTGCGGTTGCGGCATGAAGGTCCGCCCCTTCCTGGCGGTGCTCCTGGCGGTGGGGTTGATCCTGCTGAGCCTGGGCGTGGGCGGCTGGTGGCTGCTGGCCCGCCGCAGCCCGCTGGCCCTGCAGCGCCAGCCGCTGGCCCCTCCGGCCCTGGCCCGCTTCGTGCCCCGCCAGGCTCCCCTGGCTCTCTACTGGCAGGGCGACGCCGAGCGGCCCGTGGCCTACGCCCGGGCGGTGGCCAGTCCACGCCGCCGTCGCCAGGCTGCCGACACCATCGCCGCCCTGCGGGACGGGGCCTTCGCCGCCGCCGGGCTCGACTACCACGATGAGCTGGCCGGCTGGCTGGGCTCCGAGCTGGCCCTGGCGATCACCGACCCCCCTGCCGGCGGCGACCCGGCCGGCTGGCTGCTGGCCCTCCGCAGCCGCGACGGCGAGGGGGCCCGCCGCTTTCTGCAGCGTTTCTGGCAGACCCGCAGCCTGGCGGGTGTGGATCTGCAGGTGAGCCGTTATCGCGGCATGGGCCTGATCAGCGGCCGTGGCGCCCTGCTCGGCCAGGACCCCCAGCCCCTGGCCACCGCCCTGATCAACGATGACCTGGTGCTGATCGCCTCGGGTCGCACGGTGCTCGAGCGGGCCCTGGATGTCTCCCAGATCGACGAGCTGCACCAGGGTTCGCTGCCCGGTCTGCAGCGCTCGCTGGCCCAGGCGGGCGAGGGGGTGGCCCTGCTCGTGGCCCGGCCCGACGGCCTGGGGCCCCTGCTGGGTCTGCCGTTGCCCCCCCAGGCCCAGCAGGGGCCCGACCTGCTGGTGGCCGCCCTGCGGCCCCAGGGCCGCGGCCTGCGGCTCGATGGCCGCCTGGAGGGGGGGGCGCCGCCGCTGTCGCTGGCCCCCCTCCGGGCCGAGGCCCTTCTCGCCCAGCTCGCCGATGGCCCCGTTGGCCTGGCCCTGCTGCAGGATGCCGCCGCCCAGCTCGCCGATCCCCTGGCGGCCCCCTGGGTCCGGGGGATCCTGGCCAGGGCCGGTGCTGACCGGCCCCTGCCCCTCACCGTGGCCAGCGCCGCAACGGGCCCCCTGCTGCTGGCGGCCGGGCCCCAGGCCTGGCTGCTCGCCACCCCGGCCACCGATCCCGACCCCGCAACCCTGGAGCCGGCCCTGGCGGCCGAGGGGCTCAGCCAGGCCCCCCTCATGGTGGATGGCAGCCCGCTGCAGGTGTGGAGCCGCCTGGGCACCCGGGCGGCCCGGGGCGGCCGCCCGGCCAGCCTGGAGGTGGAGCTGGCCGCCGCCCGCAGCACCAGCGCCGGTGTGGCCTGGTGGAGCGCCGATCTGGCCGGCATCGATCGCCAGGCCCACCCCCACCGCGGGGCCCTGCAGCGCCGGCGGCTGTCCCAGCTGCAGGCCCTGGCCTGGCCCGAGGCACCGCTCCAGTGGGCCCTCGACCGGCAGCCGGCGGCGGCCCTCATGGCTGGCTGGCAGCCCTGGCGCCTGCTGTCCGGCCTGGCGGCGGCACCCCTCGCCGATTCCGTGAGCGGCCTGGCCCTGGCGGCCGGTCCCGATGCCGATGGCTGGCGGCTGCAGGGGCTGCTGCAGCTGGAGGGTGCCGATGGCTGAGGCCAGCGGCGGGCGCGAGCTGCTGCTGCTGCGCCATGGCATCGCCGAAGAGCGTGATCCCCATGCCTCGGCCGAGCAGGAGGCCGCCAGGCCCCTCACCGCCCTGGGCCGCCGCCGCACCCGGGAGGTGCTCGACCGGCTGGTGGCCTCGGGCCTGCGGGCCGACCGCCTGTTGGCCAGTCCGCTGCGGCGGGCCCGCGAGACGGCGGAGCTGGCGATCGCCGCCGGCCTGGCCGGCACCCTGGAGCTGGCCGATCCGCTGGCCCCTGCCGGCGATGCCCTGCCCCTGCTCGAGAGCCTCTGGGGGCCGGAGGCCATGGGCCCGGCCTGGACGCGTCTGCTGCTGGTGGGCCATGAACCCGACCTGGGCCGGCTGGCGGCCCGGCTGCTGGCGGCACCTGCCGCTTCGCTCAGCCTCAAGAAGGCCGGCCTGGCCTGGCTGGAGCTGCCCCCCAGCCCGGCCTGGCGCACGGGGCGGCTGGAGGGCAGCGGCCGGCTCCGGGCCCTGCTCACGCCCCGACTGGTGCTCCAGGAGCAGCGCTGATCCGCCTTCGCGCGTAAGTTCGCCCCAGATCCGAGAGCCCGAGATGGCAGCCGAATCCACCATGGCCCCCGCCGCCGCCCCGCCGGCGCCCTTCCGTCCGGGCCTGGAGGGGGTGCCGGCCACCCAGTCGGCCATCTGCGACATCGATGGCGGCCGGGGCCTGCTCACCTACCGCGGCTACGACGTGCAGGAGCTGATCGACCACTGCAGCTTCCTGGAAACGGTGCACCTGCTCATCTGGGGCGAGCTGCCCAGCCTCGACCAGCTCGGCAGCTTTGAGCAGGAGGTGCAGATGCACCGGCGGGTGAGCTTCCGCATCCGCGACATGATGAAGTGCTTCCCGGCCAGCGGCCATCCCATGGATGCCCTGCAGGCCAGCGCCGCATCGCTGGGACTCTTCTATTCGCGGCGTGCCCTCAACGATCCGCAGTACATCGTGGATGCGGTGGTGCGGCTGATCGCCAAGATCCCCACGATGGTGGCCGCCTTTCAGCTGATCCGCAAGGGCCAGGATCCGATCCAGCCCCGCGATGACCTCACCTACCCGGCCAACTTTCTCTACATGCTCACCGAGCGGGAGCCCGACCCACTGGCGGCCCGCATCTTCGATGCCTGCCTGATCCTCCATGCCGAGCACAGCCTCAATGCCAGCACCTTCAGCGCCCGTGTGACGGCCAGCACCCTCACTGATCCCTATGCCGTGGTGGCTTCGGCGGTGGGCACCCTGGCCGGCCCGCTGCATGGCGGCGCCAACGAAGACGTGCTTGACATGCTCGACGAGATCGGCAGCGTGGACCGGGTGGAACCCTGGCTGGATCAGGCGATCGCCGGCCGGCAGAAGATCATGGGCTTCGGCCACCGCGAGTACCGGGTCAAGGATCCCCGGGCCGTGATCCTGCAGAAGCTGGCCGAGGATCTCTTCCGCAGCTTCGGCCACGACGAGATGTACGACGTGGCCCGGCGGCTTGAGGAGGTGGCGGCCGACCGCCTCGGTGCCAAGGGCATTTACCCCAACGTGGATTTCTACAGCGGCCTGGTGTATCGCAAACTGGGCATCCCGCGGGATCTGTTCACGCCGATCTTCGCCATTGCCCGCACCGCCGGCTGGCTGGCCCATTGGCGGGAGCAGCTGGGCGCCAACCGCATCTTCAGGCCCTCCCAGATCTACACCGGTTCGGCCGATCGCCGCTGGTTGCCGATCGAGCAGCGTGGCGCCGTCACCCCCTGAGTCGGCCGCCCTGCCCCGCCCTGGGGCCTGCGGCGCCTAAGTTGCCCCTGTCGGACCTTCCATGATGGCCACGCCACCCCTTCTCGCCAGCACGGCCGCGGCCGCCAGCGGCGGCCTCGATCTCCAGGCCAGTGTCGTGGACCTGCTGGAGAGCCTCGGTTTCAGCCACGGGGCCGCCCATCTGCTCTGGCTGCCCCTGCCCATGCTCTCGGTGCTGGTGGCTGCGGTGGTGGGGGTGCTGGTGAATGTCTGGCTCGAGCGCAAGATCTCCGCCGCCGTGCAGCAGCGCATCGGCCCCGAATACGCCGGTGCCCTGGGGGTGCTCCAGCCCATGGCCGATGGCCTCAAGCTGCTGGTCAAGGAAGACATCATCCCCGCCCGGGCCGATGGGCTGCTGTTCACCCTCGGCCCCGTGCTGGTGCTGGTGCCGGTGATCCTGTCCTGGCTGGTGGTGCCCTTCGGTCAGAACCTGCTGATCAGCAACGTGGGGGTGGGGGTGTTCCTCTGGATCTCCCTCAGCAGCATCCAGCCGATCGGCCTGCTGATGAGCGGCTACGCCTCCAACAACAAGTACTCCCTGCTGGGGGGGCTGCGGGCTGCGGCCCAATCGATCAGCTACGAGATCCCCCTCGCCCTGGCGGTGCTCGCCGTGGTGATGATGAGCAACTCGCTCAGCACCATCGACATCGTCAATCAGCAGAACACCGCCGGCATTCTGAGCTGGAACATCTGGCGTCAGCCGGTTGGGTTCGTGATCTTCTGGATCTGCGCCCTGGCCGAATGCGAGCGCCTGCCCTTCGACCTGCCGGAGGCTGAGGAGGAGCTGGTGGCCGGTTATCAGACCGAATATGCCGGCATGAAGTTTGCCCTCTTCTACCTGGGCAGCTACATCAACCTGGTGCTCTCCGCCCTGCTCGTCTCGGTGCTGTACCTCGGCGGCTGGGGGTTCCCGATCCCGGTGGAGTGGCTGGCCGGCTGGCTGGGCCAGTCGGCCGATGCTCCCCTGATCCAGGTGATCACCGCCAGCCTCGGCATCGTGATGACCGTGCTCAAGGCCTACCTGCTGGTGTTCTTCGCGATCCTGTTGCGTTGGACCGTGCCAAGGGTTCGGATCGACCAACTTCTCGATTTGGGTTGGAAGTTTCTGCTGCCGTTGGCCCTGGTCAATCTGCTGGTCACCGCCGCCCTGAAGCTTGCTTTCCCGGGCGCCTTTGGCGGCTGACCCTGCCCCAGACACGCCGCCCGGCCGGGATCTTGGTCCCTTGCTTCAGCGGCTGCGACACATCCCCTTCCCGGCCGCCATCATGGGGCCACCCCCGTTCCCTGAGCTTCCCTCCCCCCATGTTCGGGTTCCTTAAGAAAGTCGGCGACTACACCCAGGATGCGGTGGGAGCGGCGAAGTTCATCACCCAGGGCCTGGGGGTGACCTTCGACCATCTCCGCCGCCGACCGATCACGG
>JBKDDA010000041.1:0-7983 GCA_046313055.1 Synechococcaceae cyanobacterium | reverse complement strand
CCCGCAGGGTGCCATCACCGTTGTCAGTGACGCCGATGCCATCGGGGATGCCGTTGAAGCGATAGCCGTTATTGCCTTGCTCACCGGCATCGATCACCTCCCTGAACACGGCACGGCCTTCCGTTCCCACCAGGAACGTCTCCGACGGGAAGACAGCAGCCTCCACCTGGCTGGCCAGGGTGAGCGGCAGGGTGTCGGTGGCACCGCGCAGGTCGACCTCGTAGACATGCTTGAAACCGGTGAGGCTGCGGCTGCTGTCGCGCTCCATCACCAGGAACACCCCACGGGCCGCGTCGTAGGTCACATCGCCGATCTTGTCCTGGCCGGTGCGGCCGCTGAGCAGGTACAGGTGCTCCTTCACCGGCGTGCCGGTGGCCGGATCGATGGCCAGAATTCGGGTGAGCTCCGAGGTGCTGCGGCTCGCGCTGGTGCCGTTGGCGTCCTTGTCGAGCGGGCTCTGCATGAAGGCATACAGCAGCCCGTCGGTGGGGTTGAAGGCCATGCCCTCGATACCCCGATTACTCCAGCGATTGCTGCCATAGATGGCCGGCAGACTATCGATCGTTTCAGCACCGATCACGGCGCCGTGCTGGGCCTGCAGCTGCGCCTTCTGACCCGCCGGGATGTAGCGCTGGATCAGGTTGCCGGTGGTGAAATCAAACAGGGCGATCTGGCCGCGATACTCATCGCCCACGGCAAACACTTTGCGGGCACTGCCGCCAATGGTGACCGTCAGCACCGACACGGTTTCGGAATCAATTCCGAACGGGTCGTAGGCCAGGGGGTTATTGGCTGAATCGATTGGGATATCGTCCTTGCCCTGCAGCTGGGGCAGGCCGGTGACGGGGGTGCCATCGGGGCGCTTCAGGCCGATGCGGGCCAGTTCACTCACGGCACCCGTAGCCCGGTCAACCCCCAGCTTGTAGATGGTGGGCTGGAAATCAGGGTCGAGGAACTGGCGCTTGCCGGATACCAGCGGGCCATTGGGCCCCCGGTCGGTGTTGGCGTAGTAGATGTCAAGGTTCTGGCCGCCCACTGTCTCGGTGCCGTCGAACCAGAGGCCGGAGATGCCGCCGGCCTGCACGCCGGCGGGCTGGTTGGCGCTGCCAGCGGCGTACTCAAGCGCAAAGTCGACATTTGCGGCGCTGGCGCCACCCCGGCTCCAGTCCTTGAGACCCGCAGAAAAGATCTCCCTGATCACCGGCTCGCTGCCGGCCAGATCCAGCACGGCAATGGCGTTGTTCTCCTGCAGCGACACCCAGGCTGTGTTGCCGTCGGCGCTGATGGCGATCGCTTCGGGTTCGATGTCCTGGGCCACGGTGGTGGTCACCCCCAGGCGCTGGCCGATGCGCACGCCTCGATTGATCAGCTCGGCGCGGCGGTTCTCCCAGGCGCCGAAGCCCACCGTCTGCACATCCGCCTGGGTTGGAGCCACTGGCGTGGCGGCCAGAAAGCCGCTGGTGTCGACCACCGAAACCGACCCCTCCGGATCGATTGTGTAGTCGGCGTTCGGTTCCCCTTCATTGGTGACCAGCAGCTTGCGGCCATCGCCGCTGAACTTCACCATGTCCGGCAGGGCACCCACCGTGAGGGTGGCCAGGGCCACGGGCAGGGCGGGGTCGCTGATGTCGAAGAATTCGACGAACCCGGGGTCGGTCTTGACCGTGTTCTGAACAGCCACGGCCAGCAGATTGCCGTAGACGGCAACACTCTGGAGGGTCTGGAGAGGATTGCCGGTGGTGGGGTTCAGCTCGGGATTGCCTTTGGCCACCAGACGCGGACGGGTGGGGTCGCGGAGATCGGTGACAACGATGCTCCCAGAGCCACCACCAACGGTGTAGAGAAAACGATGGAGAGGCGCATAGGCTGAGATCTCGGCATTGGCGCCGAGGGAACTCACATTGATCAGACCAGGCGAAACCAGGGCGTTGGAGGTGCTCTGGCTGACGGAAGTGAACGTGATGGCCATCCGGGGTTCCAGACCTGCGCCCACCGTTGCAGCGAGAAGCCGGCCAAGGAATAAGGACTGGTTAAATCATGCAGAACGCTTGGTTATTGCTCGGGTTCGACACAGCAACCGGTGTCATGGAACCCACGAAGCAGTCATGCACAGCACCATCATTGGGGCAGCCGACACCAGTCGTCGAAGGCAGCAGCCTGACCCGCACCCACGCTCCAGATGCGGGCGCCGCGAATCAGGAAACGGCCACCCCGGCTGTCGATGCGCACACCGGCATACCCCCTCAGGGCGGTGCGCTGGCGGGCCAGCGCCAGTGCCGCCGCCCGTTCCGGCTGCCGGGCCGGCTCGGCGGTGAGCCGCGAGGGCATGCCCACCAGCTCCCGCCAGGGGCAGCGCCACAGCCGCAGGGCGGCGGCGTTGGCGTAGGTCAGCCGCGGATCCGCGCCACCGTCGTGGGCGAGCACCACCAGCGGGGCCGCAAACAGCTCCTGGGCCCGCTGGCGGGCACAAAGGCCATCGCCCGGACCGACTCCGGCCAGCAGGGGCCGCGCGAAGGCCAGGGCATGACTGTCGAGAATCGCGACGGCCCAGGAGAGGCCATCGCCGGCCAGCCAGGGGGGTTCGACCAGCCCGGGGGATGCGGCCGGGGGCATCAGCAGCCGTCGGCCGGGGCGGCTGCCGGCTCCTCGGCACCCGCCGCCATGGCCCGGGCCAGGGCCAGCTGGCCCATGGCCTCACCCTGGCTGCGCACCCTCTCGAGAAACAGCCGATTCGCCTCCGGAAAGCGGGGCTCCTCGGCCAGGGGCAACGGACCGGCCGCATCCAGCCCCGCCTCCCCCTCCATGGCCGGTGTGATCACCACCAGGTCCGGATCCAGGGGCGCGTCGTACCGCCACCAGCGGGCCGGATCGGTGATCGCCGGATGGGGCGGATGGGGGGCATGCTCCACCCGGGCCCGGGCGCCCCGCCGGCGCCGTTCCGCCAGATCGGCCAGCAGCTGGGCCCGGGTGCGCCCCCGCAGCTGGAACAGCACGAACGGGTCTTCGCTGAAGCGATCGCCCATCAGGTAATACACCGCGCTGATGTGCTTGCAGGGGTTCACCTTGTCGGGGCAGGTGCACTCGCTGCGCACCTCCTGCAGCTTGAAGGGAAACAGCCGCCGGCCACTGGCGGCAAAGGCCCGCTCGATGTCACGGGGCATCACGCCGGCCAGCAGCTGGGCCGACCAGCGGGCTTTCTCGTTGAGGGCATCGAGCACGTATCCCCAGTCGTCGTCGCTGAGCACATCGAGCCAGAGCTTCACCTTGTAGGGATCAGGCTCGGTGCCCTGCACGCGGGCATGCACCCGCCGCCCCTCGAAGCGGATCGACACCACATTGCCCTCGCGGGCGTAACCCCAGGCCCGTTCGAGCCGCTTCTTGAAGCGGTAGGAGTTGATCAGCTCCATCCACTGCTCCACCCACCAGGGCGGCTGGGCGATGCCCTGGTCACCCAGCTGGGTGCCGATGGCGGCTTGGGAGACGGTCATGGCCGCCGGCGCAATGGCCGCATTATCCAGCCACGGGGGCCCGGGGGGTTGTGCCTGGTCCCAGGGCCGATACCGTTCGCCCGGTCCTCTGCAGACGCAACGGCCGTGTCCTGATGCAGCGCCAGCCACCGCATTCCGCGGCGTTCAAGGCCCAGGTCGCCCTGGAGGCCATAGCCGCCCGGGAAACGCTGCAGCAGCTGGCGGCTCGCCACGGCGTGCCGGTGGAGCTGGTGTGCCGCTGGCGCGATGACCTGCTCCGGCACTCCCCCAGCCTCTTCCGCACGCGCCGCCAGCAGCTGGGGCGGCTGCTCTGGCCCCGCTCCCTGGGGCTGCGCTGTGGGCTGGCGATCCTGGTCGGTGTTGCCCTGGGCCGCCTGCTGCCGGCGGTGGTGCCCTGGGTGGCACCCCTGGGCGTGATCGGCCTGCAGGCCTCGCAGCTGGTGGTGATGCCCTACCTGATCTGCGAGGTGCTGCAGGCCCTCGGCAGCCTGCCGGAAGGGTCCATGGCGGTGCTGCTGCGGCGAGGAGGCCTGCCGCTGCTGCTGCTGCTGCTGATCGGGGCCGGGGCGGTGCTGCTGATGCCGGCGATGCTGCCGCCACTGGTGAGCTCCGACTTCTTTGCCCCCTCGCTGCTGGCGCGGCCCGATCAGATCGATCTGCTGCGCACCTATGTGCCCGCCAACCTGTTTCAGGCGCTGGCCAGCGACAACGTGCCGGCCGTGGTGGTGGTCTGCGCCGTGCTGGGGGTGCTGCTGCAGAGCAACCCCAGCCGCGGAGATCTGCTGCGGCCGCTGGCGGTGCTGCGCTCCCTGTTCCGCGATCTCAACCGGATCGTGGCCGGGCTGATCCCACTCAGCATCGTGGCCCTCACCGCCCGCAGCGCAGCGGAGGCCGACCTGTCGCTGCTGCTGCGGCTGCAGGGTCTGTTCTGGATCACGCTGGTGGCCTCGCTGGCCCTGCTGCTGCTGCTGCCGGCCCTGCTGCTGGCGGTCACCCCCCTGCGGCCCCGGGAGCTGTGGCAGGTGGGGGCCGGCCCCCTCAGCCTTGCCTTCGGTTCCGGCAATGCCACGGTGGCCCTGCCGGTTCTGCTCGCCAACCTGAGGACCCTGCTCGCCCACCAGAACTGGCTGGCACCGGAGCCGCGGCAGCAGCTGGAGGAAGAGATGACGGCCACTGTGGCGCTGGCCTACGCCCTGCCGGGCCTTGGACAGGTGATGGCCTTGGTGTGCGTGCCGTTCCTGGGCTGGTTCTTCGACCAGCCGATGGGCCTGCAGGCCAGCCTGCGCTACCTGGCCATCGGCATCCCCAGCGTGATGGGGGGCCTGAAGACCGCGGTGCGCGAGGGCCTGCAGCTGCAGGGGCTGCCGCTGGATCTGCTGCAGGTGCTGGATCTGGCCGGGGTGTGGATCTACCGCTTCGAAAAGCTGATGACCGTGCTGGGCCTGCTGACCATGGCCCTGCTGGTGGTCACGGTGGCGGCCGGCCGGCTGCGGCTGCGGCCCACGCCGCTGCTGCTGGGCGTGGGCCTGGCGGGCAGCCTGGCCTGGCTGGGCGGCGGCGGCGTGCGCGGCGGCCTGGCCCAGGCCCTGCGTGGCGACTACCGCAAGGACCAGGTGCTGCTGCAGCGCCAGCCCCTGGTGCGCCAGCCACCCGTGCGCAGCGTGCCATTGCCGCCGCCGGCGCCGCTGACGCTGCCGGCCCTGCAGCAACGGCGGGTGCTGCGGCTGGGGGTGCGGCGCGAGGCGATGCCCTGGGCCTACCGCAACACCGCCGGCCAATGGGTGGGCTTTGATCTCGACCTGCTGCGGCGCCTGGCGCACGACCTGGGGGTGGAGCGGATCGACCTGGTGGAAGGATCGATGGTGCAGCTGGAGACCTGGCTGGAGCAGGGGCGCCTGGATCTGGTGGCCGGCGGGGTGGCGGGCAGCCCTGGCCGGGCCGCCCGCTTCTACGCCAGCCAGCCCTACCTGCGGGCCCACCTGGGGCTGGTGGTGCGGGATGAGGCCGTGGCCCGAATCCAGAACCTCGGCCGCCGACCACTCGGTCGCCCCCTGCGGCTGGCCCTGCCGGATCCAGCCCTGGAGTCGCCGCTGCTGCGGGAGCAACTGGGGGAACGGCTCGGCCGGGGGCGCACCAGCGTGGAACTGCTGCCGATCGAGAGCAAGCGGAGTTTCTTCAGCGCCGCCGGCGACCGGCGCTTCGATGGGCTGCTGAGCATCGCCGAAGGGGGAGCCGCCTGGGCCGTGGTGCACCCCCACACCACTCTGCTGGCCCCCTTTGCCGATGCCCTGCCGGTGCGGCTGGTGCTGCTGATCGGCGGCAGCGATCCCAACCTGGCCGACTGGGTGAACGGTTGGCTGGCCGCCGAGGAGTCGCAGGGCGGCATGGAGCGGCTCTACCGCCACTGGATCCTCATGCGGGAGGCTGACAGCAGACCCCAACCCTGACAACCATGGGGGGTCTCGCCATGCCTGCATGACCGACCAGCGTCGACCCCTGTTGCATCAGGCCATGCTGGCCACAGCGGCCCTCGCCGCCGGCATGGCCGCCGGGCCATCCGCAGCCGCCGCCCCAGGACCCGTGGCGGCGCCGGATCCGGCGGTGCGGGCCCTGATGAGCGGCCGCTCCCTCTGCTGCCTGCGCACCGACGCACCCGGCAAGGCCGTGGGCTGTGTGGTGCCACCAGAGGCCCCCTGCCGGCGCCTGCTGCCGAAGGGCTGTGAGATCGGTCCCGGGGCCCGGTGCGCCGGCGCCGATCTCAGCGGGCTGGACCTGCGCTACGCCGATCTGCGGAGAGCCGACCTGCGCGGCGCCCGGCTGATCGGCACCGACCTGGAAAATGCCGATCTGCGGGGAGCCCAGCTGATGGGGGCGCACCTGATCGGCACCGACATGGCGAACGCCCAGCTGGCGGGCGCCAGTCTGCAGGGGGCCCTGCTGCGCTCCTGCGATCTGGAGTCGGCCGACCTGCGCGGGGCCAACCTCAACGATGCGGATGCCGAGGGCAATGACCTGGAGAGCAGCAACCTGGCGGGGGCCCGGCTGCGGCGCATCCGGCTGCGGGGGGCGGATCTCGAGAGCGTTGACCTGGCCCGCAGCGATGCCAGCGGTGCCGATTTCAGCGGCGCCAACCTGGCCCGGGCCCGGCTCACCGACGCCCGCCTCGACGGCGCCAACCTGCACGCTGCCAGCCTCACCGCCACCCGGATGGAGCGCACCAGCCTGGTGGGTGCCGACCTGTCGCGGGCCCATCTGGGCATCCGGCTGGTGGAGGTGGAGGAGGAAGACGACGTGCGACTCAGGGGCGACCGCCAGCACCCCTGCTTCCCCCTGGCCAGCTGCTCCGCCCAGGCGACCGGCCAGGTGAGCGACGACACCGGTGTGGGTGCCCTGCTGGTCGACACCGACCTGAGCCAGGCCAACCTGCAGCATGCCGACCTCAACGGGGTGGTGATGCTGAGGGGGTCACTGCGGGGGGCGCGGATGCAGGGGGCCGAGACCCTCGATACCCGCTGGCTGGATGTGGCGGTGCAACGCACCACCTGCCCCAATGGGCGCCGCTACAACGGCGGCTGCCCCGGCTTCGTCTACCCGGCCGCCGGAGCCGAGCGGGAGCGGGCCCTGCAACGGGTGACCTGGCTGGAGTCGCTGCCCTGGCCCTGGAACTAGGTCGCGGTCGCCTGGGCGCCGCCCCGCGGCCCGGCCAACGCCCGGCCGCTGAGCACGAGCACCTCGGCATTGAGCAGATGCCAGAACAGGTGGGTGCCCAGGGGCCAGACGGGGCAGAGGAGGTTGTCGAGGCTGCGCAGCAGCAGCGACAGGGCGAACAGCAACGTGGCCTGCAGCAACAGGCTCCCCCGCCCCCGGCGCCGGTCGTGCCAGGCCAGCAGGGCCAGCACCGCCAGGGTGGGCGCGTAGGCCAGGGAGCCGTTGAGCAGGCCGGGAAAGGCACGCCCCGCCAGGCTGGCCAGCAGAAACAGGCCACAGAGGCCGGCCGCCTGCTGCAGCGCCAGGCCCAGGCGCCGCTGCAGCCAGAGCAGCAGAAACAGCAGCTGGAACAGCAGGATCGGCAACACGTCGGCGGCCATGGCCCAGGGGGTGGCCACGGTGTGGAACAGGCCGCTGCCGATGGCCAGGGCCAGGGCCAGCCCCGCCAGGGCCAGCACCCCCCGGTCGCCAGCGGGGCCGGGCGCACCGGCCAGCCGGGCCAGCCGCCAGGCCGCCAGGGCGAAGGCCAGGTTGGTGACGGCGTTGAGCGGCTCGGCCCACGGGCCCGGCCCGAGGCGTTCGCAGTAGAGGTCGATCACGCCGGCTCCTGCAGGGCCACCAGCTCCCGCAGCTGACCCACATCGAGGCCGCCCAGCCACTCCTCACCGCTGCCCACGATGTCTTCGGCCAGCTTGGCCTTGTCGCTGATCATGCGGTCGATCTTCTCCTCCACCGTGCCGCTGGTGATGAACTTGTGCACCATCACCCGGTTGGTCTGGCCGATGCG
>JBKDDA010000040.1:0-21888 GCA_046313055.1 Synechococcaceae cyanobacterium | reverse complement strand
CGAGAGCCAGAAAAGCGAGCTGGTGGAGCGGTTCCGGGCCGGCGAAACCGCCAGCGACCTGGCGGTGGTCTTCGGCGTGAGCGCCAACACGGCCAGCCGGGCCGTGAAGGCGGCCCTGGATCCAGACGAGTACGAGCGCATCAAGAAACAGCAGCAGCGGCAGCGGCGGAGCAGTGGTGAGCGCAGCGAGGTGGCCACAGCAGCGGTGGCCCCGCCGCCGCCCGAACCGCAGGCTGAGCCCGAGCCGGACACTCCCCAGGCCACCCTCCAGGCCAGCCACGACACGGCCCTGCTGGCCATCGACGATGCCGATGACTTCAGCGAAGACTTCGGCGATGACGATGTGGATGACGACGAGGACGCCGGCGATCTCCACGATCCCTTCCGGCCCGTGCCGGTGCTGGAGCATGTGGACGATCACGCCCTCTGCGAACCCCAGCCCCTGAGCGGTGCGGCCCTGCCCGCCAGCGTGTACATGCTGGTGGACAAAACCGTGGAGCTGCAGGCCCTGCCCCTGAGCGAGGTGCCCGAGCTGGGCCGGCTCAGCGACACCGAGCAGCAGCGCCAGGCCCTGGTGATGTACGCCAACCCGCGCCAGGCCAAGCGCCTCTGTGGCCGCAACCAGCGGGTGATCAAGGTGCCGGACCCGGGAATCCTGGAGCGCACGGCCCCCTACCTGCTGGCCCAGGGCATCAGCCGGGTGGTGATCGAAGGGGCCCTCTATGCCCTGCCCGGAGGCTGAACAGCAGCATGCCGGGGCATGGGTCAGCCGGGGCCTGGGTCAGCCGGGGCCTGGGTCAGTCGTCGTCGTCGGGGGCGAGCAGGGCCACGGCACTGCCACCGCCGATCAGCCCCGCCGCCAGGGCCAGACCGATCAGAAAACCGCTCGGCAGCGGAGCACTGGTGCCCAGCAGCAGATTGAGCCGCGGCCGATCCTCCAGGTTCTGGGCGCCGAGCAGCACCGCCAGCAGCACCACGGCACCGGCCAGCAGGCTGCCGATCACCAGGCGCAGGCGTAGCAGCATGGGCGAGAGCGCAGTGGAAGCACAGCCTCAGTCTGCCGGGTCGCGATCGGGCGGCGCATCGCGATGGAGCAGGGCATACAGATCACGGCGCCGGTGGCCGGTGCGCTCCGCCAGCAGCCGTGCCGCCTCCGCAGCCCCCAGGCCCTCCGCCTGCAGGCCCTCCAGCTGGCCGCGCAGGGCCTCCCCATCCCAGACCGGCGGCTCCGCCGCCGGTGCACCACCCAGCACCAGGGTGAACTCCCCCTGGGGAGCGGTGTGGCGGAAGTGGTCCAGGGCGGCGGCCACCGTGGGCCCCACCTGCTGTTCGTGGCGTTTGGTGAGCTCCCGGGCCACCTGCAGCGGCCGGTCGCCGACCACCGCCAGCAGGTCCTCCAGCAGGGCCAGCAGCCGGTGGGGGGCCTCGTAGAACACCAGCGTGCGCGGCTCGGCGGCCAGTTCCGCCAGCCGGGCCCGGCGGGGGCCGGCCTTCGGCGGCAGAAAGCCCTCGAAGCAGAAGCGGCCACTGGGCAGGCCGCTGCTCACCAGGGCTGTGGTGAGGGCACACGGGCCGGGCACGCACACCACCGCATGGCCGGCGGCACGGGCGGCCGCCACCAGCTCCTCGCCGGGATCGGAGATGCCCGGCAGGCCGGCATCGGAGATCAGCGCCAGCGATTCGCCCGCCGCCAGGGCCGCCAGCAGCTGGGGAATGCGGCCCCCCTGGTTGTGGGCGTGGAAACTCAGCAGCGGCCGGCCCGCCAGGCCCAGCTTCTGCAGCAGCAGGCCGCTGCGGCGGGTGTCTTCGCAGGCGATGCGGGCCACCCCCGCCAGCACCTGGTGGGCCCTGGGCGACAGATCACCCAGGTGCCCGATCGGTGTGCCCACCAGATACAGCACCCCGGCGGCGGGTTCGGGGCTGGCCGGTGATGGCTCGGGTGGAGACGGCGCCAGGAGTCCTGCACAATGGGTCTTTGCCGTTCCATGATGGCGTTCCGACCCCAGCTGCCCGCCGGCGTGGAGGCGGAGCCGTTGCTGGCGGAACTCCGCCGCCTCTGCTGGGGCGCGGCCGACATTCTGCGGGCCTACGCCCGCGGTGAGCAGCCCCCCTACGGCTTCGGCCGGGCCCTGAGCGTGGACGAAGGGGGCGAAGGTCCCGTATCGGCCGCCGACCTGGCGGTGAACAGCTGGCTGCTCGACGGCCTGGGGGCCGCCTTCGGCGACGTGGCCTGGACCCTGCTGAGCGAGGAGACCGCCCGCCAGCAGCTCACCGAGGGCGAACCGCTGGCGGCCGAATGGCTGTGGATCCTGGATCCGCTCGATGGCACCAAGGACTTTCTGCAGGGCACCGGCGAATACGCCGTGCACCTGGCCCTGGTGCACGGCCGGCAGCCGGTGCTGGGGGTGGTGCTGCTGCCTGAACTGGAAGAACTGTGGTTCGGCCTGCTGGCCAGCGATGCCGAGGGGGGGGCGGCCGCCGGCGGCCGGGCCTGGTGCGAAAACCGGGCCGGCGAGCAGCGGCCCGCCAGCCTGAGCCCCCGGCGCGACCTGGGCGAGCTGGTGCTGGTGGCCAGCCGCAGCCACCGCGACGACCGGCTGGAGCAGCTGCTGGCGGCCCTGCAGCTGGGCGACACCCTGGCGATGGGCAGCGTGGGCGGCAAGGTGGCCACGATCCTGCGGGGTCAGACCGATCTATACATCTCCCTGTCGGGCCGCAGCGCCCCCAAGGACTGGGACATGGCCGCACCGCATGCGGTGCTGGCGGCGGCGGGCGGGGCCTTCAGCCATGCCGATGGCGCCCCCCTGCTGTACAACACCGGCGACGTGCGCCAGGCCGGCTGCCTGATCGCCAGCCATGGCGCCAGCCACGCCGAACTGTGCCGGCGGGCGGCGGCGGCGATGGCGACGATCGATCCGGGCTTCCCCCTCTGACGGCTGGCACAGCGGCAGCACTGCAGCGGGTCGCCATCGGTAAAGTGCGCCGACCGGCACACCTGTGATGTTTGCGAAGCGCTCCACCACGGTCGTGTTGGCGGCGGTGGCGGCCTGCCTCAGCGGCGGCCCGGCCCCGGCGGCACCAGAAGCAGCGGCGACCCCGGCAGCTGTGCAGCCAGCCGCGGCGATCGGCTCCGGGATCAGCCTCGACACCCTGGCCCAGGAATCGGACACCACATCACAGGACACCAGCCCACAGGACAGCAGCCCACCACCCGGCACCCCGGCGGCCAGCAAACCGCTGCTCTGGCGCGCCACCATCTGGGCCGGCGGCATGGTCGATGAACCGCTGCTCGATGGCGGCGTGAACCTCGACCTGTTTCTGGCCCAGGGTGAAGCCAGAGACGAATTTCTGCTGGGCGCCGGCGTGCAACGCCAGCTGTGGCGGAGCCGCAACGGCGTGGGCAGCGTGCTGCTCGATGCCAACCTGATCGGCCACCAGGGGGTGGGGCAGCAGAAGGGTCGCTACGCCGACCCCGGCAAGAACTACAGCAACACCCAGACCTTCATGGAGGGCACCTTCGGCGTGGCGCTGAAGGTGAATCCATTCCCCTGGCTGGGCCTGAGCGTGATCGAGGGCCTGTCAGCCCTGAGCGACTTCTCCAACTACGAAGACACCTACCGCAAGGAATCGGCCCTGATCCTCAACTACCTGGCCTTTGAGGCCGAGGTGGCCTTCAACCAGCGGCTGGCGGCGGTCTTCCGGATCCACCACCGCTCCGGCGTGGGCGGCGCCTTCGCCGGCGTGACCGCCGGCAGCAACGGCTACCTGGGCGGCCTGCGCCTGGCGTTCTGAGCCTTGGCACGGTTCCGGCCTCCGGCCGCCCTGGCACCGGTGCGGGCCTGGCTTGCGGGCTTCGGGCCCGGCCACCTGCGGCGCCTGTGCCAGGAGGGCGATCGCCCGCCGGCCATCACCCTGCTGATGGCGCTGGGCTTGCTGCTGCGGCCGGGGGCGGGCCTCACCCCCGCCGAAGTGCTGCTCTATGGCCTGCACCGCCGCCGCGGGGC
Organism: Synechococcaceae cyanobacterium; assembly: GCA_046313055.1. Classification (GTDB taxonomy): domain Bacteria; phylum Cyanobacteriota; class Cyanobacteriia; order PCC-6307; family Cyanobiaceae; genus Cyanobium. The sequence continues at coordinate 17,884 of JBKDDA010000040.1, read as the reverse complement.
AGCGGCCTACATCGGTGAGGCGGCCTGGGCGGCGCGCTGCCGGCGCCTGAACCGCGCCTCCAGCCGCCTGCTGAGCGACAAGCTCACCCTCAGCTATCTGCTGGCCGGCAGCCGGGTGGCGGCACCGCGCACCCTCGCCTATCTGGGGGTGCCACAGGCGCTGCTGCCGGTGCCGCGGCTGCGCAACGGCCGGGAGCTGGGCGAGTTTCTGCGGCAGCAGGGGGCGCAGCCCCTGTTTCTCAAACCCCTGCGTGGCTCCCAGGGCCAGGGCTGTGTGGCCACCGATGGGCTGGAGCCGGGCGACCCGGGCACCGGCCCCCGGCTGCGGCTGGGCAACGGCAGCGGGCTGCCGCTGGCAGAAGCCGGAACGCAGCTGCTGCGGCAACTGGGGCGCCGGGCGATCGTGCAGGAACGGATCCGCCCGGATCCGCTGCTGCGGCCGGTGTGCGGCGACACCTGCGCCACGGTGCGCCTGCTCAGCACCTGCGATGGGCAGGGGGTGCGGCTGCTGGCCGCGATTCTCAAACTGCCGGGCTCAGGCGCCATGGTCGACAACCTGCATGCCGCCAGCGACCGGCAGCCGGTGGCGCTGGTGCCGGTGGATCCAGCCACGGGCAGGCTGGGGGCCTGGCGGCGGTTTGACGGCCGCGGCTCCCAGCCGCTGGCTGCACCGCTGGATCTGGCGGCGATTCCCCACTGGCCGGCCTATGGGGAGATGGTGGCCACGCTGCATCCGCTGGATGGCGGAGCGGTGCTGCTGGGCTGGGATGTGGCGGTGTCAGACCGGGGGCCGATGCTGGTGGAGGTGAATGGCACCCCTGGCATCGACCTGTGGCAACTGGCCTGGGGCCGGGGCTTCGGCGATGCCGACGGCCGGCGGCTGCTGGCCGGGCTGGAGGGCCGGGCCCGCTGGCACCGCCGCCGCCGCTGGCGGCGGGCGATGCGCTGGCTGGCGATCAGACCGGGGCAGGCTCCTGCTGGGGCACGCCACGGAGGGTGAGGTTGATGCGGCCGCGGTTGTCGATCTCCCGCACCCGCACCGTCACCTGGTCACCCACGTTGACCACGTCTTCCACCTTTTCAACCCGGGCTTCGCTGAGCTGGGAGATGTGGATCATGCCCTCCTTGCCGGGCAGGATCTCCACAAAGGCGCCGATCGGGATCACCCGGGTGACCGCACCGCTGAACACCTCGCCCTCGCTGACCCGGCGGGTGAGACCCTCGATGATTCGCTGGGCCTCCTCGGCCGCCGAGCCATCGTGGCTGGCGATGGTGACCACACCGCCGTCTTCGATGTCGATCTTGGTGTTGGTGCGCTCGGTGATGCCCTTGATCGTGCGGCCACCGGGACCGATCACGGTGCCGATCAGCTCGGGATCGATGCGGAAGCTGAGCAGCCGCGGGGCGTGGGGGCTGAGGGTGTCGCGCGGTTTGTCGATCGCCTCGAGCATCTTCTCGAGAATGTGGAGGCGAGCCGGGCGGGCCTGGTTGATGGCCTCGGCGATGGTGGGCATGGCCAGGCCGCTGATCTTCATGTCCATCTGCAGGGCGGTGATGCCCTTCTCGGTGCCGGCCACCTTGAAGTCCATGTCGCCGAGGAAATCCTCGATGCCCTGGATGTCGGTGAGGATCCGCACCTCGTCGCCCTCCTTGATCAGGCCCATGGCCGCACCGCTCACCGGTGCCTTGAGCGGCACGCCGGCATCCATCAGGGCCAGGGTGCTGCCGCACACCGACCCCATGGAGGTGGACCCGTTGGAGCTGAGCACCTCGCTCACCACCCGCAGCACGTAGGGGAAGCTCTCCTTGGGCGGCAGCACGGGCACCAGCGCCCGCTCGGCCAGGGCACCGTGGCCGATCTCACGCCGGCCGGGGGAGCGCATGGGCCGGGTCTCACCCACCGAATAGGGGGGGAAGTTGTAGTGGTGCAGGTAGGTCTTCTCGGTCGACGGGTTGAGGTCGTCCATCTCCTGGGCATCGCTGGGGGTGCCGAGGGTGGCGGTGGAGAGCACCTGGGTGAGACCACGCTGGAACAGGGCGGAGCCATGCACCCGCCGGGGCAGCACACCGGCGGCGGCGCTGATGGGCCGCACCTGGTCGAGGGAGCGGCCATCAACCCGCTTGCCGTCGCGCAGGATCTGCTGACGCATCAGCGTCTTGGTGAGGCTCTTGTAGGCGTTGGCGAGCACCTTGCCGCTGGCGGCGGTCTGCTGACGCACCGGGTGGTCATCACCCAGGCCGGCCACGGCCTCGACCACGGTGGCCTTGATGGCATCGAGCTTCTGGTCGCGCTCGGCCTTGGTCTGGCTGAACTGGGCCAGCACCTCGCCGATGGCACTGCCGCACTGGGCTTCAAGCCAGGCGGGCAGGGTGGGATCGGCGGCCGGTTCCTCCGGCAGCACCTGGGTGATGCCGAGGGTTTCGAGCAGCGACAGCTGGGAGCGGATCAGCTCACCCACGGCCTCGTAGCCGAAGTCGATCGCCTCGATCACATCCTGCTCGGGCAGCTGGTTGGCGCCCGCTTCCACCATCACCACACCGGCGGGGGTGCCGGCCACCACCAGATCGAGCTCGGAGCGTTCGATCTCGCGATAGCTGGGGTTGAGCACGAAATCGTCGCCCAGCAGGCCCACCCGCACGGCCGCCATCGGACCGCAGAAGGGGATCCGGGCCAGCAGGGTGGCCATGGAGGCGCCGGTCACGGCGAGCACATCGGGTGGCACCCGTTCATCGAGCGAGAGGCAGGTGGCGACCACCTGCAGGTCGTCGCGCATCCAGCTGGGAAACAGGGGCCGCATGGGCCGGTCGATCAGCCGGGCGATCAGGGTGGCCCGCTCGGGCGGGCGCGCCTCGCGGCGCATGAAACTGCCGGGAATGCGACCGGCGGCGTAGAGGCGCTCCTCGTAGTCACAGATGAGCGGCAGAAAATCGATGCCTTCGCGCGGGTTGGAGCGGGTTGCGGTGACCAGAACTGCGGTATCGCCACACTCGATCATCACCGAGCCGCCGGCCTGGGGAGCGAACCGTCCACTGGTCAGCCGGATCTCCCGTCCATCGAAGGAGATCGACTGCGTTTGTCCTTGCACTGGGTCTTATGTCCGTTTTGTAGTCGTCTCTCATCCTGCCATCCAGCCCTCACTGGTGAGCGCTTCTCCCTGAAGCCTCAAGATTGCGGTCTGGCCGCAGGCCCGCGCCAGCCAGGTGGAGAACTGGGCATCGGCCACGCTGAAGCAGCCGAATCGCTCGAGATGGGGGTTGCTGATCTGCACATCGAACAGCAGGAATCCCCCGGCCGCCAGGGCCCGGGCCAGGGACACCAGCAGCACGTTGCCGGCCTGGGGGCGGCCGTGGAACATCGACTCGCCGATCCAGCAGGCCCCGATGGCGATCGAGAGCATGCCGGCCGCCAGGGTGTCGCCCTGCCACACCTCCACGCTGTGGGCCAGGCCACCGGCATGGAGCTGGCGGTAAACCGCAGCGAGCTCATCGCTGATCCAGGTGCGGGGCCGGTCGCGGCAGCCGGCCAGCACACGCTCGAAGGCCCGGTCGAGCCCCAGCTCGAAACCGCCGCTGGCGGGATCCCGGTTGAGATGCCGCTGCAGGGAGCGGGGAACGTGGAGCCGGTGGTCGAGGGGGATCAGGGCCCGCTCCCGCCCGCGGAAGAGCTGGATGCCGGCATCGCCCTCATCCATGGGAAACCAGCCCAGGCCGTAGACCGTGCGCCACCAGGCCACGGATCCAGGGGCCGGCAGCTGGGCAGATTCAGCCGTGGTCGATCACCAGCTGGACTTCACCACACCGGGCAGCTCACCCTTGTGGGCCCGCTCGCGGAACTGGTTGCGGCACAGGCCGAAATCGCGGTACACACCACGGGGTTTGCCGGTGGCCCAGCAGCGGTTGCGCAGGCGGATCGGGGCACTGTTGCGCGGCAGGGCCTGAATGCGGCGATGAATCTCGAGCCGCTCCATGGGATCAGCGGCGGCATCGAAGGCCTCCATCAGGGCGGCACGCTTGGCGGCGAAGCGCTCCACCATTTTCTTGCGCTTCACATCGCGCGCGATCATCGACTTCTTCGCCATGCGGCCGCAGAACCTGGAGAACGGATAGTGGCTGATCCTACCGTCCGGGGCAGAGGTCAGCGATGGGGCACTCGGGGCAGCGGGGGCTGCGGGCGGTGCACACCGCCCGGCCATGAAAGATCAGCCGCAGGGAGAAGATCTCCCAGGCGGGCTGGGGCACCAGCTTCATCAGGTCGGGCTCGATGCGGCGGGGATCGGTGTGGCGGGTGAGGCCCAGCCGCCCCGCCAGGCGACGCACGTGGGTGTCCACCGTGACACCGGCATTGATGCCGAAGGCATGGGCCAGCACCACGTTGGCGGTCTTGCGGGCCACGCCCGGCAGCTGCAGCAGCTCCTCCATGGTGGCCGGCACCGCGCCGCCGTGGCGTTCGATCAGCAGGCGCGAGGCGGCCACGATGTTGCGGGCCTTGTTGCGGTAGAAGCCGGTGGAGTGCACATAGGGCTCCACTTCGGCGGCCTCCACGGCGGCGGCGGCGGTTGCATCGGGGAAGCGCTCGAACAGGGCCGGGGTCACCCGGTTCACCCGTTCATCGGTGCACTGGGCCGAGAGCATGGTGGCCACCAGCAGCTCCCAGGGGGTGCGCCAGTCGAGTGAACAGGTGGCATGGGGATAGAGCTCACCCAGCCGCTCCAGGATCAGGGGGGCCCGGCGGCGGGCACTGGGCAGGCGTGGGGCCACCCGCGGCTCAGCGGGCCAGCAGCTGCTGGATCGCCGGCAGCTGGCTGGTGTCCTTCACGATCAGCACCAGGCTGAGGCCCACCAGAAACACGAACCCCGACTGCAGAAAGGCGGTCTGAAAGCGGGGGGGCAGGGGCCGGCCCCGCAGGCCCTCGAGCACCAGCAGCAGAAACTGGCCGCCGTCGAGCAGGGGCAGGGGCAGGGCATTGAGCACCGCCAGGTTGATCGAGATCAGCGCGGTGAACAGAAACAGGCTGCCGCCGTCGTTGCGGGCGAGGGAGGCCCCCATCTCGATGATCTTCACGGGCCCCGACACCTGGGGGGCGGTTTCACCGAAGCGGGTGAGCAGGGTGCCGAAACCGTCGACGGTGCGGCGGGTGAGCACCAGCAGGTCGCGGTTGGCCTGGCGGACCGGTTCGAGGGGCCCGCGCGGCCGCCGGTAGGTTTCGCTGCCGCTGGGCTGCAGCTGGGCGCCGATGCGACCCACGCCGGCCTGGTCGGCCGGGGTGAGCTGCAGGTTGAGGCGGCGGCCGCCGCGCTCCACCTCCAGGGCCAGGGGCAGGGCGGGGGCAGCCTTGATCCGCTCCACCAGATCGGCCACCGCCCGCTGGCCGCCGGCGAGGGCCTGGCCCTGGAGGCTCATGAGCCGGTCACCGGGCTGGAGACCGGCGGCGGCAGCGGCCTGGCCGGCCTGCACACCACTCACCAGCACCCCGGGGGTGGCGCTGAAGCCGGAGGGAATGCCGAGCACCAGCCCCTGGGCCAGCAGCACGGTCCAGGCAAGCAGCAGGTTGGCCAGCACCCCGGCGGCGATCACCAGGGCCCGCTGGGGCAGGGGCCGGTTGCGCAGCAGGTCGGGGTCATCGGCCGGGATCGGGCTGTCGTCGTCGTCGTCGGGAAAGGACACGAAGCCCCCCAGGGGCAGGGCCCGCAGGGCATAGGTGACCCCACGGCGACGGCGCTGGAGCAGGGCGGGGCCGAACCCCACCGAAAAGCCGCTCACGCGGATGCCCTGGCCCACGGCGGCCAGAAAATGGCCGGCTTCGTGCACCAGAACCAGCAACGCCAGGATCGCCAGTGCGGCCAGAACACCCATGGACTTCACCCGGTGGTCGCACCATTCTGGGCGGCGGAGAGCCGGTCGGTGCCCAGGTAGGGCACCAGCACCTCCGGCAGCCGCACGCTGCCATCGGGCTGCTGGCCGTGTTCGAGCAGGGCGGCCATGGTGCGGCCGATCGCCAGGCCGCTGCCATTGAGGGTGTGCACCAGCACGGTGTCGCGGCCCTGGCGGCAGCGGATCGCCGAGCGCCGGGCCTGAAAATCGCCGCAGGTGCTGCAGCTGGAGATCTCCCGATAGGCGGCGGCACCGGCCAGCCACACCTCCAGGTCGTAGGTGCGGGCGGCCGAGAAACCGAGATCGCCGGTGCAGAGTTCGATCCGCCGGTAGGGCAGCTGCAGGGCTTCGAGCACGGCCTCGGCATCGCGGGTGAGCTGCTCATGGGCCGCCTCCGACTCCTCGGGCCGGCAGAACCAGTAGAGCTCCACCTTGTTGAACTGGTGCAGGCGGATCAGGCCGCGGGTGTCGCGGCCGTAGGAGCCGGCCTCCCGGCGGAAGCAGGGGGTATGGGCCACGTAGCGCAGGGGCAGCTGGTCGGCCGCCAGCACCTCATCGCGGTGAAAGGAGGTGATCGGCACCTCGGCGGTGGGGGTGAGCCAGAGGTCGTCGTCGGCGCAGCGGAAGCTCTCCTCGGCGAACTTGGGCAGCTGGCCCGAGCCGGTGAGGCTGGCGCTGTTCACCAGGATCGGGGGCTGGAGCTCGGTGTAGCCGCGGCGGCCGTGCAGATCGAGCATGAAGGCGATCAGGGCCCGCTCGAGCCGGGCCCCCTGGCCCCGCAGGGTCACGAACCGGCTCTGGGCGATGCGCGCCGCACGTTCGCTCTCGAACAGGCCCAGCTGGTCGGCGATCTGCCAGTGCTCCAGCAGGCCCGCTTCCTGCCGGGGCTCACCCCAGCGCTTCACCTCCACGTTGGCCGCTTCGTCGGGCCCATCGGGGCAGAGGGGGGAGGGCAGGTTGGGCAGGGCCAGCAGCTGCTCCCGCAGGGTGAGCTCCAGGGCCTTCTCCTCGTCTTCGAGCAGCGCCACCTGCTGCTTGATGCGGTTGCCGTTCTCACGCAGGTCGCGCACCTCGGGCCCATCGGGGGCCGCACCGGCCCGGATCCGCTGGCCCACTTCGCGGCCGATGCGGTTGCCCTCGGCCTGCAGCTCGCTGCGCCGCTGCTCCAGGTCCCGCTCCTGGCGGGCGATCTGCTGGAGAGCGCTGAGGTCCACATCGAGACCGCGACGGGCCAGGGGCCCCCGGATCCGATCGGGGTCATCGCGCAGCAGGCGCTGGTCAAGCACGGGCCCAGGGTGCGGGGGCGTGCCGCAGCCTAAAGGGGGGCGCTGGCGGGGCCGGCAGCTGGCTCAGAGCACCTGGCGCAGAGCACTGGCCTCAGAGCACCTGCACCACTTCGCTCACTTCGGGAATGGCCTCACGCAGCTTGCGCTCGATGCCCATCTTGAGGGTCATGGTGCTGCTGGGGCAGGAGCCGCAGGCGCCCTGGAGCCGCACCTTGACCACGGGGCCGTCGATCTCCACGATCTCCACGTTGCCGCCATCGGCCATCAGGTAAGGGCGCAGTTCATCGAGCACCCGCTCCACGTTGTCGATCGTGAGGGCCCGGGGATCGGCGGCGGCCGGGGTGGCGGCTGGGGTAGCAGCCGGCGTGGCGGCTGGGGTGGTGGTGTCGTTGGTCATGGCACAGACCGGTGGCTGGCGGCAGGCTAGGCGCCGGAGCCGCTCATGCGGAAACCGCCCATGCCGGAGCCGCTCCCTAGGATCGGGCCCTCACGCGATGGGGAGATGCACGGCGACCTGCCAGGCGGGTGCCGCTGCCCTCACCGCCTCCGCCCTGCCCATGACCGACGTTCCCGCCTCCAGGATCCGCAACTTCTGCATCATTGCCCACATCGACCACGGCAAATCGACCCTGGCCGACCGCCTGCTGCAGGACACGGGAACGGTGGCGGCCCGCGACATGCAGGAGCAGTTTCTGGACAACATGGATCTTGAGCGTGAGCGGGGGATCACGATCAAGCTCCAGGCCGCGCGGATGGAATACACGGCGGCCGATGGCCAGACCTACATCCTCAACCTGATCGACACCCCCGGCCATGTGGACTTCTCCTATGAGGTGAGCCGGTCGTTGCAGGCCTGTGAGGGGGCCCTGCTGGTGGTGGACGCCAGCCAGGGGGTGGAGGCCCAGACCCTGGCCAATGTGTATCTGGCCCTCGAGAATGATCTGGAGATCATTCCGGTGCTCAACAAGATCGACCTGCCGGGCGCCGATCCAGACCGCATCAGCGAGGAGATCGAGGCGATCATCGGGCTCGACTGCTCCGGTGCGATCGCCTGCTCGGCCAAGTCGGGGCTGGGGGTGCCGGCGATTCTGCAGGCGGTGGTGGATCGGGTGCCGCCGCCGCCGGACCGGCTGGGCGAACCGCTGCGGGCCCTGATCTTTGACTCCTATTACGACCCGTATCGGGGGGTGATTGTCTATTTCCGGGTGATCAGCGGCACGATCGCCAGGCGCGACCGGGTGCTGCTGATGGCCAGCGGCAAGACCTACGAACTCGACGAGGTGGGGGTGATGGCGCCCGACCAGCGGCAGGTGGAGAGCCTGCACGCCGGCGAGGTGGGCTATCTGGCGGCCTCGATCAAGGCGGTGGCCGATGCCCGCGTGGGCGACACGATCACCCTGGCGGCCAGCCCGGCGAGCGAACCGCTGCCGGGATACACCGAAGCCAAGCCGATGGTGTTCTGCGGCCTGTTTCCGACCGATGCCGACCAGTACCCAGACCTGCGCGAAGCACTCGACAAGCTGCAGCTGTCGGATGCGGCCCTGCAATACGAACCGGAGACCAGCAGCGCCATGGGCTTCGGCTTCCGCTGCGGCTTTCTGGGGTTGCTGCACATGGAGATCGTGCAGGAGCGGCTGGAGCGCGAATACGACCTCGACCTGATCGTGACCGCGCCATCGGTGATCTACCGGGTGAACATGCTCGACGGCAGCACGGAGATGGTCGACAACCCGGCCACCCTGCCGGATCCGCAGAAGCGCGAATCCATCGAAGAGCCCTATGTAAAGCTGGAGATTTATACACCCAACATCTACAACGGCACCCTGATGGAGCTGTGCCAGGAGCGGCGTGGTGAGTTCATCGACATGAAATACATCACCACCGACCGGGTGACCCTGCACTACGAATTGCCGCTGGCGGAGGTGGTGACCGACTTCTTTGACCAGATGAAGAGCCGCACCAAGGGCTACGCCTCCATGGAATATCACCTGATCGGCTACCGCAAGAACGAACTGGTGCGGCTCGATGTGTTGATCAACAGCGAGCGCGCCGATCCCCTCACCACAATCGTGCACCGCGACAAGGCCTACAACGTGGGCAAGGGCCTGGTGGAGAAACTGAAGGAGCTGATCCCACGCCAGCAGTTCAAGATACCGATCCAGGCGGCGATCGGCAGCCGTGTGATTGCATCAGAAAGCATCAGCGCCATGCGCAAAGATGTGCTGGCGAAGTGCTACGGCGGCGACATCTCCCGCAAGAAGAAGCTGCTGCAGAAACAGGCCAAGGGCAAGAAGCGCATGAAGGCCATGGGCAAGGTGGAAGTGCCCCAGGAAGCGTTCATGGCGGTGCTCAAGCTCAACCAGTAGGCCCGCCGATATCGGCATGTCAACTGATCAGCCAGAGAGCCGGTGGCGGCTGCTGGAGGAGCGGCGGCCCCGGTGGTCCGCCTTGAAGAACAGGGAGGGCGTGAGGCCATGGCGGGCGATCTCGCTGGCACTCTGGCGATAGAGCAGCACCAGGCCCAGGCCGGCGATCACGCTGAGCACGATGGCGGTGGCACAGCGCAGGGGGCTGAGCAGCTCCAGCTGGTAGGGAGAGAGGGTCTGGAGGGGCGCCAGTCGGGCAAGGTGCAGATCCCGCAGGATGGCGCCGGGCAGCAGCAGCACGCACAGCAGCGCCAGGGGCAGCAGACAGAAATGGGCCCAGGTGGCCATGGCGGCATCGCGGGAGTGGCGGCGGCGGCCGGCACCGAGCAGGTAGAGGCTGATCGCCAGCGGCAGCAGCGGCAGCCAGCTGGCCATGGTGCCGAGGGCGGAGAGGCGCTCGATCGGCGCCACGTGCATGCCGGTGACCAGAAACACCAGCAGGCGACCGACCAGCAGCAGTAGCAGCAGCACACCCACCAGGCGCAGCTGCAGCAGTGAGTAGGTCAGCTGGTTGTCGCGGATGCGGGCCTCCAGGCTGGTGCGGGGATCGGTGCTGGAAGTGGACACGTCGTGCAGTGCTTTGCAGCACAGGGAGCCTGCTGAATCATGACGCCCCCATGACCCACTGCGGGAAGCCTGAAACATCTTCAATGAGGAGGGCTCATGGGCAGGCGATTGCGCGACCTGCGGCAGCAGCGATGCAGCAGGTGCCACGCGGGCTTTGTGCTGCCGCTGGCCAGCGCCGGCGCGCTGGTGTTGCTGCTGGGGAGCCTGTCGATCCATGGGGCGGCGATGCAGCAGCTGGCACGGGTGAGCGGCGAATGGCAGATGCTGCAGCGCGGCGACCGGCTCGACGCCGCGGCCCAGCGGCTGGCGGCGGCGCTGGCGGCCGGGCTGCGCAGCGGCCAGCCGCTGAGCACGGGCGCGGCGACCGCTGCCGCCACCGCCGGCGGCCGCGAACCGGTGCGACTGGAGAGGCTGGAGCAGGCCGATGGCGCCACGGCAAGCTTCATGCTCTCGAGCGGTGCGGCCGACCTGCCACGCCGCTACCGGCTGTGGCTGGATCCGGCGGCGGGCCGGGTGCGGGGCCTGGCGGGGCTGGTGCCATGACACTGGCGGAGGTAACGGTGGCGGCGGCGGTGTTTCTCACGGCGGCCGGCGCGGCGCTGGAGGTGGGCAGCCGCAGCGCGGCGGCGGTGGCCCGGGCCGAACGGCAGCAGCAGGAGCTGGTGCGGGTCACGGCGGCGCTGGAGCGCAGCGAGCTGCGGCTGCGGCGGCTGGCGAACCAGCTGGCGGCGGAGGCGCTGCCGTCGTGCGAGCAGGCGCGGCTGCAGATGGTGGCGGCCCTGGAACCGACCGCTGCCGACCTGGGCCAGCGGCTGCGGCCGGAGGGCGACGGTCTGCTGCTGGAGCTGGGCCATGGCCTGCCGCGCCGGCGACTGCTGCACCCGGTGGCCTACGGCCTGTGCGCGGTGGAGCCATGAAGCGACCCGTGGCGGAGGCGGGCTTCACGCTGGTGGAGCAGCTGGTGGTGGTGGCGCTGCTGGGGGTGCTGGCGGGGCTGGGGCTGCAGCAGGGTCGCAGCACGCTGGCGCGCCAGCGGCTGGAGGCGGCCACCCGGGTGCTGGTGCAGGGGATCGAACGGGGCCGGATGGCGGCGCTACGCCAGGGCCGGGCCTGCGGTCTGCAGCTCACGGCCCAGGGCTGGCAGGGCAGCGAGGGCAGCCTGCCGGCGTGTGCGGCGGGCCTGGAGCCGTGGGCGGAACAGGGGGCTGGCGTGAGCGTGCGCCACAACCTGCCGGCGGAGGTGCGCTTCAGCGCCAACGGTCTGGTGATCGACGGCGGCACCGTGGTGGTGAGCGGCGAGGGCAGCGAGCTGCGCCGCTGTCTGGTGCTGGCGCTGCCGCTGGGCATCGTGCGGGTGGGCCGCTACTGGGGCGAGGAGGGAGCACCGCAGGCCGGGGCCTGCCGGCCGGAGGCGGGGCTGTGAGGGGCGTGCGGGCGGCGGGTTTCAGCCTGCCGGAGCTGCTGCTGGCGCTGGCGCTGGGACTCACGTTGAGCGCCATGGCACTGCAGGCGATGGTGGGCGACGGCAGCCAGGCCATGCGGCTGAGCCGGCTGCTGCGGGAGCGGACGGTGCAGCGGCGCACGCTGGCGTTGCTGCGCGACGACGTGCGGCGGGCGGCGGTGATCAGCCTGGAGCCAGCGGCGGAGCAATCGCCCTGCGGCTGGTCGGGCCGACGGCCGGTGCTGCATGTGCGCCGGCCCGATGGGGCGGCGATCACCTATGCGGTGGGGGCGGCGCCGGATCCGATCTGGCGGGGGCCGGTGCTGGTGCGCTGCGGGCCGGCCTACGGGCTCGATGGCGAACCCAGCGATGGCGGCTGGCAGAACCGGGTGGTGATCGACAACCTGGCGAGCGCGGCAGCGGCCTGGGCCGACTGCGGCGACCTGCTGGCCCATGGCGCCGCACCGCTGGAGGGCACGGCCACGGCAGGGCTGACCGCCTGCGTGGACAGCACGGGCGAGCAGCTGGCGCTGCGGCTGCAGCAGGCCTTCGTGCTGCCGGGCGGCCGCCGGCAGACCGTGACCAGCACGGCCACGGCGCTGGCAGGGGCCACGGCGCTGCCGGGGGCCGTGGGGGCAGTGCTCAATCAAACATCAGCGGCGGCTGATCCGTGAACACCAGCACGTCCACCAGGGTGAGGCTGTCGGTGCCCTCGGTGGTGGAGGTCACGGTGCAGGCCGCACGACCGCAGCTGCTGTTGAGGCTGTAGGCACTGCGGGGTCCGTAGAAGACCACATCCACATCGTTGCTGCCGGTCACCGTGTCGTTGCCGGTTCCGGGCAGGTAGCGGTTGAAGCCGGCACCGCCGCTGAGGCGGTCATCACCGGCAAGGCCCACCAGCACATCATCGCCGCGACCGGTCAAGAAGGTGTTGGCTGCGCTGGTGCCCAGCACCCGCAGGTTTCCCGACCAGCTGCCGATGGTGCTCGGCAGATTGAAGGTGGTGGAGTTCGGTTTTTCCACCACGAGGCTGAGCACGGTGCTGATGCCGGCCAGGTCGCCGTTGCAGACCACCTGGGGGATGCCGGTTGCGGGAATGTTGGTGTTGCTCCAGCAGAGACCCTTGGCATCGGGCCGCTCGTAGTAGGGGGTGACACGCCCCTGGCTGATGCTGCGCTGGCTGTAGGTGTTGCGGGCCAGGCCGAGCAGGCCGAGGGTGAAGTTGAGTTGCCGGTCATCGGTGGCTGCGGTCACGCTGAGGCCGCCGCCGGGGGCGGCGCCATCGAGGCCATCCACCAGCAAGCGCAGCCGGTGGGGGGAGGTGCTGTCGTAGGCACCGCTGGCGGCGATGTCGGGGCCACAGCGCCAGAGGCTGTTGGCCGGCAGCCAGGGGCTTTCGCTGGCCTTCACCGCGTAGAGCACGGGGGCCATGTTGGGCTGGAGGCGCAGAGCGAGGCGCAGATCGGCATGGCTGATGCCGCTGCAGGTGGCGGGTATGGCCAGGTCTGTGAGCGGGGCACCGCTGATCACCTCGCGGCTGAGGGCCACCTCGGCCTCGAGAAAAAACGTGCTGCGGCTCCAGTCGGCCCGCTGCCGCTCCAGGGCCTCGAGGGGCTCGCTGCTGCGCAGATGGGTGATCAGGGCGGTGCCGGCGGCTGTCAGCACCAGGCCGCCGACCAGGGTGGTGACCAGCAGTTCCACCAGGGTGAAGCCCGGGGATCGGCGCAGCTGTCGCAGGGGCGAGGGCATGGCTCAGGTGGCGCGGCTCCAGTCGCAGCGGCCGTTCTGGATCCGGCCAGGGCGCAGCAGACCGAGGGGGGCGATGAGCTGCACGCAGCGGTTGGGGGTGTGGCCGGCGATCGCCAGCTGCAGCAGGGCATCGCCGGGGCTGGTGCCGCGGGGTGTGAGCACGATGGTGAGGCTGCCGCGGCTGGCGGTGCAGGCGGGGGCGGTGGCTGTGGGGCCGAGGGCATCGGCACAGAGCAGCACGGGTGCGCCGGCTGCCTCGGCCAGGTCAAATGGGGGAAAGGCACCGCATTGATTGCCGGCGGCGGCCCGCAGCAGGCCACTGCTGGCCGCCACCTCCACGCTGCAGGTCTGGGATTGCTGAATGGCGCGACGACGCAGCTCATCGAGCCAGGTCACGATGCCCTCGCTGCCGGCCTTGAGGCGCTGGCTGCGCAGGCTGGTGATCGCGCTGAAGGCGGGGATGGCGGCCAGCACACCCAGGATCAGCACGATCACCAGCTGCTCCACCAGGGTGAAGCCCCGATCCCTGGCCGGGCTCATGGGCACCACCCCAGGGCAGCGGGCACCAGGGTGGTGCGGGTGTTCAGCGGCAGGGCGGCACCGGCGGCCGTGGCGTAGGTGATCTCCAGCAGATTGCCGCTGGCCGTGATCGTGCGGGTGATTTCCACCCCCTGGAGGGGAGCGGGGTCGCCGCTGGCGGCGGTGAGGGTGGTGGTGGCGGCGAAGGTGGCCGGGGCGGAGTCCACCATGGCGACCGCCAGGGTGCTGGCATCACAGGCATCAGCAGGGGGGTTGTAGCTGCCCTGCCGGTCTTGCGTGGCGATGGCACCGCTGCAGGTGGAGGTGCCGGCATCGCTCACCTGGCACCAGCTCTGCACGGCGGAGCGCAGCTGGGCCAGATCGGCGGCCACCAGGGTGCTGATGGCATCGCGCTGGCGACTGAGGCTCCAGGTGCGGCTGAAGCTGCCGAACAGCTGCAGGGCCGTGAGGGAGGCAATCGTGAGGATGGTCATGGCCACCAGCGCCTCCACCAGCCCGAAGCCGTCCTCGCCGGGGGCGCCTGTCATGGCTGGGCGGCCTCATAACTGCTCCAGCGGTTGCTGCCGAGGGCCACCGGCCGGCGCCTGGTGATCGTGAACGTGCCGCCGTAGATGGTTTCCAGGTCACTGCTGAGGTCGGGCGGCACCCAGATGTCCACATTGCCGGAGCCGGAGGGCGTGTAGGTCTTCGACCACACGGCCCCGTAGATGTCGGGCGTGCTGCTGCCGCCATTGATGGTCACATCTGAGCATGGGGCATAGGTGAAGAGATGGAGGGTCTGGGGGCCGCCGTTGAGGGTGATGTTCTGATCCAGGCTGCAGTCTGGGTTGCCAAAGATCAGAAGATCACGCGACCGCAATCCGTAAAAACTGGAATTCAGCCCAGTGGATTCAGGGTTGTCAAGGCAGGGAGGATCAACGTTGGGGTCACTGGGCGGATAAGAATAGCCAGCCAGGGTTACAGAGCCAAGCGCATTGTAGGGGCCCCAGGTTAAGCCCCCATCAAGTGAATACTCAATGCCAGACGTTGCCGATGTCCCAAAGTCAACACCGCCACCCGTTGCTGAGAGCGGCGACAGCGCAAAGGAAACAGCCTGAGAAGCCGTGCTTGTAACGGTCACAACAAAAACGGCATAGCTCGAAGCCTCATTGACAAATGGACTCGAGACAGTGAGGGGCTGTGCCGAGGGATCGGGCACATTATTGACGGGCAGATAGTTGCCATTGGCATCGGGGTAAAAAGAACCCTGAAGCTCCCCAATGGTGGCCGTTCCTGTCTTGGCTCCACTGGGCGCAGCCACCGGAGTCGCCGTTAACTGAAACTGCTCGCCACTGTCCGAGATGGAGTCAGGAGCGATCGGTGTTCTCACCAGCACAGGCGTACCGGTGTAGACAGCCTGACAGATGCGGCTGTTACCGCTGAGAGTCACATCTTCCTGGATATAAAGCCGAACCTGGCGGTTCGTGTTTCGATTCAACGGGTAGACAATCTTCAGGGCATTGGACTCACTACCTCGAATGCGAATGCGCCGAATGCGGCAATGGGTGGTGCCAGAGCTATCCACAAGGCAGACCTGAGAAACTCCATCGTTTCGACTCCTCCCTGCCCAGATCTGACGGCTGAATGGAGGATCATTGGATCGGAGCAACATGTCCCAGGCCGTGAGTCCCGCTGGAGCGGTGGGCACATTGGGGTAGGGCATGGGCCCATAGCTCCAGAAGCCCACAGCTGAATTGGCAATGTTCAGCTCAGCCAGGCTGGAGCAGTTGATGCAATGGGCCGCCGCTGGATCGGTGGGAGTGATCACCGGTGGCGGCACAACATCCGGCAGCCCATCGTTATTGGAGTCGTTGGCAAGGGCAGCCACCTGCTCAGGGGTGAGTGCGTAGATCTTGGTCTGATTCACCTGCATGGGCGACTCAATCGCCAGCAGCGCCACCGTATTGAGACCGGTGGGCGTGCAGTTCTTGATGCGCACCGACATCTCCTGCTCCACCTGGGAGCGGGCCAGCACGGGGCCATTGGCGCTGCTGCGCCGCACCCCCTCGATCCGCAGTCTGCCGCTGCCACCAAAGAGGGAGGTGCCGCCAAATGTGTAGCGAACCACACGCCAGTCACCGATCACACCGCTGGCGTTGCTGATGCTGCCCGTCAGGGGAATGGCCACCTGATTGGCCTCGGTCATTTCGCGGCAGAGACCGGTAGGAAACTGCGCCGTGCTGGCGGTGCAGGCACCAGTGGCGGCCCAGCAACTGTCCTGATCCGGGTTGTGGTCGTTGGTCAGCAGGTAGGGGTGTTTGGTATTCAGCAGGGCCAGGGTGCTTTCCAGACCGGCTTCGGCAATGGCAAGGGCTTCACGGCTGCGCTGCTGGCGGCTGGAGCCGATCAGGGCGCCGGAGCCACGCACCAGCAGCGCCACCGAACCCAGGGTGATGATCAGGCCAACCGCCACCACCAGCGGCAGCACATAGCCCTGGGCCGATCGGCCGCGGGGGCGATGGAGAGCGGGGCGAAAACGCTGCGGCTGGACCATGGATCCACGCTAGAGCGCCTGAGCGCCTCAGACCGACTCCAGCTGCTGCAGGCGCCGGCGGGCCTGGCGGAGCACATGCGATGCGCACTCGCCGTGCACCTGCTGAAAATCGCGGCTGAAGGCAGCCCGGCTGGTGTAGCCGCAGGCCTCGGCCACCGAGAGCACGGTGGAGTGCACGGTGGGTGTTTGCAGCAGCTGCAGGGCCCGGGCCATGCGGGCATGGCGCACCCACTGCATGGGCGAGCAGCCGCAGCGGCGGCGGAACACGGTCTGCAGCATGCGCACCGAATAGCTGGAATGGCGCTGGAGATCGGCCAGCCGCAGGGGGCGATCGAGGTTGGCCTCGATCCAGGCGAGCAGGTCATCGAGAATTCGCTCCTGCAGGTGGCGTTCGCGCTGGTGGGGGAGGATCGGATCAGAAGGGGAGCCGAGGCAGAGCAGCTGGGCCAGCTGGCGGTAGATCAGTTCATCGATCCCCAGGGCGCCGAACAGGGGCGAACCGCTGAGCAGGGGCAGGTCGAGCAGGCTGAGGGTGCGCCGCAGCTGGCGCAACAGCTCGGCTTCCAGGGGCTGGTCACCACGCAGCAACTGGGGCGTGTTGATCCGCTGCTCCAGCTGGGCCAGCTGCAGGCCGGCGGGGGCCATGGCCTGGGCGGTGCGCCGCAACCGCTCCAGGTCGAGATCAAAGAAGGCGCTGTTGAGGTAGTCGGTGCGCACCCGATACGCCTCACCGGTGAGATACACCAGGCCGGTGCTGCCCACCAGCGGTAGGCGCCGGCCCTGCTGCAGGCATTCGCCCCGGCCCCCGAAGGGCAATACCACCACCGCCCGCTGCCGCTGCCCCACCTGCACCTCGAGGGGGGCATTGGCACAGGCCACCAGCCGCAGATCCGGCAGCTCCAGGCCCGTGGCGCGGTAGGCAAAGTCGTGGGCATCGGTGGTGGCCACAAGCCGCTCCACGGGAACGGCCTGCTGGCTGAGGCGCCTCAACTGGGCCGGATCAGTGCCCGCTGGAACGTCGCTGCCCTGAAACGCCAGCGGCTGACTCAGAATCCGCGCTGCTGCTGCTGCCACAAGCCTGCCTGCTCCTCCGTACTCCTCTGGCGATCAGAAGTGTTGCGGCCAGGTCGCCTCCGTGAGAAGCAGTTATGCAGCATCCGCATAGGGAGGCACCAGCGGGCTGGCGAGGCCGCAGCACAACCTGCCAGGGGAGGCAGCGAAGCAAGAGCGCCTCAGGCTGTAATGGCCGTTAAAGCAAACATATCAAACGATACAATGTAGAAAGACAGACCATCAGGCTATGACGTCTTTGCCCAGCCAGCCAGGGAGCATGGCGCCTTCAAGCATGCAAGCGAAAACCACACCCTTTTCAAGACATTTTTGGTTGGTTTGGGGGTGCTGGATGCTGATTGTGCTGGGGATTCATGCGATCACGCTGACGATCCTGCCTCGGATCTGGCAAGACGAAGT
>JBKDDA010000039.1:0-30611 GCA_046313055.1 Synechococcaceae cyanobacterium | reverse complement strand
AGAACCCGCTGAGCTGGTCGCGGTCACTCCCGCACGAATCGGGCCCCATCTTCCAGTCGCAGCGCTGCCGGCGCTCCTCAAGACAGCCCAGGACTGGTCCCTCCATCAAGGCAAGGCCAATGTCACTTCTGCGGCTGAACTGCTGCTGGAGCACACCCTCATCCGCAAGAAGTCCATCATGGAAAAACATTGAACTGTGTTCCCATTGATCAAGACCCAACTCAAACCAGCTGAGCACTACCGCGGAAAGGCGACGTGGCGACGTGCCAGTTGCCTTGGCGTTCTGGCATGACAACACAATCCCAAACATGAACAAGGAGAACACACACCATGTCTCTAGTCTCTCTCGTGATCACTCTGATCGTTGTTGGAGTCCTGCTGTGGCTGATCAATAACTACATGCCAATGGATGGCAAGATTAAAGGCATCTTGAACATTGTCGTTGTCGTCGCGGTCGTGCTATGGCTTCTCAACTTGCTAGGACTGATGGATTCCCTGCGTGGCATACGAGTCGGCAAGTAGCTGATGATCAGTCTCGCGAAGATTCATGGCCAGACCATCTGCAAGATCCAGCGCCTTGGAGCAGGGCCAACGCTCCGGACTCTGTTGTGGTCTCAGCGGCCGACCTTGCACGACCTGCGGATCTGATCGACCCAGTTGCCGGGCCGATCTCCAGGTCGGCACTGAAGACTGGCCATCGAACGGGCAAGGGGCCAGCCGCCGCGCTTCAGCACTGCACTGAGATGCACGCTCACGGCCAACGCCATGAGCAGCCAGGCCAGAAGGTGAATGCCGTAGATGAGGTGATCGAACTGGCCGTTGCGCAGCCAGTCCTCCTGCATCAGCTTGCCGCTGCCCACCGCCACGACCAGGGCGAACAGGGCCGTGGCATTCGCAGGCTGGCGCAACCGGGCCCGGCCTGCCGTCAGGGCATAGAGGCCGAACAGCAGCGCGACCGGCCAGAGCACCACCGCCACCGTGCCATGAATGTCGATCCACGCACCGGGAAGCGTGAACGGCAGCCTTCCGAAACGCCCGTCGTGGGCGGAGTAGACGAGCAGACCCGTGATCCAGGCCAGCGGCACCAGCAGGGCGGTGGCGCCATGCAGCAGGCGCAGCAGCGAGGGTTGGTAAGGGCGGGGCATGGGCGGAAAGATAGGAACTGACCCAGGGCCTGCCGGAGCGAGAACAGCCCGAACACCAGAACGAGTCCGCCGCTGAGGCGATGCAGCAGCGTATCGGCCCGCAACCCCACAACGGTGAAGGCTGGCGCAGGCGATTGGCTGGATCAGCTGGCTGCTGGTACCGGCGATCATGGGCCGATCCCACGCTGCCACAGCCGTGCCCCACCTTCGCGACAGGATCGCCCTGCTCCTGCGACAGCTGGGCCACCTGGCCCTGCTGGGGGTGCTGGTGGGCATGGCCTGCTGGCCCTTCAACCTGCTGGATCACTGGCAGGATGGCCTGCTGCAGCAGCTGCCCTCCTTCAGCGGTGAACCCTGGCGCCCCACCACCCTGCTGCTGGCCTGCACGCCGCTGCTGAGCGTGCCGCTGCTGCTGCGGTTGCAGCGCGGCCCGTGGTCCGCCGGGGCCGGCTCCGGCATTCCGCAGACCATGGCCAGTGTGGAGAATCCGGCCGAAGCCTCCCGGCTGCTGGGCCGCGGCCCAAGCCTGCAGCGCCTGGGGCTCTGGAGCATCGCCACCGTCAGCCTGCTGCCCCTCGGTCGCGAAGGGCCAGTGGTGCAGGTGGGTGCGGCGGTGGCCCAGGCCCTGCGGCGCCGCTTTCCACGCTTTCTGGTCAACCTCAGCACAGCCGATCTGCTGGCGGTGTCGGCCGGAGCCGGCCTGGCGGGCGGCTTTGACACGCCCCTGGTGGGGGTGGTGTTCGTGGCGGAGGAATTGACCAGGCGCTTCGCGGCGGCCCTGGTCTGGCCGGCCCTGGTGATCGGTGCCGTGGCAGCGGCCTTCAGCAACCTCACCGGCCAACCGGAATTCGCCCTCGGCACTCTGAAGGTGGACTCCGCTGAGTGGCTCCAGATGCTCTGGGCGATCCCGATCGGCATGCTCAGCGGCTTGCTCGGGGCTGTCTTCGGCCTGATGCTGCTGGCGTTGACCCATCGCTGTCTGAGCCTGGGCCGGCGCCATCCACTGGGCCTGGGCCTGGCCATCGGCCTGCTGCTGAGCGTGTTCCTGCTGGTGAGCGGTGGCGCCAGTGGGGGCGATGGCCAGGCCCTGATGCACCAGTTGATCGCGGGCAGACGGCCCAGCGGCCTCCTGGGGGAGGGGGCCATCGGCGATCTGGTCACGCTGGTGCTGCGGGTGCTCGCTCCTGCCCTGGCCCTGGGGGCCGGCATACCCGGTGGGCTGATCGATCCGGCCCTGACCTTCGGGGCCCTGCTTGGTCGTGGCGTTGCCGAGCTCACGGGCCAGGCCGACCTGGGGCTGGCCCTGGGCATGAGCGCCGGCCTGGCCGGCGCCACACAGCTGCCCGTGATGACTGTTTTGTTTGCTCTCCGCCTCGCCGGAGATCAGCAGCTGCTGCCAGGCATGCTGGTGGCAGCAGTGCTGGCGGCCCTGATCAGTCGGCTGATCATGCCGAAACCCATCTATCACGCCTTGGCGGACATCCTCCGACCCTGATCCAGCCATGGCCTTGACGACCCCACCCTCCTGAACCGATCTGCGCCGCTGCCTCGCTCCAGCGGCGATCCTCGGCCGCCCGTGCTGCAGCCGCCGGACCTGCCGACCGGCATGCACCGGCTCTGAGGAAGCCCATCATCATTGGGGAAGTCATGGTGGGCGAGCCACTCGATTGATTGCGGTTTTCTGGCATGACTCCCTCCCTGCGCCATGGTCTGCGCCTGATCAGCCTCTGGCTGGTGTGGTTGCTGGCCATGTTGTTTCACGTGGATCTGGGCCTGATGCCGCTGTTCCACGGCCAGTCGCCCGAGATCCACAGCCAGGTGGCCAGCTCGGCCCTGCCCTGGCTGTTCGGGGCCATGCTCGCCTACTTTCTGCTGCCGCTGATCGCGGTGGTGCTCATCGCCTACGCCAGCACCTCGGCAGCACCGCCGCAGCGCTGGCGCCCCTGGCGGCGCCTGCACTTCTGGTTCAGCGTGATCTACACGATCACCAATGTTCCGCACCTGATCGCCGACATTCTGGTGCCGGATTCACGGCTGGATCAGATCGTGCTGATGCTGGCCCTGGTGCTCTTCGGGTTGCTGATCAACCTGGAGGGCTGGCGCTGGTGGCGGAATCCAGGGCCAGCAGGCTGATGCATCAGGGTTGGAGTGGCTCGATGTCGTTGAGCTGCCAGGTCTTGCTGAAGTAGGGCTCGCTGGGGCCGTAGAAGCGGAAGTAGGCGAACCAGCCCTTGCCCGGGATCGTCTGGATCCAGTTGCTGGCGCCCGCCGGCTGCAGCGGAGCGAAGACCACGTCCACCGAGCCGTCGGCATTGGTGATCAGATCGGGCTTGCGGGAGCTGAGGTCGGCGGCGCCCTGGCCGGTGAGCAGGGGCCCGCGCGTGAGGTTGTCGTAGAGGGTGATCGACCAGAACTGCTTCACCGGCGCCCCTGCCGGCACCCGCATGCGATACGTGCGGCCGCCATCAAGCCACTGACCGCGGCTGTCCTTGGAGGCCTCCAGGTACACCTGGCCAAACCCCAGCACCCGGCCCTGCATGCCCACCGACATGCCGATCGCCTCGTAGAACCAGGAGCTGCGTTCATCGAACTGCACGCGGCGTTTGTCGGGCGATTCCTGGTCGAGGTCGAACAGCACCGCATACTCCCAGTGCTTGCCGGGATACACCGTGGCGCCGGGGGTGCGCTTGTCGTAGGCGATGGTGCGGGCCATCAGATCACCCAGCTGGGCCGCCTCACCAAGGATGCGCGCCTGGCGGGGATCGGGGTTGAAGGGCCGGCCGGGGCTGATGCCCAGGGGCGCCAGCAGGCCGAACATCATCCGATCACGCGGCGCCACCGGCTCATTGGCATAGAGATCGCTGAGCAGGCGCCAGTAGGAGGAATCGGCGGGCTGGGCCGACTGCCAGGGGCGCCCCCCCACCTCCTCATAACGGGAGGCCGGCGGGTTGGCCCGCTGGTTCCAGCCGTAGAGGCGGTGCTGGCGCACGGTGGCCTCGGCCACGGCCTTGTCCGGCGCCAGGCCGCGGGTGCCGAACCAGATCTGGTTGCTGGGGGAGCGGAAGATGCGGTAGCCCGGTGCCGCCGGCTCCGGCCCACCGGGGGGCAGGATCAGGTACCTGCCGCCGGCACCCTTGTCGGGCCCCGTCTGGCCCATGTCAGTGATCGGTTGCTGCCAGATGTCGAGCACCCCGCCGGCGGTGAGCCCGGCCGGCACCTCCACCACCAGCGGCCCCTGGGCGGCCAGATCCCAGAAGCTGAAGGCGTAGAGGGTGGTGATGTTGGGGGTGAGCATCCCCGCCTTGTCCTGGAGGGTGCGGTAGAGCAGCACGTCGCCGTTGCGCACCCCCATGGTTTTCGCCTGGGCGTCGTAGAGCGCCTTGAACCCCACCGCCGGCAGGGCCCAGAGGTAGGCCTGGGTGGCCCGCTGAAGATCGAGTTCGTCGTAGAGCTTCTGGGCGGTGGGGGCCGTGGGGTAGCCGTTGACCAACTCCAGTGGTCCCAACTGCCGGGTGTTCACCGTGGTGCTGGTCGTCGGCTGGGCCTGGATGGCTGGACTCCCGCAGAGGGCCAGCAGCCCCAGGGAGAGCCAGAGCCCGCTGGATCGAGGAACGCCGCAGAGACTGCTTGCAAGCCTGATTCTGGCCATGGTCCGGGGCTGCCTCACCACTCACGGCAATCTGGATGCCGGGGTCCGGCTTGTCAGGGTTTTGTCGGATGGCGTCACTGTTATGGCGTCACTGTTGCGGTCTGCGGTTGCTCTCACCAGCCGAGCCGGCACCAGAAGCGGGAAGCCGCGGCCAGGACAACCGCCCCTTGACTCTCCCGTAACAGGAGACAACAGACTGAAGGAATCGCCCTCCCCTCTGCCCATGGCCAGCGCCCCACTGCAGGCGGTCCGCCTCTACCGGATGGATCTGCCGGATCACTCCTGCCCCTGGGGCCTGCGGGCCCTACGGCTGCTGCAGGAGCGACACATTCCCTTCGAGGACCATCGACTCCGCAGCGAAGATGAGGTGGCCGCCTTCAAGCTGGCCCATGGGGTGGCGACCACTCCCCAGATCTTCTCGGGTCAGGAACGCATCGGCGGCTACAGCGATCTGGCCACACGGCTGGGCGTGAGACCGGAGGCTGCCGAGATCACCTATGCCCCCGTGGTGGCGGTGTTTCTCACCGCTGGCCTGATGGCTCTTGTGCTGAGCGCCGGCATCAGCGGCTGGATGGGGATCGCCGTCTGCCTGCTGGCGATGCTCAAGCTGATGGATGTGCAGGCCTTTGCGGCAAGTTTCCGCAAATACGACCTGCTCAGCCAGCGCTGGCGTCCATGGGGAGGCCTCTACCCCGGCATTGAACTGCTCGTTGGCCTGGGCATGCTGCTGCCAACCCAGGCCAGCACCGCAACGCAGCCGTTGGGGGCGGTGGCCGTGCTGCTTGGGGCGATGGGGATGGTGTCGGTGGGCAAGGCTGTGTTCATCGATCACCTGGCGCTGAACTGCGCCTGCGTGGGCGGCAACTCCAGAACACCGCTTGGCGTGGTGAGCTTCTCCGAGAACCTGATCATGGCCCTGATGGGGGCGGCGATGCTCGCCCGCGGCTGAGCGCCGCTCAGGTCCTGGCCCTGCCGCCTGCAACCAGCAGAACCAGCCCCGAGGCGATCAGCACCAGGGTGAGCCCTCCCAGCAGCAGTGAGTAGTAGGGCTGCAGATTCAGCGGCCCGAACCGCCCGGTGTGGATTCTGAGCAACCAGAAGGCATCCACACCGTGCTCCAGCAGCAGGCTGTAAAGCGACCCACTGGCGGCTGTGAGCAACAGCGGGGCTGCCGCCAGTGGAACCACCAACCGGTGCAGCCTGCGAAAGTGACGGGCGTTGAATCGCGCCATTGGCCTCACTCCTGGCGCAGTTCCCGGTGGAGCATCGCCTCATGGGCACAGGGCATCCACAGGCCGTTGTTCTGGTGGGTTCCCTTGCAGCCGAGTTCCCTGGCGCGCTTCTCCGCCTCAGCCTGGGTCTTGTACAGACCCTTGGCATGGGCCAGGGCTTTGCCGGGCAGCAGAAGCGAGAGCGACAGCATTGCCGCGGCCACGGGTAAACGCTGCAGCGGGCGGGCGGTCGTCTGATCGTTGTCAGCCATCAGAAAGCAACCAAGTGGGGAAAGAAAACACGTCAGAAGGAGAACACGTCAGAAGGAGAACTGGTCAGAAGGAGAACAATGAGTCAAACCGGTAATACTCCGGCTTGTTGAGTCCGTCGTGCTGGAGCATGCGCCGCAGCGCAATGATCTCCCTGCGCTGGGCCACGATGATCTCCCGGGCCAGCCGCCGGATCGTGGGGTTGCGGCTCTTGGCGAGCGCGTCGTGGGCCATCTCCAGCGCCCCGCCATGGTGGGCGATCATCCCCTCGAGAAACCAGGTGGTGCGGTTGTCTCGCGTGGGCGTGGAGCCCATCATCCGCATCGCCTGAATCTGGTCAGCGCCCATGCGCTCCAGGCCCGCCATGCTGTCGGGATCGCCGCCGGCTGAGAGTGTCACGGGATAAACGGGTGCCTCGGGATACCAGACCCTGCGCCACTGACCCATCGCCTTGATCTCCCGGGCCTGGTCATTCCAGATCGTCTTGGCCAGCGCGCCGACACCGGGAACTCCGATGTCGAACACGAACTCGCCCATGCGCAGTGCACCCGTGTGGTGCTGCACCATCGCGTCGAGCCAGCGCAGGTCGTAGGTGCGGCCAGCAGGGCCGACCCCATGGTGATGGGCGCCGTGGGCCGGCGCCGGGCTGGCCGGATGGTGGTGCTGATGCGGATCCATCTGGGCCCCCGCCGGGACCGCAGCGACCAGCAGGGCGAACAGCGCCAGGGCGGCAGGAGCAGAGGACATCGCAAGACCATGCGCAGCTGACGCCCCCATGGTGGAGTCTCCTCTCGGTGGAGAGTCAAGGGGGTCGGTGCTTGCAGGGTCACGGTTACCGCAGCCGCCGCTTCGCTGAAGTCCTCGCGCACATCCGTGCTGATCTCGGCGAGGCTGCATGGCCGCCTCCCGTTTGGTGATCCGTGGAGGCAGCCTGAAGCGGCCCACCGCCATCCTGATAACGGCGCTCACCTCAGCCCTGCAGAACAAACCCCCGGGGTGGGCCCCGGGGGTCGTGGTGGCATCACGCCGGAGCGTGGCTGGAACGGATGAAGCTGCTGGCGATGGCGCCTGGGGCCAGGCATTCCAGGTGTGGGGCAGCTGGTTCTCCGGAGGGCACCTGCGGCGGTGCAGATGGAGTGTCGATCGGTCAGGCGCACAGGGTGAGCAACAGCGACGCAGGCTGTTCTCTTGCCCGACTGAACGACCCGCCCACGGTTGGGTGAAGACTGTTGGAGCAGGGGCCTGCAGTCAGCGGTGCTTCTACGGGTGCTGCGGTGGGGTATCAGCCATCGGTGGCTCCTCCCTGGGGTTGATGGAGTCAGCATCGCTCCGCCGGCAGCCCCGCACAATCGGCCATTACACGCATTGCCCTGAGCCTGCACTGGGAGCAGCGTGGAAGGTTTGGCTGACGGTGCGGCCTGGCCACCGATCAGCACCGATCAGCCTGAGATCGCCGCCACCCCCGCCAGCACGGCACCGATCGCCGCCGCCGCACCGATCACCTGCAGCACACTCCAGCGCAGCCGCAGCTGCACCAGCAGGGCCAGTGCCACCACCAGGGCCGCCCAGGGGTTGAAGGTGCCGGCAGGCCAGAGCACCGGGCCGGCGAAGAACAGCGCCAGGCTGGCAATCACGCCCACCACCACCGCGGTGATGGCGCTGAGCGGCGCCCCGAAGCGCAGGTCGTCGCGGCTGGCCTCCACCAGCGGCGCCCCCGCCAGGATGAAGCCGAACGACGGCAGAAAGGTGAACCACACGGTGACCAGCACCGCCGCCAGAGCCAGGGGCCAGGGGCTGGAGCCGGCAGCGAGCGCCTGGTTCCAGCCGCCCATGAAGCCCACGAATGCCACCACCATGATCAGGGGGCCGGGGGTGGTCTCGCCGAGGGCCAGGCCATCGAGCATCTGCGGGGCCGAAAGCCAGCTGAACTGCTCCACCGCCCCCTGGGCCACATAGGGCAGCACCGCATAGGCACCGCCGAAGCTGAGCAGGGCCACCCGCGTGAAGAAGCGGGCCATCAACGCCAGCGGGCCGTTCCAGCCGCCGGCGATCACCACGGCCACCAGGGGCAGCAGCAGCGCCAGGGCCCAGATCAGCAGGGTGAGCGCCAGACGGCGGCGCGAGAAGCGGGCGTGCTGGGGGGTGGGCGTGTGGTCGTCGTGGAGGGCCGGCGCCGGCTCGTTCTGACCCGGGGTCGGCCGGCTGGGGGAGGCCGCACCATGGGCGCCGCCCGCCGCCAGCAGGGCAGGGCGCCAGCGGGCGGTGATCAGGCCGATCAGGCCGGCAGCGATCACCACCAGCGGATAGGGCAGGTCGAGCACCGACAGCGCCAGAAAGCCGGCCATCGCGAGGGCCACCTGCAACGGCGTGCGCAACGTGCGGCGGCCAACCCGCCAGGCGGCCATCAGCACAATCGCCAGCACGGCCGGCTTGAGCACGGCGAACACCGTGGCCAGCAGCGGCAGCTGCCCCCAGAGGGCATACACGCTGGCCAGGGCCGTGAGCACCAGCACCGAGGGGATCAGAAAAAGCCCACCGGCGATCAGCCCTCCGGGCACACCGTGCAGCAACCAGCCCAGATAGGTGGCCAGCTGGGTGGCCTCCGGCCCGGGCAGGAGCATGCAGTAGTTGAGTGCATGCAGATAGCGCCGTTCCGACAGCCAGCGCCGCCGGTCCACCAGCTCGCGGTGCAACAGGGCGATCTGGCCGGCCGGTCCGCCGAAGCTCACCCAGCCGAGTCGGAACCAGAAGCGGCTGGCCTCCGCCAGGGTCACGGTGGGGGGTATCACCTTGAAATCCGATGGCGTCATGACCCGTACTGACAGAGGAGCTCACCGTTGCACCACAGCATCGAGCACCCCGGATCAATGGCTTGCCATTGCTCGTCGGTGGTGACCAGCCAGGTCTGCCCCTGCCAGCTACGGCCTATGGCGCCGCCCTGGTGCTGGGTGGCGTGGGCCTGGTGTCGCTGTTGCTGAAACTGGCGGTGGAGCAGCTGATCGGTGGAGTGAAAGAGAGCCGGTCGAGCCTCGAATGATGTGGATGCCAGACGGCATCTGCAGAGTCCCATCAACAATTTCTCAACCCAGGTGTTGTCGCAGCGACACGTTGGCCCCGGCCCATGTCGGTTCTCACGGTGTCGGGGTGGGGTGTGCCACACCCCGGTGGTGGGGGCCGCACCGATCGGTTCGGCTCGCCCCTCCCCGGCCCCAGCGCTCCGGTTCGACAGTGCATGCACCGGGGGCGACCGGGGCCCATGGCCACCGGCACCCCGCCACCGCAACCACCGCCATCCGAACCATGTTGACCCTCCGTTCCTCCTCTGCCTTCGATCTGTTCGACCGGATCGAGCAGCAGCTCAGCCAGCAGCTGCAGACCGCCGAGCGGGTGCCCGCGGCCGAGGTGCATCAGACCCCTGAGGCCTACGAGGTGGTGCTCGAACTGCCGGGGGTGGACAAGGCCGCCATTGAGGTGAAGGCCACCGACCGCACCCTGCTGATCAGCGCCGAGCGGCGCAGTCAGCGGCAGTCGGGCGAGCCCACCGCCGAGCCGACCACCGGCGGACCCCAGTCCACGAAACTGCTGAGCGAATTCCGCTACGGCACCTGGAGCCGCAGCTTCCGCTTCCCCCAGCCGATCGATCGCGACCGGCTCCAGGCCGTCTACCGCGACGGGCTGCTCAGCGTGACCGCCCCCAAGGCCAACACGGTCAGCAGCGTGAGCGTGCAGGTGGAGGGCTGATCTCGCACAAGCCCGGCGGAAACCGATCAGGATCAGAGAACCTCCACACCGACAGCCATCCACCCTCTGGTCCTGGTGCACGGACTGCTGGACACCCCGGCGGTGTTCAACGGTCTCAAGCGGGAGCTCGGCGGCGGCCGCCAGCCCCTGCTGATCCCTTCCCTGCCCCTGAGGCTCGGCCGCACGTCGATCGAGGAAGCGGCCGAGCTGCTGGGGAGCCACATCGAGGCGGCTTTCGGCAGGCACGAAACCATCGACCTGCTCGGCTTCTCGATGGGTGGGGTGATCGCCCGCTGCTGGATCCAGCTGCTCGACGGCCATCGGCGCACGCGGCGCTTCCTCAGCGTGGGCAGCCCCCAGCAGGGCACGATCACCGCCCTGCCCTGGCCCAGCCGGATCTTCAGCGGCATCGCCGACCTCCGCTGGGGCAGCCCCCTGCTGGAGCGGCTCAACGACGATCTGGATCCGCTGCAGCGGATTGAGTGCCACAGCTTCTATTCCGCCCTGGATCTGGTGGTGTTGCCCGGCTGGAGCGCCGTGCTGCCGGTGGGGGCCCGCACCATGCTGCCGGTGCTCACCCATCCCCAGCTGCTGCGCGACGGGGCTGCAATCCAGCCGCTCGCCCGCGAACTGCTCCGGCCCTAGCCTGAAGCGACCCCCGCCGGACAACGGATGTCCATGGGTTGGCTGAAGCTGCCGCTGGTGAGCTCGGCGGTCTTCTGGCTGCTCGCGTCCCTGCTGGTGGGCTCACTGGCCAATCGGCTGCCGCCCGCCTGGCTGGAGGGGGCCCATGGGCGGCCCCCTCCAGCCAGGCGGGCGGCAAGGCCACGGCGCACCGATCCGCTGGGCATCCGGCGGTGGAAGCGCTGGATCCCCGATGCCGGTGGTGCCCTGCCCGGCGGTGTGGCCAAGGCCAGCCTGGTACGCCGCGATCCGCAGGCCCTGGAACGCCTGCTGGTGGAGACCCGCCGGGCCGAGCTGGTGCACTGGCTGCTGCTGCCGGCGGGCGGGCTCACGGCCCTGTGGCTGCCGCGCCCGGGGGTGCTGGTGAACCTGGTGTTCGCCCTGGCCTTCAACCTGCCCTGCCTGCTTCTGCAGCGCCACAACCGGGCCCGCCTGCGCCACTGCCTGGCCCACCTGGGCGGCTGAGGGGTCCTCAGGCGCCCAGCTCGCAGGCCTCCAGCTCCAGGCTCACCACCAGCCCCGGATCCTCCCCGTGGCGGGCCACCACCAGCCGATGCAGGCCCCCCTCCAGCACGAAGGCATCGCGATCGGTGGCGAAACAGGCCAGCTGGCGCAGGCCGATCACCAGGGTGAGTCGCCGCTGTTCGCCCGGCTCAAGCGCAATCCGCTCAAAGGCCACCAGCGTGCGCCGCGGCCGCTCCAGCAGCCGGCACGGCGGCTCCAGATAGACCTGCACCACCTCCGCCGCCGCCATCGCGCCGCTGTTGGTCACGCTCACCGCCAGCTCCACCCGGCCCGGGGCGCCCTCGGCGGCGGGCCGCAGGGCAGCCGCCCCATCGCCGAACAGGAACCGGCCGTAGGACAGACCGAAACCGAAGGGGTAGGCCGCCTTCTGGCCATGGCGCTGCAGCCGCCGATAGCCATGCCAGAGGTCGTAGCGCACCTGCGGGGCACGCGGCTCGAACGGCGGCAACTGCTCCTCACCGGCGGGAATGGTGAAGGGCAGCCGGCCGGAGGGCGACACCTGGCCGAACAGCACCTCGGCCAGCGCATGGCCGCCCTGCTCCCCCGGATACCAGAGCAGCAGCAGCCCCGGCACCAGCTGATCCCAGGGGTGGCACAGGATCGCGCCGCCACCCATCAGCACCACCACGGTGCGCGGGTTGGCGGCGGCCACCGCGCGGATCAGGGCCACCTGCCCAGGCGGCAGGCCCAGGTCGGTGCGGTCACCGGCGGCGAAATCACTCCCCTGGCGGGCTGAGGCGTAGCTGGTGATCCAGGCGACCAGCCGGGCGAACCGCTGCCACAGGGGCCGGGCGGCGGGCCAGAGGCGGCTGGCGAGCAGCCAGTCCGGCGGGGGGATCTGCTCCAGGATCGGGGCGATGTCGCCGGGGTGGATGTGCTCCCCCTCCAGCCGCCAGTCGAGCCCCACCACCAGCACGGCGGCATCGCAGCGGGCGGCCAGCGCCGCCGCCGCCTGCGGGTCATGGCCGTCTGTGGGGCAGATGGCGAGGTCGGGCCGCGCCTGCCGCAGGCCCTGCAATGGGGTGACCACCACCCCCGGCGGCGGGCGGGTGTCGGAGGAACCGCGATCCCCCAGGTTGGCCCGATCGGCGAACGGCCCGATCAGCGCCAGCGACTGGAGATCCCGCAGCGGCAGCACGGGCTGGCCGTGGTGGACCGGTGCGTTGCGCAGCAGCACGATCGCCTGGCGCGCCGCCTCACGGGCCAGCGCCAGGTGCCCGGGGCAGCGCCGCAGCGCAGGGGGATAGTCACCGGCTGGAATCCGCAGCTGCAGCCGCAGCTGACGCCGCACCGCATCGTCGATGCGCGCCATCGGCAGCCGCCCCTCGGCCAGGGCATCTGCCAGACAGCCCTGGAAGATCATCCGGAACGGCATCTCCAGGTCCTGACCGGCCAGCAGTGCGGCCACACCATCGCGCAGCCCGAAGATGAAGTCGCTCACCACCAGGCCCTCGAAGCCCCAGCGCCGCTTGAGGATCGTGTGCAGCAGCTCGCGGCTCTGGCCGCACCACTGGCCGTTGACCCGGTTGTAGGCACTCATCACCGAGCCGGCGCCGGCCTCCACGCAGGCACGGAACTGGGGCAGATACAGCTCATGCAGCACCCGCGGACTGGCCTGCACATCCACCAGAAAGCGGGAGCTGTCGATCGAATTGAGGGCGAAATGCTTCACACAGGCGATGGCATGCCGCTCGAGGCCGCGGGTCATCGCCGCCCCCAGCACACCCACGTGCAGCGGATCCTCGCCATAGGTCTCCTGGGCCCGGCCCCAGCCCGGATGGCGCAGCAGGTTCACGCACACCCCCGCCACCCAGTTGGCACCGAAGCTGCGGGCCTCGCGGGCGACCGCTGCCCCGATCCGCTCCTCCAGCTGCGGATTCCAGCTGGCGGCCCGGGCGATCGGCACCGGAAAGGTGGTGGCTCCACCCGCCAGCACCACCCCCCGGGGCCCGTCCACGAAGTGCAGACCGGCCAGACCCAGGCGGGGCAGCTGCCCCGCCGGCCAGGGGTGGCGATGGGAGGCATCGCGCAGCACGATGTCGGCCATGCCGGCCCAGAAGGAGGTATCGCCAGCGAGCAGCCCCAGTTTCTCGCTGGCGCTGAGCTGGGCCAGCAGGCGATCCACCCGCAGCTCGAGATCAGCGGCAGCCACGGGTGCGTGCATCGTGATCCCATGGTGAACCGCCCGGGCAGCGGGCCGTGCGCAACCGGCAGAGGTGCAGCAAATCAGCCCCGCCCCGGCCGAGCCTTCACATGCTGTTACAATTCGCGCAACACTCCGCAACATCCATGTCCGACTCCACCTCCCGCTTCGGCTTCGTGGCCTTCGCCGAAACCTGGAACGGCCGCCTGGCCATGCTCGGCTTCGTGATCGGCCTCGGCACCGAACTGCTCACCGGCCAGGGCATCCTCTCCCAGATCGGACTCGGCTGATCTCGCCGGCCCCACCGTTTTCCGCCCCCGTCCAATCCACCCCAGGTGCACCGATGACCAACAGCCCCGCCAACACGCCCGCCAACGACCAGTGGTTCCAGAACCGCGCCGAGGAGCTGATCCACCTGGAGCAGCTCCAGCGGGCTGAGCGCTTCAACGGCCGCGCCGCCATGCTCGGCATCGTGATCGGCATCCTCACCGAGGCCATCACCGGCTCCGGCATCGCCCACCAGATCGGCCTGGGCGCCCTGGTCGACGGCTACGCCGCATGCCGCACCCAGTTCCTGCCCTTCTGCTTCTGATCCCGATCCCCCGGATCGGTGCCGGCATCCCTGCTCACCCCAGGGATGCCGACTCCGGCCCGGGGGATTGCCGCACCCGCTTCACCGCCAGGCCGGCCTCCAGCGCGCTGACGCCGGCCAGCACCAGCAGACCCACCAGGCCCACCAGCTGGTTGCGGGGATCCGGCACCCCATCTCCATTGCGCTCCAGCAGGGCACCGGCCACAAACCAGGCGGTCGCCAGGGCCGAGGTGATCCAGTAGGCCCGCCAGCGCCGCTGATACAGGTATCCAGTGCCCAGGCCCGGCACCAGATTGAGCAGCACCGCCACCCAGCCGGCCGAGGCGGCCAGGATCTGCTCGCGGGTCGGTGTCATCGGAGCAGACCAACGTGGCCGCTCACTCTGGCAAAGCCGGCCCAACCGCTGCGGATCGGTTCCCCGTATGCGCCGTCACCTCCGGAACGGGCTGATCGGCCCAAGGATGGGATCTCCCTCCGGCAACCACCCCCGCATGCGCGAGATCGTGTTCCGCGTTCTCAGCGAAACGCCCGGCCATCTGGAGGCCGAGGCCTCCGATCCGATGATCCGGATCGCGGCAGCCAGCCTTGAAGACCTGCACCACGAAGCCCGGGAGGCCCTGATCGCCCATCTGGGCTCCGCCCATGGCACCTACCGGGTGCGGATCCGCCGGTCGGCCGGCCCGGCCGCCAGTGCCATCCGGCCCCTGCGGCGGCCACCGGCCAACTGCCGCTGACCAACCCGGGCGGATGCTGGGGCCTGCAGCCCCCCTGCCATGGCCGCCGCCACGAGCCTCAGTGCCCTCCAGTTGCTGCTGATCGCCCCGGCCGCCGTGGCAGCCGGCCTGGTGAACGCCCTTGCCGGCGGTGGCTCCCTGATCAGCTTTCCGGTGCTCACGGCCGTGGGCCTGCCGCCACTGGTGGCCAACGTGACCAACACGGTGGCGCTGCTGCCGGGCTACGGCGGCGCCACCACCGCCCAGCGCCGCGACCTGGCGGGCCAGCGGCCACGGGTGCTGCTGCTGCTGCCCGCCGCGACCCTGGGGGGCCTGCTGGGGGGAGCGCTGCTGCTGCACAGCGGCGAGCAGCTGTTCGAGGTCCTGGTGCCGTGGCTGGTGCTGCTGGGCACCGGCCTGCTGGCCCTGCAGACCCCCCTGCGCCGCTGGCTGCAGACCCAGACCCGCCCGCAGCGGCAGCGGCAGCTGATGGCGGCGGCGGCGGTGTTCCTGGCCGCGATCTACGGCGGCTACTTCGGGGCCGGCCTGGGGGTGATCCTGCTGGCGGTGCTGGCCCTGCTGGTCAACGACAGCCTCACCCGCCTCAACGGCCTCAAACAGGTCCTGGCCCTGGTGACCAACCTGGCGGCGGCGGTGCTGTTCCTGGGATCCGGCCGGATCCATGGGGGAGCGGCCCTGGTGATGGCCGCCGGCGCCCTGGCCGGGGGAGCCCTGGGGGGCCGGCTGGCCAGCCGCATCAACCCCGAGCGGCTGAGGGCCGTGGTGGTGGTGGTGGGGTTGCTGGTGGCGGTGAGCTTTCTGAGGCGGGGCTGATGCTCAGGCAGGATCAGACCAGGCGATTGCCCGGTGGGTGTGCCATGGCGCTGGATCAACTCAAGGCCTTCCTGATCCGCATGCAGAACGATGGGGCGATCCGCCAGCAGGTGCTGGCCGCCGCCACCGCCGATGATGTGGCCCAGATCGGCCTGGCCCTGGGCTACGAGTTCTCCGGCGACGAACTGCTGCGGGTGTCGGGACAGCGCTTCGAGCGGGTGACCGTGCGCAAGAACGATCTGCCGGGCGAATACTCCTGAGCGCCCTGAATCGGGAGCAGAATCAGGGCGGATCGGCGGCTGGAGCCAGCGAGGCCGGCAGGGCCTCTTAAGCCGGAGGCAGCCCCCGCAGTCCTCGACCATGACCCCTGTTCCGGCGCCGCGCCTTGGTCTGGCCCTGCTGGTCGTGGCTCTGACGGCCGCACCCGGCCTGGCCGATGCCCCGACCCTGCAGGAGCGCAGGCAATGGATGCTGCGCCTGGTGGAGCTGCAGCGGGAACGGCTGGACCAGCGCCGGCGCTGCATCCAGGCGGCAGGCACCGCCAGGGATCTGGAGGCCTGCGGGGGTGGCGACGGGGGCTGCTGGCACCAGGGCCCTGGCATGGGGGGCCCGGGCATGGGGGGCTGGGGCCATCCGATGGGGCGCTGAACCGGTGGGGTGCCGGGTCCATGGGGCGTCGGGGCCCGGACAGGCTCGCAACAAAGCTGCTATTGAGAATCGGTTGCAAAAGGGCCGGGCCAGCGCCTACATTGCGAACCATTCGCAACAAGTTGCTGGTCCGATGAGCTTCCGCTTCCTCCCCGATGACCCGGTGGCCCCGGTGCGGATGCCTGCCGGGCAGACCGTGCTCATCGATCCGGCCGCCCGCGGTGGCCGCAGCTGCCTGGAGGTGCTCGAAGGCGTGGCCCGGGTCTACTGCCCCTGCGAGGAAACCGAAGGCATGACCATCGCCTTTCTCCAGGCCGGCGACCAGTTGCGCACCGACCGCCTCTGCAGCGAGGGGGTCTGCGTGGAGGCCCTCACCCCCCTCTGCTTCCGCAGCGATGCCGCCATCCGCGATGGCCAGGGCTTCGACGCCGTCAACGAATGGACCCTGCAGCTGCTGCGCATCCGCCACCTCGGCCAGGCCGAACAGCGGCTGCAGGCCCTGCTGGCCCTGCTGGTGCAGCGCCTCGGCCGCCGCTGCGGCGACTGGTGCGAGCTGCCCTTCCGCCTCACCCATGAACGCATCGGCGAACTGATCGGCACCACCCGGGTCACCACCACCCGCCTGATCTCCCGCTTCCGCGCCGCCGAACTGCTGCGCGCCCCCGTGGGCGAAACCACCCTCGCCCTGGCCCCCAGCCTGGTGGATTCCGCACCCCTGGCCGCCTGAGGCCGGCGCCAGTGGGTTCCTCGCTGCTGTCCACCCTGCTGATGCTGCTGGTGGGGGCGCTGCTGGCCCGGCTCACGGCCCACCGGCTGCGGCGCTGGGCCGTGCCGGCGATCGTGCTGGAGCTGCTGATGGGCGTGGCCCTGGGCAACACGGTGTTGCCCTTTGCCCGCATCGAGGCCCTGTCCGGTCTCACGGGGCTGGGGGTGCTCGCCCTGTTCTTCCAGGTGGGCATGAGCGTGCGCGACGACCTGCGCGGCTCCCGGCCGGCGGCGGTGCTGCGCACCGTGCTGCTCTCCGCCCTCACGCCCCTGCTGGCCTGGTGGCCGCTGCAGCAGGGGTTCGGCCTGCCCGTGGCCGCCACCGTGGTGTGCCTGGCCGTGCTGAGCGCCACCGGCACCGGCGTGACCCTGCGGGCCCTGGCCCAGGCGGGTGCCCTCGGCAGCCCGTCGGGGCGCCTGCTGGTGGGCGTTTCCGTGCTCGACGACCTGCCCGCCATCGGCCTGCTCACCCTGGCGATGGTGCTTGGCCAGCGCCCCGGCGCCGGCGCCGGCCTGACCGGCATGGCGCTGGGTCTGGCCGGCGGCCTGACCCTGGTGCCCCTGAGCCTGGTGGGCTGCCGCTGGTGGCTGCGGCGCCATGGTCCGTGGCAACCGGGCCCGCTGGGGGTGCTGCTGCTGCTGATCATCAGCAGCTGGCTGGGGGAGATCACCGGCCTCACCAGCCTGCTGGGCGCCCTCTGGGGCGGGGTGCTGCTCAACCGGCTGGCGCCGATGGCCCCCGACAGCCCCGAGCACAGGGCCCTCGAGGACCAGCTGGCCCTGCTGTCGGAGGTGTTTCTGCCCCTGTATTTCATCGGCGTGGGCATGCGCATCGAAGCGGCCACCCTGTTGCGACCTGAAGCCTGGTGGCTGGCCCTGGCGCTCACGCTGATGGCGATCGCCGCCAAGCTGTTGTGCGGCCTGGGCATCAGCGCCGGCGATCAGAGGGCCGGCGTGGACCGCTGGGTGGTGGTGACCGGGCTGATTCCCAGGGGGCTGCCGGGGCTGGTGTTCGCCTCCACGGCCCTGGCGGCCGGCGTGATCAGCCAGGCCCAGTTCTCGGCCCTGGTGCTGATGGTGAGCACCACCACGGTGCTGGGGTTGCTGCTGCTGGGGCAACGCCTGGCGAAGCTGGCGGAGGGGGCTGCCGCCCTCAGGCCATGAGCGCCTGCTGGATGGCCAGCAGACCGAAAGCCACGAACAGCCCGCCGCTGAGCCGATAGAGCAGCTGCTCGCTGATGCGGCCACCGATCCAGGAGCCGGCCCCCACCGCCAGGGCGGTGACCAGACCATGGCCCAGCAGCGTGCCCGCCAGCAGGCCCGCAAACGTGAACGCCGGCGCCGTGGCCAGCACGATGGTGGCGAACTGGGTGCGATCGCCCAGCTCGGCGATGAACACCAGGGCAAAGGCTTCCCAGATCACGGCGCCGGTGCTGACCAGCCGCCGCCGGCCCTCGGCCGCCTCAATCACCTCGGCCGCCTCGGCCTCCTCCTCCTTGGCTCCGGCAGCCGTCATCCCCCGGGCATCCAGCAGCAGCTTCAACCCGAAGCCGAGGAACAGCACAGCCGCCAGCCAGGGCACCACCCGGGCGGGCAGCAGCTCCCGCAGGCCGTAGCCGAGCCCCAGGGAAATGAGCGTGACCGCCGTGAGGGCGGCAAAGGCCCCCAGGAACACATCGCGCGGCCGATGGCGGGCCGCCAGCAGCAGGGCCATGAAGAAGGTCTTGTCGCCCAGCTCGGCCAGGGTGATGGCCGTGAGGCTGGCCCCGAAGGCAGCCAGGGCGGGATCGGAGGGAAGGGCACCGGTCATGGCACCAGCCTGCACCCTCGGATGAACCGGGGTTCAGCGCGGAGGGCCATGGGCGGACCAGCCGGGCATGGCAGGCCAACGGCAGCCGCAGGAGATGCGGAAATCGCGCAACGCGACGCGCAACACGAGCAGAAACACGAATCAGCCGAGATCGCCAGTCAGGGAGAGTGAGGAGTGCCTGGCTCGGTGATCGGCGATTCTCCCCACTCGCAGACCCACCAATGCCCAGTTCGATCCGATCCCACCCCCATCAGGTCGCTGGTTGTTCTGGTAGATGCAGCACGCATCGGAGCACGTTGAATCGGCACAGGCCATGGCGTCTGCGGGCAGCGGCCGTGGCGTTGGGACGCAGGTGGCGGCTCGGACGGGCCGCAATCCACAGCTCCCGATCGGCTTCCGGCAGCAGAATTCGCCCCCCGAAGCGCACGCACACCACAGGGGAACCCGGCCAGAGCTGCCGGGCCCTCAGCTGAATCAGATGGCGGCGTTCTGTCTGCAGTTCAAAGACCAGCTCCTGGCCATAGCTCGGCCCATGAACCCTGAGCTCCAGCCGAAAGGCGGTGGGGCCGTTCCGGCCGGAGAGGCAACCGAGCTGTTGACGCTCAACCGGGGGCTGGGCCGGGCCCGTGTGCCGAGCCAGCGGGTGCACCCAGCCAAGGCAGGCTCCCGGGCGGCTGTAGGGACCGCAGGCCGCATCGCGGCGCAGACGGGGAGACAGCACGCGGCCGACGGCCATCAGCCAGCGGGAGTCATCGAATCGGGCCCGCACGGTCGCCAGTAGCCGGTCCCAGGCGCTGGTGGGCCTGGCCATCACCCGCGTCAGCAGGTGTGGGGGCAGCCGCCGCTGCAGGCGCTGCCCAAGGTAAGAGAGGGTGATCTGGGCCTGGCCCAGCGATTGGCTGCGTGCGAGCAGCGTCAGCAACAGATCCCCGTCAGGATCAGGGCCGTCCAGGAGCCGGGCCGCCTGCAGCAGGCCATCGAGCGGCGGGTCAAAGGGCTGCCAGGCCAGGGCCAGGGCCAGGCGATGGCTGGCGCCGGGGACGACCACGGGAACCCCCTCAAGGGTGCCGGTCGTGGCCTGGCGCAGCATCTCGCTCTGCAGAGGTCGTGCCGCCGGTTGGTCGCCCAGCGGCCAGCGCCGCAGCCTCAGGGTGCCGAGCAACCCGTGTTGCAGCTGCAGCACCCGCAGCGAGAGGGCCCGTCGGCGCAGGCACAACATCGATTCACCGCTCCAGGGGTGCCAGCCGGCCTCTGCCAGCACCACCAGGCCGGCATCGAGGCAATCATCCGCCAGCAGAAGATCGAGGCACGACAGCTGAACTCTGGCGCTGCTGCCCGGGTTGGCGCAGTGTTCGGCCGTTGCTCCCAGAACGACGACCGACAGGCCGGCCTGGACCATGCGTTCCAGGGGGGGCCTGACCAGGCCGAGCAGCAGCTGGCTGCGGGTCCAGCGCTGGCGGCGCACGCCGTTCATGCGGGGGCCTTCGGGCCGCTGGCCCAGCTCGAGGGCAAAGCGCTCGGCCACCAGGGCCAGCAATCCGTGCTCCCGGCCATCTGTGGCTTCGATGGAATGGCGGCTGAACCATCGGTGCAGCGCAGCTGCAGCCCGCTGCTGGTCTGGGTCAAGCGCCGCCTGCAGGAGCAGATCACGCTCACCCCGGGGCCAGCCCCACCGGGGCCAACCCCAGGCGTGGGCCGGCAGGTGCCGACGAAGATCAGGGATTGGGGCCATGGTCAGACGGACCCTCCATGGCGGCCTGGGCCTGGCGGCGTCGCAGCATGGCCCGGTGGGCCACGGCAAGAAATCCCCTGGCCTGGTCCTCCTGTCGCTGGTGGGTGAGGCTGCCCGGAATGATGCGGCGCAGGGTCAGCACCTCGTCGAGCTCGACGATGCCATGGCCCTGTTCCTGCAGACGGGCCAACCAGTCGACCATCTCGCCGCAACGACCCGGGGGATCAACGATCTCGCCAACGGCATCAAACACATCTCGCCGAAAGCTGATGGTGGAGCGCAGCAGGCCGGGTCGGCATTCACCGAGGCGATCATCCGGTCTGCCATGCCGAAACTGGCGGGACCAGGCACCAACCAGGGCCACCTCGGGCTGACGATCCAGAACCATCAGCTGCCGATCCATCTTGTGGGGCAACCAGAGATCATCGGCATCGAGCGTGGCGACCACGGCCGTGGCGGCAGCACGAATTCCAACCGTGGTCGCTCGACCCGGGCCATGGTTGGCCTGTTGAAGCAGGCGCACTGGGGCGCGGGTGCTGCTGGATGCAAAATTCTGAACAATGGCGGCTGTTGCATCGTGGCTGCCATCGTCAACAACAATGATCTCCTCGGGGAGGCAGCCCTGGCCAAGAACCGAATTCAGACAATCCTCGATTGTGCGCTCTGCGTTGAATGCCGGAATCACAGCCGTGTAAGCGAGCATCAAGTGAACTCCTGATCGCCAAGGGGCTGGATCACAAATGTCGGCGTGCGCAGAACAAGGCCTGGATTCAGCTTGCGCCTCTGCATGGATCTGAGCAGGGCAGCGGCAAACCAGCGACGCGACTCGGCATTGCTGCTCGTGGTGTTGGAGCCATGCCTGTAGTGGTAGAGACAAAGAGTCGCTGTCTCCATAAAACGACAACCTGTCTCGAAGATTCTCAGCAGATAGTCCGTATCTTCTGCCTGCTTCAGGCCCATATCCATGGCACCAATACGATCAACCAGACTGCGACGATAAAGGCCAGCCGAAAGATGAATGCCCACCAGCTCCAGCTGGCGAGCGTCCGAAGTTGGCGCCAGGGCATGGGGATCGATCGCGTCAACCAGCATCATTTTTCCATAGGTGAGATCAAGAGAAGGGTCGTTGATCAGCAGCGGCAGGTCAGACGCAAATCGCCCTGGAGGAGAGAGGTCATCGGAATCCAGAAAGGTGACGACACCTGTTTCGGGCAACAACGCAGCCAAGCCGATGTTGCGGGCCTGGCTGGGGCCCTGATTGGCAGCATGGCTCAGAACCCGGATCTGCGGATGGGTTTCCGAGAGTGCTTCAAGCAGCTCGCCGGTGCCATCGGTCGAGCCATCATCGATCACCAGAAGATCCAGATCAGCATCATGGCGCTGACGCAGCAGCGATTGAATTGCCCTGCCCAACAGGGGAGCGCGATTGTGGGTCGGGATAATGACCGTCGTTTTCATCGTGGCAACGTCTGCAGAAACGCGCTGATGCTGGCGCTGATCTCCTCAGGATCGTCGCTCAGTTCCAGGCGATAGGCGGGCAGTGAACGGGCCACGGCGGCGGAGAACGAGAACAGGCTGCCCCGATCTCCCGGCATCTGGGCCAGACCGGAGGGGGCAAGGGCCAGAAAAGCTTCCTTGCCATGGATCGGCAGCATGCGCGTCTGTGGGGCACCGCTGATCGTTGGCAGACAGAGGGCATGGATGCGGAGCTGATCAACCGGTTGCTGGCCGCCGAGATCGGCCAGACGGAACTGATGCTTGCCCTGCCAGTTCAGGGTCTGGCGGAGGGGCGAATCCAGCGGAATGCCGATCCGCTCACAACCGGCGGGGTCCTGCTTCAGGGTCTGGAACAAGGGTGAGGCCACAACGCCCTGATCAAGCCTGACCAGCACGTAATCGTCGCCAACACTCTGCAGGCCATGGAGGAGACCGGCCAGAACAGTTCCCGACTTGCCGGATCCGCCCTGACCCGCCAGCAGGATCCCTTGACCCGCAAGGCCAAGGGTGCCGGCATGCAGCAGGCCACACACGCTGCTGATCAGATGCCAATGCAGAAAGTTGCGCAGCGGTGCACCGCCATCCCAAGGGGGGAGGCTGGTGGAGGAACGAAGCAGCTGAACACCACAACGATGACGTCGGTCAAAGAACTGCCAGCACCCTGGAGGTTGCTGCAGATAGCGAATGGGCGTGCTTTCCATGGCGAGGCACAGTGCAGGGTCCTGCATGCACCGTTCAGCCCAAGCCGGGAGATCCGGCCAGCCATCCTCTCCAGCGATCGCGACCGCAATGCTGCAGTCTGCCGCGGCAGGCTCAACCAGTGAAACACCACTGTTCACCAAGGCATTGAGGATTGAGCGCCTGTAATCACCAAGCGAAGTCCGGCAGAGAAAGCGCTGGTTCCCGAGGGTAAAGCCAACCAGCTCATCGCCAGAAGCCCCAGCAGCGGCAGACGCAAGATATCGCCGCCCGTGAGCCAGTATCAGTTCAAAGAAATCGCGGATATCACCATTCGATTCCATGGAGCTTATGGCTTTACTGGAATATTTGGCCAGCCAGCTTCCGTGTCGACATCATGAATGGGATCCGCGAGGATGATGCTGGCCAGGTCGTCATAGAGTTCGACCACAGGATCAGGGTGGCCTCCCTCGAGAGCCATTCTCAATTCCGATGGAACAGCCTGGGGTTCATGATCAGCCGGACTGACCAAACCCAGCTCTTCCAGCCTGGCAATGCAGCTGGCAAGCGCAGCATCTGCGAAACCGGCTTCAACGAGGCCATCAAGACTGGCCCGGTACTCAATCAAGCCCTTCCAGATCAGCCCTGCATAGACATTAAACCCGTAGTAGCGACCAGTATTGAGATTGAGAACGACCAGGTCGTCGCCGAACTGTTCACTGTAAATACCAGCATCGGCAACACGGTAGACCTTGCTCATGCGGCAGAGTTCACCCGAAACTAAGGGCAAATGAATTTACCACAAAGCCTCCGCCGGCCACCTCCTTCAATGGGACCACCGCCGCTGCAGTTCAAGAAACCCATACTGCAATAGATTCCTGCGAGAAGGGATCCCCAGAATATGGCAACAGAATCTCATCAATCCAGGTACCTGACGGCGAAGCTGGTGGTCCTCTCTCAGTCGTCGCCAGCGACGCAACAGGTAGATGAGTTCTTCGCCTCCTCCCCAGACATCAGGCAGGCTGCGCATCGACAAGCGTTGGGATGTCGATGGATCGGTCGCAATGGCCAGGGCCGCCATAGTCTCTGCAGGCACATCCAAATCCATCTGGCTCTGGAGATAGGCCAGGAGGTCACGCACTGGGGCCACCAGGCTGCGCTCGATGGCGAGATCAACAAAACGCTTCCAGTTGAACTGATCAACAGCCTTGACCAGCAGCACCGTATCCGCCACCCAGCGGATCGGGGCAATGGCATCCCAGCGGCTGGCATGGGCGAGGATCAACAGCAGGTGATCCACAGGATCCAGCATGAACAGGTGCGGAGAAATCTCGGGTGCTGAACTTCGGTTCCACTGCTCCAGCGCCAGGCTATGCGCCCAGCTGGTCTCATCAATACCTGGATCACACTGCTCATGAAAGATATACCAATGCAGATCAGCTTCGGTGCCATCAGCATGACGGAATCCGTGACCATTGCGAACCCTGAAATAAAGGTTGCTGAAATCGGCCAGAGCTCGATTCTCAAGGGACCAGGGGTACCGTTGCTGGACTTCTGGATCGTCACTGCCCTTGAGAGGGGTCGGCAGGGGCGTCCAGCCTGCAGCAGACAGGACCTCGAGACTCTTCCCAGCCTGGATATCAGGCACCACCAGGTCGAGATCACCCATCGGTCTGAGGCCGAGATGCCCATAGGCAGCCAGCGCCAGGGGCAGACCTTTCACCACCAGGAGGGGAATGCCAGCCCGGCTCAGTTGTTCAGCGAGCTGGTTGGCATGGGAAAGCCGCCGTTGATTGA
This sequence comes from Synechococcaceae cyanobacterium, assembly GCA_046313055.1. Taxonomy (GTDB): domain Bacteria; phylum Cyanobacteriota; class Cyanobacteriia; order PCC-6307; family Cyanobiaceae; genus Cyanobium. The sequence goes on along the minus strand of JBKDDA010000039.1, from coordinate 6,177 downwards.
GAGCCCAGGTTTGCAACATCGCCGATTTCCAGGCGGCCGATTCATCGGCGTATTGCCTTTGGAGTGAGCCGAGCTGCCATTCATTGCAACGCCACCACAACAGCGGCAGGAGGCGCTGCGAAGCGGAGTCGTTTCTGGTTGCTTTGGCTGCCTGCAACCAAGTACGAAATGCAGCGATCGCTTTCTCCTCCGACAGCAGGCAAGCCTGGAGCAGGAGTTGCTGAGTGGGATTCGGGCACCAGTGGGGTTGTTGCATTCAGAACGAAACGGATCAAGCGAAACCAACGACTCCGGGCATCACTGTTTTACCTGGATGCTCGCCAAGGAGACCAGTCAGCCCTGGAGCTGGGCTTGCTTTTGTGACTGTGGATCAAGACTGATTCTACCCTCAGCCTGGCAACCGCGTCCCATGATTCGACCAACGGGGTGGATCGAGTTCACACATCCATTTCACGCACTTGCCATGAGTCCACTTCAGCTCCTCCCAGCACAGTTACCGATGCTCCAATCCAGCAACCCTTGCCAATCGATATGTCTCTGGCCGTGCAGGCGCCCGCGCGCCGGGAACTGGAACCAATCAGGTGGGATCCACACATGAGCCTAACATAGGGCGCAATGTCACATGAATCACCAATGACCACTCGAGCACCCTTTGGGACATTAAAGTTGGCCGCGCGACCAAGCCAGACATTGGCTCCGATGATAATCTCTCCATTCGAATAAACACTCATGCAGCTCCCCAGCTTGGCGCCTGGACCCACCGACAATCCCGAAAGCCTGTAAAGAGCTCTTTTAAGAGCGAAAAGAGTTGTGCAAGGAAGTGCTGGAGAGATGATATTGACGACATAAGCAATCAGATTGGCCGTCCAGGCATGCTTCCCGATCCAACCGAACCCGATTCCAGATCGTCCTGACCCTGTTCGCTGAGTCGTCGTTGGGTGATTCAGAAGCCTGATGGCAGTCCGCCGCGATAAACACCGATAGGCACCAAGCCACTGCCCAATGGGCCAGCCTGCGACCTCTCTGAGAATCATCGAAGCCATCCAGTGGCGGATGCCAGCTGAATCTGCTGACCGTCAGCGACGATGGCGGATCTGAACGATGAGGCGCCGAAGCCTGCGTCTATAGCCAAAGGCCAGGGCGGTCCCAGCCAGCGGCAGTGGCGCCGGCACCTGGGATGGCGTGGACTCCAGAACAGCAAAATACCCCGACTGCCTGAGATAGTCCTTATTGGGATCAGTGTAGAAGTAATAACCCCAACAGTCATAGCATCGAGGGCCAGAGCTCGATGCAAAGGCAAAATAGGGGGAATCGTCGCAACCCGCTCCTCCGAGATTCGGGTGATAGTCGCAGCGATTACTCGCGCCACCCGTGATGACCAGAGCAGCATCGCGGTAAGCCTTGGTAAACAAGGAAGCCAGACTTTCATCTCCCCACCAAGGCTGAGTTGTCAGGGGACCAGTGCCATTGGCATAGAGATCGGGTGTTGAATATCCAGTGCCACAGCCGGGGTAGAAAACGCTCACGGCCAAGTCATTGCTGGTGAAGCATCCCTCAATGAAGCCAACATTGTAGTTGGCTCCGCCAACGGAAACCAGCAAGGCGCGTGCCGGCAGGGCATTGATCGCTGCCAGGAGCAGGCCTCCAGCCAGGGCCGAATGCAACATGGGTGCGATGGGCATGGAGGCCATGGCTCTGATGCTATTAACGTGGCATCAATTGCAGCCCATTCAACATAAACGTCAACCACTTATCACCAGCAGGCTCCAGATTTGGCGAGTGCCTCCATAGTTCCAGACCCAAAAGACAGGTGCAGCCAGCCGGTGACTACCAAGAAAGATGACGCCCCTGCTGTTGCAACTCCCAGGTTTGCCTGATCTGCTGCCAATCCTCCCATTGATTTTAATAGGGTCCAGATTGGATTGGAACGTTTTGATCTGCTCCTGCTCAGCTGACGACGGCGGGATCCCGGCGACGAGCAGCGCATGATGCAAGACGAGCAGCGCAAGATTTAGCACGAGTTGCGGATGAAGCAGAGCTGGTTGAGGATCTGGCGTTCTGCAGGGAGCGCTATCCCCGGCTGGCTGAGCTGGCGGCCCAGGGGCCCTGCCTTTCTGCTGGTCGCGACGCTGACCCCGCACAACGCAGACGACGACCTACGAAGATGCCTCCGCCACTAGCAGCTCAACACCGGCATGGCACCGATGCGTGCGGCGCGGGCAGGGATGAGCTGATCGGCCAGGCCCCCCCCCCTGGCGGAACTGTTCGAGAGCAACGATCACCGCATCAATGTCATCGACCACGACACCGCACGTGCTGGAGGTCATGATCACCGATTGGAGCAGGAAACATCTGCGCCTCTGATGCCTTATCCGCCCGAATGCAGAGGTGGGAGGGCACGCAGTGAGAGGAACAATCGCTCCGGTCGTCCTGGCAAGGGCCGGAACCCCATCGACGCGTAGAAGCTGTGGAGGCGAGCGCGTTCCGCTGCTCCAGCAGTGCCCGCCACATCGAGCAACATCAGCCGCACACCCAGGATCTGCCCCGCCCGTTGGCACTGCTGCATGGCATCGACCAGCAGGATGCGCCCCAGCCCCTTGCCCTGCTGTCTCCCGTCGACAGCAAGGTGGCTGAGAAAAACGCCTGGGATTAGATTTGAGCGCGGTGCCCGAGGGGCAGCAGCATCGAAAGGCACGTCGGCCACGCCGATGGCATGGGCATTGATGGCGTAGAAGCCCAGGCAGGCGCGAGGTTCGTCGACCTGGGCAGCGTCGGTGGCGACGTAGAGCCGGGTGTAGCCATCACGCTGCTGGCGCTTGGCGGTGCGGCGCAGAAAGTTGTCCTGGCTGTCGCTGCCGCAGCGGAAGTCCTTGGTGTCGTGCAGGCCAGGGGCAAAAGCTTCGATCCGAACCGCCACCGGATCAGGAGCGCACGACCTGGTCCTGGTGCAGCTGCCAAGCCTCCAGCAGGGCGAGTGTTGAGGTGGTCTCTTCGTCGAGGGCGGCGAGCAGGGCCTGGTGATCGCTCTGGCTGAGCAGGGTCTGCTGCCTACCACTGAGCAGCTCCTGGGCTCGTGCATACGCCGACATCACCACGAATGCGGAGGCCTCGATGCCCATCAAGTCTGCTGCCGCCTCAATACTGGCCTTCACCGAGGGCTTGGTGCGCTGATCCATCCGAGCGGAGCGGGGCTCGTCGATCGCTTCGATCGCCGCATGGAGCGTGGTCTCGACCGGCGACATGGCACACGAGGAAGCAGCTTCACCATTGTACGGGAGATGGCCGTACATGGCCGCCGCCTAATAGGGGCTGCCGCTTCGATGTCAGCTCGTACCCCATCGCCCGGTAGCCCCGCAGCCGCCGCTCCCACATGCGTTGCGGTACCGGATGGCCAAGGTCGAGCCAGTCGATGATGCGGACGCTGGTCTTGCCGCTCTGCTGCCGGTGCAGCCGGCCGGCGTATTGCTGCAGCGTGCCTTTCCAGGACACGGGCATCGCCAGCAGCAGGGTGTCGAGCGGCGGATGGTCGAATCCTTCCCCCACCAGTCGCCCGGTGGCCAGCACGATGCGGGGCGCCTCAGGAGGCAGCTGCTCCAGCCCCGCCAGGGTGGCACTGCGCTGGCGTGGGCTCAGGCGACCATGCAGCAGAAACAGGTTTGGCACCTGCTCGGCCAGCGCGCCGGCGATCGCTGTGATGTGGTCCGTCCGCTCGCTCAGCAGCAGCAGTTTCCGGCCCTCTTCCCAGGCAGCCAGGGCCTCGACCACAATGCACTCAGTGCGGTGCTGATCCTCCGCCAGCCGGCGCATCAGCTCCTGAATCGGCAGATCGGCGGGTAGTGCTGGGAGCTGATGGGTGCGGCTCACCAGTTCCAGGGTCTGGGGCGCTCCGGCAGGTCTCTGGGCGGTGTGGCGAATGGGTCCGCACTGCATGAACAGGATCGGCTGCAGACCGTCCCGGCGCACCAGGGTGGCCGACAGCCCCATCACGTGGCGGGCCCGCACCTGTCTGAGAATCGTTTCAAAGGAGGCGGCGGCGATGTGGTGGCATTCGTCGACGATCACCTGCCCGTAGCCCTGCACCACAGGGCTCACCTCTCCCTTCCGCACCAGCGACTGCATCACGGCGATGTCGAGTTGGCCGGTGGGCTTGGCTTTGCCACCACCGATGCAACCGATCGCCTCAGGAGCGACATTCAGGAAGGCTTGGAGCCGCTCCTGCCATTGGCGCAGCAGCTCGGCCCGATGCACCAGCACCAGGGTGTTGACCCTGCGGCGCGCCAGGATCGCTGCTGCCACCACCGTTTTCCCGAAGGCGGTCGGCGCCTGCAGCACGCCGATGTCATGGCACAGCATCGCGTCCACGGCGGCCTCCTGGTCATCGCGAAGTTGACCTGTGAACGCCAGCTCCAGGAGTGAGCCGTTTTGCCGTTCATCCACCAGCTCCCAGTTGATCCCCTGCTCCTGCAGCAGGGTCTGCACGGGTTCCAGGCAGCCCCGCGGCAGGGCAATGTGCTGGGGAAAGTTCTCGGCGCAGCCGATCACCCGCGGTTTGTCCCATACCGACAGGCGCATGGCCTGGGCTTTGTAAAAGGCCGGGTTTGCGAAGGCGGCGAGGCGGATCAGGCGATTGAGCAGTGGCTGCGGCAGGCCCGAGCGCTCCACATAGAGGCGATCAGCCAGGGTGAGAGTGAGGGAGGTGGGCAGCGGTCCCCTGAGCCGCGATAGCGGCACCGCTGCCTTCCAGGGAGTCGCCAGGTCCTCCTCGTCGATGAACGCCAGATCGAGGGGATGGGCACCGCCTGTGGCGCTCTGGATCAAGGTCTGCAGCCCCGCCACCGACAACCTCTGCAGGGTTGCCAGATAGGCCCACTGATCGGGAAAGGGCTTCAGGTCGTTATCTACGAACACGCTGCAACCCCGCTGCCGGGCTTCCTTCTGCAGCGGCAGGGCGATCAGGTTGCCGAAGCCCCCCTTCGGCATGGTGTCCTGATTGGGGAAAAGACGGTCATAGGAGCTCAGCTGCAACTGGCGTGACGCGGCGCAGGTGTGACTGATCAGGGCTGCCCCGAGCTGGCGGGCCTCCCGGGCCGATACCGCCTCCTCGAAGAACACCCACACATGGGCGCCCTCCCCGGAACGGGAGATCTCCAGTGCAGCCGGCACCGCCAGCTCCAGGCAGGAACGAAGAAAGGCCCTTGCGTCCTCGCGCCAGTCCTGCTCGTCGAAATCCACCGCCAACAGATGACAGGTGTCGTTCTCCAGCAGGGGGTAGAGGCCAAGCGTGAGTTCGCCGGCCAGATGGCCGTAGATCGCTGCATCCGTGACGGGCAACATCTCCCGGTGGCTGCAGTCGCGGCAGGCAACACGAGGCTTCTCGCAGATCCCCAGCTTCCATTCATTCGCACAGGCCGGCGCATAGCCCGATCGCCCGCTGCTGCGGCTCTCCCAGCGCAGGGCGTAGATGTCGTCACGACCGCGGAACAGACGCCGAAACAGGGCCACCTTCTGCTGCACTGAACCGGGGGCACTGGCAGCGGGCTGGGCTGAGTCCGGGGTTGGCTCCGATCTGGGTTGTTCGGTGGAGCGCCAGGCAATGCCATGAGCCTCCAGCAGGGCAATCAGCCTGCTGTTCTCAAGTCGGAGCTGATCAAGCTCGGAGGGCTTGGAATCGGCCATGAGGAGAGGGGCCTCAGCGCTGGTCAACCTGGAGGTAGACAGCATTACCCCCCTGCTGACCCCCCGCCACGAAAATTCCATGGAGCTGGCCGCCGATGACTTCTGCCAACGGCATGGACCAAAGGTCTGGCCGACGAGTGCTCAGAGAGCCTAGGCAGCTTCTAAAAGTGGCCCAGAATCCAGCCTGAGGGCCGCCCTGGCAAAGGCGTCATCCACCACATCATCCCCGCACCAGCGGCTGTAGGCCGCCAGGTGGGTCTGCACGCTGTGCCCCATCGCCGCGGCCACCACCTTGGGCGGCAGGTCGCAGATCACATGGGCACGGTGGGCGTAGCCATACCGGCAGGAGTAGGGCACCAGCTTCTCGCCCTTGGCCTCGTACTCACGCCGTAGCTCCTTCCAGAGCGGCCGATTCATCAGGTAGTGACCCACGTAGCCCCCACCAAGACCCGGCTGCATCGGCGGCAGCTCCTGGGTTGGGAAGCGTTCCTCCAGGCGCCA
>JBKDDA010000038.1:0-104815 GCA_046313055.1 Synechococcaceae cyanobacterium | reverse complement strand
ACCAGGAGGTGGCGAAGGTGGTGCCGGTCAGCCAGCCGCCCAGCGCCAGATAGGCGGTGGGAAACAGCAGCAGACCGGACCAGCCCACGAATACGAAGCGGTCGCGCTTGAGCCAGTCATCGAGGACGTCGAACCATCCCCGGGACGAAGGAGCGCGTCCTACAGCGATCGTCATGAGTGTGGCAGGTGCGGAAACCCGCGGAGCTGTGGGATACCGGCGGATGGTAACAACGCTTGACCGGCGACCGCGCCCTGCTGCAACGGGCCGACACTCGCGCCACTGGCGTGGACCCCGGCCGGCGGGCTCGCCCGCCAGTCAGGATGGGCGCCAGTGCCCCCTCGCCCGTCCATGGCATCCCCCGGAGCCAGCGCCAGTGGTGACCCGATCCCGCCCACGGGGTCCGACACCGCTGAGCGACTGGAGCAGCCCGTGCTCGGCTCCCGTCGCCTGTCGAACATTCTGATCGCCGCCGCCGTGACCCTGGGCGGTGTTGGTTTCCTGCTGACCAGCGCCTCCAGCCGTTTCGGCAGGGATCTGCTGCCCATCGGCCATCCGGCCGAGCTGGTCTGGGTGCCCCAGGGCCTGGTGATGGGCCTCTACGGCCTGGCAGCGGTGCTGCTGGCCACCTACCTGTGGACCGTGATCGCCATCGATGTGGGCTCCGGGCAGAACCGCTTCGACCGCCGCACCGGTGAGGCCCTGGTCTGGCGTCAGGGATTCCGCCGTCGGATCGAGGTGAGCGTGCCCCTGCGGGACATCCAGGCCGTGCGGCTCGACATCCGCGATGGCCTCAGCCCCCGACGACGGATCGCCCTGCGCATCCAGGGCCGCCGCGACCTGCCCCTGACCCGGGTCGGCGAACCGATGCCCCTGGCTGAGATCGAGCTGGCCGGAGCCCGACTGGCCCGTTTTCTCGGGGTGCCGCTGGAGGGCCTGTGATGCTGCGCCCCCTTCTCCTGGGCCTGTGGCTGGCGATCGCCCCCCTGGCCCTCAGCGCCTGCGCAGCCGAAACCAGCCAACCAAAGGCCGGCTGCGCCACCGGCATCAGCCCCTGCCTGCGGGGTACCGCAATCGTGGAGCTGCAGACCAGCAAGGGAGCCGTGCGCCTGCAGCTCGAAGGACCCGCCGCGCCCCTCACCGCCGGCAATTTCGTGGACCTGGTCAAGCGCGGGGTCTACGACAACACCACGTTCCATCGGGTGGTCCGGGAACCGGCCCCCTTCGTGGTGCAGGGTGGCGACCCCCAGAGCGCCGACCCCAAGGTGCCCCCCGGCCAGCTCGGCACGGGCAGCTTCCTGGATCCGGCCACCGGCGCAGCACGCCTCATCCCCCTTGAGATCGCCCTCAAAGACGAGACCCAGCCGCGCTACAGCGCCCCCGTCACGCTTCCGGGCATCACCCCCAGGCTGCAGCTGCCCCACCAGCGGGGCGCCATCGCCATGGCCCGGTCCACGGATCCGGATTCGGCGAGTGCCCAGTTCTACATCGCCCTGCAGGCCCTGCCGGAGCTGGATGGCAGCTACGCGGTGTTCGGCAGGGTGATCAGTGGCATGGAGGTGGTGGATCGCATCAACCAGGGAGATCGGCTGCTGCGCGCCACGCTGGTTGAAGGCGGCACGCTCGTGAAGGACCAGCCCTGATGGCCCTGGCGCAGCACCTTTTCAAGCGGGTCCGGCTGCGGCTCACGCGCCCGTTCACCAGCCCGCGGCTGCGGCCGGGCAGCCCGCGGCTGCGCCGCCTGGGCACCACCTACGGGGGATGGCAGTTCCTGGATCTGCCCTCGCTGCAGGGCGCCACGGTGGTCAGTGCAGGTGTGGGCGAAGACATCTCCTTCGATGTGGAGCTCGCCGCCACCCACCGGGCCCGCATCATCCTGGTGGATCCCACGGCCAGGGCTGTCGCCCACCTGCAGGCTGTGCTGGCCCGCGTGGGCCAGGCCGCCAGCGAACCCCCGGCAAACCATGGATCCCAGCCGGTGGGTTCCTACGACCTGAGCGGCATCCACGCCGGCCAGTTGGTGCCCGTGGAGAAGGCCCTCTGGAACCAGCCCGGGCGCCTGCGGTTCTTTGCACCGCCCGATCCCACCCATGTCTCCTTCTCCCTGATCAACTGGCAGAACGGCTACCGATCCGACGGCGCGGCCGTGGATGTGGAGGCGGCGACCCTGGAGCAGGTGCTTGCCGAGTGCGCCGCGGGGAGCCCGGCGATACTCAAGCTCGACATCGAAGGGGCCGAGCACGAGGTACTGGCAGCCATGCTTGCGGGCAGCCTGCGCCCCGGTCAGGTGCTGGTGGAATACGACGAACTGGCGGCCGGCAGCCTGCGGGGGGTGCGCCGCTTCCGCCGCAGCCACCGACGGCTGCTGGCCGCTGGCTACCGGCTCCTCGGCCGCGAAGGCCCCAATTTCAGCTACGCCCTGGAGAGCACGATCCAGGAGGCGATGGGCTGATCAGGCCGGAACCCGCTTGTCGGACGCCGAAACCTTGAGGAAGGCGGTGTTGACCCCGGAGGCCCGCTCCAGGGTGATGCGACCGGTGCGGGCGATCTCCAGGATGCCGTAACCCCTGAGCACCTGCTCGATCGCCACCATCTTGCCGGGATCACCGACGATCTCGATCGTGAGGGCCTGGTCACCCACATCGACCACATTGGCGCGGAACACCTGCACCAGGTCGAGAATCGCCGAGCGCGTTTCCGGCGGAGCCGCCACCTTGATCAGCATCAGCTCCCTTTCCACCGCGGGAATGCGCGTGAGGTCGATCACCCCGAGCACGTTGATCAGCTTGTTGAGCTGTTTCACCATCTGCTCCAGGGTGCGGTCATCGCCCTCCACCACCATGGTGAGGCGCGACACACCCTGGCGTTCCGCCGGACCCACCGCCAGGCTCTCGATGTTGAAGCCCCGGCGGGCGAACAGACCCGAGATCCGACTGAGGGCGCCGGACTGATCCTCCACCAGCACCGAAAGGGTGTGCTTCATGCCGCAGGCTGCTCGTCACCCAAAGGTACGTGGCAACTGGGGGGCCAGCCCGATCCCGGTCAACCAGCTGGTCAGGGTGGCATTCCAGGCGGCGGCGGCCTCATCGTGGGGGCAGTGGCCCGCGTCATCCAGCACCGTGAGCGTGAGGTCGCTGCGCAGCCGCTGGCACTGGTGGGCCATCTCCAGCGGCACCAGGCGATCCTGGCGACCCCAGATCAGCAGCAGCGGCGGCTGCAAGCGGGGCAGCAGCGCCGGCGCCGTGGCCTGCTGGGGTCGCAGCGCCATGGCGATACTCATCGCCCGCAGGGCTGGCACGGCGCCGGGGCGCCTGGCGGGCCAGGCGATCAGCCGCTGGAGCTCCCGATCGCCCAGAACGGGGCGCCGGTAGGCCGACTGGATGCCCAGGGCGAGCAGGGGCGAGTGAACCAGCAGGGGCACCACCAGCTCGAGCGGCAACAGGCGACAGAGCAGCACCACCAGCCAGCGCTTCAGACGCCGCCGCCACGGAGGCCGGCGCCGCAGGCTGGGGGAACCGGTCAGCAGGGCCGGATCCGGCAGCGGAGCCGCCACCACCGCCGTGACCCAGCCCGGAAAGAACACCCCACAGCTCAGGGCCACCAGCCCACCGAGCGAATGGCCCACCACCACCGCCGGCCGGCCCACCACGTCGGCCAGAAAGGCCTGCAGCTGGCGGGCCCAGAGCCGGTTGTCGAAGCGCTGGGGCCTCTGCCCGGAGGCGCCGAAGCCCAGCAGGTCGAGGGCGTACACGCACCAGCCGGCCCGGACCAGAGCAGCGGCGTTGTGGCGCCAGTGGCCACTGCCGGCACCGAAGCCATGCACCAGCACCAGGGGCGGAGCGGCCGGGTCCCCCAGCCGCCGCCAGTGGCAGGGATGGCCCCGCCAGATCCAGCGGCCATGCTCACCCCAGTCGATCCCCGGGGCGGCAGGCTGGGGGGTGATGCGGGCAGGCAACGGACTGAACGACCGGGGAGACTCTCACTATTGCGAAGGGAAGGTGGGGCTCCGCACCGGCGCAGGCTTCTTCCGATCGGAATCGCGCCCCTCGCGGGACCTGGGGGTTCTGCTGGCCCGTGGCCTGACGGCTGGTGGACCGCTGCGGGTGCTGGATCTGATGGCCGGCTGCGGCATCCGCGCCCTCCGGTACGGCGTGGAGGCGGGCGCCACGGAACTGTGGGCCAATGATGCCGATGGCGATCGGCGACCGCTGATGGAGGCCAATCTGGCCGCCCTGCCCGACAGCTGCCACCTGCGGCTCAGCAGCAGCACAGCCCAGCAGCTGCTGGGAGCCTGCCTGCGGCGCCGGCGACGGTTCGAGCTGGTGGATCTGGATGGCTTCGGCTGCCCCAGCGCCCTCGTGCCCCTGGCCGTGGAGGCGGTGGCCCTGGGGGGTGTGCTGTATCTGGCCAGCACCGATGGACGCTCAGGCACCGGCCATGACCGGACCGCCGCGGTGCGGCGTCTGGGGGCCGCCGCCCGGGCCCATCCCGCCAGCTGGGAACTGGCCCTGCGGCTGCAGCTCGGCACCCTGGCCCGGGCGGCCTGGGCCCTGGGCCGGGGGGTCACGCCGCTGCTGAGCTTCAGCGAAGGCCGCACGTTCCGCACCGCCACCCGCATCAATCGCCTGCCCGCCCCCGGGGAGGAACAGTCCCTGGGGCTGCTGGCCCATTGCCATGGCTGCGGGGATCAGCAGGTGCAGCCCTTGCTGCGCCTGGGGCGCTGGACCGCCTGCGGCTGCGGACCGGCGGCACCCCTGGCGGTGAGCGGTCCGCTCTGGATCGGCCCCCTCCAGCACGCCGATACGCTCACGGCCCTGCGGCATGGGGCAGCGACCGATCCCGACGGCATGGCCAGGGCCACGGGACAACTGCTGGCGCGGCTGCAGGCCGATCCCGGGATACCGGCCCGCTGCTGGCCCACCGCCCTGATCGCCCGGCACCTGGGGGGCGGCCCCCCGCCCCTGGCGGCCCTGGTGACCGCCCTGCGCCAGCTGGGGCACAGGGCCTGCGCCAGTGGCGTGATGGCGGGGCAGCTGCGCAGCGATGCCCCCTGGCCGGTGGTGCTGGCCACCGCCGGCGCGCTTGCAGGGCACAATGGGGCCGCGTACCGCACCGAGCCCGCCCATGGCCGCTGAAATCTTCGGCACCGCTGCCCTCTTCTGGGTCCTGATTCCCGTGGGTCTGGTGGGTGGCGGCCTGTTGCTCAAGCTGCTGAAGGACTGACACCCCCCGTCGCCCCCTAGGCTCGCTGCGCTTCCTGGGAGTGGTCCATGCAGGTCCTGGTCATCGGCGCCACGGGCACCCTCGGTCGTCAGATCGCGCGCCGGGCCCTCGACGCCGGCCATCAGGTGCGCTGCATGGTGCGCTACCCCCGCAAGGCGGCATTTCTGCAGGAGTGGGGCTGCGAACTCACCCGGGGGGATCTGCTCGAGCCCGCCAGCCTCGACTACGCCCTGGAGGGCCAGGAGGCGGTGATCGACGCGGCCACCGCCCGCGCCGGTGACAGCCTCAGCTGCTACGACGTGGACTGGACGGGCAAGCAGGACCTGTTCGCCGCCTGTGGCCGAGCCGGTGTCAAGCGGCTGGTGTTTCTGTCGCTCCTCCATGCGGAACGCCACCGGTCGGTGCCGCTGATGGACATCAAGGCCTGCAGCGAGGAGTGGCTGATGGCCTCCGATCTGGATGTGACGATCCTGCGGGGCGTGGCCTTCATGCAGGGCCTCATCAGCCAGTTCGCCATTCCGGTGCTGGAGGGGCAGACGGTGTGGGTCAGCGGCATGCCCACGCCGATCGCCTACATGAACACCCAGGATGTGGCTCGCTTTGCGGTGGCCGCCCTGGAGCGCCCCGAAACCGTGGGCCAGGCATTCCCGGTGGTGGGCCCCCGGGCCTGGACCACCGGTGAGATCACCCAGCTCTGCGAGCGGTACACCGGCAAGAGCGCCAGGATGCTGCGGGTGCCGCCGGTTCTGATCCGGCTGATGCAATCGGTCACGGGCTTCTTCGAAGCCAGCGTGAACGTGGCCGAGCGCCTGGCCTTTGCGGAGGTGGTCACGGCCGGCACCGCCTTTGACGCCCCGATGGAAGCCAGCTATGGAGCCTTCGGCCTGGATCCGGCTGATACCACCGGCCTGGAGGCGTACCTCAAGGAGTATTACGACACCATCCTGCGGCGCCTGCGGGAGATGGAAGCCGACCTCGACAAGGACGCCAAGAAGAAACTGCCGTTCTGAAGGGGCGCCGCCATGGTTCAGATGTACCATTGGCGGAGTTGCACGGCTCTCCGGTTCCGCCCATGTCCGTCGCCCAGATCAAGAACCTGCAGCGGCGCCTGGCCGTGATCGAAGCCGAGGCGGCAGCGGCGATCACCCGGGCCTGCGGCCATGAGCTCTGGCAGGGTCTCGGTTTCGATGCGCTCGATGCGATCGAAGACGGGGACCGGCGAGCCCAGGCCCATTACTACTACGGCCAGTTGCAGACCGCCCGCGAGCTGCGGGAGGTCATCGGCTGAAGCCGCGGCGCAACATCAGGGCTGAGAGGCGCTGCTGTTCCTGGGGGCTGGAGGGGCGCCAGTGGCCCGGTTCCAGGCCCTCCAGGCTGAGCGGCGGGTGTCCGTCCATCAGGTCGATGGCCACCCGCACCAGACGCAGGGTGGGCAAGCCCACGGCTGCGGTCATGCGGCGCACCTGACGGTTGCGGCCCTCCTGCAGGTCGATCGCCAGCCAGGCGGTGGGAATGGAGGCCCGCCAGCGGACCGGCGGCTGCCTGGGGGGCAGCTCCGGCTCCGCCACGATGGCGGCCCTGGCGGGCAGGGTTCGGCGTCCCTGGATCAGGAGACCGCCCGCCAGCCGCTGCAGGTCTTCCGGGCCGGGCCGGCCCTCCACCTGCACCAGATAGCGGCGCCAGTGCCCATGGCGCGGGTCAGTCAGCCGCTGCTGCAGCAGGCCGTTGTCGGTGAGCAGCAACAGACCCTCGCTGTCTGCATCGAGGCGGCCGGCGGCATAGACCCCGGGGCAGTCGATGTGGTCGGCGAGGGGACGCCAGCGGCTGCCGGGCTCCGGACTGAACTGGCTGAGCACCCCGTAGGGCTTGTGAAACAGCAGGGTGGTCAACGCCTAGGCTGGAGAGGAACTGATTGTCTGTGCTCCACCAGCCGCATGATTGAAACGTCCGGAGTGATTGAAAAGGAACAGGGCAACGGGTTCTACCTGGTCACCCTGGAGCAGCCTGCCGGACACCAGTGTCTCTGCCGTGCGGCGGGCAAACTCACCAAGTTCCGCATCAAGCTGCTGGCGGGCGACAAGGTGCTGGTGGAGATCAGCCCCTACGACCTCACCCGCGGCCGCATCACCTACCGGGAGCGCAACGCCGGAGCCACCGGACCCAGGCCCGGCGGCAACCGGCCCGGGGGACCGCGTCGCCGCTGAGGGCAGCTTCCAGCGCTGCGCCATGGTCAGCGCCCCATCGGGGTCGCTGGGGCGGGCGATGCCAACAGAGCATCGATCGCCTGGCGGAATTCGGAGCGTTGCTTCACTCCGCGCCACTGCTGCCTGAGTTCCTTGCCGAGGAACAGCTGCACCGTGGGGGTGCCCGTGACACCGGCCTGTTCGGCAATCTCCCGCTCGGCTTCGATGTCGATCTCCACCCCCTGGGCCCGGCCGTCCAGCTCCTCGAGCACCCGCTTGAGCTGGGGCTTGAGCACATGGCAGGGGCCACAGCTTGGTGAGGTGTAGACCACCAGCAGGGGGCGCTGGCTCTCGTGATAAAGCCTGCGCAGGGCGTAACCACCCTTCTGCCAGCGGGCCTCGGGATCAAAGTTGAGCTCGTCGCTCACCAGCGTGCGCACGGGTTCCCCGGCCGGAGCCGGTTCCACGCTGGTTCGCTCCACGGTCACGGCCAGGCCCGTGTGGCTGAGCCAGCGCTCGGCCGCCAGAGCGGCCTGGCAGCCACTGCCGGCGGCAGTGATGCCCTGGCGCCATTCGGCGTCTGCCACATCACCGGCGGCAAACACACCCTCCATGGCGGTTTCGGGGCGACCGGGACGGGTGACCAGATAGCCGCGGTCATCGAGCTCCAGCTGGCCCCGCAGCAGATGGGTGTTGGGGGTGTGGCCAATGGCATAGAAGAGACCCCGCACCGGCAGGGTCTCTCCTGGCGTGGAATCGGCGCCGGCAGCCTGCAGGGTGATGGCCTCGAGCCACTCGCTGCCAATGGCGTCTGCCACCGACCGGTTCCAGTGCACCGTGATGGCCGGGTTGGCCAGCACCCGATCGGCCATGGCACCACTGGCACGCAGCCGGTCACCACGCACGATCAGATGCACATGACTGCCGTATTTGGTGAGGTACACCGCCTCCTCGCAGGCGGAATCACCGCCCCCCACCACAGCCAGCTCGGCATCGCGGAACTGGGGGGTGGCCCCGTCACAGATGGCACAGGCACTGATGCCATGGCTCCAGAAGCGCTCCTCGCCGGGCAGGCCCAGGCGGTTGGCACTGGCACCGGTGGCGAGGATCAGGGCATGGGTTCGAATCACGCGTCCCTCAGCCGTGATCCGGAACGGCCGGCTGGAGAGGTCAATGGCATCGGCATCGGCCTCCAGGAGCCTGGTGCCCCAGCGCAGGGCCTGGGCCCGACAGCGATCCATCAGATCCGGGCCGAGGATTCCGTCAGGAAACCCGGGATAGTTCTCCACGTGGGTGGTGGTCATCAGTTGACCACCGGGGATGCCACCGGCCTGAAAGCCGGTGATCAGCAGAGGACCAAGGTTGGCGCGGGCGGCGTAGATGGCAGCGGTGTAGCCCGCCGGCCCGGAACCCACGATCACCAGGTTTTCCACGGCCTCCAGGGCTGGATCGAGCGGAGCGGAGGGAACGGAGGACCGAGATGCCATGGCGCTTATGCGGAACGACTTCGCTTAAGCCTAGGGCTCGGAACAGGCGACCAGCCGGCGGGGCCTCCCCGACCCACCGGCCCATTGGCAAACCTTAAGGATTGATTTAGATTTCCAGCAGTCCGTCGGTTTCCGGTTTCCTGTTCTCCTCGGTCTGCCTGGGCACCATCAGCACGCTCGAGCGCAGCTCGACCGGATGGTCATCGAGACACAGCAACCATTCCCTGAACTCCTGGCTCAGGGCATAGCTGTCCTCGTAGTGCTCATGGCTGTCAAGGGCTTCCCGTCGGGCCATCGCCCAGCACACCGCCACCGTCAGTCGGCGATGCACATGGGCCGGCAAGGGGCTGGTACTGCCGTCTTCTCCCCACGGGCCAGGTCTGGGCTGATCCGGCGAACCATCGGACGTCTGATCCGGCCATTTCATGCGATCCCCATCCCAGATGGGCCCACACTGCCGGGCTGCGGACCGGCGGATGGTATTGGTTGACACAACGTCGCACTTTGGCCGAAGTGCCGCCTCAACTGGCCCGGGGCAGGAACCCGGGCAGCTGGGGCCCGGCCATGCGGATCACCTCCCCGGCGTCGTCAGCCATGGCCTGCAAGGGGGGCGGGCATGGTCCACCGGTCCCCGCACCCGGGTCATCACCGGACCCTTCGGGTCGGGCCCGGATCAGGTAGGGCTCGCTGAGGGACCAGGTGCGGGCATGGGCGATCAGCAGGGGATCGGCCGGTGCATAGACATAGGACGGCTGGCGTGGAACCGGCTCCAGGGCCGCCCGCTCCCCGTCCATGCGAACGGCCCTGGTGATCGCCTGCAGGAAGCGGCTGCGGGTCACCACGGTGCTCAGATAGGCGACCACCCGGATGCGGGGGGCGTCGAAGCCTTCGGCAGCCATGTCGATGCTCACCAGCCAGTCAGCAGAGCTGGCCTGGAATCCGCTGAGCCGCGTCGCCGCGTCCGGATCCTGGGAATGGACCAGTTCCACCCGGTCCCCCTCCTGGCGCAGCAGCGTGGCGAGACCGCTGGCGTGGTCAATGTCGCGGGCGATCACCAGGCCAGCCGCCCGGCCATGGTCCCGCCGCACCCGCTCCAGGCGGTCCCTGGCCTGGAGGAGCAGCCGCAGGGCGATGCCGCCACCATCGCCAGGCCGGATGGCCCGGCGCAGGTTGCGGGCACGCCAGCTTTCCCGGGTCTCAGCCGACAGGGGAGAGGTCTCCCGATCCGCCCGGCCATCCTGACCATGCTCCACCCATCCATCCTGAAACCGGAATTCGAGCGGTCGCACATCACCGGCCAGGATCAGCCGTCTGGGCTCCACGCAGAGGTCAGGCACAATGCGCTCCACCGTGGCGTCGCCGTCCTGCATGCGGATCCGCCGAGCGGCACAGAAGGCCAGGTTGTCGGCCCGGAAGGGGGTGCCTGAAAGCCCGAGCCGCAGGCTGGCCCCGGCGCTCAGGGCGGTGAAGGCATGGCCCCAGGCGCTCGCCTCCGGCTCCTGGGGATCCAGGCCCAGATGGTGCACCTCATCGGCCACCGCCAGCCAGGGGCCCTGAAGCGGATCAGCCAGCAGGCGCCGCAGGTGGCGGGCCGCCGCCTGATAACTGATCAACAGGTTGCCGCCAGCGGCCAGACCCTGCAGGCTCCAGTCTTCCAGCGGTACGCCGACCCGGGCGGCGGCGGCAAGCCACTGGGCGCCGATCGACTGACGGTGGCAGAACACCATCAGCCGCTCCAGCCGACCCTCGCGGGCCAGGGTCTGGAAACTCAGCAGGGCACCCAGGGTCTTGCCGGCTCCCGGACCGGCATGCACAAGCACATCGTGGCCACCAGCATCGGGCCGCAGCAGCCGGGCCCGCAGCAGCTGCAGCAACTGGCTCTGCCACTGGCGGGGCTGGATCAGAGCCCCCGCCGCCCCGCCGGGGGACCGCCGGGCTGGGGCAAGCTCAAACGAAAGACCGGCCATGGGCCGATTCTGCAGTTACCCGGGCCGGACCGGCTGGGAGTTCGGACCCCCGGGGAGATTGAGTATTCATGCCCATCGCACGCGCCGCCAGGCTGCCTATGGTCCGGCCATCGCCAGCGAGCGGGTCATGGCCCAGCCCCCCACCCCTCCATCGGATCCGGGCCGCGACGGCTCCTCCGATCCATGCCGTGCCGCCATGGCCCGCAGCCGCCGGCACCTGATCCGCTGCTGGTGCCGCGACTGCGACATCGATCCCATGATCCTGCGCCTGCGGCAGCTGCGCCATCAGGGCAGCCTCGAGCAGGCCCGCTGCCTGGAGCAGGAACTGCTGCCCCTGTTCTGATCGGCGCACATTCGCGGCCGCAGCATCGCCGCTGGCGGCCTGCCGAACTGAAATGGCCTTATCCACGATGGCTGGGTCATGCAACGGTTGCTGGTGCCGAAGGAGAGCCGTCAGGGGGAACGGCGGGTGGCCGCCACGCCTGAAAGCGTCCGTCGCCTGCTGGCCAAGGGGCTGGCGGTGGATCTGGAGGCAGGAGCCGGCGACACCGCCGGATTCCAGGACGATGACTACCGGGCTGCCGGTGCCGTGCTCCACGCGGGCGATGCCCTGCCCTGGGGCGATGTGGCAGGGGTGCTGTGCGTGAGCCCACCGGACCCGGAACGGCTGCTGGGCCTGGCCCAGGGTGCGCTGCTGGTGGGCCTGCTCGATCCCTACGCCGCCGCTCCCCTGGTGGAGGTGCTGCGACAGCGGTCCGCATCCGCGATCGCCCTCGAGCTGCTGCCCCGCATCAGCCGCGCCCAGTCGATGGACGTGCTCTCATCCCAGGCCAACATCGCCGGCTACAAGGCTGTGCTGGTGGGCGCGGAGGCCCTGGATCGCTACCTGCCGATGCTGATGACTGCCGCCGGCACCATCCAGCCCGCCAGGGTGCTGGTGCTGGGCGCCGGCGTGGCCGGTCTCCAGGCCCTGGCCACCGCCCGGCGACTCGGCGCCGTGGTCTACGTGTCGGATGTGCGGGCGGCCGCCAAGGAGCAGGTGGAATCGCTGGGAGGTCGCTTCATCGACCCCCCCAGCCAGGAGGAGCGCCCCGCCGAATCGGGCGGCTATGCCCGCCAGGCCAGCGAGGCCTTTCTGGCGGCTCAGCGGGCCCAGCTGGCCGAGCAGCTGGCCCTGGCCGACCTGGTGATCTGCACCGCCCAGGTACCGGGCCGCCCCGCCCCGCGGCTGATCAGCGAGGACATGCTCGATGGCATGCGCCCCGGGGCCGTGGTTGTGGACCTGGCCGTGGCCCAGGGCGGCAACTGTGCCGGCACCGAGCCCGGCCGGACTGTGCTGCGCCGGGGGGTCCGGCTGGTGGGGGCCGATGCCCTGCCCAGTTCCGTGGCCAACCACGCCAGCCTGCTCTATGCCCGCAATCTGGCGGCCCTGATCGAGCACCTCACCGTTGACGGTGCCCTCAAGCTCGATCCCGAGGATCCCATCCTCGACGGCTGCCTGCTCAGCCTTGACGGCGTCTGCCGCCGCGAGGACCTGCTTCCCACCGGAGTCCCTTCATGACCCTGCTGTCCCAGTCGCTGTGGGTGCTGCTGCTCGGCAGCCTGCTCGGCCTTGAGCTGATCGGCAAGGTGCCGCCCACCCTGCACACCCCGCTGATGTCCGGTGCCAACGCCATCAGCGGCATCACCGTGCTCGCCTCACTCACGCTGCTGGCCCGGGCCGGTGGCAATGGTGTGCTGCAGCTCATCTCCGCGCTTTCGCTCGGATTCGCCCTCTACAACGTGGTGGGTGGCTTTCTCGTCACCGACCGCATGCTCGCCATGTTCCGCCGCCGTCCCGACCGCTGATGACCTTCCCATCTGACCTGCTGCAGGCCGGCCTCGATCTGGTGGCTGTCCTGCTCCTGGCCCTGGGCATCAAGGGCCTCTCCAAAGTGAGTTCGGCCCGGGGGGCCAATGGCCTGGCCGCCGTGGCCATGGGCCTGGCGGTGCTGGGGCTGCTGATCCAGATCCAGCCCGATCCGATCACCTGGCTGTGGATCGCCGCCGGCTCGGCCGCCGGTGGCCTGGCCGGCCTGCTCACCGCCCGTCGGGTGCCGATGACCGCCATGCCCGAAACCGTGGCCCTGTTCAACGGCTGCGGTGGCATGGCCTCCCTGCTGGTGGCGGTGGGTGTGGCCCTGTTCGATGCCGAGGGGGCCGGACCGGTGGCCCTGGTGTCGATCGTGATCTCCGTGTTTGTGGGGGCGATCACCTTCAGCGGGTCGCTGGTGGCCATGGCCAAGCTGCAGGGCTGGCTCGACACCCCCCCATGGACCCAGAGCTCCCTGCGCCATGCCGTGAACATCGGCCTGGCGGTGGGCTCGCTGGCGGGGGGTGCCCTGGTCCTGGCGGATCCGGCCGGGCCGGGCCTCTGGCTGCTGACAGCCTGCTCCACCCTGCTCGGCGTGGGGGTGACCCTGTCGATCGGCGGCGCCGACATGCCGGTGGTGATCTCGCTGCTGAACAGCTATTCGGGTGTGGCCGCCGCCGCCGCCGGCTTCGTGGTGGGCAGCCAGCTGCTGATCGTGGCTGGAGCGATGGTGGGGGCCGCCGGCCTGATCCTCACCCAGGTGATGTGCACGGCCATGAACCGCTCCCTGGTGTCGGTGCTCTTCGGTGGCGCCCTCGGCGCCGGTGCGGCAGTGGGCGGTGGCGGCAAGGAGGCCGGCTACACGCGTATCACCAGCTGCAGCGCCGAAGAATGCGCCATGGCTCTGGAGCAGGCCGAACGGGTGGTGTTCGTGCCCGGCTATGGCCTGGCGGTGGCCCAGGCCCAGCACGCCCTGCGCGAACTTTCGCGCCTGCTCGAGGGCCACGGCGTGGAGGTCACCTACGCCATCCACCCGGTGGCGGGCCGCATGCCCGGCCACATGAATGTGCTGCTGGCCGAGGCCGATGTGCCCTATGAGCAGCTGCTGGAGATGGACACGATCAACCCCGAATTTCCCCGCACTGATGTGGTGATCGTGCTGGGGGCCAACGATGTGGTCAATCCCGATGCCAAGAATGACCCCACCAGCCCGCTCTACGGCATGCCGGTGCTGGAGGTGGATCAGGCCCGCCAGGTGTTCGTGGTGAAGCGCAGCCTGGGAGCCGGCTACGCCGGAATCGCCAATTCGCTGTTCGAGCTGCCCCAGACGGCCATGGTCTTCGGCGATGCCAAGGCCGTGCTCAACGGCCTGCTGAGCGAACTCCGCTCGCTGGGAGTGGGTCGCAAGGTGGCCGCCTGATCCCCGGCCGCCCCCTGGACCCGCCCCTGCCCTTCCGCTGCCGCCCCCCCTGGTGGGGGCCCGATCTGCAGACCCTGCGGGACACCCTGCTGCCGCCGCCCCGCAGCCTGCCAAAGCCAAGACAGATCCGGGTCCCGGTGGGCCAGGGTGAGGCCCTGCTGGCCTGCCTGGATCGCACAGCGGTTCCCCCCCGGGCCCTGGTGATCGTGCTCCACGGCCTGGGGGGCAGCAGCGAGAGCGGTGGGCTGCGGCGTCTGGCGGCCTGGCTGTGCCGCCATGATCTGGCGGTGCTGCGCCCCAACCTGCGGGGGGCTGGTGCCGGCCGGAGGTTGGCCACGGGCACCTATGCCGCCGCATGCAACCGCGACCTGCTGCCGCTGCTGGCGATGGCCCGCAACCTGGCCAGGGATCTGGCACCCGGCGACCGGCCTCTGCCACTGCTGGCGGTGGGCCTGTCGCTGGGGGGCACCGTGCTCCTCAATGGTCTGCTGCAGGCCGGGCCGACGGCCCTCGATGGGCTGGTGCTGATCAGCAGCCCGCTCGATCTGGCCGCCGGCTGCGACGCCATCGAACGCCCCCGCAACCGGCTGTACCAGGCGTGGCTGCTGAACCGCCTGGTGGCCCAGACCCGGGCCGATCCCGGTGGCCTCGCCCCCCTGGAACAGGCCGGCCTCCAGCGTGGTCTGAGCTGCATCCGCGACTTTGATGATCGGATCACCGCCCCCCGCTGGGGATACGGCTCAGCGGCCGACTACCACGCCAAGGCCAGTCCCCTGCAGGCCCTGCTGGCAGGAGCGCCGCTGCCACCCACGCTCGTGCTCCATGCCGTCGATGATCCATGGATTCCGGTGGCCGCCAGCCGCCAGCTGGCGACCGTGCGGGCCGGCGATCCGAAGCTGACGGTGGTGATCCCTGCCGGTGGAGGCCACAACGGCTTCCACGACGTGGCGGACCCGGCCGATGCCAGCTGGTCGGACCGATGGGCGGCGGCCTGGCTGCTGGGCCGCCTGAGCGCCGCGGGGCCCGGCACTCCCCAGGGTGGGCCCTGATGCGGATTCTGCTGGTCAACCAGTCGTCGGGCCACCTGTTCAACCCGATCGTCGCCAGCCTGCTGCGCCGAGGCCACCGGCTGACCTTTCTGGCGGGCAGCATCGACGGCCCGATCCCTGCGGGCAGCCCCACGGCGCCAGGGGAGCTGGAGCAGCTGCAGGCCGTGGCCTACCGGCGGGAGACAGCGCTGCTGCGATTGATCACATGGGGCCTCTTCAGCCTGCAGCTGGCGCTTCTGCTGCTGCGCCGCGGCCGCCGCTTCGATCGGGTGCTGCTGGTGAGCAACCCCCCCAGCACACCACTGCTGGCCCGCTTGCTGCTACCGCGCTACGCCCTGCTGCTCTACGACCTGTATCCCCAGGTGCTGCGGGACATGGGCATGCTGCGCCCGACCGGCTGGGCCTACCGGCTGCTGAACCGGGCCATGGCCGCTGCCGTGGGCCGGGCCGAGCTGGTGGTGGTGCTCAGCGAAGCGATGCGGCAGGAGGTGATTGAGGGTTGCCGGGCGGGTGGGCAAGCGGCCCCAGGGCCCGAGCGACTGCTGGTGGTACCGCCCTGGGCCGATGGCCAGCTGTTCCAGCCGGCGGCGGCGCCACCAGCGGCCGATGGGCCGTGGGTGGTGCTCTACGGCGGCAATCTGGGACTCACCCATCCGCTCGATCCCCTGCTGGAGGCGGTGGCCAATCTCTCGCGGCAGCATCCAATCCGGCTGGAACTGGTGGCTGCCGGTGCCCGCCTGCGGGCCCTGCGCCAGCGCTGGCAGAACCATGGCGCCATCCGCTTCCTGCCGCTGGAGCCACCGGCGCAGCATGGCCGGCGGCTCCAGACCGTGCAGCTGGCGGCCGTGTGTCTGGAACCGCAGGCATCGGGGGCTTCCCTGCCCAGCAAGAGCGTGGCGGCCCTGGCCTGCGGCACACCCCTGCTGGTGATTGCCCGGGCTGATTCGGCCCTGGTGCAGATGGTGGAGCAGCACCGGTGCGGCATCTGGGTCGAACCGGAGGACCGCCAGGGCCTGGAGCACCAGCTGGCGGAACTGATGGCTGATCCTCGGCGGCTGGCCCGGCTGCGGAACCATGCCCTGGAGGCCTCGGCCGCCTTCAGCGATCGCCGGGCCGACGACCTGGTGGAGCGCTGGCTTGGCCAGGCCTGAGGGCCGCCTCAGGTCTCATCATCGGGATCGGCCACGATCGGCAGCGACCAGTGGGGCAGCCAGTGGGTGAAGGTGCACCAGGGCCTGGTGAGCTGCAGACTCACCGGAGTGCCGAGGATCCAGGCTTTGCCGAGGGGCTCGTGGGTGGTGCTGCGGTAGGCCCAGCAGCGACCCTGGCGATCGAGTTCATGGACCTCGGGCAGCCGCTGGCTGACCGGAATCGGCGCGATATCGGGCAGGCGCTCAGGTTCGGAGCTGCCTTCGGGTGCAGGGGGGTCGATCGAGGCATCAACGGCCGGATCGGCAGGCAGCCGGCCGGGCCCCGGCGCACCCCGGCCCATCTCCAGAACCTGCAGGCGCTGGTCCAGATCCAGCAGACACTGCTCATTCGTGAGGAGGGTGCTGCGTTCCCTCAGTTTCTGCCAGCAGGGGGATTCGGGTGACATGGCAGGGGTTCGGCGACGGCCGGATCGGATGCGGAAGCGGAGGGCGGGAGGGGATCCGGTGGGCCCCAGTCCTGCAAGGGAGATTCTTCCACGACGGGGAACGGCTCGCCTGTCGCGCCTTCGGAGCCAGGGTCGTGGCAGGGGGTGATCCCGGTGTGAATTGCGGACTCGACCGGCAGGGGGGGCAGCTCCGGCGGGGCAGCGACCGGACTGCTCGGGGTGAGGAGGGCCGTTGCGGAGGGGAGAGGCCCGGGCCGGTCCACGACTCCAGCCGCGGGGCGGGTCGAGAACCTCCTGGCCAGGGGCTGGGGCACGGGTCTGGCCTCGGGCCGGGGCCGGGGCAGGGAGATTGCCGAGGTGAGGGTGGAGGGCGGCAGCAGGGCCGCCCTCGGCATGGCCGCAGCGGCCGATGTCGTCGCAGGAGCAGGAGCAGGAGCAGCCGGCGCGGACGGGCGCCGCTGGCGGGAGGCTGAAGGCTGGGCCTGAGATGGCACGGGGCCTCGCAGCCGGGGCAGCGATCGCCAGGGCCAGGGTTTCTGGCCGATCAACTGACGGATGGCCAGGGGAGTGAGCACCAGACCCGAGAGGGCGACCAACAGAAGGGTGGCGCGGCCGGCCTTCGGGCCCGGCCATGGCCACCGAGGCCTGGATCCCGGATCGTGGTCATCCGCAGGATGGCCCGGGGATCGGGGCATCTGGGATCGGGCCATCACCTGGCTGATGCGCTGCTCAATGGGCGGGCGGCCATCGTCGGCAGCTTCAGCCTTCCAGTCGCCCCCCTGGGCCGCCGCTGCTTTCAGAGGCGGAAGGGGGGCCGATCTTTTTTTGAGTCATCTGGATCGGCCATGGGATTCTGCACCACCGATTCGCTGGTGAGCATGGTCGTGACCGGCAGATGGGGCCCCTCAGCGGTTCCGGATGTCGGCGGCTGGCTGGCTTCGACTTGGGGTGCGGGGCCATCATCCGGAATAGCCACGACCGGGTCCGTCCAGGCCGGTGTCACCGCGGTGGCACCCGGTTGGTCCTGGGGCTGATCCGGCAGCTCCCGCTCCAACGGCGGCACCAGCGTGACCTCCTCGATCAGGGTGGGTTCCGCCGGCGGCAGGTGTTCGGCCGTGCGCGATGCGGGCATGGCCGGAGCATGGAGCATGGCGCTCATCAGGGGCTCCAGAAAGCTGCCGCTGATGCGCACCACATCATCGAAGGTGCTGACCGGCATGGTGCGCAGCTTGGCGTTGAGGGCAGCGGTGGCGGCCTGGGACACCTCCGGTGGCAGATCCCGGTTCAGGGCCACGAAACTGCTGTCGGCGAATTCGGCCACCGAACCCTCACCGCTGGCCCGCAGACCCGGCGCAATCACCCCGCCGCAGTCATCGATCGCGGCCCGCAGCTGCTGCAGCTGGGCCAGCCCCAGGTTGCCGGCGGCAGCCGCCTGGATCACGGACTGCTCGGCCCCCACGGCCTTCACCGCCGAGGCGAAGATGGTGGTTTCCAGTTCCGGATGGCCGGCGATCGCCTGCTCGATCGTGTGGAACACCAGGGTCTGGCGCTGGGGGTCCAGACCCTTGAATGCCTGCAGCGTCGGGCTGTTCCAGCCCGTGGCCAGCAACGGCATGAAGAAGGACCGCACCGCCTTGAACAGCTCGCCGAGGCTGGCGGGCCGCAGGTCACGCAGCCGGGCATTGAGGGCGGCGATGGCAGCAGCGAGCACATCGGCAGGCAGCAGCGGCTGGAGCGCCTTGAAGGTTTCCGAGCGGAACGAGGCCACCGACTGCTTGCCCTGGGAGTAAGTGCCGGGGGCCAGCAGCCCTCCGGCCGCATCGATGCCGGCTTCCAGCTGGGCCAGGGGTTCGTCGCTGAGTTGCCCCTCAGCGGCACAGCGCAGCAGGTCGACCTCGGCCTGGAATGCCGCCACCACGCTGCCGAAGCTGGCTTCGGTGCGGGGCGGGCTGCTCAGGATCGCGTCCTGGATGGTGCGGAACACCAGCACCTGGCGGTCGGTGTCCAGGCCATCGAAGACCTGGAGCCGGGCGGTGTTGCTGCCGGTCGGGGTGAGAGGCGAGAAAAAGGAAGCGATCACCTGGAACACCCGACCCAGGTCGTTGAGCTTGAGCGTCTGCAGGCGGGCGTTGAGGGCAGCGCAGGCGGCCTCGACCACCGGCGGGCGGAAATTGCGGCGCAGGGATCCGAAGGTGGCGGCCCGGAAGGCGGCGATCGAATGGTCGCCCTGGGACCAGAGGCCGGGAGCGATCACGCCACCCGCGGCCTCGATCTCGGCCTCCAGCCGGGCCAGGTGGTCGTCGCTGAGATGGCCCGCGCTGGCGGCTTCCACCACCTGGGACAGGGTCGTGTAGGCGGCCACCACCCTGGGGAAACTGGCCTCCAGCCGGGGAGGCACGGCGCTGATCGCCTCCTGGATGGTCTGGAAGACAAGAATCTGGCGGGCCTTCTCCAGACTGGAGAATCCTGCCGCCGCCTCGAGATCTTCGCTGAGCTGGGGCACGCCGCCGGCTTCGCCAGCGGCCAGTTCGTTCGAAGCGTTCATCGCGGAGGGAGGCGGTGCCAGATGGGGTTGGGAGGGGCGGACCCCTGGACTGTCGCTATCGCATGGTTTTAACACTCAGACGGGCACCAGACCAGTACCGCCGGCTTCAATCGGCGGCTGGGGGCGGAGCCCCACTGCCCTGGGCCAGCGGGGGAAGCCGCCTGAGAATCCAGGGCTGCACCGGCCTGCCATGGATCAGGTGTTCCCGCACGATCACTTCGATCCGCTCGGCGGTCACACCGCCGTAGACGATCCCATCGGGCCAGACCAGCAGCACCGGACCCTGCTCACACACCCGCAGGCAGTCGGCCTTGGTGCGCAGCACCATGCCCGCGGGGCGGGCGGGATCCTCCAGACCCAGCTCCCGCACCAGCCGTTTGAGGGCATCCCAGCTGGCCGCACCAACGGCGGCATCGGGGCAGCAGAGCGCTTTGCCGGGAGTGGCACACAGCAAAAGATGGTGGGCGATGCGGCTCATGCCGGCAGCACCGCCGGCAAAGGGCTGCTCAGCCGGAGCGCGGCCTCCCGCACCGCCTGCCGGGCCCAGGCGTCGACCGCCAACACCTCCGACAGGGAGGGGGCAGGCATCAGATCCGCCTGGTGGCGATCGCAGACCCTGTCGATCAGACGCGGGATGTCGAGGAAGTGGATGCGCTCCTCAAGGAAGAGCGCTACGGCCTGCTCATTGGCGGCATTGAGCACCGCCGGCATGGTGCCGCCGGCCCGGCCCGCCGCGTAGGCCAGATCCATGCAGGGGTAGCGAGCTGGGTCGGGGGCGCGGAAGCTGAGGGTGCCCACCTCGGTGAGGTCCAGCCGCCGCCAGGGAGTGGGGAGCCGTTCGGGCCAGCTGAGGCAGTAGAGGATCGGCAGCTTCATGTCAGGCCAGCCGAGCTGGGCCAGCACCGAGGAGTCGGCCAGCTCCACCATCGAATGAATGATCGATTGCGGGTGGATCACGATCTCGATGTGGTCGTAATCGAGGCCGAACAGGTAGTGGGCTTCGATCACCTCAAGGCCCTTGTTCATCAGCGAGGCCGAATCCACCGTGATCTTGCGGCCCATGCTCCAGTTGGGGTGGCTGGTGGCATCGGCCACCGTGGCCCTGGGCAGATCGGCAGGATCCCAGTCGCGAAAGGCGCCGCCGGAGGCAGTGAGCTGGATGCGGCGCAGGCCGGGCGTGGGCGTGCCGGTGCTCAGGCGTGCCGTTTCGGCGTAGGGCGTGCCCTGCAGGCACTGGAAGATGGCGGAGTGCTCGGAATCCGCCGGCAGCAGGCGCGATCCCGATTTCTCCAGCTCGGGCAACACCACCGGGCCGGCGGCGATCAGGGTTTCCTTGTTGGCCAGGGCCAGGTCCTTGCCGGCGCGGATGGCCGCCAGGGTGGGCAGCAGGCCGGCGCAGCCCACGATGCCGGTGACCACCAGGTCGGCCGTGGGCCAGGCGGCGACGGCTTCCAGTCCCTGCGGGCCCCCCAGCAGCTCCGGCAGCCGCAGGGGCCGACTGCCGACGGCGAGGGGGGCCAACCGCTCCCGCAGTTCAGGCACCCGGTTGCCATCGGCCAGGGCCACCACCTCCGGCCCGTGGCAGCGGATCTGCTCGATCAGCAGGTCGAGGTTGTTGCCCGCGGTGAGGGCCACCACGCGAAAGCGGTCGGGAAACTCCTCGGCGATCTGCAGGGTCTGGGTGCCGATCGAGCCGGTGGAGCCGAGCACGGAGAGGGCTTTCACGGCGGGGCTCCGGAATGGGGGCCCCCAGTTTCCCACCGGGCCAGAACCCGCAGGTGGGGCCAGCGGGTTCTGGCCTCCGAAGATGGAGCCGCCAGGGCTGCGGCAACCACAGGGGCGGGTGGAGAGAGGTGACTGACAAGGATCTGCGGCCGGTCTGGCTCGACCCCTGGCTGGTGGTGCTGGCCAAGCCTTGCGGCCTGTTGAGCCAGCCGGGGCTGGGGCCGGACCTGGCCGATTCGGTGATCTCCCGCGCCAGGCGCCGCTGGCCCGGGGCCAGGCTCGTGCACCGCCTCGACCGCGACACCACGGGCCTGATCCTGCTGGCCCTCGATGGCGAAACCCATCGGCGCCTCGGGGCCGCCTTTGCGGAGCGGCGGGTGCGCAAGACCTACCTGGCCCGGGTGCAGGGCGTGCCGGCGGCCCGGGGCGGACTGATCAACCAACCCCTGGCGCGGATCGGCACGTCACCCCCCCGCTACGGGGTGGTGACGGTGGCCGAGGGGGGCCGGCCGGCCCTCACCCGCTGGCGGTGCCTGGCCGCCAGCGGCGACCCGGCCGGCCGGTGGCGCGCCCTGGTGCTGCAGCCCCGCACCGGCCGCAGCCACCAGCTGCGGGCCCATCTGGCCTGGCTGGGGCACCCGCTGCTGGGGGATCCGATCTACGGCCCGGCCCCCGGCGAGCGCCATGGCCTGGCGCCGTGCCTGCAGTTGCGGGCCGTGGGCCTGCGGTTCACCCATCCCCAGACCGGAGAGGTGCTGCGGCTGCGGTGGGCCGGTCCCTGGGCGGACCTCAGCCGCCTGGCTGATTAGGCTCGCCGGATCCAAGGCCCGGGGCCTGTGATCGCCTTTCTGCAGCGCTGGAATTTCATTGAGCGGGCCCGCCTGGAGCGCCAGCTGTGGGATGCGTTCGAACGGGGCGAGGACCTCGACGCCCTGGTGGACGAGTGCCGTGATGCGGTGGCGGCCGGCGAGCGGCAACGGGCCTTTGCCCTGGACGTGTGGACCACCACCCTGGAGCGGATCCGCAGGATCGAGCGGCTGATGCGCGATCAGCCGAAGCCGCCGGGGGCCTGATCGGACCGGCTCCGCAACCACTCCGTGACACCACCGGGGCGGTCGACCAGTTCGATCCCCCGCTCACCCAGCTGGGCACGGATCCGATCGGCGGTGGCGAAATCGCGATCGGCCTTGGCGGCCCGACGGAGGGCGATCAGCTCCTCAATCTCCGCGTCAGCCGGGCCGGCAGCCACGGCGGTGGCCATCTGGGCTTCGAACCTGAGGCCCAGCACAGCCGCCAGCTGCTGCAGCAGGGCACCGCGGCTGGCCAGGGCCGGCGTGCCGGCTTCGGCGGCGGCGGCCTGATCACCCCGCTCCAACCGGTTGGCCAGGCCCCGCAGGGGGCGGGCCAGATCAAAGAGCACCGCCAGGGCGGCGGCGGTGTTGAGGTCATCGTCCATGGCCGCCACGAATCGCTCACGGGCGGTGGCCAGATCGACGGGCAGGCCAGCCGGAGCGAGAGCCGGAGCAGGTTCCGGCCCGGCCAGGGGCACCAGGCCGAGGGCGGCATTGATGCCTTTCCAACCGGTGGCGGCGGCCTCCAGGGCCTCACCGGTGAAATCCAGGGGCTTGCGGTAGTGGGCCTGCAGCACCAGCAACCGCAGGGTCATGGGGCTGACACCGCTCGCCAGCAGGGCTCGGATGGTGGTGAAGTTGCCGAGCGACTTCGACATCTTTTCCCCATCGACATTGACCATGCCGTTGTGCAGCCACCAGCGGGCCAGCGGATGGCCCGTGGCGGTTTCCGACTGGGCGATCTCGTTGTCGTGGTGGGGAAAGATGAGATCGGCACCGCCGAGATGGATGTCGATCGTGTCGCCCAGTTCGGCCCGCACCATGGCGGAACATTCAATGTGCCAGCCGGGCCGGCCTGGGCCCCAGGGGGAGGGGAAACTCACGTCGCCGGGCCGGGCTCCCTTCCAGAGGGCGAAATCAAAGGGGTGGCGCTTGCGGGCCTCCTCAGGGCCGGTGCGGCCGCTGGCGCCCTCCTGCTGCTCCTCCAGATTGCGGCCTGACAGCCTGCCGTAATCACGGGCACGGGTGACGGCGAAATACACATCGCCATCGCTGGAGTAGGCGGCCCCGCGGGCCTCCAGCTCGCCGATCAGGGCACGGATGGCATCGAGGCTGCGGGTGGCGCGGGGCATGCGATCGGCCCGCAGGATGTTGAGGGCATCCATGTCGGTGAAGAAGGCGGCGATGTTGGCTTCGCTCACCGCGTCCATGGTGCTGCCGGTTTCCTCGGCACGGCGCAGAATCTTGTCATCAATATCCGTGAAGTTCTGCACGAACGTCACTTCGTAGCCGCTCCAGATCAGGTAGCGGCGCAGCACATCCCAGACGATGTAACTGCGGGCGTGGCCGAGGTGGCACAGGTCGTAGACCGTGACACCACAGCAGTAGATGCTCACCCGCCCCGGCACCAGGGGCGTGAAGGGTTCGGTGCGGCGGGTGAGGGTGTTGGTGAGCCGCAGGGTCAACGCTGAAGCACCGGCCGCTGCCGGGGGTGGTCACTGGGCTGCACCGTAAGGCCTGGCGCCTACGGCGCCACCAGTTCAGCAATCACATCAGCGAGGGCCGCCCGCCAGTGCTGCTGCTGCAGGCCCAGGGCCCGGCGGGTGGTCTGACAGTCCAGCAGGGAATAGGAGGGACGCCGGGCCGGCGTGGGATAGTCGGCTGTGCTGATGGGCTCCACGATGGCGGCCCGCTCCAGCAGGCCCATGGCGCAGCTGATCTCACCGATCGCCATAGCGAAGTCGTACCAGCTGGCGGCACCGGCGTTGCTCCAGTGGTGGATGCCGCAGAGGTTCCGCTCCACCGCCGCCCAGCAGGTGCGGGCCAGGTCGGCGGTGGTGGTGGGACAGCCCACCTGATCCGCCACCACCCGCAGGGGCTGGCCAGCGGCGGCCCGCGCCCGGTGGAGCCGCAGCATGGTGAGCAGAAAGTTGGTGCCCAGCGGGCCGTAGAGCCAGCCGGTGCGCAGGATGCAGAGACGATCGTCCGCGAGGACCGCCTGCAGGCCCTGCTCCGCGGCCGCCTTGCTGCGGCCGTAGGCACTGAGGGGTGCGGCAGGCTGGTGGGGCTGGTACGGATGGCCCTGATCGCCGCTGAACACGAAATCGGTGCTGATCTGGAGCATCCGGCCACCCCGCTCCGCCAGGGCCTCGGCCAGGGCCACGGGTCCGCCGGCATTCACCGCCATGGCCAGGGAGGGCTCCGATTCGGCCCGGTCCACGGCCGTGTAGGCGGCCGCATTGATCAGCCAGTGGGGGGCATGGCGCTGAACCGCCGCCCTGCAGGCCGCCGGGTCCTCCAGATCGATATCGGCCCGACCGCAGGCGATCAGCTCCAGCTGGGGAGGGCAGGCGGCCACCAGTGCCCGCCCGAGCTGGCCTTCACGGCCGGTGAGCAGCACCCGCATGGTCACGCAAACACGTCCCCTTTGGCTTCGGCGGTCGCGAGGTCGGCAGCGGCGGCATCCTTGGGCGCCAGCTGGGGCGCGAGACCGTCGAGGCGATCCAGTGGCCAGGCGATGGCGAGACGGGGATCGTTCCAGAAGAGGGAGCGTTCGCACGCGCGGTTCCAGTAGCCGCTGGCCTTGTAGAGCACGTCGGCGCTGTCGCTCAGGGTGAGGAATCCGTGGGCGAAACCCGGGGGCACCCAGAGCTGGCGATGGTTGGTGCCGCTCAGCACCGTGCCGTACCACTGGCCATAGGAGGGCGACGAACGCCGCAGATCCACCGCCACATCAAAGATCTCACCGGCAGCGCAACGCACGAGCTTGCCCTGGGGAGCCGGAGGCAGCTGGTAGTGGAGACCCCGCAACACCCCCCGACTGGAGCGGGAGTGATTGTCCTGGCTGAAGGCAGGAGCGGCAGCCTCATCGAGCCCCAGGGCTTCGGCGAACCGGCGGGCATTCCAACTCTCGAGAAAGAAGCCCCGGTCATCGCCGATCACGGCAGGCGTGATCAGGAGCAGACCCTCCGGTCCCGGCTGTTCAACCTGCATCGGACTCCTTCATCACATCGAGAAGGTACTGGCCGTAGCCACTCTTGCGCAGGGGGCCGGCCAGGCATTCCAGCTCGGCGGCGGTGATCCAGCCCATGCGCCAGGCCACCTCCTCCGGACAGCCCACCTTGAGACCCTGGCGATGCTCAAGGGTGCGGATGTAACTGGCGGCCTCATGGAGGGAATCGGGGGTGCCGGTGTCCAGCCAGGCCATGCCGCGGCCCATCAGCTCCACCCGCAGCAGGCCCTCCTCCAGATACATGCGATTGAGATCGGTGATCTCCAGTTCGCCGCGGGGGGAGGGGCGCACCCGGCGGGCCCGTTCCACCACCGTGTCGTCGTAGAAATAGAGGCCGGTGACCGCGTAGCGGGAACGGGGCATGGGGGGTTTTTCCTCGATGCTGAGCACCCGGCCGTCGCCGTCGAACTGGACCACGCCGTAGCGCTCCGGATCCCGCACGGGATAGGCAAACACGGTGGCGCCGGCCAGGCCGCCGTTGCTGGCCTGCAGCTGGGGCACCAGCTCATGGCCATGGAAGAGGTTGTCCCCCAGCACCAGGGCCGCCGGCCGACCACCGAGAAAGGAGTCGCCGATCAGAAAGGCCTGGGCCAGGCCATCGGGGCTCGGCTGCACGGCGTAGTGGATGGCCATGCCCCAGGCGGAACCATCACCCAGCAGCCGCTGGAAAGGCTGCTGATCCGCAGGGGTGGTGATGATCAGCACCTCCCTGATCCCCGCCAGCATCAGGGTTGTGAGGGGGTAATAGATCATCGGCTTGTCGTACACCGGCATCAGCTGCTTGCTGACGGCGGTGGTGAGCGGCGCCAGGCGGGTACCGCTGCCGCCGGCGAGAATGATGCCGCGGCGGTCGTGCTGGTGATGCACCGTGGAAGCCGGATCTGGCGGGCAGTCTGCCATGGTCAGGCCGGTCACTTGGCGGCCATCCAGTCGGCGCCGCAACCGGTTTCAGCCACCAGGGGCACCGAGAGCTCCAGGGCCTGCTCCATGGTGTCGCTGGTGATCCGCCGCACGGTCTCCACCGCCTCCGGTGCCGCCTCCAGCACCAGTTCGTCGTGCACCTGCAGCAGCAGCCTGGCCGGCAGTCCGCCGTCCTGCAGGCTGCGGTGCAGGCGCACCATGGCCAGCTTGATGATGTCGGCCGATGAGCCCTGAATCGGCGCGTTGGCGGCGGCCCGCAGCTGCTGGGCCTCGAGGCCGGCCCGGCGGGCCCCCTCCAGATCGATCTCCAGGGGATCCCGGCCCAGGTGCCGGCCCAGGCCGCCGGGGTCGAAGTGGAAGGTGCGGCGACGGCCGAGGATCGTCTCCACATAGCCGCGGCTGAGGGCCAGCCGTTCCTGCAGCTCCAGATAGGCGAACACCTGCGGGTAGCGACGCCGGTAGCGGGCCAGAAAGTCCTTGGCCTGGGCCGCACCCACGCCGGTCTCCCGGGCGAAGCGCTGGGCACCCATGCCGTAGATCACCCCGAAATTGATCGTCTTGCCCAGGCGCCGCTCCTCGGGGCTCACCTCCTCCTGCTCGAGCAGCAGACGGGCCGTGAGGGCATGCACATCGTCGTTGTGGCGGAAGGCCTCGATCAGCACCTCCTCGCCGGAGAGGTGGGCGAGGATGCGCAGCTCGATCTGGCTGTAATCAGCACTGATCAGCTGCCATCCCTCCGCCGGCAGAAAGGCCTTGCGGATGCGACGGCTGAAGTCGGTGCGCACCGGAATGTTCTGAAGGTTGGGGTTGCTGCTGGACAGACGCCCGGTGGCCGTCACCGCCTGGTTGAAATCGGTGTGCACCCGCCCGGTTTCCGGCTCCACCAGGGCCGGCAGAGCCTCCACGTAGGTGCTGCGGAGCTTGCTGAGGGTGCGGTGTTCCAGCAGCAGCGGCACCAGGGGGTGGTCGTCCTGCAGTTTTTCGAGCACGGCTGCATCGGTGCTCCAGCCGGTCTTGGTGCGGCGCGACTTCCTGCGGTCGAGCCCCAGGGTCTCGAAGAGCACCTCGCCCAGCTGCTTGGGGGAGCTGAGGTTGAAGGCCAGGCCGGCGGCGGCGTGGGCCTGGATTTCCAGCTGCTCCAGGGTGGCGGCCAGCTCGGCGGAGAGGGTCTGCAGGTAGCCCACATCAATGCGGATACCGGTGGCCTCCATGGCCGCCAGCACAGGCTCCAGGGGCAGCTCCACCTGCTCCAGCAGGGGCAGCAGCCGCGGGCCCAGCTCCGCCAGCTGTCGCCGCAGCAGGCCGGTGAGTCGCCAGGTGAGGTGCACATCCATGGCGCAGTAGGCCGCCGCCGCCGCAATCGGCACCGCAGCGAAGCTGTCGCCCCGGGGCACGAGATCGCCGTAGCCGGTGGGCCTGAAACCGAAGGCCCGCTCGGCCATGGCCTCCAGGTTGTGCCGTTCGCCGGCGTCCCGCAGGTAATCGGCCAGGAGGGTGTCCATCACCACCCCCCCGAGGCTGAGGCCGTGCCGCAGCAGGATCAGCCGGTCGTACTTGGCGTTCTGCAGGGTCTTGGGGTGGGCATCGCTGGCCAGCCAGGCGGCAAGGGCGGTGAGCACGGCATCGAGGGGCAGCTGGGGCCCTTCGCGGTGGCCGATGGGGATGTAGGCCAGATCGGCGAGCCCCTCCCCCCAGGCCAGACCGAGCCCCACCAGTTCGGCCCTGAAGGGGTTGAGATCGGTGGTTTCCGTGTCGAGCGCCACCGGGGCGGCGGCATCGGTGCAGCTCAGGAGCCGTTCCACCAGGGCCGTCAGCCGTGCCGGACTGTCGATCAGCTCCGGCACCAGGGTCGGAGGTGCCGGTCCGGCGGCAGCAGTCCCTTCGTCAGCGCTGGTGGGGTCAGCGCTGGTGGGGTCGGGGCTGGCCTGCGGCAGCACCGGGGCGAGCAGGGAAGGATCGGAGAAGAGCTGGCCGAATCCCTCCACCTGGCGGCGCAGGCTGAACAGCTCCAGCTCCTCCAGGCGCTCAGCCAGGGTGTCCAGATTCACTCGGCCCAGCTGGAGTCGGGGCGCTTCGGCCAGGGGGATGGCGGTGTCGATCCGGGCGAGGCGACGGGACAGGAAAGCGTTGTCGCGGTCGGTTTCGAGGCGGGTGCGCAGGGCCCCCTTCTGCTGGTCGAGGGCGGCATAGATGCCGTCGAGGTCGCCATGGGCGGCGAGCAGGCTGATGGCCGTCTTGGGGCCCACCCCCTTGACGCCTGGAATGTTGTCGGAGCTGTCGCCCGTGAGGGCCTTCAGATCCACCACATCCTCCGGCGGCACCCCCAGCCTGGCGATCACACCCTCCCGCCGGATGAGGGTGGGACCGCTGCTGCGGGCCTGGGGACCGCCGCCCATGTAGAGCACGGCGATCTGCTGCTCGTCATCCACCAGCTGGAACAGATCCCGGTCGCCGGAAAGGATCAGCACCCGCCAGCCTTCGGCGGCGGCCCGCTGGGCCAGGGTGCCGAGCACATCGTCGGCCTCGTAGCCCGGCGCCATGCAGAGGGGCAGATCCAGGGCATCCCTCAGGATCTGCTGCAGATTCTCCAGATCGGGGAAGAAGGCCTCGGGAGCCTCATCGCGGTGGGCCTTGTAGTTGGCGTCCGCCTCATGGCGGAAGGTGGGCTCGGCGGTGTCAAAAGCGATCACCACACCGGCTGGATTGAGACCCCGGCAGTTGTCCAGCAGGGCCTTGAGAAAGCCGTAGGTCACGCTGGTGGGCACGCCGTCGCGGGTGCTCAGCCCGCCGTCTCCCCCCTTGGCAAAGGCGTAGAAGCTGCGGAACGCCAATGAATGGCCATCCACCAACAGCAGCAGGGGCCGCTCGCCGGCCATGGCAGCGTTGATGGCACCGCCTTCTGTGGTCATGCCGCCTGCCGCCATCCAGGATCGGAGGTCAGCCTGCCAGAACGGCGGCGCCATCCGCTTTGTGTGCCGGCCCGCACCTGGCTGACCCTGGCTGGGCCATCCTGGGCAGAGCGCCGCCACGCCCCCTGCCGTCATGGCCCGTCAGCCCCGCCGTTATGCCATTCACCTGATGCTGAGCAGCGGCCATCGGGAGACGGTGCACTTCGCCACCCTGGAAGCCTTCCAGCAGTGGTATCAGGGGGTGTTGACCGCTTCGGCGGCGGAGGCCTTCATCAACGTGCCCATTTCCGACCTGGAGGGGGAATATCTGGTGATGCGACCGAGCAGCGTGCTGGCGATCCGGGTGGAGCCGATCTTCAACCCGCAGGATTAGCCGATCGCCGCCTGGATGCGAGCAGCGGCCTGCCCCCGGTCCTGGAGCAGCACCAGGGTGGTGAGCAGGTCGGGCCCCTGGAGGCTGCCGAGCAGGGCCGCCCGCAGGGATTTCATCAGCAGACCCTTCTTCACGGCGGCGGCGGCGGCGGCGGCGGCCAGCAGCCCTTGGGCAGCCTCGGCCGTGAGCGGGGCCTCCCCCAAGAGGGGCAGCAGGGCGGCCAGAGCCTCTCGGGCGCCGGGCTGGGCCAGCTGCTGCAGGGCTTCCCCATCGGGAGCGGGGGCCTCAAAGAAGGGTCGCGCCTGCACAACCCCATCGGCGAGCGTGACCAGGGAGGGGCCGAGCAGGGTGCAGAGCTCTTCGATCCAGGGGGCATGGGGCGTATCAGCGGCGGCAGGCCACCAGGGCGCACTGGTCCAGAGGGGCTCCAGCTGCGCCCGCAGATCCGCGGGGGCCAGGCCGTGCAGCACCTGGGCATTGAGCCAGTTGAGCTTGTCCCAGTCGAAGCGGGCACCGGCCCGGTTCACCCGCTCGAAGTCGAACACCGCCGCCGCATCGGCCAGAGAGAACCGCTCGCCCATGCCATCGGGTGGCGACCAGCCCAGCAGGGTCATGTAGTTGGCCAGGGCCTCAGCGGTGTAGCCCATGGCTCGGAAATCACTGACGGAGGTGACGCCATCGCGCTTGGAGAGCTTCTTGCCCTCCCTGTTGAGGATCAGGGGCGTATGGGCGAACACCGGTGCCGCTGAGCCCAGGGCCTGGTACAGCAGCAGCTGCTTGGCGGTGTTGGCGATGTGGTCCTCGCCGCGGATCACATGGGTGATGGCCATGGCGATGTCATCGACCACCACCACCAGGTTGTAGAGGGGGTCACCGATCCTGTCGGCCGGCGCGCGGCGGGCGATGACCATGTCGCCGCCCAGATCGGCACCGGCCCAGCGCATGTCTCCCCTCACCAGGTCATGCCAGGTGATCACGGCGCCGTCGTCGATGCGGAAGCGGATCGTGGCTTCACGGCCCTCGGCGATGAAGGCCCGCTCCTGCTCGGGGCTGAGGTCGCGGTGGCGGTTGTCGTAGCGAGGGGCGCTGCCCACAGCCGTCTGGTGGTCCCGCATGGCAGCCAGCTCGGACTCGCTGGCGTAGCAGCGGTAGGCGTGGCCTGAATCGAGCAGCCGCTGAATGGCGGCCCGATGCTCGCCGATCCGCTCGCTCTGGACCACGGGGTCGCCGTCCCAGTCGAGGCCCAGCCAGTGGAGGCCATCGAGGATGTTGGCGGTGTATTCGGGCTTGCTGCGCTCCCGGTCGGTGTCCTCGATGCGCAGCAGGAAACGGCCGCCATGGCGGCGAGCGAACAGCCAGTTGAACACCGCCGTGCGGGCGGTGCCGATGTGCAGGGTGCCGGTGGGGCTGGGGGCGAGACGGACGCGCACGGACCCGGGAGCTGTCACCGGCTCACCTCATGACTCAGGAACGGGACTGACGGGGCTCGAACCCGCAACTTCCGCCGTGACAGGGCGGTGCTCTAACCGATTGAACTACAGTCCCAGACGATGGAAGGGGCCCACGGACGTGAACCGGCTTCGACCAGTCTGTCGCCCACGGCGACCTCAGAAGTATCGGCTGTGACCGGCCCCCCCGTCAACACGCCCCCTCAAACCGCCACCTGCGGCGCCCCAGGCCACTGCCATGCCGGGGAACTGCCATGCCGGGGCACCGACAGACCAGCAGAAAGCCCGCGCCGACGGATGGCACGGGCTTGGATGACGGATCGGCTTGGGTGCGGAATCGGGATTGGGGTGACCGTGGCCTGCCCGACAGAACGCCAGGGTGTATGGACGACCTCAGGGCCGGAAACCGGCCGGCTCGATCAAACGGACCTGATTGCCACGGGCCGTGAATTCCCGGCCCTGATCACTCTGAACGACGACCCGACCGCCGGACTTCACTCGGATCACCCGGGCCCGGACCCAGCCGAGAGCAGCTGACTCGAGCACCTTGACCACATCACCGGGCTGAAGATCCAACTCCATGTTCAGAACCCACGAAACTGCAGAGAGGGGCATCGACGCGCCGTGGAGGACTCGAACCCCCGACATCAGGTTTTGGAGACCTGCGTTCTACCAACTGAACTAACGGCGCAAGGCGATGCCCCCGGAGAGGCCTGAGAACCGGCAGGTTCTCAGCGATCGAAGCGCTGCTTCACACGGGTGGCTTTACCCACCCGGTCACGCAGATAGAAGAGCTTCGCCCGGCGAACCTTACCGCGCCGCTCCACCTTGATGGAAGCGACCTGGGGACTGTGGACCATGAAGACCCGCTCGACACCGATGCCCTGGAAGATGCGCCGCACCGTGATGGTCTCGTTCAGGCCGCCGTGGCGCTTGGCGATCACCACCCCCTCGTAGGGCTGCACCCGCTCCTTGTTGCCTTCCCGGATCCGCACGCCCACCCGCACGGTGTCGCCCACATAAATCTCGGGCAGATCGCTCTTGAGCTGCTCCGCCTCGAAAGCGCGGATCAACTCCTGGGCGCTGACCCGACCGGTGCGGGCCTTGGTCGCGGCCGCAGGCGCGCTGGCCGCAGGCTCGGCAACAGCCGTGGCCGCCTCCTCGTTCACCTGCTCCAGCCCCTGCTGGTCCTGTTCCTGATTGGGTTCCGCTGCCATCTCAGATCCGCGACGCCTGGCCAAACCAACAGTGTACCGGCTCACTCGCCCCGCACCCCTTGCTTCAGGACCGGCGCAGCCGCTGCCAGGCGAGCACGGCACCGCTGGTCAGCATCCAGAGCAGGCCCAGTCCATTGAGCAACACGTAGAGCGTTTCACCGGTGCCCCCCAGCCACTCGCCCTCGTGCAGGACCATCAGCCAGTGGATCCGGTCCCGATCCAGGCCGCCCCAGTCGCGCAGCAGCCTGTAGCCCATGCCGCTGGAGACCGTCAGCAGGAGCGGGGCCAGCACCAGCGGGGCCAGGGTGCCATGCAGCCGCCGGCAACGCAGGGCGAAGGAGGGAGCCCCGGGGGCCCGGGAACGCGCTCCGGGGGGCTGAGCCTGATCCGCCATGCCGACCGAAGGGGGTGGGCCGTTGATAGCTTGACAGTCTCTCTCCACAAGGCCGGATGACCGGTTCCCGAGCATGAATCTGTTCGCCGACCTGCTGGCCAGCACCGCCGCCGGCCGCAGCGCCTCCGGCCGGACTGATGCCGCGGGCCTGGCCACCCAGGTGGGACCGCGGATCCAGAAAGGCCGCCGCGGGGTGGAGGTGAAATCGGCCCGGGAGATCACGATCATGCGGCAGGCCAGCCGGATCGTGGCCACCGTGCTGCGGGAGATCATCGACATGGCCGCACCCGGCATGACCACCGCCGACCTGGACGCCTACGCCGAACGCCGCATTCGCGAGCTGGGTGCCGTGCCCAGTTTCAAGGGGTATCATGGCTTTCCGGCCAGCATCTGCGCTTCGGTCAACAACGAGGTGGTGCATGGCATCCCCAGCAGCCGGCGGGTGCTGAAGGCCGGCGACCTGGTCAAGGTGGACACCGGGGCCTAC
Source organism: Synechococcaceae cyanobacterium (assembly GCA_046313055.1). Taxonomy (GTDB): domain Bacteria; phylum Cyanobacteriota; class Cyanobacteriia; order PCC-6307; family Cyanobiaceae; genus Cyanobium. The sequence goes on along the minus strand of JBKDDA010000038.1, from coordinate 71,937 downwards.
TACGAGGGATATCACGGAGACAGCTGCGTGACCATTCCCCTGGGCGAGGGGGTGAGCGAGGAGGCCAGGCGCCTGAGCCGGGTGGCCCAGGAATCGCTGATGAAGGGTCTGGCCACCGTGAGGGCCGGCAGCACCCTGCTGGAGCTGGCCGGTGCCGTGCAGGACCATGTGGAGGCCCACGGCTACGCGGTGGTGGAGGACTACACAGGCCATGGCGTGGGTCGCAACCTGCACGAGGAGCCCTCGGTCTTCAACTACCGCACCCGGGATCTGCCCAACATGGTGTTGCGAGCCGGCATGACCCTGGCGGTGGAACCGATCCTGAATGCGGGCAGCAAGGCCTGCCGCACCCTGCGGGACCGCTGGACCGTGGTGACGGTGGACGGCAGCCTCTCCGCCCAGTGGGAGCACACGATCGTGGTGACCAGCGACGGCTGCGAGATCCTCACCGACCGGGACTTCGGCTGAACGCCCGCAGGTAGAGCCAGCGCAGCAGGGTGACGACCGGCATGGCCACATACATGAGCGGGTTCACCGTGACGATGATCAGATCCAGGCCCCGTTCGGCCTGCCAGAGGATCGCCCCCGCCACCCAGTCCGCCGCCATCAGTCCGTAGGGATTGAGCTGGGAGCGGAACGGCCCCAGCACCAGCCGCCGCACCCGCAGCGGGCCCCGCGGGCCACCGAGGTCGAGGGAGCGCAGGCTCACCAGCTGGCCCACCAGGCGCTTGCTGATCTCATAAAGCGGGCTGAAAGCCGGCTGAATCTCCGCTTCGGAGGTGTTCACCCACACCTCCGGCCTGGTCGGGTGGTCCAGGTCGCCGGAGCGGGCCGCCACAGCGGCGGCGAAGGTATCCAGCAGGCGGATCACGCTCAGGGCGTTCACCTCCAGCGAGCGCTCCATGGCGGCGGCATCGCGGGCGCCATGGCCATTGACCCCGTGGTTCAGCACCAGCACATCCACCCCTGCCAGCAGATCCGCCAGCTCGGTTTCGCGACCCACCTGCCAGCGCACCTGCTCCAGGGGGATGGGGGAGCCGCTGCCGTCGTGGAGCACCAGCGGCTCCGGGCTGTGGCTGAGGGCCACCAGGCGCGCCCCCCGTTGATGCCAGCGCTGCAGCAGGGCCCGTCCGAGGCTGCCACCCGCTCCGGTGATCGCCACAGTGCGCATCGGGGGGGTGTCCACCATCGAAGGGAGCGGGTCCATGGGCCTGCCTAGATTGCCGGCACTCTGGGGCCCAGACGGTCAAGCGATGCCAACCCCCCTGCTGATCGGCTCCTGCGAACCCTTCAGCGGCAAGTCCGTCCTGCTGATCGGGCTCGCACGCCAGCTGATGCAGCAGGGCGTGGATCTCGCCGTGGGCAAACCCCTGGCCACCTGTCCGGGGGACGATGGCGACCCGGTGGATGCCGACGTGCGCTTCATCGGGACCACCCTGGGACTGCCGGCCGACCACCAGCTGCCATCACTGCAGCAGATCGATCCGGAGGCCTCCCTGACCCGACTGCTGGCGGGCAACCTGGCCCCCGGCGAGGGACTGGCCGGGCTGCAGCGGCAGCTGGATGGTTCCGCATGCCGGGTGGTGCTGCTGGAGGCGGCCGGAGACATGACCGAGGGCCTGCTGCAGGGCCTTGACCTGCCCCGGCTGGCCCAGGGCCTGGATGCATCGGTGCTGCTGGTCCATCCCTGGGTGGACGCCCTCAGCGCCGACCGGTTGCTGGCGGCCCGGGAGCAGCTGGGAGAGCGGCTGGCGGGGGTGGTGCTCAACGGCGTGGACCCGGACCAGCTCGCCGACCTGCGGCAGCGGCTGGAGCCCGCCCTCGAGCGGTTGGGGGTGCCGATCCTGGGGATTCTGCCCCGCAGCCCCCTGCTGCGCAGCGTGACCGTGGCCGAGCTGGTGCGTCGCCTGCAGGCCACGGTGCTCTGCTGCCACGACAGCATGGATCTGCTGGTGGAGACCCTGTCGATCGGGGCCATGAATGTCAACGCGGCCATGGAATTCTTCCGGCGCCGCCGCAACATGGCCGTGGTGACCGGCGCCGATCGCACCGACATCCAGCTGGCGGCGCTGGAGGCCTCCACCCAGTGCCTGATCCTCACAGGCGCGGGCGACCCCCTCCCCCAGCTGGTGAACCGGGCCGAGGAGCTGGAGGTGCCCCTGCTCAAGGTGGATCTCGACACCCTGGGCACCGTGGAGGTCATTGAGGCGGCCTTCGGCCATGTGCGGCTGCACGAGCCGGTCAAGGCCACCCACGCCATCCGCCTCGTGGAGGAACACTGCCGCTTCGGTCGGCTGTTCGAGCGGCTGGGCCTCTCCACAGGGGCCTGATCCCTGCCGCCGTTGTGCCGCTGCTAGGTTCAGGTGGACGGTTGTGGGATGCGGGTGACCCGGTCACTGGATCTGCCGGCGTTGGACCGGATCGACACCCTGGCCCAGGAACTGGCCATGCTCCAGGACCGGGGCCGGCGACGGATCGCCATTCTCGGCAGCCGCCATGTGCCGGTGGTCTCGATCCATCTGGTGGAACTGGTGGCGCGCTCCCTGGCCCAGGAGGGCAACAGCCTGATCACATCTGGATCCCAGGGGGTGAATTCCGCCGTGATCCGCGGCGTGCTCGAGGTGGATGCGGCCCTGCTGACCGTGCTGCTCCCCCAGAGCCTGGACCGCCAGCCCGGCGAATCCCGCGACCAGCTGGAGCGGGTGCTGCACCTGGTGGAGAAGCCGGAGCACGATGAACTGCCCCTGCCGATGGCCAGCAGTCTGTGCAATCAGGAGATCATCGGCCGCTGCGACCAGCTGATCTGCTTCGCCTTCCACGACAGCGAAACCCTGCTGGCCAGCTGCCGCACGGCAGAGGACATGGGCAAGGTGGTCAGTCTGATGTTCTTCGACTGATGGCGGCCAGGGCCGGATCCTGGGCGGGCATCACCAACAGGCAGTTGCCCTCCCGACCGACCACCTGAACCTGCTCACCGGGGCCCGGTGACTGGCCCGGCTCCAGACACTGGGCCTGCCAGCGCCGCCCCCGCCATTGCACCCAGCCGATGCCGTCGTCGCTGAACGGACGCCTGACACGCGCTGAGTCGCCCAGGGCATTCTCATCGGCGATGACGGGCTCCCGGCTGAGGGCCCAGCGCCGCAGCGCCAGCGTGCCCACCACCGCCAGGGCCGTGAACAGAAGGCCATGCACCAGCAGCGGCAGGGTCAGCCAACTGGTGAGCAGGGCCAGCGCCAGCGCCAGCACCGCCCCGGGCAGCAGACCATCAAAGTCGGCGCCGATGAATTCAGACACCAACAGGATGGTGGCGACCGCCATCCAGATCGTGGAAGCCTCAAGCATGTCCCCATCCTGCCCGGGGATCAGCGCATGGCAATCATTCTGCATCCTTCCACGTAAAGCACACCCGTGCAGACCATGGCGCCAGCCCAGCAGAGGCTGCGCAGCGCTGCCCGATCTGCCACGTAGGCCGCGATGTAGGCCAGCCGCAGCAGGGGGTGCAACCAGGCGGCCACCAGGGCGGCGGGCGCCTGCGGGGCGCTGATCACACACAGCAGGGCCGCCGGCGCAAACAGGGTGAACGCCTCGAAGCTGTTCTGATGGGCCCAGTTGGCCCGCTTGCCCCAGGCCGGCAGCCGCTCCAGCATCGCCCTGGGCGCGGCCAGATCGGCCACCGTGAATCCGGCCCTGGAGCGGGCCGCGCCCAGGGGCACCAGGCTGGCCACCACCACGGCGGCCGCCAGCAGCAACGCCCAGCTATAGGCCGCGGCGGCATGGTTGGCGATGGCAAGCACAATCGGTGCGGTCATGGCGGAGGCGACAGCAGGCTTTCCTAGGCTGCCCGAAGCTGCGCCCTGCCGCGTCTCCATGGCCGATACCTACAGCTTCGACTGCGTTTCCGACTTCGACCGCCAGGAGCTGGTGAACACGGTGGATCAGGTGCGGCGGGACGTGGCCCAGCGCTACGACCTCAAGGATTCGGGCACCGAAATCACCCTTGAGGAGGAGGCGATCACGATCACCACTGCCAGCGACATGACGCTGCAGGCCGTGGAGGATGTGCTGCGGCAGAAGGCCACGAAGCGCAATCTCTCGCTGAAGATCTTCGATTTTCAGGTCCCCCAGCCCGTGGGCGGCAACCGGGTGAAGCAGGAGGTGAAGCTGCGCCGGGGCCTCAGCCAGGAGCTGGCCAAGAAGCTCAGCAAAGTGGTGCGCGATCAGCTCAAGAAAGTCACGGTGTCGATCCAGGGGGACAGCCTGCGGGTGACGGGCAAGAGCAAGGACGACCTCCAGGCCGCGATCAACCTGCTGCGCCAGCAGGAAACCGACCTGGAGGTGCCGCTGCAGTTCGAGAACTACCGCTGAGCCTCAGTCGCTGAGCCTCAGTCGCCGAACAGTGGCAGGCCATGGGAGAGGCCGGTCCGCTCCAGTGCGGCCGCCAGGCGGGTGCGGGCGACCGCCAGGCGACGGGCCGCCATGGCGGAGGCCATCCCCAGCTCGCCGCCCCGGCAACGCTGCACGCTGCGCAGGCGGCAGGCGTGATCGGAGCCGCCGCAGAGCTCGGCCTGCAGCGGCTCCGCCAGGGTCTGAAGCACGGGGCTGATGGTGGTGGTGGTCATGGTGATGATTCCGGTGAACCATCGCCAGCCTGTTGAGAGGGAGCGGGCGCGGGGACGGCTTCAGCACCATTGCGGTGGGATCTCACCAGGTTGTCACCAGGAAGTGAAAGAATCCGGCCAGTGCCTGCCCCTGCTGCGGATGGACGCCCCCCGTGCCGGTACCGGCGGCTGGCGGTTCTGGATCGACCGGGGCGGCACATTCACCGATCTGGTGGCACTGGATCCGGCCGGTGGGCTGCAGGTGCGCAAGGTGCTCTCCGAGCAGCCCGGCCGGGCCGGCGATCCGGCGGTGGCAGCGATCGGCGCGGTGCTGGGACTGGCGGCAGGCGAGCCGATCCCGGCCGAGCGGGTGGCGGAGGTGCGGCTCGGCACCACGGTGGTCACCAATGCACTGCTGGAAGGCCGGGGCGAACCGGTGCTGCTGCTGGTGAACCGGGGCCTGGCCGACCTGGCGTGCATCGCTGATCAGCAACGGCCCGATCTGTTTGCCCTGCAGATCGAGCGCCCCCCGCTGCCCGCCCACCGGGTGCTGGAGGTGGAGGGGCGGCTGGATGCCGCAGGCCACGAACTGCTGCCGCTGGTGCTCGATCAGGGGCTGGCGGAACAGGTGCGGCAGGCCCGGGCGGCGGGGTACACCGCCACGGCCGTGGCCCTGCTGCACGCCTGGCGCCAGCCGGGCCACGAACGGGAGCTGGAGGCGTGGCTGGAGACCCTCGGCTGCCGTGATGTGCAGCTGTCCCATCGGGTGAGCTGCCAGCCGCGGCTGGTGCGACGGCTGCACACCACCCTGGTGGAGGCGGCCCTGGCACCGGTGCTGCGAACCTATCTGGCCCAGGTGCGTCGGGCGCTGGGGCCCGGGCCCCGGCTGCGGGTGATGGCCTCCAGCGGCGCCCTGCTGCCGCCGGACCGCCTTCACGCCTGCGACACGATCCTCTCCGGCCCGGCGGGCGGCATGGTGGGCGCCCTGGCGGCAGCCCGGCGCCTGGATCCAGCGGCGGCGGTGCTCGGATTCGACATGGGTGGCACGTCGACTGACGTGTTCCACAGCCCGGCCAGCGATGGCGACAGCGACAGCGATGGCGCCTGGGATCCGGCGGGGGAGGCCATGGTGGCGGGCCTGAGACTGCAGACGGCGATGCTGCCGATTCACACGGTGGCCGCCGGCGGCGGCTCCGTGCTGGCCCTGGATGGGGGCCGGCTGCAGGTGGGGCCCTGCTCCGCCGGTGCCGATCCCGGACCTGCCTGCTATCGCCGCGGCGGTCCGCTCACGATCACCGATGCCAACCTGCTGCTGGGGCGCCTGCCGGTGCAGGCGCTGCCCCAGCTGTTCGGCCCCGATGGCAACCAGGCCGCAGACGCCACGGTGGTGCGGCAGGCGTTCGCGCAGCTCGCCGCGGCCGCAGGCGCCCCATCGGGCGAACAGCTGGCGGCAGGGGCGCTGGCGATCGCGGTGGAACGGATGGCCGAGGCGATCCGCCGCATCTCGATCCAGCGGGGTCACGACATCCGCCAGGCCCTGCTGGTGGCCTTCGGCGGTGCCGCGGGCCAGCTGGTGTGCCCCCTGGCCGAACGGCTCGGGCTGGATCGGGTGCTGCTCCACCCGCTGGCGGGAGTGCTGTCGGCCTACGGCATCGGCCAGGCCCGCCAGCGCTGGCTGCGCCAGGAAGGCGTGCGCCGGCCCCTCACCGGGGCGACCCTGGCGGGCCTGCGGCGCCGCCTGGAGGCCCTGCAGGCCGAGGGCCGCCGCCAGCTGGTGGCCGCAGGGGATCTGGCCGCCGATGGCTGGCCCACGCCACGGGTGGGCCTGGAGCTGCGGGAAGCCGGCCGCGACCAGGGCCTGGTGCTGCCCTGGCACCCGCAGGCGACCGCCGACGATCCGACACCCCTGGAGGAGGCCTTCGCTGCAGCTCACCAGCGACGCTTCGGCCATGCCGGCACCACCAGCGACCTGGTGGTGGAACAGCTGCTGCTGGATCTGGTGGCGCCGCCCGCAGACCCACCGCCCGCAGACCCACCGCCTGCAGACCCACCGCCTGCAGACCCACCGGCGGCGGACGGCCCGGCTGGAGGTGAGCCGGACCCGGAGCAGGGCCAGGGCCAGCTTTGGTTGGCGGGCCGCTGGCAGCCGGTGCCGATCCTGCGGCGCGGGGGCCTGGGACCCGGCCAGGTGCTGGCGGGGCCTGCCCTGGTGCTGGAGTCCACCGGCACCCTGGTGCTGGAGCCCCACTGGCACGCCCGGGTGCTGGCGGAGGGTGAGCTGCTGCTGGAGCACCATCCGCCAGCGGTGGCCACCACCCCTGCCGCCCCGGACAGCACGGCCGATCCGGTGCTGCTCGAGCTCTACAACCATCGCTTCGCCGCCATCGCCGAGCAGATGGGCGAACGGCTGCAGCAGAGCAGCCGTTCGGTGAACATCCGCGAGCGGCTGGATTTCTCCTGCGCCGTGTTCGACGGGGCGGGGCGGCTGGTGGCCAATGCGCCCCACATTCCGGTGCATCTGGGTTCCATGGGCGACAGCGTGACCGCCCTGCTTGCGGCGGTGGCGCGGGGCGAGCACCCCCCCCTGGCCCCCGGTGATGCCATCGCCGCGAACAATCCCTACAACGGCGGCACCCACCTGCCCGACATCACCGTGATCACCCCGGTGTTCGCCGATGGCGACGGGCCGCTGGCCTTTGTGGCGAGCCGGGGCCACCACGCCGATGTGGGCGGGATCACGCCCGGATCCATGCCCCCCTTCAGCCGCACGATCGCCGAGGAGGGCCTGTTGCTTGACAACGTGGCCCTGCTGCACGGCGGCCGCCTCGATCAGGCTGGCTGGCTGCACCGGATGGGGGCCGGCCCCCATCCGGTGCGGAATCCCGAACGGTTGCTGGCCGATCTGCAGGCCCAGGCGGCCGCCAACCGGCTTGGGGTGGAAGCCCTGGAGCGGCTGCTCACCGAGCACGGCGCCGCCGAGCTGGCGACCTGGATGGACCGGGTGAGGGCCAACGCGGCCAACGCTGTGCGGGATTGGATCGGTGGCCTGGCCGATGGCGACCACAGCCTGGAGCTCGACAACGGGGCCCGGATCGTGGTGGCGGTGCGGGTGGACCGGGCCGCCGGCCGACTCACGCTCGACTTCAGCGGCACCAGTCGCCAGGATGCCGGCAACCTCAACGCCCCCCTGGCCATCACCCGCGCCGCCGTGCTGTACGTGCTGCGCACCGTGGTGGCCCGGCCGATTCCACTCAACGCCGGCTGCTTCGAACCGATCGACCTGGTGGTGCCGGAAGGATGTCTGCTGCGGCCGGCACCGCCGGCGGCGGTGGTGGCCGGCAATGTGGAGACCTCCCAGGCCGTGACCAATGCGCTGCTGGCGGCCCTGGGGGTGATGGCCGCCAGCCAGGGCACGATGAACAACCTGAGCTTCGGCAACGGCCGGTTTCAGTACTACGAAACGATCGGCGGCGGCAGCGGCGCCGGCATGCGGGCCGATGGGTCAGGCTTCGCGGGCTGCGCCGGCGTGCAGACCCACATGACCAACTCGCGGCTCACCGATCCCGAAATCCTCGAAGAGCGCTTTCCCGTGCGGCTGGAGCGTTTCGCCATCCGCCGCGGCAGCGGCGGCCGGGGACGATGGGGCGGGGGCGATGGGTTGGTGCGCGAGCTGCGGTTCCTGGAGCCCATGACCGTGGCGCTGGTGGCGGGGTCCCGGCGGGTGGCGCCGTTCGGCCTGGCGGGTGGCGCTGCAGGCACCTGCGGGCGCAACACCCTGCTGACCGCCGATGGGGGCGAGCAGCCGCTGCCGGGCAGCTTCGAACGGGCGGTGGCGGCGGGTGAGGGACTGCGGATCGACACACCGGGCGGCGGCGGCTGGGGGCCGGCGCCGGCGGATCCATGCGGGGGCTGATGCCAGGCCGGCGGCAGGCGGGATCTCTCGCCCTGGTGCTGCTGCTGGCAGCGCCGGCACAGGCCGACAACGTGCTCCAGGAACGGGGCCAGCGGTTCCAGGGGGTGTGGTCGGCCGGGGGGGTGGTGGCCGCGGAGGAGCGGCGGGCGGCGGCGGTGGGGGCCGCGGTGCTGCGCCAGGGCGGCAACGCAGTGGATGCGGCGGTGGCCACGGCCTTCGCCCTGGCGGTGACCCTGCCCCAGGCCGGCAACCTGGGGGGCGGCGGCTTTCTGCTGCTCTGGCTGCCGGGGGCCTCGCCGGCGGCCGCCCGGGGCTGCCTGGGGCCGGGCCCCTCACCGGAACGGGCGATCGGCGTTGGCCGGGCGGTGGCGGTGAACTTCCGCGAAACGGCGCCGATGGCCGCCGCCGCCGGCATGTTTCTGGGACCCGGCGGGGCGGTGGACCGCCACAGGGCCACCCGCAGCCTGGCCAGCACGGCAGTGCCCGGCAGCGTGGCCGGGCTGCTGCTGGCCCAGGAGTGCTACGGGCGGCTGCCGCGGGCGGCGGTGCTGGCCCCGGCGATCACCCTGGCGGATCAGGGCTTTGCGGTGGACCAACCCCTGGCCGATGCCCTGGCCGCCAGCGCGCCCCTGCTGGCGGCCGATGGCACCTCCCGGGCCCGCTTTCTGGTGAACGGCCGGGCGCCGGCCCCGGGCACGCGCCTGCGCCAGCCGGAACTGGCCACCACCCTGCGGCGGATCGCCGCCCAGGGAGCCGCAGGCTTCTACCGGGGGCCGGTGGCCGAGGCCCTGGCGGCACTGATGCGGCGCCGGGGTGGGCTGATCAGCACGGCCGATCTGGCCGCCTACCGGGCCACGTTGGTGGCGCCGCTGGAGGGAACGGTCCGGGGCCAGCCGCTGCTGGCGATGCCACCGCCCGGTGGCGGTCTGACCCTGCTGACCCTGCTGGCCCTGCTGGAACCCTTCGATCTGGCGGCCATGGGCGCCAACGGCGTTGATACCCTGCATCGGATGGCCGAGGCGATGAACCTGGCCTACCGGGACCGCAACGCCCTGCTGGGCGATCCGGATCAGGTAGCCCTGCCTGTGGGCCGGCTGCTCTCACCCGCCTACCTCGACGGCCTGCATCGCCGGATCGATCCCCACCGCCACCGACCGGCCGGGCAGCTGGGGCCCCCGCCACTGCAGGAGGGGGAAAACACCACCCATCTGTCGGTGGCCGATCGACAGGGGGGACTGGTGGCACTGACCACCACACTCAATTTCCCCTTCGGCAATGGGGTGAGCGTGCCGGGGGCGGGATTTCTGCTGAACAACGAAATGGACGACTTCAGCGCCCAGCCCGGCCGGGCCAACGCCTTCGGCCTGGTGCAGGGCGAGGCGAATGCCATCGCGCCGGGCCGCCGGCCGCTGAGCTCGATGGTGCCGGTGCTGGTGTTCCGCCCCGACGGGCGGCCCTGGCTGGCGACCGGCAGCCCGGGGGGCAGCCGGATCATCACCACCGTGCTGCAGGTGCTGCTGAACCGGATCGTGCACGGGCTCAACCTGGCCACGGCCGTGGCCGCTCCGCGCCTGCACAGCCAACACCTGCCCGACCGCCTGGATCTGGAGGAGGGCTTCAGCCCCGACACCCGCCGCCTGCTGGAGACCCGTGGCCACCAGCTGCGGCCGGTGCCGGCCATGGGGGCCGCCAACAGCGTGGAGGTGCTGGTGAAGGGAGGCAGCCTGGGGGTGGTGGACCCGCGCCGGGGCAATGGGACCGCGGTGGGGGAGGAGCGTTAGCCGGGCATGGCCCCAGGGGCCAGGATCAGGTTCACAGCCGTGAACGCCAGGGTGACTGCAAACAGGGTGCCGATCGCCCAGAGGCTGTCGGCGGGCCAGCCGGCGATCAGCAGACCGCCGAGCACGGCGGTGACGATGCCATCAAGCAGCACCGCACCTCGGGCGGGAACGGCGCGGGCGGCGGCCACGGCCAGCTCGGTGATGCCCTCGAACACCATCAGAAAGCCCACAAACAGGGTGAAGCTGATCACGCTGTTGACCGGATAGAGCAGACACCAGATGCCGCCGGCGAGGTAGAGCAGGCCGGAGAGGGCACGCAGGATCTTGCCGCGCAGGTCGTCGGGGGCGGTGAGGCGCAGCAGCTGGGCAACGCCGGCGGTGGCCGCCGAAGCTCCGATCAGAATCGCCACGAACGAGCCGGCCAGCAAGGGCAGCACCAGCGCCAGCCCCGCCGCCAGCAGCAACAGGCCGGCACTGATCCAGCGAACCGTGGGCGAGGCGGGAACGGACATGGGGGCTGCCGACGTGCTGCTTCAGGGTCAAGGTAGGCGGGCTGAGCGGGCCGGACCACGGGGCAGCCGGCCAGCTCCCCTGGATCAGCCGCTCCCCAGGTAAGAGCTCCGCAGGCCGTCATCGGCCTGCAGTTCGGCGGCGCTGCCCCGCAGCACCAGACTGCCGCTTTCCAGCACCACGCCCCGGTCGGCGATCGCCAGGGCGGCGCTGGCGTTCTGCTCCACCAGCAGGATCGTGAGGCCACTGCGGTGCAGCTCCGCCAGGATCGCCATCACCTCGGCCACCAGCCGCGGGGCCAGGCCCAGGCTGGGCTCATCCAGAAGCAGCAGGCTCGGCCGTGCCATCAGCGAACGGGCGATCGCCAGCATCTGCTGCTCGCCGCCGGAGAGGCTGCCCGCCAGCTGCCGGCGGCGCTCCGCCAGGCGGGGAAAGAGGGTGTAGCACCGCTCCAGGTCAGCGCGGATGCCGGCACGATCACGGCGCAGCCAGGCCCCCAGCTCCAGGTTGTCGGCCACGCTCTGGCGGCCCAGCACCCGGCGGCCTTCGGGGCAGTGGCTGATCCCCTGGCGCACGGTGGCCTCTGTGCTCAGGCCGCTGAGGTCGGCGCCGCGCCAGCGCAGCTCACCGTCGGCCAGGGGCACCAGGCGCGAGATGGCCCGCAGGGTGGTGCTCTTGCCGGCACCGTTGGAGCCCAGCAGGGTCACCAGTTCGCCGGGATAGACCTCCAGATCGATGCCGCGCAGGGCGGTCACGGGGCCGTAACGCACGCTCAGCCCACGCAGCTCCAGCAGCGGTGCGCCATCGGCGTTGGCCAGGCTGTGGGCGGCGCTCATGGGGTTCCCCCCGGGCCCAGGTAGGCCTCGATCACCCGGGGGTTGTCACGCACCTCGGCCGGGTCGCCGAGGGCAATGCACTCACCGAAATTGAGCACGGCCAGCCGGTCGCAGAGGCGCATCATCAGCGGCACGTGGTGCTCAATGATGAGCACCGTGAGTGAGAAGCGACTGCGCAGGCGGCCGATCAGGGCGCAGAGGTCGTCCTTCTCCGCCGGATTCATGCCGGCGGCCGGCTCATCCAGCAGCAGCAGGCTTGGGCCGGTGGCCAGGGCACGGGCGATCTCCAGCCGGCGGCGATCGCCGTAGGCGAGGGAGCTGGCCGGGGCATCGGCGGCATCGGCCAGATCCACCAGCCCCAGGAGATCCAGGGCCTTCTCGCGCAATTGCCGCCGCCGGGCCCGCACCGCTGCCGTACCGAGCAGGGCAGGCAGCAGCGGCACGCCCGCCTCGCGGTGCAGGCCCACCATCACGTTGTCGAGCGCCGAGAGGCTGGCGAACAGCCGCAGGTTCTGAAAGGTGCGGGCGATGCCGAGCCGATTGATGCGGCTGGGCTCGAGGCCGCCGATCGGCGCCCCACGCCAGAGCACCTGACCGCCACTGGCCGCGGTGAGACCGGTGATCAGGTTGAACACGGTGGTCTTGCCGGCGCCATTGGGGCCGATCAGACCGAAGATCTCCCCCTCACGCACCGCCAGGCTCACCGCATGCACCGCCACCAGACCCCCGAAGCGGCAGGTGAGGTTCTCCAGCTGCAGCAGCGGCGCGGTCATCGACCCGCCCCCAGGCCCGCCAGCCGTGCCCGCAGCCAGCGGCCTCCCAGCCGCAGCCGCTCCGGCGTGACCAGCCCCTGGGGAAACAGGAGCGGCCCCAGCAGGATCACCAGCCCGAACACCACCAGCCGCAGGTCCCCCACCGGCCGCAGCAGCTCCGGCAGTGCTGTGAGCAGCAGGCCGCCCAGCACCGGCCCCGCCCAGGTGCGCGAGCCGCCGAACACCACCAGGGCCAGACTGGTGATGCTGGCATCGAAATTGCCGAGACGGGCGTTCCAGGAGTTGAGGAAGTGGGCGCTGATCACCCCCGTGACCGCCGCCAGCACGGCGCTGAGCACGAACGCCACCAGCTTGGTGCGATCGGTGTTGATGCCCTGGCAGGCGGCCGCCAGCTCATCGTCGCGGATCGCCTCCATCGCCAGGCCGATGCGCTGACGCTCAAGCCGGTCGCACAGCCAGCACACCAGGGCCAGCAGCACCAGGGTGAAGAGCACGTAGCCCTCCGGCTGCAGGAACGGCTGGGGGATGCCGAAGATCCCCAGGGCACCACCCAGGGACTCCTGATTGAGGGTGGTGACCCGCAGAATCTCCACCAGGGCGATGGTGGCGATGGCGAGATAGACCCCCCTCAGACGCAGCACCATGGCACCGACGCCCACCGCCAGCAGGCCCGCCAGCAGTGCGGCCAGGCCCATCTCCAGGAGCACCGAAGCGAGGGGGTACACGGGGGCGCCACCCCCCAGGGCCGGCACCCGCGTGGAGAGCAGGGCCGCCAGGGTGCCGCCGATGGCATAGAAACCCGGCGTGGCCAGCGACAGCTGGCCGCAGCGCAGCGGCAGGTAGACGGAGAGGGCCAGCAGAGCGCCGATCAGCATCTGCTGCAGCAGGCTGGCATCGATCAGGGGAGCAGCCATGGGGGTGAGCTCCTCAGACCTTGGTGGGCAGGACCCTGCCCAGCAGACCCTGGGGCCGCACCAGCAGCACCACGAACAGGAATCCGTAGGCCACCACGTCGCGGTAACCCGACCAGTCGGCCGGCACGCAGGCCTCCGCCAGGCCGATGATCAGGCCCCCCAGCACGGCCCCCGGCACACTGCCGAGGCCGCCCAGCACCAGGACCCCCAGACCCTTGAGCCCATAGCCGATGCCGAAGTATGGGCCGGCGATGCTCACGCTCAGACCCACCAGGCCACCGGCAATGCCCGCCAGCATGCCACTGAGGGCAAAGGCGATCTGAACCATGCGATCACTGGGGATGCCCAGCAGCCTGGCGGTCACGGGGTCTTCCGAAACGGCCCGCAGGGCCTTGCCGCTGCGGGTGCCGTCGATCCACAGGCTGAGGACCGCCAGCAGCGCGGCGGCCACCAGCAGCAGCAGCAGCTGCACGGTGCGCACGCGGGCGCCCAGCAGCTGCACCGCCGCCGGCAGGCCGGCGAGGGCGCCGGTGGGGATGGCGTAGCTCTCGGCACCGACCAGCAACTGGATCAGATTCACCAGCACCACACCGGCACCCAGACTGGTGATCAGGGCCAGCAGCGGATCGGCGCCGCGGCGGCGCAAGGGAGCGAAGGCGAGCCGCTCGATCAGCAGCGCCACCAGCCCGGCCGCCAGCCCGGCCAGGGGCAGGGCCAGCCAGAACGGCAGGGCAAAGGGCAGCTGCAGACCGGCCAGCAGACCATTGGCCCCCACGGCCCCACCGATTAACAGATAAGTGAAGTAGGCGCCAAGGGTGAACACGGCCCCATGGGCGAAATTGATCACCCCCAGCACCGAGAACACCAGGGTGTAGCCCAGGGCGAACAGGGCGTAGACCGCACCCGCCGAGAGGCCGTTGAGCAGCAGCTGGGTGAATTCCTGCATGGCGATCAGGGCAGGAGCACGAAGCGACCGCTGCGACCGTCGGGGTTCATGCTCACCCGGGCCACGCTGAAGTCATTCTGGATCACCTCACCTTCGGGAGTGAAGCGAATCTCACCGAGCGGTGTCTGATAGGTGCCGGCCAGGAGGCCGGCCAGCAGTCGGCTGCGCAACTGCTGGGGCGGCAGGCTGGTGAGCGAGGTGCCTGCCGGCAGCTGGCTCTGCAGCCGGACCAGCGCCTCGTGCACCACCTGGTAACCGGCGTAGGCCTGGGCCGTCACCTGGGGCGGCACCGCATCGGCGCTGCGGCCACGCCGGAACTGGGCCAGCAGGGTCCGGTTGCTGGCATTGGCCAGGGAGGGGTTGTAAGCCTGGGTGATCAGCAGGCCATCGCAGTGGCGCTGGCAGACGGGGTAGATGTTGGGCGTGTTGAGGCCATTGCCGGCCACGATCGGGCCCGTGTAACCCAGCTCCCGCAGCTGGCGCACCAGGTTGCCGCCATCGCTCACCAGCGAGGAGATCACGACCAGCTGCGGCCGGCTGGCCAGCACATCGGCGATCGGTTTGTGGAAGTCGGTGTCGGCCACGGAGGTGCGCTGCACCGCCACCAGCTCCAGCCCCCTGGCGCGGATCGCCTGCTGGAAGATCCTGGTTTCCGAGGTGCAGAACACGTCGTCCTGGGCGAAGAACACCGCCACCCGGCGGATGCCGGGATGGAGGGCCACCGCCCTGGCCAGGGACCGGGGAGCGATCACCGTGACCGGCGACGACACCCGGGCCACGAAGCGGCCGATCTGGGGAATGCCCTCAGCGGTGGTCGACACTCCGATCGCCGGAATACCGGCCCGATCAGCCATCGGCAACACGGCGAAGCCCTGCTGGGACAGGGAGGGGCCGATGATCGCCACAACACCGGTATTGATCAGCCGGCGGAAGGCCAGGGTGGCGCCGGTCTCATCGCTGCCGGTGTCTTCCAGCTTCAGCTGCAGGCGGGGGGCCTGGGCGCCGTAGTGCTTCTGGGCCAGCTCCAGGCCGGTGCGGGCATCCTGGCCGAGCAGGCTGGCATTGCCGGTGAGCGCAACGCCACCGCCGAGCACAAGCCGGTTGCCGGAGGTGGCACCGCAGGCACCCAGCAGACCGGCGATCCCCAGCACAGCCAGCAGTCGGGGCCATGGGAACCGGTTGGTCGACGGGGGCACCACGGTCATCAGGGGAGCAGGGCGAAGCGACCGCTGCGGCCATCGGGATTCATGCTCACCTTCGCCACAAAGAAGTCCTTCTGGACCACCTCGCCGTCGGGGGTGAAGCGGATCTCACCGAGGGGGGTCTGGTAGGTGCCGGCAAGAATCTCGTCCATGAGGTCCCGTCGCACCTCGGCGAGGGGGCGCCCGGCGATGGGGGCGCGGGCCTCCAGCCGCTGCAAGGCCTCAACGATCACCTGCAGGGCGGTGTAGGCCTGGGCCGTGAGCTGGGGTGGAATCGCGGGGCCCCGGCCGCTGCGGGCCTGGTTGACCCTGAAAGCCTGCACGAAGGCCCGGTTGGTCGCCGTGTCGAGCTCGGGGCTGTAGGCCTGGGCGATCAACAGGCCATCGCAGTACTTCTGGCAGATCGGGTAGATGTTGGGGGTGTTCATGCCATTGCCCACCACGATCGTGCCGCGGTAGCCCAGCTCCCGCAGCTGGCGCACCAGGTTGCCGCCATCCACCGCCTGCAGGCTGAGCACAATCAGGTCGGGGCGCAGGGCGAGGGTGGCGCTGATCTGGCTCTGGAAATCGTTGTCGGCCAGCTGGGTGCGCTGCACCGTGACCGGCTTGAGCCCCCGGTCCCGCAGGGCCTTCTGGAAGATCGTGGTTTCAGCGGTGCTGTAGGCGTCGTCCTGGGCGTAGAAGACCGCCGCCCGGCGGATCGAGGGCTGCAGCTGCAGGGCCCTCGCGATCGAGAGGGGCGCGATCACCGAGCTCTGGGCCGACACGCGGCTGATGAAATGGCCGATCTGGGGGATGCCCGTGGCCGTGTTGGAAGGAGCCACCACGGGCACACCGCGCCGCTGGGCGATCGGATCGGCGGCGAAAGCCTGCTGGGAGAGGGTGGGGCCGATGATCGCCAGCATGCCCCGGTTGATCTGCAGGGTCATGGCGGCACTGGCGCCCGGGTCATCGCTGCCGCCGTCTTCAAGGCTGAGCCGCACCGGCTTGCCGCCCACGCCCCCCCGGCCATTGGCCGCCTCAAGGGCCAGGGTGAGGCCCACCCGCTGATCCTGCCCGTAGACGTTGGCATTGCCGGTGAGCGCCAGCACGGCCCCCACGGGCACACCGCCCTTCAGATCGGCCGGTTGGCGGGCGGCGGGATCACCGCCGCCGCAGCCGGCCAGCAGGGCAGCACTGCCCAGCAGACCGCCGGTGAGGCCCAGCAGATGGCGATGCCGAGCGATGGCGCCCCTGGCGGCTGGAGACATGACCGTTCAGGCGACCGACGCGAAAGCCTCGCGGAAGGCGGCAATGGTGGTGTCGATGTCGGCATCGGAGTGGGCCAGGGAGGTGAAGCCCGCCTCAAAGGCACTCGGCGCCAGGTACACGCCACGCTCGAGCATGGCCCGATGCAGGCGACCGAAGCGCTCCGTGTCGGCCGTCTTGGCCTCCTCGAAGTTCCGCACCGGGCCCTTGCACAGAAAGAAGCCGAACATGGCGCTGATGTTGCCGCCGCAGACCGGCACGCCGGCCTCGGTGGCCGCCGCCTGGATGCCGTCGGCCAGGCGCCTGGTCACCGCCTCCAGCCGCTCATAGGTGCCGGGCTGGCTGAGCAGCTCAAGGGTCTTGATGCCGGCCGTCATGGCCAGGGGATTGCCACTGAGGGTGCCGGCCTGGTACATGGGCCCGGCCGGCGCAACCATGGCCATGATCTCGGCCCGGCCGCCATAGGCACCCACCGGCAGGCCGCCGCCGATCACCTTGCCCAGGGTGGTGAGATCGGGGGTGATGCCGAACCGGGCCTGGGCACCGCCGTAGGCGATCCGGAAGCCGGTCATCACCTCATCGAACACCAGCAGGGCACCGTGCTCGCGGGTGATCTCCCGCAGACCCTCCAGGAACCCGGCCTCAGGGGTGATGAAGCCGGCATTGCCCACCACCGGCTCCAGGATCACGCCGGCGATGCTGCCGGGATTGGCGGCGAACAGGGCCTTGACCGCCTCCAGGTCGTTGTAGGGGGCGGTGAGGGTGGCGGCGGTGGTGGCCTTCGGCACCCCCGGCGAATCGGGCAGCCCCAGGGTGGCCACACCGGAGCCCGCCTTCACCAGGAACATGTCGGCGTGGCCGTGATAGCAGCCCTCGAACTTGATCACCTTCTCGCGGCCGGTGAAGGCCCGCATCAGCCGCAGCACCGCCATGCAGGCCTCGGTGCCGGAATTCACGAAGCGCACCATCTCCACGGAGGGCACCGCCGCAATCACCATCTCGGCCAGCTGGTTCTCCAACACGCACGGAGCCCCGAAGCTCGTGCCCTTCTCAAGGGCGGCCTGCAGGGCGGCGATCACATCCGGATGGCTGTGGCCGCAGATCGCCGGGCCCCAGCTGCCCACGTAGTCGATGTAGCGGTTGCCGTCCACATCCCAGGCGTAGGCACCGCGCACACGGTCGAACACGATCGGCTGGCCACCCACCGATCGGAATGCCCGCACGGGAGAACTCACGCCGCCGGGCATCAGCGTCTGGGCGGCGGCGAAGATCTCCTGGGAGCGGGTGGTGCTGAGCACGGGAGTGGACACGGGCGCTGAGGAAGAGACCGACAAGGCGGGATCCGCGGACGGGGTGACGATGAACCGGCGCCCATCCTGGCCCAGGGGTGAACCCGATCGCTGCGAATCGGGCGGTGCCGTGGGCAAATTGTGTTGATTGCCACCTAGCGTGCGCCCGTGCCCGCCAGCCGTTTTCCGTTGCCCGCAGCCCGTTGCCCGGCGTGACGTTCCCCGCCCCAGCCACCCCAGGCGGCCCGATCGCCCAGCCGCCACCGATCCCCTGGGACGATGTCGCCCGCGAGTGCCGCCGGCTGCTGCCCCCCCGGGCCGTGGTCAGCGCCCACCAGGAGCTGCTGGCCTACGACTGCGACGGCCTCACCCTGCACCGCCACCGGCCACCACTGGTAGTGCTGCCGGAAACCACCCAGGAGGTGGCCGCCGTGGTGGCGCTCTGCCACCGGCGGGGGGTGCCCTTCATTGCCCGCGGCAGCGGCACCGGCCTGTCCGGCGGCGCCCTGGCCGAGCGGCCGGCCGTGGTGATCGCCACCAGCCGCTTGCGCCAGGTGCTGGAGGTGGCTCTGGCCAACCGCACCGTGACCGTGCAGCCCGGCGTGATCAACAGCTGGGTGACCAGGGCCGTGGCCGGTGACGGCTACTACTACGCCCCCGATCCCTCCAGCCAGGTGGCCTGCAGCGTGGGCGGCAATGTGGCCGAGAACTCAGGCGGCGTGCACTGCCTCAAATACGGGGTCACCAGCAATCACGTGCTCGGCCTGGAGGTGGTGCTGCCCGACGGCACGATCACCACTCTCGGGGGCCATCAGCCGGAGATGCCGGAGCTGGACCTGCGGGGCGTGTTCATCGGCAGCGAGGGCACCCTGGGCATCGCCACGGCGATCACCCTGCGGCTGTTGCGGGCGCCGGAGCGGGTGGCGGTGCTGCTGGCCGATTTCGCCACCATGGAAGCCGCCGGCGAAGCGGTGCGGCTGGTCACGGCCGCCGGCGTGCTGCCGGCGGGCATGGAGATCATGGACCGGCTGACCATCGAGGCGGTCGATGACTATTTCGGCGTCGACGAATATCCCCGCGATGCCGCCGCCGTGCTGCTGATCGAACTGGACGGCCAGGAGCGGGAGGTGCGCGCCGCCGCCGCCCTGGCGGGCGATCTCTGCCGCCGGGCCGGCGCCCGCAACCTGCGGGAAGCCTGGGAAGCCGACGAGCGGGCCACGCTCTGGAAAGGTCGCAAGAGCGCCATCTCCGCCCTGGGCCGCCGCTTCCCCAGCTACTACCTGCAGGACGGAGTGGTGCCCCGCGGGGCCCTGCCGCAGGTGCTGCGAGCGATCGAGGAGCTCAGCGCCGCCCACGGACTGCCGGTGGCCAACGTCTTTCACGCCGGCGACGGCAACCTGCACCCACTGATCCTGTATTCACCCGGCGAGGCGGGCATGGGCGACCGGGTGACCCAGCTGGCGGCCGAGATTCTGGAGCTCTGCCTCCAGGCGGGCGGCAGCATCACCGGCGAGCACGGGGTGGGTTCCGACAAGCGCTGCTACCTGGCCTGGATGTACGGCCCCGATGATCTGGCCACCATGCAGCTGGTGCGCCAGGCCCTCGATCCAGCCGGCATGGCGAACCCGGGCAAGATCTTTCCCACACCCGCAGGCTGCGCCGAATCCGCCCGGCGACGGGTGGAGCTGCCTGAGCTGGCGGGTCTGGAGGTGCTCTGAACCCATCAGGCCCCAGACGGCCTGCAGGATCAGTTCGCGGGCCTGCAGCTGCGTGCTTGCACGCTGGCGGAATGGTCGGCAGATCCGGCCGATGATTTCAGTCGGGCGCTCTGGCTCAAGGGCTCGGCTGGAAGGACAGGCATGCCAGCCGGCTGGATGACCCGGTCCAGGCGCCGGCGTGAGCATGGGCCACGGCCTGCGCTGCCGACAGCGGACCGCAGCCGTGGCTCCATCAGCCCGTTCTGTCAAGCAAGGGTGACACCCGGGCGGTTCGGCTCGCCCCCCTAGGTTTCCTCCAGCAACACCACAGGCTGGTTGTGGCCGGATCGGCACTGGGGCTCCAGGAACTGATGGGGGTGCTGCTGCTGCTGCTGTCGATCGCCGTGCTGACCCTGGTCTTCGATCGGCTGCGCTGGTGGCGCCAGTGGTGGCAACAGCGGCCAAGCCGCGATCAGAACTGGCTGGCCATCACCGACAACGAGGCACGCCGGCAGCAGCTGCACCACTGGCGCTGGCAGATGGCCGCCGGTGAACCACTGCTGCAGGGGGCGACCGTGCTGGCTCCCCTGCTGGGGCTGACCGGCACCGTGTTCGGGCTGATCCGCCTGATGGCCTCGCTCGGCCCCGACCTGACCCTGCCGGCCGGCGCGAGCCTGCGGGGATACGGCACCGTGTTGCTGAGCACCGGCTATGGCCTGGTGGTGAGTGTGATCGCCAGCGCTGCCCTGCTCCTCAACCAGGGGCTGCGCGACTGGCAGCTCAACCGGCTCGAACGCACCATGCCTACCCCGGGCCCATGTCGCTGACCCAGCCCACGCTGACCCTGCCCGCGCTGGTGTCGCTCACCCTGATGGTGTGCGGAGCCGTGGCGATCGTGCCGGAGATCGTGCGTGATCGGCGCCCCCGGCTGGCGCCTGGCCACGCCGGGGTCCCGTCTCAGGCCGTGTGGCTGGTGAGGGCGCCCGGAGACCGATGGCTGCTCGATGGCAAGACCCTGCCGTCTGACCGGCTGGCGCAGCACCTGGCGCGTCAGCCCCGGGGCATGGTGCTGCACCTGCTGCCCTCCGCCAGCCTGAGTGCCGCCGAAGTGGCAACCGCCCTGCGTTGGCTGCGCCAGCGCGGACAGACCGTGCACCTGGAGCTCGGGGAGGCTTCGCCGTGATCGGCCGGCCGGCCCCGTGGTCGCTGGAGGCAGGAGCCATGGCAGTCACGTCCGTGGCCCTCAGCCTGGTGGCCGCCGCCCTGCTGGTGGTTCCCCAGCGCCTGGCCCAGCGTCCACTGCTGGAGGGAGTGCTGACGGTGGGGCTGGCTGGCGACGGCAGCCTGACCGTGGGCACCCGCGTTCTGCCAGCCTCTGCGCTGCCGGCCCTGGTGTCCGCGGCAAGCCGGCGGTCGCTGCCGCCCAGAGTGCGGCTGCTGCCCGCACCCGATGTGCCCTGGCAGGAGGTGCGGCGGCTGCTCCGCCGACTGGAGAGCACAGGACTGGATCTCGAGCTGCAGCTGCCATGACATCGGCAGCCCTGCGGCCCCTGGCGCTACCGCTGTTGGCGGCCTTGGCACTGCATGCACTCTGGCTGGCGGGCAACCGACTGCCGCGCCAGCAGCCCGGCCAGGTCCGCGGGAGCACCCCGGCAGACGACACCCCGCAACTGGTGCGGCTGGCCCGCCGGCTCAGCCTGGAGCAATCCCTGCGGGTGGCGACCCCGTTGCCGCCACCGCCGCTGGTCGCGGCACCGGCCGCCCCGACGCTGCCACGGCCCGGGGCCGGCTCCCGGCAACCAGTCCGGCAACCAGTCCGGCCGGCAGCCCGCCGAACAGACCGGCCCAAGGCCCGCACAGCGATTCGACAGGCCACCAGACCAGCCGCCCGGCCGGCCAGCGTTCCAGGCCGGGCAACCACCGCCCAAGGCCCTCCTGATGCCGGTCAGTCTGCCCCCCAGGCGCTGCTGCAGAGCCTCTGGGACAAAGCCGAGCCTGCGGAGGATCCCCCCGCTCCGCTGGCCAGCCTGCCAGCCGCTGCCCAACTGCGACAGCTCGATGGCAACGGGGCACGCCGCCTGGGCCTTGGCGAGCCACCGGCGGCACCCCAGCGAATCCGCGGCGATCTGCTGCTGATCTGGACCCACGCCGACCAGTTCTGGCTGCTGCGCCTGCCCGTGAACCCTGGTCCAGGGGATGCGGGTCCGCGGGCTGCTGGACGGCCGATCCGGTCTCAGCCCCCGTAGGCGGGGTCCCGCCAGCAGCGGGGCAGCGGTTCACCGGATGGGAAACGCAGATCGGTCTTGACGAAGTGGTGGGGATCCTGGGGCTCCTCCCCCGCCAGGATCCGGGCCATCACCGTTGGTAGAAACGGATCGATCAGCGCCGACGGATCGAGCACCTCGACCAGCACACTTTCATCAGGATGTTGGCTCAGACTCAGCAACATGGGGCTCTGACCTCGATCGTGGCTGGTCCTTCACTCTGGCGAGGTCGCGCCGGATCACCGCACGTGGATCGGGCACGGGAGAGGAGCAGGCCGCTGCAGCCTTGGGTCGATGGTGCGGATCGCCCGCCATTGCCTACGTTGCCACGGTCAGCTTTCCCGCCTGCCATGCGACCGGCCCGCCATCTCCGCTGCATCGCGCTCACCACCCTGGCCACCACCCTCGCCAGCGGCTGCGGCACCAGCAGCACCCTCAACGGTGCGGGCGCCTCCTTTCCGGCCGCGATCTACCAGCGTTGGTTCCAGGACCTGGCAGGCAAGGGAATCCGGGTCAACTACCAGTCGGTGGGCTCCGGAGCGGGTGTGCGCCAGTTCCTGGCCGGCACCGTGGCCTTCGCCGCATCCGATGTGCCGATGAAGGGGGAGGAGGTCGCCAGGGTGTCGCGCGGGGTGCTGCAGCTGCCGATGACGGCAGGCGCCATCGCCGTGGCCTACAACCACCAGGGCTGCGACCTGAAACTGAGCCAGACCCAGCTGGCCGACATCTTCTTCGGCAAGATCACCGACTACGCCCAGGTGGGCTGCGCGGCCAAACCGATCCGGGTGGTGTTCCGCTCCGATGGATCCGGCACCACCGCCAACTTCACCGCCCACCTGGCCGCCATCAGTCCGGCCTGGCAGGCGGGGCCCGGCTCCGGCAAGTCGATCACCTGGCCCACGGGTGTGGGGGCCAAGGGCAACGAAGGGGTGGCGGCCCAGCTGAGCCAGCTTGATGGGGGCATCAGCTACGTGGAAGCGGCCTACGTGAAGACACCGCTGCAGGCCGCGGCCCTCACCAATGCCGGTGGCCAGAGCCTGCGGCCAGACAACGCCAGCAGCAGCCAGGCCCTGGCCGCCATCGACCTCGGCCCGGAACTGACGGGCAGCAATCCCAACCCGGCCGTGGGCTACCCGATCGTGACCTTCAGCTGGATCCTGCTCTACAAGAGCGGCAACGGTGCCCAGCTGGACCCGCTGCGCCAGGCCTTCAGCCACACCCTCTCCCCGGAAGCCCAGGCGATGGCGCCGCAGCTGGGCTACGTGAGCCTGCCCGCACCCGTGCTGGATCGGGCGCGGAAACGTCTCGACAGCCTGAAACCCTGAGGCCCACGGGCCAACCTCATCGGTACTGGGGTCGCTTGTTTCGATCAAAGCTGCGCCGCAGGGCCTCGCCGATGCTGAGGCCCACCGGCGTATCGCCACCGAATGAAGTACCCAGCACCTGGTTGTAGAGCTTGGACTCCACCAGCCGGTAGGTGGAAGAAGGGAGGGGAACAGCCCCAGCGACTTCGGCAATCTTCAATCCGTTGCGCACCGTGTGGGTGACGAATTCCTGAAGGCTGCGATTGCTGCGGAGGGCTCCGGCATTCACATAGACAAACATGGGCCGCGACAGGGGCGCATAGGTCCCCTGCTGCACGCTCGCCAGGGTGGGCAGCACAGGCCCCTTGCCACTATTCACAGCCAGGGCCTTGAGTCGGGTGGAGGCTTGCTGATAACGATCAAAGCCCAGGTACCCAAGAGCATGGGCCTGGCTGGCCACGCAGGCGATCACGACCCGATCCTGCTCGCTGGCGGCGTAATCCGTACGCGAATTATTTTCATCGCCGTTAATGGCCTTATTGAAATAATCAAACGTGCCAGAATCTCGACCAGGGCCGCACAGACGGATCGGGCGGTCAGGCCAGTCGCTGTTCACCTGACTCCAGCGCTGGATGCGGCCCTGGGCCGACCTGGCCCAGAGACGGGAAAGTTCACGGGTGCTGATTTGACTGGCCCAGGTGTTGCGAGGGTTGACCACCACGGTGATGGCGTCAAAGGCAATCGGCAGTTCCAGAAAGCTCACGCCCCGCGCCTGGCAGCTTTTCAGCTCCTGACCGTTGATGGGCCGTGAAGCATTGGCGATTGTCACCCGGCCCTGGCAGAGATCCCGGAATCCGGCAGCTGTGCCGGATTCCACCAACCGGAAGCGCGCTGCCCGGTTGCCCCGCCGCTGGCGATCCGCACGGATCGCCTCCAGCATCAGCGGATAAACGGTGCTGGAGCCACTGATCTGGATGGAGCCAGACTCTGAAGCTGCCGCCAGCCAGGTCGGACTGGCACACAGAAGAGTCAGCGCCAGTGCGGCACCTGGCAGCAGGACGCCGTGGTGGTGAGGCATGCCGAGTCACTGGACTGTCTCTTTTTTACCCCAGACCAAGAACTTCAAGGTTAAGCAGAGGTTGTCTCATGCAATTGGTGGCACAGGCATGTCATCGCCAGCACAGACAGACACCGTGCCTGCACACTGGAGTAGCCAGAGTTGCAAGTGTGGACATGCCCTTCTACCAGCCGAGCCTCTGGCGATCGATTCTGACCTGCCTGCTGCTCCAGGTCGGGATCGTGGCGGCGGGAGTGCCGCTGATGGGACTGGACCGCCATCAGGAACCAGTCAGAGGCAGCCTGGTTCTCTGACTGCCAGCGAGCCGACTCAACAACTACCACACCTTAAATGCCCCTTAACCGGGCAATAACTCTTTCGTTTCCGCCGCTTGTTACATCTTGGGGGCACAGACAAGTTGCCTCCGATGACCTTCGCGCAGAAGGCCCTGATTCTCGGCTCCACCCTCGCCCTGGCCGGTGGTGCCGCAGCCCTTGCCCAGACGGCCATCAATGGTGCCGGAGCCACCTTCCCAGCCCCCTTCTACCAGCGGGCCTTCGCCGGCGCCGCCTCCCAGGGCGTGCGCGTGAACTACCAGTCGGTGGGCTCCGGCGCCGGGGTGCGCCAGTTCGTGGCCGGCACCGTGGACTTCGGAGCCAGCGATGAACCGATCAAGGCGGCGGAAGCGGCCAAGGTGACCCGTGGTGTGGTGCAGTTCCCCGCCGTGGGCGGCACGATCGCCATCGCTTACAACAAACCCGGCTGCAGCAACCTCAAGCTCACCCAGAAGCAGGCGGTGGACATCTTCCTGGGCACCATCAAGACCTGGGACCAGCTCAAGTGCGGCAAGGGGCCGATCACGGTGGCCCACCGTTCCGATGGGTCCGGCACCACCTTCGCCTTCACCAATTCCCTGTCGGCATTCTCACCGGAGTGGAAGAGCAAGGTGGGTGAGGGCAAGAGCGTGAAATGGCCCGTGGGTGTGGGCGGCAAGGGCAATGAGGGCGTGGCCGGCGTGATCGGCAACACCCCCGGCTCGATCGGCTATCTGAACCAGGCCTACGTGAAAGGCAAGATCAAGGCCGCTGCCCTGCAGAACAAAGCCGGCAAGTTCGTGCTGCCAAACCTGAAGAGCGGTGCAGCCGCCCTGAACAACATCAAGCTCAACAGCATGCTGGCGGGCGAGGATGCCAACCCGGGTGGTGCTGACAGCTACCCGATCTCCACTCTGACCTGGATCCTGGCCTACCAGAAGGGCAATGGCGCCAAGGCACCGGCCATTCAGAAGGCCATGGCCTACCTGCTGAGCCCCGCGGCCCAGAATCTGGCCGACGACCTCGGCTATGTGCCTCTCAAGGGTTCGATCCTCAAGCAGGCCCAGGCGGCGGTCAAGACAATCGGCAAGTGATCAGCAGAGCCTGCCGGAAATGATGGCCCTGGGTGGGGTTTCGCCCCACCCAGTCTTCACGGCGACCTGAAGCACTTAGCCGATTCTTAAACCAGTGACAACCGGTTCTTGGTTGGCGCCATTGCCGCTTTTCCCTAGGTTGAAACAGAACCATTCCGGAGGTCTCCATGGTTTTTTCCCCAGGTCGCCATGCCAACCAGCAGGACGACTTCAGGATCCATCTGGAGGCCAACTATCGCAACCGATCACTGGTGCATCTACCCGCCGGCAGCACCGTTCCCCAGCTCAGGGGCAACTACTGGCTGGTGGTGCGGGGCATGGTGCGGCTGCAGGCGATCACCTACCACGGTGACGAGGTGCTGCTGGGTGTGGCCGGTCCGGGGGAACCATTCGGAGATCCGCTGCAGGCGGTGGAAACCACCGATGCCGTGAGCCTCTGCGCCAGCGACCTGCTGTGCCTGAGCACCCAGGAACTGCACGGAGACCCCACCCTGGCCCTGGGCATGCTGGACGCCGTGGCGCGCCGGCTCCGCCAGAGTGAGCGCCTGCTGGCCCTGATGGCCCTCCGACGGGTGGAGGAGCGGGTGAAGGGTTTCCTCGAACTGCTGGCCAGCGATTACGGCCAGCCCTGTGCCGAGGGCCTGCGCCTCGGCGTGCGCCTCACCCACCATGAACTGGCCTGTGCGGTGGGAACCACCCGCGTGACCGTGACACGGGTGCTGGGTCAGCTGCGCGACCGGGGCTGGCTGATGATCGATGGCCAGCGTCAGCTGGTGGTCGCCAACCTGCCCAAGGATCGCTGACTGGCGGAGACGATCACACCCCGGAGGGGGGCTCAGATGGGTTGAGCAACTGATCCTTGCTGTCTTTCAGCTCTTTCCAGATCTTGCGGATTTCGGCATACGCCTGTTCCTGGGAGAGCTTGTCGTTGCCTTGCAGACCCACGATCAAACCGACACGTTCGGCAAACGTTTCCAGATTCTGGTGAAACATCAGCCGTTCAGGACTCCAATCACTGCCCCGGTAGCTGGCGTGCGATTCCATGGGTGAGCGGATCCCCTGCTGGACGGAGCCGGTGGTCGCCGCCTCACCGTCGCCTGAGGATCGTTGTGGGATCACCGGGTTTTTGACAGCAGGCTGGGTAACCCTAGGCAAGCCTGACTGCGATTGAGGTTAAGAAGCGGTGAACCGCTCGCCACCCTGCGGTCCAGGGGGTTGGTTGCAGCCAGGGGCAGGCACCTTAATCTCTGGGAACGGATTCACACAGCTGGGGAGCTCAAGTGCTCAGACTGACTCCGGGCGCCCTCAGTTCCCAGTTGCTGGAGCATCGACCCGCCGGGCTGCCCAGCCACCTGTTCGTGAACGGTGGCATGGCTCCCACCCGGATCGACGCTGTGCTGTTCGATGGCAACGGTCCCCGCCTGCTGACGATCGACGGACCGGAATCGCTCCCCCGGCGTGATCCCCCGGCCCAACCGCTGTGGCTGCGGGTGCGCGGCCTGCACGATCAGCCCCGGATCCGAGCCTTGCTGACCGCCGTCGGCGTGCCTGAGGTGCTGCATCCTCCCCTGCTGGAGGTGCCCCAGCGCCCCCAGGTGGACTGCCTTGACGAGGTGCTGCTGGTCGTGCTGCATCGCTTCTCCTGTGCGCCCACCCGCCCAGCCCAGTCGCTGATCAGCGACCAGGTGGGATTGCTGCTGCTGCCCGGACTGCTGATCAGCATCGAAGAAGACCCCTCAAGCCAGGGTTTCCGCCCATTGACCAATTGGCTGCTCTCCCGATCAGCAGTGGTCGAATATCAGGATCTCGACGATATTCTCCATTTTCTGGTGGACGCAGTACTGGATGAATTCTTTCCAATTCTGGAGCGAATGGCCCATGATCTAGATGATCTGGAGGAATCGGCATTGCGCCAACCCCGCCCCAAGTTGCTGAGTCGCGCCTTTGGCTATCGCACGAATCTGAGGGCAATCCGCAGCCAGATCTGGCCCCTGCGGCATCAGATCCGCATGTTGCTGCGCGAACAACAACCCTTGCTGGGCCCCGAAGCAGAGGGCGGCTTTCAGGAAATGGCTGAAATCGTTGAACTCCTCTTTGAAAACTGTGAAATGCTGCGCAATCAATGCGATGCCGTGACCCAGGCCTATGCCGCAAGCGTAGGCAATCGCATGAACCAGGTAATGAAGACACTCACGATTCTGACCACGATTTTTGCACCGCTCACCTTCATCGCCGGCATTTACGGCATGAATTTTGACGACATGCCGGAACTCCGATGGACATGGGGCTATGCCTATGCCCTGGTGCTGATGGCAACGGTGGCCGCACTGCAGGCCTGGTGGCTGTGGCGCCGGGGCTGGTTTCAGGACTGGACCGCCCAGCGCTGACATTCACGGACCCTTGACCAGCCCTTTATCGGGTCTTTACCTGAGCAACCGCCAACCTGTCTACGGTCCGGGAAATTCGCAAAACTCCTAGCCACTGTGCTTGATACGGTGTTCTGGGGTGAGACCCCTTCGGCCGCCCCTGGCTCCATGACACCTTCCCTGCTGCTGGTCGAAGACGACGACACCATCCGCGAAACCATTCGCGACGCACTCCTTCAGGAAGGGTTCCAGGTGAAAGCCTGTGGCAATGGTCGCCAGGCCCTCGACTGGCTTGTGCAGGCCCGCGATGGCGAGCCCTTCTCCCTGGTGGTGCTTGATCTGATGCTGCCGGGACTCGGGGGCCTGGACCTCTGCCGTCAGCTGCGCCACCGGGGAGACGCCACCCCGATCCTGGTGGTCAGCGCCCGCGACAGCGAAACCGACCGGGTGCTGGGTCTGGAGGTGGGGGCCGACGACTACCTGGTGAAGCCCTTCGGCATGCGCGAACTGGTGGCCCGCTGCCGGGCCCTGCTGCGCCGCAGCCATGCCGGCAGCCTGGTTGGTTCGGCCACGGTGCTGGAACACGCCAACCTGCGGCTCTTCCCCGACGAATGCCGGGTCTGCCGTGACGGCGCCAATCTCAACCTGTCTCCCAAGGAGTACCGCCTGCTGGAGCTGTTCATGCAGCACCCCCGCCGGGTCTGGAGCCGCGACAAGCTGCTCGAACACGTCTGGGGGCACGACTACATCGGCGACAGCAAAACGGTGGATGTGCACATCCGCTGGCTGCGGGAGAAGGTGGAAGACAATCCCTCCGCCCCGCGCCACATCCATACGGTGCGGGGCTTCGGCTACCGGTTCGGCTGAGTGGAACTGCTGCTGACCCTGGTGATCGGCATGGCCATGGGCGGCCTGCTGGCCAGGGCCGGCCGCCGCGACCGCCGGCAGCGCCAGGGCGTGGACCGGATTCAGCTGCTGCGCTGGATTGAGGCCGCCCCGGTCGGGTGGCTGATCCTCGATGGCGCCGACCGGATCCAGCTGGTCAATGGCCGGGCGGAACGACTGCTGCAGAGCCCCGGCCTGGGGCTGAGGGGTGCCGTGTGGCTGGGGGACCTGCCCCGGACCGACGACCTGGGGGAGGCCCTGGGCCGCGCCAGACGCCTGCAGCGCAGTCAGCGCCTGGAATGGCAGCCCGCCGGTGAGGAACTGGAGGCCCTGCTGCTGCCCGGTGATCAGGGTTGGCTCACCCTGATCCTGCAGGACCGCCGCTCGATCGAAGCCCACCTGGAACAACAGGAGCGTTGGGTGAGCGATGTGGCCCACGAACTGCGCACCCCGCTCACGGCCCTGCTGCTTGTGGGCGACAGCCTGGCCGCCCGGGCCGACAGCGGCAATGCGGTGCTGGTGGAACGGCTGCAGCGGGAACTGCTGCGCCTCCAGGAGATGGTGGGCGACCTGCTGGAACTCTCCCGACTGCAGAACACCCTGCCGGGCGACGGCGACCGACGCCAGCCGGTGGCGATGGGGGTCCTGCTCGAGCAGGTCTGGACCGGCCTGCGGCCCCTGGCGGAGCCGCGGGGCATCCAGCTGGTGGTGCGCTCTGCCCTGGCGGGCTCGGCGGACCTCCAGGTGCTGGGCGATCATTCGCGGCTGCACCGGGCCCTGCTCAACCTGCTGGACAACGCCCTGCGTTACAGCCCCGATGGCGCAGCGGTGGAGGTGGAACTGCAGCAGACAGGCCAGTGGGGGCAGGTGGTCGTGCGCGACCACGGACCCGGCCTGAGCGAAGAGGATCTGCAACACCTGTTTGAGCGGTTCTACCGCGGCGATGCCTCCCGGGCCCGCAGCGCCCGGGCCGGCAGCGGCCTGGGGCTGGCGATCGTGCAGCAGATCGCCCTCACCCACGGCGGACGGGTGCAGGCGGACAACCATCCCGATGGCGGCGCCCTGCTGGAACTGGTGCTGCCGATGGGAAGCTGAACCCATGGCCCAGCCCCCTGCCCCCGGCCGGCGGATCGCGTCGGTGCTCACGCCGGTGATCCCCTGGCTGAACGACCAGGTGCGGCAGCATCCCGGCACCCTGTCGCTGGCCCAGGGGATGGTGGACTGGGGCCCGCCGGCGACGGTGCGCCAGCTGGACCTCAGCGATCCCGACCTGGACCGCTACGGCGCCCTGGCCGGCGACGCCGATCTGCTGACCGCCATCCACCGGGAGCTGGTGGGACGTCGCGGCATCGATCCCGACGGCGCCGCCCTGATGGTGACCGCAGGCAGCAACATGGCCTTTCACGCCGTGGCCCAGGCGATCTGCGACCCCGGGGATGAGGTGATCCTGCCGGTTCCGTACTACTTCAACCACGTGATGGCGGTGCAGATCGCCGGTGGCGTGCCGGTCACCCCCCAGCTGGGACCCAGGCCCGATCCAGATGCCCTGGCCGAGCTGATCGGCCCACGCACCCGGGCCATCGTCACGGTGTCACCGGGCAATCCCAGCGGCGTGGTGCTGCCGCCGGAGCAGCTCACGGCCATCAACCGACTCTGCGGCGACCGCGGTCTGTTTCACATCAGCGATGAGGCCTATGCGGATTTCGTGCATGGACCGGTGCCCCATCGCAGTCCCGGCAGGGCCGGGGGCAGCGGTGCCCACACCATCTCCCTCTTTTCGCTGTCCAAGGCCTACGGCATGGCCGGCTGGCGGGTGGGCCTGGCCGCCGTGCCCCGGCAGCTGGTGGATGGCCTGGCCCGGGTGCAGGACACGGTGCTGATCTGTCCGCCCCGGGTGAGCCAGCGGGCCGCCCTGGCCGCCCTCACGGCCGGCCCCGACTGGTGCCGGGCCCGGATCGCCGGCCTGGCGCCACGCCGGCGCCTGCTGCTGGATGCCATCAGCAGCGAGCAGGCCCGCGGAACTCCCTTGGAGCTGCTGGCTCAGCCCGATGGGGCCTTCTATGCCCTGCTGCGGGTGGATTGCCGGGACGGGGACCGGGGGCTGATGGAGCGGCTGATCCGGGAGCACGCTGTGGCAGTGGTCGCCGGCGGCAGTTTCGGCCTGGCTGCCTCAGATCGGCAGGTCTGCCTGCGGCTCAGCTACGGCATGCTGCCGGAACCGCGACTGCAGGAGGCCCTCGAGCGGCTGTTCCGCGGCCTGAGGCAGACCTGAGGCAGACCTGAGGCAGCCGGAGATAATGGCGTCCGAGACCGCAGCGGTGCGCCGGACATGACCGATCGATCGCCGGCGGCGGACCTGATCTCCCTCGCCACCCTGCCGGCGGACCACCCCTGCCTGTGGGGACGCGTCTCCGTCAGACCGGCCCAGCCGCTGGTGATCGTGCGCAACGCCACGGTGCTGCCACCACGCGGCAATCCCCGGGCCACGGGCTGGTGGAACCGGGTGGGATTCGGGGTCTACGACGCCGCCGGCGTCCATGTGAAATCCCTCAACGACGGCCGCGGTGCCCGGCTGTTCTTCCCACCGCCGGCCCGGCTCGCCGATGATGCCCTTGAGGGTCAGCGGGTGCGGCGCCGGGAGCTGGTGCTCTACGGCGGCACCCTCTATCCCGAATACGGGCACCTGCTGGCCGAGACCGGCCGTGCTTACCAGCTGTTGCGGCTCTACCGCAAATTCAAGAGCAAGATCTGGTTCCACTACCCCACCACCTGGCGGGGCAATCTGCGTGACAACGCCATGATCATGCGGTGGCTGACGAGCATCGGCCTTGAGAAGCGCTTCCGGATTGTGCGCGGGCCGCTGCAGGCCACCACCCTGGTGTCCACACCGGCCATCTACCGCGATCGGATGCACGTGACCGCGGATTTTCAGCAGGCCTGCCAGGCGGCCCTGCGCCCCGGCCTGGTGCAGGAGATTCTGGCCTGGAGTGGGGCGCGACGGCCCGTGGCCTACCTCTCACGCCACAAGCTGAGCTTCGGCACCACCCGGTTTCTGCAGGAGGCGGAACTCGTGGAACGGCTGGCCGAGATCCCCGGGGTGGATGTGTACTGCCCGGAAGAGATGGGCGAAATCGAGAAGATCGCCCTCTACCGCCGCTATCACCACCTGGTCTGCTTTCCCCAGGCCTCGCTGATGCTCAAGGCCTTCACACCGTGCCGGGACAACAGTGAGCTGGCCCGCCAGGTGATCCTGGTGGCGGGCAGCCGCTCGCTGGCCAGCAGCTGGATCAATGTGGACCGGGCCTGCGGCTTCGGCGATCTGGTGTTTGATGCCAGCGACGGCACCCCGACCGCTGGTGAACAGCCGGGGCCGGCTGACGACCCCGCCACCGCGGAAGGGTTCCAGCGGGGCAATCGCTTTGATCTGCAGCGGGTGCTGGAGCTGATCCGCAGCCTGGCGACCTGAAGCCGGACGACGCGGCTGCCGGCCTGGGCAGTTGCGGCGATCGCTGCCTATGGTGCCGATGAAACGGGCCGTTTGACACGAGCCATGAGCACGATTTTTGCCGACAACAGCCTCAGCATCGGTGGCACTCCGCTGGTGCAGCTGAACCGGGTCACCGAGGGCTGCGGCGCCCGGGTGCTGGCCAAGATCGAGGGCCGCAACCCGGCCTATTCGGTCAAGTGCCGCATCGGTGCGGCCATGATCTGGCAGGCCGAAAAGGATGGGCTGCTCGGACCCGGCAAGGAGCTGGTGGAACCCACCAGCGGCAACACCGGCATCGCCCTGGCCTTCGTGGCCGCGTCCCGAGGCATTCCCCTCACGCTCACGATGCCGGAAACCATGAGCCTGGAGCGGCGCAAGCTGCTCACCGCCTACGGCGCCCGGCTCGTGCTGACCGAGGGGCCCCGGGGCATGTCCGGTGCCATCTCAGCGGCCCGGGAGCTGGCCGAGAGTGATCCACAGCGCTACGTGCTGCTCCAGCAGTTCGCCAATCCCGCCAATCCCCAGATCCATCACGACACCACCGGCCCGGAGATCTGGACCGACACCGACGGCCAGGTGGATGTGCTGGTGGCGGGTGTGGGCACCGGCGGCACGATCACCGGCGTGAGCCGCTACATCAAACAGACCCAGGGCAGGCCGCTGCTGAGCGTGGCCGTGGAGCCGGTGAACAGCCCGGTGATCCGCCAGACCCGCGATGGCGAAGAGGTGAAACCCGGGCCCCACAAGATCCAGGGCATCGGCGCCGGTTTCGTGCCCGCCAACCTCGATCTGTCGCTGGTGGATCGGGTGGAGGCCGTGAGCGATGAAGAGGCCGTGGCCATGGCCCGCCGCCTCATGCGCGAAGAAGGCATCCTCGCCGGCATCTCCTGCGGCGCCGCCGCCACCGCCGCCCTGCGCCTGGCCAGGGAGCCCGAGCTGGCCGGCAAAACCATCGTGGTGGTGCTGCCCGATTCCGGGGAGCGCTACCTCAGCTCGGTGCTGTTTGAGGGGGTGTTCAACGAAAAGGGCCTGGCACCGGTCTGATGCCGCCCACGGCCGGATGCTCCCGGCGATCCGCTCAGCGGGGCGCTGCGATGGCGCTCGGTTGGTCCAGAAGCCACTGCAGAGTCGCCCGATCCCGCTGGCTGAGCTCAACCTGCGGCACCGGCCCCGGTGAGGCGGCCATCACATCACCAGACCTGGGGCTGTGACCCCAGAGCCCGAAGGCGTGACCCAGCTCATGAAGCAGGGTGGCAGTCATCGCCGCCGGCCGCTGATCAGCCCCCACCTGCACCGTGATCAGGGTTTCGAGGCTCAGCCCCTGGCCCCGTTCCACCAGATCCATCTGCCATTCGGCCCGACCATGGCTGGCCCGCCAGCCGCCCTGGCCGTCGCGACGGCGGGGAGGCCGCTGCCGCCTGACCAGAATCTGGGCTGCGGCAGGATCCTGAACCCGTTCCAGCTGGAGCAGCTGCCCCCAGGTGGCCAATGCGGTGTCTACGGCGCCATGCCACTGGCTGGCCCGCGTCAGAGCGGCCCCCGTACCTGCTGGGGGTTCCACCCACACGCACCAACGGCGGCGGTGGATCCAGCCCCAGGGAGTGGGGCGAAGGGCGGCCCCATAGCCGGGAGCATCGGCCGGGATGGTCACCCGAACCGGCGGCACCGGTGGAGGTGCCGGCCGCCTGTCGAGGGGGGGAGCACAACCGGGCTCTCCCCCCTGGGCCGGAGGGGTGGCTGCCAGCCACAGCCCGAGGGCCAGGGCCAGGGCACTCATCCAGGCAGTCCCACACCCCGGGCCATCAGGGTGGCCAGCAGGGGGATGGCAGCAAAGCCGGCCAACTCGATGTTGAGAATCCAGGCCAGGCGGCGGGCCAGAGCTTCGCTCACCTGGGGAAGTTCACCCTTGCGCAGGGGAATCGCCCACAGGATGTAGGTGACCGTGGGATAGAGGGACAGCCCGCCCACCGACAGGTAGAGCCCCACCTTCCACCAGAAGAGGGGGTTGGTGGTGTAGAACTCCGAGCCCTGACCGAAGTGAATCACCCGCAGGATGCCGCTGACCAGCAGACCGAGGGCCGCCAGGCCGTAGACCACATCGGTGATCACCATCAGGGTGGCGTCGGCACGGCTTGGGTTGGCACGGATCAGACGCCGCTCCAGCACCAGGGCCCCGAAGCAGACCATGAAACTGAGGTAGTGCAGGTAAGCCACCCCTGCTCCGGCAAGCACCTGCTGGGGAATGGCGGCAACAGCTGGCATGTCGGGGTCGGGTCCAGGACGCGCCTGGACGGTAGGGCAGATGCCGCCCGGACGGGGGCGCTGGGGCGCGGTGGGGGCCATCGGCTGCAGGAGACCGCAGGAGAGGAGCAGGGGAGCAGCCGTTGGCCGGCGGACCAATTGTTAAATCAAACCGCATCAATAATGAACAAAATCAGTATTGCTGAAGTCTTTCTGTGCCAGGGGTTCACTGGCGCAAATCAAGCGTAGCGTCATTGAAAAGATCCCACCAGTGATGGCCAGTTCCCTGAGCGCGTATCTCGGAGAGATCGGTCGACATCAATTGCTGACCCCGGAACAGGAGCTGACCCTCGGCCGGCGGGTGCAGGCGATGGTGGCCCTGCAGGAGCGCTGCAGCCAGGCCGGTGGCCAAGGCCCCGCCTGCGAATACGACACTCTTGAGCGGCGCACCATGCGCCTGGGTGAGCGGGCCAAACGACAGATGATCACCTGCAATCTTCGGCTGGTGGTGAATCTGGCCAAGCGTTATCAGGGCAAGGGACTGGAGCTGCTGGATCTCATTCAGGAGGGCACTCTCGGCCTCACCCGGGCGGTGGAGAAATATGACCCCACCCGCGGCCACCGCTTCAGCACCTATGCCTACTGGTGGATCCGCCAGGGTCTGAACCGGGCCCTCTCCACCCAGAGCCGCACGATCCGGATCCCCGTGAACGTGAACGAAAAACTGACCCGCCTGCGGGCTGCCAAGGCGCGCTACCTGCAGGCCCACGGCCAGCTGCCGAACGCCACCCGCCTGGCCGCGCTGATGGCCATACCGGTGGCGGAGGTGGAAGAACTGCTGGGCTGCGAACTGCGCAGCGTGACCGTGAGCCTCCAGGGGGCCGTGCGCTCCAAGTCCGATCCCTCTGAGCTGGTGGATGTGCTGCCGAGCCCCGAGCCGGCGCCGATGGAACGGGCGGAGATGGCCGAACGGAGCGCCTCGGTCTGGACCCTGCTGGAACGGGCCAACCTCACCAGCCGCGAACGCACAGTGGTGATGCTGCGGTTCGGCCTTGATGGCAGCAACGAGTGGCGCACCCTGGCCGAAGTGGCCCGCCTGCTCCAGTGCAGCCGTGAGTACTGCCGCCAGGTGGTGCAGCGGGCTTTGCGCAAACTGCGCAAGGCCGGTATCGAACATGGACTGGTGGATGCCTGAGCCGCCAGCCCCGGCTCCAGGGGTGCGGCTCTCACCCACCGCAGGGGGGGCATTCACCCCTGGATCCAGCCAGCAGCTCCCATTCACAATCAATCCGTTGTCGCCCCTGTGGCGCGCCCGCTTCAAGAGGAGTTCCGCCATGACCGCCGCCCATGCCGCCGCGGGTTCCCCTGACCAGCCTGCCCTCGAGGCCGAGGTGATCGGTGGAACCGCCGTCGACGAGGGGCTGCTGCAGCGCCTGCTTCGCCGCGCCGGTCGAACCATCGCCCGGCCTGTGCTGCAGTGCTACGAACTGCTGATCGACGGCAGCACCCCCCACCAGGCCCGCCTCACCGTGCTGGCGGCCCTCACCTACCTGCTGGTGCCGGTTGACATGATTCCGGACTTCATCCCAGCCGCCGGCTTCGCCGACGACATGGTGGCGGTGACGGCCCTGCTCGGCATCTGCAGCCGGCACATCACACCGGCCGTCCGGGAACGGGCGCAGCGCAGACTGGAGCGGTGGTTTCCGCTCACCCGCTGAGGGTGACCTGATCTGATGGCCGGTCCGGGGCTCGACAGCGAGCAGCTCGACCAACTGCAGGCTCTCCTGCGCGACTGGTTGCGCCACACAGGCCGCAGCCAGTCCGACCTGCGTCGGGCCCTGAGGGCCGCCTCCATTCGCATGCCGGTGCTGGTGGACACCCTCAACCGGATCTACCGCTCCGATGGTGCGGCCGGCCTCGCCGGGACCCTCTGCGACATCGAGGAGCGCTGGCAGGGGGATGACCCCCTCGCCCCGTCCGGGGATGAACCCGCCGATGCCATGGGCCAGCTCGATCTGCTGCTGGCCGAGATCCGGGAGGATCTGCTGCTGCCCTGATGGCCGGGATCGCCGGTCGCCAGCCAGAGTGGTGCTGGAACCCCACTCTGCGTTTCTCCATGGTGTGCACCCTGCGCGCGTCCCTGATCGCCCTGCCCCTGCTGAGCC
The DNA here is from genome assembly GCA_046313055.1 of Synechococcaceae cyanobacterium. Taxonomy (GTDB): domain Bacteria; phylum Cyanobacteriota; class Cyanobacteriia; order PCC-6307; family Cyanobiaceae; genus Cyanobium. The sequence continues at coordinate 35,053 of JBKDDA010000038.1, read as the reverse complement.
TCCTGAGCACACCGGCCCTGGCCCAGAGCGAGCGGTTCATGCTCAGTCCGGGCAGCACGGTGGGCCCCGACACCCGGGTTGAACCCCGCAACTGCGTGACCGATCCCCGCACCGGGGCGATCACCTGCGACACCACCATCAAGAACCCTCCAGGCTCCACTCCGGCGCGCCCGGTGGTGCAACCCTTCAGCAACTGAGCCGGTGAACAAGTCACGCCTGCGACGGCTGCTGGCCGATGCCGCCTTTCTGCACGGTTTCGATCGGGTCGAGCGCCAGATCTCCAAACTGCTGGCGCTGCTGCTGCTGCTGGTGGTGATTGCCGGCAGCCTGCAGCTCAGCTGGTGGGTGCTGGTGACCCTGATGCTGCCGGAAGACAACTGGCTGGCCGGTCCCCTCACCCGCCTGCTGGGGGATCTGCTCAATCTGCTGATCGCCCTGGAGGTGCTCCAGAACCTGACGGCCTACCTGCGTCGCCAGGTGGTGCAGATCGAACTGGTGCTGGTCACGGCGATGACCGCCGTGGCCCGCAAGGTGATCGTGCTGCCCGCCTCGGCCGACAACAAGCCGATGCTGCTGGTGGGACTGGGGGTCTCGGTGCTGGCCCTGGCCTGTGCCTACTGGCTGGTGCGGCGGGTCAGCGGGGGAGAGGGCCCTGCCAGAACAGGGCCAACCACACGGTTCCCGGATCCGGATCGGTCGCCAGCAGCCGGTGGCGGCGGTGGGGCGGGATCAACAGCTGATCGCCACGACTGAGCTCCAGGGGCGCCCGATCCCCCTCCATTTCCAGCAGCGCGCTGCCCTGGAGCAGGCACAGCCATTCGCTCGCGCTCTGGTCGTACCAGAAGCCCGCTGGACTGGCCGCAGAGCATGAGTGAATGCGCTCAAGGCGCCAGTGGTTCTGGCTGGCCAGCACCTCCACCGTCTCCTGACCGGGCGGAGGGCAGGGCCCCGCCAGCAGGTTGGCCGGCCCCTCCTCGCCGGCGTCTGCGGCCGGACACGGGGCATCTCCCCAGCGCCGGCCGATCTCGAATCCATGCCGGCGGGCCAGGTCCACCACCTCCCGGTGATGGCTGCAGGCGATCAGCTGGGCCCGCAGGGAGGGCAACCGTTCGCTGAGGGCCACGAAGGCTTCCAGCTGACGCACCTTATGGATGAACCGTTCGAGATCCTCAGCGGCCATGGGCAGCGGGGCAGAGTCTCAGCCATGGCCATCATTCCAGGCAACGCTGCATGCGCCAGCGCAGGAAGGGTTCACCGGCAAAGATCAGCCGCTCCTCTGCCTGAACCCGCCAGCCGAGCCGCTCCAGCAGCGGCCTTGAGAGCTGGCTGGCCTCGGTGCGCAGCCTGGGAATCCCCAGGGCAAGCGCATGGGCCTCCAGACCCCTGACCAGACGGGTGGCGAGACCCTGGCGGCTCGAACGCCCCCGGCAGTAGAGCAACGAGAGACGATCAGGGGGATCCAGCAGAGCAAACGCCTCGATCGTGCCGCCATCCGGGCATGAACTGCAGGCCAGACCGTAACCCCGCAACAGCCCGGCGCGCACGTCGGGACTGGTGGTGGCGTGGGCAGCCCAGGCCTGGATCTGCCGTTCGCTGTAGAGGCCCCGCGCCTGGCTGATCACCGCCTCGCGGTAGACCACGATCACAGCTTCCAAATCACTGGGCTCAATCCGCCGGATCAAAAACGAAGGCATGCCGTGGCTGATCGCAGAAGCCGATTCTGAAGGCGGGGGTTGGCACCAGCGAGTTGTCCTGTATCTTTCAGGAGTGGAACAGCTGATCTCGGCAGAATTCCCACCACCAGCGTCCACCCCTATCCCACCCCACCCACCCCCAGCAGAACAATGCTTACCGGCTCCGAACTGTTAGCCAAGGTCAAGGAACTCGGCGATGTGAGCAAATCCGAGATCGTCCGTGCCTGCGGCTACGTTTCCAGCAAGAAGGACGGTGGTGAGCGGCTGAACTTCACCGCCTTCTACGAAGCCCTTCTCGACGCCAAGGGCGTGGAGATCGGCGCCTCAGCCAAGACCGGTAAGGCTGGGCGTAAACTCAGTTACGTGGCCACCGTGCAGGGCAACGGCAACCTGCTGATCGGCAAGGCCTACACCGCCCTGCTGGAGCTCCAGCCCGGCGATGAGTTCGAAATCAAACTGGGCCGCAAACAGATCCGCCTGATTCCGGTGGGCAGCAACGACGACGACGAGGAGTGAATCGCCCCCACGCACCGGTCCCCCTGGCACCGCTTCTGCGCACCCTGGTGTTGCCCATTCTGGTTTGTCTGACCATCGCCATCGCGGCAATCTGGCCAATGCCCGCATGGGGCGACGAAGGGCAGCCGGACACCCCCGCTACCAGCGGGATCGGTGCGCAATTGTTTGCACAACATTGCGCTGGTTGCCACATCCATGGCGGCAACATCATTCGCCGTGGCCGCACGCTCAAGCTCGCTGCCCTGGTCCGCAATGGCATCGAGGGACCCGAGGCCATCGCCCGGATCGCCGCCGATGGCCTCGGGCAGATGGGGGCCTACGGAGCCGTGCTCGGTGAGGGGGGGCCGGAAGCGGTGGGTGTCTGGGTGTGGCAGCAGGCTCAGAACGCCTGGATCCAGGGATAGATCTCCACAGCCGTCCAGATGCCCTGGGTCCAGTACACATCGTTCTTGACCAAGGCTTCCACCTGTTCAAGGGTGTCGGCCTCGTAGATGCCGAAGACATGGGTGCTCCCCTCGGTGGGACCGAGGGTGATCAATGCACCTTCATCCTTCTGGCGCTGCAGACCCGCCAGGTGCTGCTCGCGGTACGGCGCGCGGCGCTCAACGGCGTTGGCGCAATAGGTGCCCCAAAGAACGAAGCGCATGGCCGGGTTGATCCACTGGCAGGAGGTTAGGGCTTGGTCCCACCCATGCCGTGAACCGCCCGACGGCCGGCACCACACCGACACCCCAGCCGTTTCCGCATTCGCCGGGCCCAGCCCAGGCTCAACAGAGCGCCGCCCAGAGGCAAGGGACCCGGTACCGGGGTGGTGGCGTGGAACACGCCGGGCAGTTCGGAATCCTCAGAAGCTGGCGGAATGAAGCCGAAGGGCGGAGCCGAGAAGTATTCCATATCCACCGGAGGCGTCAGGAAGCTGGCGTGAAAATAGTTGGCAAAGGTGCCATCAGCAAAGCCAACCCCAAAGCCATGGCTGGTGAGCTGGGGTGCCGATCCTGCTGATCGCAGGAGGTTGTCACCGGTAAAACAGGTGCTGGCATTGGTGCAGTTGCCTGGGATGGCGGTGCCAGCCGGCAACAGGCTGGTGATGGCCACCCCATTGCGTTCCCCGGCGAGGGCAGTGATGGTGAAAAAGCCTGAGCTGTCGCTGAGATTGGTCGTGAGCAGGATACCGTTGGCCAGCACAGCTGGACCATTGGCATCGGCTGGTCGCTCAAAGCGCCAGCGCCACTGGATCGCCTGCGTCGGCAGTGGCAGCAGCAGGTGTGGAGTCAAAGCCAGCGCCATCAGCGCTTGCCTGGGGAGTGCATACCGAAGCAAGGCCAAGACCATTCTGACTCGGCAGCAATTTATTCCCTCTTTGGTGAGATGACCCGCCTGGTTTCAGCGATCGAGACCGGTACGCAGTTGCCGGCAAAACCCGCCTGCGGCCATGGCCACATCCTGCCCCTGCCGATGGGCCGCGGCCATGGCACTCACCAGGGCACTGCCCACAATGGCGCCGTCGGCTCCCCACTGCTTCACCTGCTGGACCTGGTCCGGTCCTGAGATGCCGAACCCCACGGCAACCGGTGCTCCCCCCTGGGCCTGGAGTGCCTGGACCAAGGGCTCCACCCGGCTTTCGAGGCTGGTGCGCACTCCCGTGACACCCGTGACGCTCACCAGATAGGTGAACCCCCGGCTGGCCCTGTGGATGCGGGCCATGCGTTCGGGCGGGGTGGTGGGTGCCACCAGCAGCACCAGATCCAGCCCTGTGGCAGCGGCCAGGGGTGAGAGCTTTTCGGCCTCCTCCAGGGGCAGATCGGGCACCACCAGCCCGGCGGCCCCGGCGGCGGCGGCCTCGCGACAGAAGCCCTCCATCCCCCGGTTGAGCAGGGGGTTGCTGTAGGTGAACAGCACCACGGGAACGGTGAGCTGGCCCCGCAGGCCGGCCAGCAGCTCCAGCACCCGGCCGGGGGTGGTGCCGGCCGCCAGGGCCCGGCCGGCTGCCGCCTGGATCACCGGTCCATCGGCCAGGGGGTCGCTGTAGGGAATGCCCAGTTCAATCAGATCCGCTCCTGCCGCCTGCAGCGCCAGCAGGCTGGCAGCTGTGGCCTCCAGCGATGGATCACCGGCCATCAGAAAGGGCATCAGTGCGCAGCGACCCTCATGGCGCAATGTCGCAAACCGGCGGGCGATCGGGGTGGGGCTGGGATCGGGAGCTGCAGGCATCAGGCCCGGAGGCGCGAGATGCGTCTGAGCCTATGGGTTGACCGATCAGCCCGGATCGGCACCGCTGTCCGTGATCCCTGCATCAGTCAGCAGTCGCTGCTGCTCCTCGGGGCTGAGGGCGGCGAAGCGGGCCTGCAGCTGCTCGTCGGTGTAGGCGTCATAGGCGGCCCGGTAGCTGCGCCGCTGGTCCATGTAGGTCATGCGACCACTCACCACCCGGAACAGGTAACTGGCTGTCCAGCCCAGCACCAGCAGCATCAGCACCGAAGAGGCGGCGATGCCGGCCGAGAACCCGGCCAGACCCTGGCGCTGAAACAGCACATAGCCGCCGCCACCAAGGGCGAGCACCAGCAGACCCACCAGCAGGGCCTGGCCCCGGGTGATGCCACCACCCCCTCCGGCAGGCGAGCTCATGCCCGCTGGCCCTGGCCGGCAAGGCGCAGGTTGAGGAAGGGGGCGAACAGAATCAAGCCTGGAAAGAAGAGAAACACCAGGCCGTAGACCGCCGTGCGCTCGATCTTGCCCATCAGGGTCCAGCGGCGGTTCATCCACCAGAAGAGGGCGAGGGGGACCACCACCAGATAGGCCCCCGCCAGCACCCCGTAGAGGCCGAGCACCAGCAGGGTCTCCGTGGAGACATGGGCCATCAGGCCCTGAAGAAAGCCAGGCACTCGCCGAATGCAGGGTGTGCTGACTCTAGGTTCCGCCGGAGGAGGCCGGGGCGGTGGTCTGGCCTACGCTCCTCTGCGGCCGACCAATCCCATGACCATTCTGGTGACTGGCGCCGCCGGCTTCATCGGCTATCACCTCTGCCGCCGGCTGCTCGAACGCGGCGAGACCGTTGTGGGTGTTGACAACCTCAACGCCTATTACGACCCATCCCTGAAGCGAGACCGGCTCGCCCAGCTGGAGCCGGGGGTGCTGGGAGGCGGTGGGGGCAGGTTTGTCTTCGTGCGGGCCAGCCTGGAAGAAGCGGGCAGCCTCGATCGGGTCTTTGCCGAGCACCGGCCACACCGGGTGGTGAATCTGGCCGCCCAGGCGGGGGTGCGCCACTCGATCGACAATCCATCGGTGTATGTGCAAGCGAATCTGGTGGGCTTCGGCCTGCTGCTGGAGGCCTGCAGGCACCACCGGATCGAGCACCTGGTGTACGCCTCCAGCAGCTCGGTGTACGGCGGCAACACAGAACTGCCCTTCCGCGAATCGCAACCGGTGAACCATCCGGTGAGCCTCTACGCCGCCACCAAGAAGGCCAACGAACTGATGGCCCACACCTACAGCCACCTGTACCAGCTGCCGGCCACAGGTCTGCGGTTCTTCACCGTGTACGGCCCCTGGGGCCGGCCCGACATGGCCCTGTTCCTGTTCACCCGATCGATCCTCAACGGCGAACCGATCAAGGTCTTCAACCACGGACAGATGGTCAGGGATTTCACCTATATCGACGACATCATCGAAAGCCTGGTGCGCGTGCTCGACAAACCGGCCACCGGGGATCCCGCCTTTGACCCGGCCAGACCCGATCCGGCCACCAGCTGGGCACCCCACCGACTGTTCAACATCGGCAACTGCCAACCCACGCCGCTGCGACACTACATCGAGGCAATCGAGGCGGCCACGGGCCGCACCGCCATTCAGGAGTTGCTGCCGATGCAGCCGGGTGATCTGCCGGCCACCGCTGCCGACTGCAGCCGCCTGGAAACCTGGACCGGCTTCCGACCCGCCACCCCCGTGGCCGAGGGCGTGGCCCGCTTCGTGGCCTGGTATCGCGACTACTACGGTGCCTGAGGTGATCAGGCAACCGTGATTCAGGATCTTGGCTCCTACCGGACACCAGCCGACTGGTCGCCCGGTGCTCCCCTGCCGGTTCAGCTGTTCTGGTTCTGCCTGGGGTCACCGCTGGTCGCCAACCGCTGGCTGCCCGGATCTGGATGGCGGGCGGCACTGCTCAGGGCCTGCGGGGCACGCCTGGGTTCCGGCTGCCGCATCAAACCCGGGCTGCGGGTCAAGTTTCCCTGGCGGTTGGTGGTGGGGCGCCACAGCTGGCTCGGGGAAGATGCCTGGATCGACAACCTGGCGCCGGTGACCCTCGGCGATCGGGTTTGTCTCTCCCAGGGCTGTTATCTCTGCACAGGGAACCACAACATCCGATCCGTCGATTTCGGCCTCAGGGTGGGGGCGATCACCATCGGCGACGATGCCTGGATTGCGGCCAGGGCGGTGGTCGCCCCTGGCACATCGGTGGGGCGTGGGGCCGTGGTGGGTCTTGGTGCCGTGGCCAGCGGACAGGTGCCCGCACTGGCAATCATGCGAGGAAACCCGGCAGTGGCCGTGGGATCACGACCGCTGCCGGGTTGAGGATCGGAACTGACCTGAGCTCAGCAGGAGCTCAGATGGCCCGGCTCAGCGAATGTCGGTGGAGCTGGGACGAATGGTGGGCCTGGTGACCGACGGAGCGGCACTGCGGGCGGGGGCAATGTCGGTCGTGCGGGCCTGCAAGGGGGCCGTGGTGGCATTGAAACGGGCCTGGAACAGGGAAGCACCCGACTGGGGCTTGGTGTACAGCGACAGATTGCCAGCCTGCTGACCTGCGATCGGCTGTGACGGCTTGGGCCGGGGAGCGATGGTTGTGGCGGGAGGCCGGGTGGGCTGGGGCCGAGTGGCAGCGCCAGCGTGAACTGCGCTGGCCATCAGCGTGGCGTGGATCGCCAGCAGGGCAAGGGCAAGGCGGCTGCTCATGATTTCACTTTCAAACTTACTTATGCTTAGCCTAGCAGGGGCTGTCAATTGTTGAAGAAGCCCGTGCGGAAATTGTCACCCCAGCCCACGGTCAGCACGCCGATGGTGCCGTAGGGGGTGCTGTTGAACACATCGGCTGCCAGCAGGTTGAAAAAGATCGGCACGTCGTGGAAGGGGATGTAGGAAAGACTCACATTGGCGCCACGGCCACTCATGCCCACCGAGGCACCCAGATTGCGGGTGAGCTCCACCCCGACCGCCCCGAACACACCGGCATCGCCTCGGGTGCGGAAATCGTCGTTGAGGGGAGCGAACAGACGCCCGCCCCCACCGGCACTGATCTGCAGCAACCGCTGGAACTCGGGATTGCCCGGTTGCAGGGGGACCACCATGGTCACCGCGCCGTAGGGCGTGATCGGGTTCTCCACATCGGCCTCGTTGCCGTAGGTGTAGGCATCGATCACACCACCGGCCGCCGCCAGGGTGAAGCCCGGCCGGCTCACCAGCACGCGGCCGATGTTGGCGCCCACACCACCGTTAGCGCCGAAATTCTTGGTGCTGCCGATGCCCCAGAAGAGATCAACCCCCACCGCCCGGATCGGATCACCGAAACTCAGCCCAAGGTTCACCGAACCATCGGGCTGGCCGTCCCGTTCGCGGCCTGCGGTGCCGGCCGAACCGGAGATGGAATAGTCGCCCCAGCGACCGGCGAAGCCGGTGGGCTGGCCGCCGCTCAGGAAGGGTGAGAGCAGGGGAGCCAGGCCGGGAGCCCGACCCGGAGCCGCCTCGATGCCGGTGCTGAAGGGAGCCGACGCCGACGCCGGCAAATCGCTCCTGACCAAGCCGGCAGCAGGGGCAGCCGCCGCGGGAGCGGCCCGCAGAATGGCAGTGGTCACCGGTGGCGGAGTGGCCTCCAGTGTGACAATTCGACTGCCGGGGGCAGGATCCTGCAACAGCGTGCGGTTCCAGCCGGCTCCGGGCGCTGCCCCCTGATCGATACGCTGCCAGACCCTGGCGTCTGCGGCTCCTGCCAGGGAGGCCAGCAGCAGGGGTGCCATTGCTGTGGCTAGCCGACCGGCGCACCCCATGCTGCTGCTCACGCCGAGCTCAACCTCGTGGAAACCTATCAGCAATCCCGACGCGGGGGAATCCACATGGCGTCGCCATAGGAAAAAAATCTGTAGCCAGCGGCGATCGCAGCCCCGTAACAGGTCAGCAACCGGCTGCGGCCGATCAGGGCACTCACCAACAGCAGCAGGGAACTGCGCGGCAGGTGGAAATTGGTCAGCAACCCCTCCACCACCTGAAACCGGAACCCTGGCCGGATCACCAGGTTCACGGGCCCGGCGTAGGCGGCCAGCCGGCCGCCGTGCAGGGCCGCCACCCCCTCCAGACTGCGCACACTGGTGGTCCCGACCGCAATCACCCGCCCGCCACGGTGTCGGCAGGCCGCGACGGCGGCCACCAGCTCCGGCCGCACCTCCACCCATTCGCTGTGGAGCTCCAGCGTGGAGAGGTCATCCTGTTCCAGGGGTCGGAAGGTGCCCAGGCCCACATGCAGCGTGACCTGCGCCCGCTCCACGCCACGGCGCTCCAACTCCGCCAGCAGCTCATCGGAGAGGTGCAGGCCCGCGGTGGGGGCCGCCACGGCCCCGGGCCTGTGGGCAAAGCGGGTCTGGTAGCGCTCCTCGTCATCACGGCTGGCCGGATGGCGGATGTAGGGCGGGAGTGGCATGGCACCGTGGTGTTGCAGCAGCGGCTCCAGAGCAGCGGCATCGGTGCAGTCCTGCGGAAAACGAAGCACCCGGCCACCGCTGGCCCCATCGGCCGCGATCACCTCCAGCTGAATGGGGGGCTCGGGGGCCGGGTTGGGACCCATGGATTCGAGCACCAACTGATCTCCCACCCGCAGCCGGCGCGCGGGCCGTGCCAGACACAACCAGTCGGAGTCAGCGGCGGCGGGATCAAGCCAGCGCTCCAGCACCAGCAGATCCACCACACCGCCAGTGGTCCGCCGGGCCCGCAGCCTGGCCTTGAGCACACGGGTGTCATTCACCACCAGCAGGTCTCCGGCCTGCAGCTCATCGACCAGATCCCACACCCGGCCGTGGCGGAGACCGGGGGCCGGCGGCACGATCAGCAGCCGGGCGTCATGGCGGGGTTCCACCGGGGTCTGGGCAATCAGCTCGGGCGGCAGCTCGAAGTGGTAGCTGGACAGGGTCCAGTCCGCGGGATCGGGCGGCAGCGGTGGGGTCGGCTGAATCAGAGGGCCAGGCTCTCAGGGTCGGTTTCGATCAGCTGGGCCAGATCCTTGAGGAAGGCGGCGGCGTGGGTGCCGTAGATGTGGCGGTGGTCGGCGGTGAGGTTCACCTGCATCCGGCGCCTCACGGCGATGGCCCCATCAGCTGTGGCCACCACCACGGGCCGGGAAGCCGCCACGGCCAGAATCGCACCGGTGCCCGGCGGCAGGATCGCATCAAAGCGGTCCACGCCGAACATGCCCAGATTCGAGAGGGTGAAGGTGCCGGTGCTGTACTCCTCGGGCTTGAGCTGTTTGCTGCGGGATCGGGCCACTAGATCGGCCCAGGCGCGTGACAGCGAATAGAGATCGGTGGTGTCGGCGTTGCGCAGTACCGGCGTGATCAGGCCGCCGTCTTCCATGGCCACCGCCACGGCGATGTTCACCTCGGTGGGGTAGCGCATACCGGCCTCGCCGGTGGCAGCGTTGACCTGCGGGTGGCGCGCCAGCACCACGGCCACGGCCTTGGCCAGCAGGGCCGTCATGGTGACTCCCTTGGCCTTGAGCTGTTTCTGAAAGGCGTCGAGCCGGTCGGTGGTGATGGTGTATCCCACCCGGAAGCAGGGCACCTCCAGGCTGGCGGCCATGTTGCGCACAACGGCCTGCTGCAGGGTGTTGAAGGGCACCGTGTCGCCCGGTCGGCCGAAGGCCTGGCCAGCTGGGGCGGCCGCAGGCGCACTGTCGGCTGTGCGACCGGCCGCCGGAGCCACCGCCGGGCCGCTGCCTTCAGCAACCCGCGGCAGGCTCACCGGCTGACCGCCGGCCGCCAGCACGTCTTCGGCCTGGATGCGGCCGTGGGGACCGGTGCCGGCCACACCATCAAGCGCCACCCCCAGCTGGCCGGCCAGTTTCCTGGCCCTGGGGGTGGCCACGATGCGGCCGTCGGCGCGGGGAGCCGTGGCCACCGGAACCGGTGCCGGCGCGGGAACCGCAGGCGGCGGTGGAGTGGCGGCCGCAGGCGGCGCTGCGGCGGCCGGGGCTGGTGGGGGGGCGGCGGCAGCCGGGGCTGCGGCGGCCGGGGCAGGGGCGGCCGGGGCAGTGGGGGCAGCGGCGGCGCTGGCACGGGCCGCCTCGATCTCGGCCTCGCTTTCCACGATCAGGCCAATGGTGTCGCCCACCGGTGCCGTGCCACCGGCCTCCACCAGCACCGCCGCCAGGAAGCCGTCCTGAAACGACTCCACGTCCATGTCCGCCTTGTCGGACTCGACCACCAGCACCGACTCACCGCGGCTGATGGGATCACCCGGTTTCTTGAGCCACTCCACGATCTTGCCCTCCGTCATGGTGGAGCTGAGGGCCGGCATGAAGATGTCGTGGGTGGCCAACGCTGATCGTCGCTCGACTGGGGCGACTTTACGCGGCGCCGTCGATCGACTCCACCACCCCATCACGCACCAGCACCGCCGCCGGCAGCTTCTCCAGCAGGTTGTCTCCCACGCGGATGTCCACGAAACTCTCCAGCTGCCCCTGGTCCACGACCGCCTCCAGTTCCAGCTCCCGCACCTGCTGCTGCTGGTCGAGAACCTGGCGCTTCTGCTCCTCGAGTTCGGCCCGCTTTGTGGTGACCTGCTGCTGGACGGATGCCACCTGATCCTGCACCCGCGGATCGAGCGGATTGGCGCTCTGGCTGCGGATTTCCGTGATCAGCCGCTGGCCATCCTGCTCCAGCTGGGCCAGCTGCTGGTCCAGGTTGGACACGGCATTGCTCAGTTCGCGCTCGGCGTCGTCCTTCCAGCGAGGCGTCACCACGGCGCGCACCTGAATCATGCGCTTGACGGTGAAGGAGGTGGCGTCGGCCATCGGGGCGGGGCGGTCGGGAAGTCGGCACCAGCGTGCCAGAAGAAGCGGCGGGGCGCATGGCCCCGTCAGCGGCCGCCAGCCGGCATCAGCGCCCGGCGTAGATGGCCTCGATCGCGGCGGCATCCCGGGAGGCGATGCGGTCACGGCGCTGCTTGAGGGTCTGGGTCAGCAGGCCGTTCTCGATGCTGAACGGCTCCACCAGAGCCACCCCCGCCAACCGTTCATCCGGCCGGGACCCGGCCCGGGCCGCCAGCAACCGGTTGAACTCACCGGTGAGGGCCCGCAGCAGGGCCCCATCCGATGGCGATGCGCCGGGAGCGGCCAGACCGGCGGCGGCGGCGTAGGCCACCAGGGCCTCCTGCCGGGGCACCAGCAGCGCCCCCAGCTGCTTGCGGTCGTGGCCCACCAGCATCAGCTGCTCCACCAGTTCGCTGGCCGCCAGCGCCTCCTCCAATGGCCCCGGTTCGATGTTCTCGCCGCTGCTGAGCACGATGGTGTCCTTGGCCCGGCCGGTGAGCACGAGGGTGCCGTCGGGCAGCAGCAGCCCCAGGTCGCCGGTGTCGAACCACCCATCCCCATCGATCACCCTGGCGGTGGCCTCCGGCTTGCCCCAGTAACCCGCCATCACCTGGGGACCGCGGGCCTGCACCAGGCCCCGTTCACCGCAGGCCAGCGTCCGGCGGGTTTCCGGATCCACGATCCGCAGGGCCGTGCCCGCCAGGGGCTGGCCAGCCGCGCCGCGACGGTTGGCCCAGGGCCGGCGGCAGGTGAGCACAGGTGAGGTTTCGGTCAGGCCATAACCCACCAGCAGCTCGATGCCGATCGCTTCGAAGAAACCATCCACGTGGCCGGCCAGGGCACCGCCACCACTGATCGCCGTGCGCAGGCGGCCGCCCACCAGCTGCTGCCGCACCCTGGGCCACAGCAGCGCCCCCGCCAGCCGGTGCAGGGGCCAGCGCAGGGCCGCCGCCAGGGCCGCCGCCAGCCGAGCCGGTGCGGGCACGGGCGCCAGGATCAGGTTGGCGGCGGTTCGGTGGGCCAGTCCATAGACCCGGCTGTTGGCCAGGGCTGCCTTCAGCAGCCGCTGGCGGCTGGCGGGCATGGCCGCCAGGGCATCGTCAAAGCCTGCCAGCAGGGCCTCCCACAGCCGCGGCACGCTGATCAGGTACTGGGGGCGCACCGCCTGCAGGTCCTGGCGGAGATGCTTGAGCGAGGTGTAGGTCTGGGTGCAGCCGCAGGACAGCAGAAAGTATTCGGCACTGCGCTCGTAGGAATGCCAGATCGGCAGCACGCTGAGGGCCTGTTCTCCGGGGCGGGGCTGCACCGCCACGCCGAGATGGCGCACCTGATGCAGCAGGTTGCCGTGGCTCAGGGGCACGCCCTTGGGCTGGCCCGTGGTGCCGGAGGTATAGAGGATCGTGGCGAGCCGCTCCTCCTGCTCCGGCGGCCAGGGGGCCGGCGCTGCGCTGGCGCCGCGCTCCAGGAGAGCCCGCCAGCCCAGCAGCGCCGGCGCGGGATCAGCGGCAGCAGCAACGGCGGCGGGCGGCTCATCGTCAAGCACCAGCACGAAGCGCAGGCCCGCCAGGGTGGCCGCGGCCGGATCCAGCCGCTGCAGCAGGGCTGCCGACTCCACGATCAGGGCCACGGCACCCGCGTCGTCGAGGATGTAGCGCAGCTCCTCCACCGGAGCCGCCGCGCCCCGCACCGCGTCGGCCGCCCCCAGCCGCATCAGTCCCTGGTCGGCGATCAGCCAGCGGGGACTGTTTTCTGCGAAGAGGGCAACGCGATCGCCGGCCACCAGCCCCAGGTCGGCGAAGGCCGCGGCCGCCTGCTCGATCGACCGGCGGAGCTGGCGGTAGCTGTAGCGCTCCGGCGGTCGGGCGTGGGGTGCCTCCAGGGCGGGGGCATCGCCATGGAGCCGCTCCAGCTCGGGCCAGAGCCGCTCCAGGCCGTGCAGGCCACTCCAGTCGTGGCGCAGCGCCAGGGCCCGCCGGTCCTGCGGCGTGCCACTCCAGTGCACCTGAGCCTCAGGCAGGTTCCCCATGGTTCTCCAGCAGCGCGATCGCATCGGCGATGCGACGGATGCTGGCGGACAACGGGTCGCAGCGGTGGTGCGGATGGGCCAGAGGGCTGCCAGGCCGGCCGCCGCTCAGGCGCGCGCGGGGCCATCGCCGGACCAGGGGCCATCGCCGGGCCACAGCCGTTCGGCCGGGGCCGGAGAACGCAACACCAGCCCGAGGCGGTTCGCCGCCGCCGCCAGCAGGCGCAGGCGCAGCCTGGCGGCGGCAGCCGGAGCCGCCAGATCGGGACGGTGGTCCACCAGGCGGCCGACCGGCCTGTCGGCGATGCCGCAGGGCACGATCGCCTGGAACCCGGCCAGATCACAGCTCACGTTCAGGGCCAGACCGTGCTGGCTGATCCAGCGGCGACCGCCCACACCGATCGCCGCCACCTTCTGGCCCTGCAGCCACACCCCGGTCTGCCCCGGGCTGCGCTCTCCCTCCAGATCGAGTTCGGCCAGCAGATCAATCACCAGCTGCTCCAGGGTGCGCAGATACCGGTGCAGGTCGGCGCCATGGCGGCGCAGGTTGAGCACCGGGTACAGCACCAACTGGCCTGGGGCATGGTGGGTCACCTCCCCACCGCGGTCGATGCGGTGCAGGGGCAGGGGCGACTCCGCCGGATCAAAGCGCAGAAAGGCAGGATCGGCCCCGCGGCCGAGGGTGTAGCAGGGTTGGTGCTCCAGCAGGATCAGGCCGCCGGGTCCGTCAGGATCGGCCAGCAGGCGAGCCTGCCACTGCCGCTGCCACCGCCAGGCCAGCGAGAAAGGCACCGGCACTGCTGCCTCATGCAGAACTGCCTCATGCAGCACGGCTGGAACGCAGGGGCCGTCAAGATTTGCGTCGCAGGGCGCGATGGCCTGTTGGGCTCTCCCGGCAACCCTACTTAGCGTTGGCCCAGTCCCACTGCCACAGGAGGCGGACCCCGCGATGAAACTGCTCATCCACGGCCGCAACCTCGACGTCACCGAGGCGATCCGCGACTACACCCAGACCAAGCTGACCCGGGCCATCAGCCATTTCGAGGATCTGGTGAAGGAGGCCGATGTGCATCTTTCGGTGGCCCGCAACCCACGCGTGCCCCAGCAGATCGCCGAGGTGACCATGTTTGCCAATGGGGTGGTGATCCGTGCCCAGGAGCGCAGCGAGAACCTCTACGCCAGCATCGACATGGTGGCCAGCAAGGTGAGTCGCCAGCTGCATCGCCACAAGGATCGGCTCCACGAACGGACCCATGGGCCCGTGCACCGTTCCGCCCGTGATGAGGAAGCCGGTGCCGCCCTCAACCTGCCCAAGCCTGGCGAAGCCCTCACCGACGGCAAGGAGGCGGGCCTGCCCAGCCGCGGCGTGCGACGCAAGTATTTCGCCATGCCGGCCATGGCGCTCGACGACGCCATGCACCAGCTGGATCTGATCGACCACGACTTCTATCTGTTCCGCGACAGCGAGAGCGGCGATCTGCAGGTGGTGTACCGCAGGAACCACGGTGGCTACGGCGTGATCCAGGCCCTGAAGAGCTGAACCACCGGGCCGTGGCGGTGCGCGGGCATGATCAGCCCATGACCCGTGAACTGCCCGACCTGGCACCCCTGATCGACCACGCCCTGCTCGACCCCCACCAGGGCGTGGAAGCGGTGCATCGCTGCTGCGACGAAGCCCGCCATTTCGGCTTTGCCGGAGTGTGCCTGGCTTCCCGCTGGCTGGTGCCTGCCCGGGAGCGGCTGCCCCTGGGTGGTGGGGTGCGCCTGATCTCGGTGGTGGGCTTTCCCTTCGGCGCCGTGCCACCGGCGATCAAGCGGGCCGAAGCGGAGGCCGCCGCCGCCGCCGGGGCCGACGAACTCGATGTAGTGCCCGATTTCGGGGCCCTCGCCGACGGCAACGCCGAGGCGGTGCTGGCGGACCTGGCCCCCCTGTGCGATCTGGATCTGCCGGTGAAGGTGATCGTGGAGGCGGGCCGGCTGTCGCGGGAAGCCCTCGAGCTGCTGGTGGCGGTGAGCATCGATGCCGGCTGCGCCTTTCTCAAGACCGGCAGTGGCTTCGGGGCGCCGGTGACGGTGGAGCAGGTGGGGGTGCTGCGGCAGCTGGCCCGCGGCCGGGCCGGCGTCAAGGCATCGGGGGGGATCCGCAGCCTGGAGCAGGCACTGGCCCTGGTGGCCGCCGGAGCGGGGCGGCTCGGCACCAGCCACGGCCCTGCCCTGATGCAGGCCCTGCGGGCCGGACCCGGCCGGACCGGTGAGGCCAGCGGTGCCTGAACGGCAACTGGAGGGGCTGGTGATCGCGGTGCGGCCCCTCGGGGAGGCCGACCGGCTGTTGACCGTGCTCAGTGAGGTGGAGGGCGTGACCCGCCTGGCCGCTCCCGGGGCCCGCCGACCCCGCAGCAGCCTGGCGGCCGCCGTGGCCCTGTCCCATCTGCGCCTGCAGGTGGGGGGCCGCAGCGGGGGCCTGGGGCGGGTGCGGCAGCTGCGGGTGCTGCGGGCCTACGGGGCCCTGGGGGAACGGCTGGAAACCCTGGCCGCGGCCCAGGGACTGGCGGAGCTGGCGGGGCTGCTGGCCCCGGCGGAGGCACCGGCAGCGGGGATACTGGGCGCACTGCTCCTGCAGCTGGGACGCCTCGATGCGGTGGTGAAGGAACGAAGCGACAGCGTGGAGGCCCTGGCGATCGCCGTGCAGGGCAGCGTGCACCTGCTGGCCCTGGGAGGCTTCGCCCTGCCCCTGCAGCACTGCAGCCGCAGCGGCCAGCCCCTGGAGCCACCGGTGGGCGACTGGGACTGGCGCTGCAGTCTCCTGCCCAGCGAAGGGCTGGCGATCGGGGCCATCGCCGGTGCCCGCATCCTGCTGAACGCCTCCGAACTGGCCCTGCTGCAACGGCTGCCGCGGGCGGGCAGCCCCCGCCGCCGCGATGGCGCCCTGCTGGGGCCTGAGGGTGTCTGGCGCCACCTGCTCGCCCTCGTGGAGGCCTGGTGTGATGAACACCTGGGACGCCGGCCGCGGGCCTTTGCCCTGTTGCACTGAACCGCCATGACCCATCGCCCGAGCGCCGGCGACAGCCGAGGCGAAACCGGACTGGCGGCCGTGCTGGCGGTGCCCGGTTTCCGCAGCCTCTGGATCGGCCAGATCTTCTCCCAGCTGGCCGACAAGTTCTACATCGTGCTGATGGTGTTTCTGATCGCCCAGTACTGGGTGACCGAGAACACCGTGGCCGACCCGGCCCTGGAGGAGGCCGCCGCCGCCCTGCGCCTGGGCGTGGAGAACCGGGCCCAGATCATCACGCTCCTGGCCACCGGCATCTATGTGGCCAACACGATTCCGGCCATGCTGCTGGGCACCGTGGCCGGCGTCTGGGCCGACCGCTGGCCGAAGCGGGCGGTGATGGTGGCCTCCAACGCCATCCGGGCAGCCCTGGTGCTGCTGGTGCCGCTCTGCCTGCTGCCGGGGCCCCAGTGGCTGGGCCTGAGCTGGGGATACTGGGCGCTGCTGCTGATCACCCTGCTGGAATCGGTGCTGACCCAGTTCTTCGCTCCGGCGGAACAGGCGGCGATCCCCCTGCTGCTGCCGCCCCAGCAACTGCTGGCGGCCAATTCGGTCTACCAGGCCACCAGCATGGCCGCCACCATCGTTGGCTTCGCGCTCGGTGAACCGATCCTGCGGCTGCTGCGGCTGCTGCTGGCCCGGGCCGGCCTGGGCGGCGGCGAGTTTCTGCTGCTGCCGCTGTGTTACGGCGCCGCGGCCATCGCCCTGAGCACCATCCGACTCGGGGAGGCCCCCCGGACCCCCCGCACCAGCTCGGTGTGGACGGAGATCGGCGAAGGGCTGCAGGTGCTGCGGGAGCAACCGAGCGTGCGAGGGGCCCTGCTGCAACTCGTGCTGCTCTACAGCCTGCTGGCGGCCCTCTACGTGCTGGCCATCAGCCTGGCGGCGGCGGTGCCGGGGCTGGGCCCCACCGGTTTCGGCACCCTGCTGGCGATGTGCGGCCTGGGTCTGGCCCTGGGAGCCGTGGCCGTGGCCCAGCTGGGGGAGCGCTTCCGCCGACGGCGGCTGGCCACCAGTGGCCTGGGGGTGATCAGCTTCTGCCTGATCCTGCTGGGCCAGCTGCGGGGTCACCTGGTGCCCACCCTGGTGCTGTGCGCCCTCCTGGGCATGGGGGCGGCTCTGCTGGCGATTCCGGCCCAGACCACCGTGCAGGAGGACACGCCGGAGCAGCAGCGGGGCAAGGTGTTCGGCCTGCAGAACAACCTGATCAACATCGCCCTGAGCCTGCCGCTGGTGCTGGCCGGCACCGTGGTCAGCCGATACGGGCTGCTGCCGGTGCTGTGGGGTCTGGCGGCCCTGGCCCTGCTGGCGGCCCTGCTGGAGCGCCCCTGGCAATCCTGAACGCCAGCGCTGCTAGGTTCACAGGTCAACGGAGTCGCGGCGGTGGCACAGATCGCCTGGCTGGGCAAGAAGTCTCCCTTCTGCGGCAACGTCACCTATGGATTGAGCACCACCGAAGCCCTGCGACAGAGAGGGCACACGGTGAATTTCATCCATTTCGATACCCCGGCGGTGAGTGGGCCGCGGCTGATGGCCGAGGCCGGCCCTGGCTCCCCAAGCCCGCCCAGGGCGAACCTCGAAAGCCCGGAGGTTGCCCTGCCCTACCTGGTGAAATCCCAGGTGTACACAATTCCCTCCCTGGGTGCCCAGCGGGAGCTGCGTGAATCGCTGGAACGGCTCCGGCCTGACCTGGTGCACGCCAGCCTGACCCTGTCTCCCCTCGATTTTCGCCTGCCAGACCTCTGCCAGCAGCTGGGGCTGCCCCTGGTGGCCACCTTCCATCCGGCCTTTGATGCCGGCCTGCGCAACCTGGCTGCCGGCACCCAGCAGCTCACCTATCAGCTGTATGCGCCATCGCTGGCCCGCTTCGATCGGGTGGTGGTGTTTTCCGAGCTGCAGGCCGAGGTGCTGGAACGGCTGGGGGTGCGGGCCGAACGGCTGGCCGTGATTCCCAACGGAGTCGACACCGACCTGTGGCGGCCGGCGGCCGGGCCCTGCCCGGAGCTGATCGACCTGCGCCGCCGCTTCGCCGGCCGACGGGTGTTTCTGTACATGGGCCGGCTGGCCACCGAAAAGAATGTGGAGGCCCTGCTGCGGGCCTGGCGGCTGGTGCGGCCGGCCGGTTGCCTGCTGGTGATCGTGGGTGACGGGCCCCAGCGCAGCGTGCTGCAGCAGGTGACCGGCGACGACGACAACGTGCTCTGGTGGGGCTACGAACCCAGTCAGCAGCGCCGGCTGGCCCTGCTGCAGCATGCGGAGGTCTTCCTGTTGCCATCGCTGGTGGAGGGCCTCTCGCTGGCGCTGCTGGAGGCCATGGCCTGCGGAGCCGCCTGTGTGGCCACCGATGCCGGCGCCGATGGCGAGGTGCTTGCCGGTGGGGCCGGCATCGTGATCAGCACCCAGGGGGTCACCACCCAGCTGCGCACCCTGCTGCCGGTGCTGCGGGACCAACCCGTGCTCACCGCGGAACTGGGTCGGCGGGCCCGTCGGCGGGTGCAGGAGCGTTACACCCTCACCCGCAACATCGATGCCCTGGAACAGCTCTACGACGATCTGCTGAGCAGTGCCGTGGCCGTCTGAAGGGATCGGCAGGTCACCGCTGTCGGTTCAGTAACGCTCGGGGCGGGGCTGCAGCCAGGTCGGTCCATGGCCGGCGGCCCGCAGCTCGGCCGCACGGGCATCCAGGCGACGGCGATCCAGGCGCCAGAGCCGATACAGACCGGCCCGGTCCAGTTCGGTCGCCTGGAGACCCTGCCACCAGGGGGCCGCCGCCGTGGCCTGGTCGATCACCACCAGCAGGGTGGGCTGCTGCGGCACGGACCGGGGCTCCAGGCCCCGGCGCCGCTCCCGCCCCAGCCGGTCGGCCAGGTTCACCAGGGCATGTTCGGACCGGCCCTCGTAGATCACCACCTGACGGGCGTAGTAGTGAAGCGACGGCTTGAGGATGCCCACCATGGCCAGGCTCTCGCCGGCCTGGCGTTGCTGCCGCACGGCAGCGGCCATCTGCCGGACCGGTTGCCCCCGCAGGCCATCGCCCAGGGCCCAGAGGGGCAACAGGGCCAGGGGCACGAACAGCACGATGGGCAGCTGCAGGGCCAGCAGTCGGACCCCACCGTCGGCAGCCGACCGCCCGACCGGCAGCCGCAGCAGCACCATCGGCAGGAGACCCGCCAGCAGCCAGCACAGGGCCGCCAGCGGCATGCGGCCGCTGGCGATGATGGCCGCCCCCAGCCCGGGCAGTTCGGGGTCCTGGATCAACGGCAGCCAGATGGGTCCGAGGGCCAGGGCCAGGGCGATCAGCAGGGTCAGCGCCAGGGTCAGCAGCCAGGCCCAGCGCCGGGGTCGACCGGCACCCGCCAGGGCGATCAGCAGGCCCGCCGCCGGGGTGGCCGGCAGCCAGTAGCTGGGCAGCTTGGTGGCCGCCAGGGTGAAGAAGATCAGGATCGCCAGCAGCCAGCAGGCGGCGAAACGGGCCAGGGAGGCGGCCGGCGCCCGGCGACCGCCGGCGAGGGCCTGACCCAGACCCAGCACCAGCAGGGGGGTGGCGGGCAGGCTGGCGATCACCAGCACCGGTCCGAAGAACCACCAGGGCTGCAGATGATCGTTCACCACCGCCGTGAACCGCTGCAGGTTGTGATAGCCGAAGAAGCTGTCGACAAAGGGCTGACCCTCCACCAGCAACGCGGCCCCGTACCAGGGCAGTGCCACCCCGGCGGTGAGCAGCACGCCGGGCCAGGGCCGCAACCGCCGCAGAAGGTCGGGCAGGTCCCCCTGGAGCAGGCCGAACAACAGCCAGCAGAGACCGCACAGCAGCAGGGCCACGGGCCCCTTGGCCAGCACCGCCAGCGCCAGCAGCAGCCACACCGGCCACACCGGCCGGCGTGGGTCGGCGTAGGCCAGCCAGCTGCACAGCAGCGTGAAGGCCACCAACGCCGAAAACAGAGCGTCGCTCACCGAGATCCGCCCCCACAGCAGCACCAGGGGTGACAGGGCAAAGGCGAGGGCGGCGGCCAGGGCCGTGGCCGCCGCCTGGCGCCGGTCGGCGGCGGCCTGGGGCCGCAGCAGCAGGGTATGGGCCAGGGCGAGCATCACGCCCACGGTGGCCAGGGCGGAGGGCAGGCGCGCCGCCCAGGTGCCCAGGGGATTCCACTGCTCCTGGCCCGGCAGGGCGTAAAGCAGCCCCATCAGCCAGTACACCAGTGGCGGCTTGTCGTAACGGGGCAGGCCATTCACCCGGGGGATCAGCCAATCGCCGGTCTCGGCCATGGCCCGGGCCGAAGCGGCGAACAGGGGCGGCGTTTCATCCACCAGGCCGGTGGCCCCGAGCTGCCACACCATCAACAGCAGCCCCAGCACCAGCACCACCAGCAGCACCGCGAGCCGCTGGGGCCGGCCCAAGGGGCGGCAGGGCAGGGAACTGGGGTCGGCCACAGCAGGGCGACGGCTGGGGCCGACGCTATCGCCACCACCGTCGCCCGGCTCAGGCCGCGGCCACCACCGCCGCCAGCCAGGCCTCAAGCCGGGCGGCAAACGCCTGCTGCGATGCATGGCGCTCGACCCAGGCCCGGCAACCGGCGCGATCCACCGCCAGAGCCCGATCCACCGCCGCCGCCAGGCCGGCCCGGTCATCGGGCGGAGCCAGGGCACCGTTCACGCCCTCCTGCACCAGTTCAGCGGGCCCGCCGCGGGCATAGGCCGCCACCGGCACCCCGCAGGCCATGGCCTCCACCACCACGTTGCCGTAGGCCTCGTTCCAGCGGGGGGTGTTCAGCAGCACGGAACAGCCGCCCAGTTCCGCCTGCAGATCCGCGGTGGCGAGAAAGCCGCGCCAGTGCACCGTGCCGGCAGGCACCGAAGCCTCCACCCACGCCGCATAGGCCGGATCCTCCCGCAATCCCCAGACCGCCAGGGGCCAGCCGCGGGCGGCGGCCACGGCGGCGGCATCCTCCAGCCCCTTCTCAGGGGCGATGCGGCCGGCCCAGCCCAGCAGCGGCCCCGTCGCCGGCACCGCCGCCAACCCCATCGGCCGGGGCTGGAAGTCGTATCGGCTGAGGTCGAAGCCGTTGCCCACCAGCACCGGGGGGCCCGGCAGATCGAAATCGGCGGCCTGGCTGGCGGTATGGAACGCCAGACGGCCCGCCAGGCGCCCCCCATCGATCCTGACCACCTCGGCGATCACCGCATCGATGGCCTCACTCACGGAGCCCATGCTCACCAGATGGGCCAGGGGGGTGGCCAGGTGGGGCGTGAGCCAGAGGGGCAGCCAGTCGTAGGCCAGGTTGAGCAGCACATCAAAGTCCGCCTGCTCCGCCAGGGCGCGGCGCCAGAGGGCGGGCAACACCCCATGGGCCGGCATGGTCAGCGGGGCATCTCGCGGCTGGTGCTGGGCACCGGGCGGTGGACTGCCGGCAACGCACCAGAGGCGGGCCGCCCCACAGCCGGCGGGCAGCACCGACCCGGCCGGCGCCAGCAGGGTGACGGCATGACCCCGCTCCAGCAGGCCGCCGGTCAGGGCGGCCGCGGTCAGTTCCACGCCGCCACCGCGGCCGCTGCCCAGGGGGCCCATGGGTGTGCTCACCACCAGAATCCGCATCAGGCCGGCCTCCGCCACAGCTGCTGGCGCCGGTTGAGCAGCAGCACCGACACCAGGGCCAGCACGGCCCCCAGCCACTGCAGGGGCAGCAGCCGCTCCTGCAGCAGCACCCGGCCGCAGAGGAGCGCGAACACCGGCGTGAGAAATGTCAGGGCCAGAAAACCGGTGAGATCGCCGCTGCTGGCGAACCAGAAGAACAGCCCGTAGGCCAGGGCACTGCCCAGCAGGGTCGCATAGGCCATCAGCCCCCACTGCAACCCATCCCAGTGGGGCAGGAGGGGCGGAGCCGTCGGCGACAGCAGCGGCCCGACGGCGGCGGCCAGCAGCAACGGCAGCCCCCCCAGCAGCATGTGCCAGGCCGTGACCGCAAGGGGATCACTGCGGCGGGTGGCATAGCGGCAGAGCACGGTGCCCACGGCCATGGCGGCGGCCGCCGCCAGCATCCACAGCTCGCCGTGGCTCCAGGGACTGGCCCCGAGGGCCACCGGACCCTCAAGCCACCAGTGACGCAGCACCGGCGCCGGCAGACCCAGGCACACGATCCCCAGCAATCCCACCAGCAACCCCAGCCAGCCCACGGGATTGATCGCTTCGCCGAAGAGCCAGCGGGCCAGCAGGGCCACCAGCAGGGGCTGGGAATCGATCAGCACCGACCCCAGCCCGGCGCCGGTCTGGCCCAGGCCCCGGGCCAGCAGTCCCTGAAAGAGGGTGGCATCCACCAGGGCGAACAGCAGCAACCAGGGCCGGTCAGCCCCATCCACCGCCAGGGGTCGGCCCAGCAGGCGGGCCGCCAGCAGCAGCACCAGCCCCGCCGGCAGGAGCCGCAGGCTGGCCACCGTGAGCGGGCCGGCTCCATCGAGCAGGGGGCGCATCGCCGCCATGGCCGTGCCCCACAGGGCAAAGGGCAGCAGCATCAGCAGCCAGCGGAGCGGGAGGGGCACTGAATGAATCCGGTGGAACCATGGGCCATCGTTGCGCCTCTTTTTAAGATCCGGGTGACCCATTCCCTCAGCGAGCCAACCAATGCCCTGGCCCTGGCGCCGCAAGGCCAAACGCACCCTGGCGCGGATCGCCATTGAGGGGCCGATCGCCGGGGCAACCCGCGAACGGGTGCTCCGGGCCATCGAGCAGGTTCAGCGGCGGGAATGCCCGGCCCTGCTGCTGCGCATCGACAGCCCCGGCGGCACCGTGGGCGACAGCCAGGAAATCCACGCAGCCCTGATGCGGCTGCGCCAGCAGGGCTGCCACGTGGTGGCCAGCTTCGGCAACATCTCCGCCTCCGGGGGCGTGTACGTGGGCGTGGCGGCGGAGAAGATCGTGGCCAACCCGGGCACGATCACCGGTTCGATCGGCGTGATCCTGCGGGGCAACAACATCTCCCGCCTGCTGGAGCGGGTGGGCATTCAGTTCGAGACCGTCAAAAGCGGCCTCTACAAGGACATTCTCTCGCCCGACCGGGCCCTCTCCGACGATGAGCGCCGGCTCCTGCAGGACCTGATCGATGCCAGCTACGGCCAGTTCGTGGCGGCGGTGGCCGAAGGTCGCGGCCTGAGCGAGGAGACCGTGCGCACCTTCGCCGACGGCCGGGTGTTCACCGGCGCCCAGGCCATGGCCCTGGGGCTGGTGGATGCGCTGGGAGACGAAGACGCAGCCCGGCGCCTGGCGGCCGAGCTGGCAGGGCTGGATCCGGAGCGCTGCCGTTCCACCACGTTCGGCCGGCCCCGGCGACCGCGCCTGGCCCTGCTGCCGGGCAGCCGCCTGCTGGGCCGCCTGCTGCAAGGGCTGGAGCTGGAGCTGGCCTGGAATGGCCAGCCCCTCTGGCTGCACCGTCCATGACCGCCGGCCCCACCATGGACGGTCCCCTCACCCTGCGTGCCCTGCGGGGCGCCACCACGGCCAGCGCCAACACGGCCGCGGCGATCGCGGAAGCGGTGGCCGAACTGATCGACGCCCTCATGGCCCACAACCGGCTGGAAGGCCCCAGGGTGTTGTCGGTCACCTTCTCGGTGACCGCCGACCTCAACGCCTGTTTTCCGGCGGCCATCGCCCGCCGCCGCCCCGGCTGGGACAGCGTGGCCCTGCTCGACTGCCAGCAGATGGCCGTGGCGGGCGACCTGCCGCGCTGCATCCGGCTGCTGGCCCACGCCTGGCTCGAAGCCGATCGGACCGTGGTGCATCCCTACCTGCGGGATGCGGCACGGCTGCGTCCCGACCGGGCCGGCACGGCCCCAACCAGCTTCCCGGCCGGCCACTAGGAGCTCAGGCGGCTGCCAGGCCTCTGGAGAATCTGATTTCATCGTTGCGTCGCCATGGCTCTGCCGCTGGCCCATCTGCGCCTCGCTGCCCTCACGGGCACCCTGTCGGCCACCCTGGGCGCCGGCCTGGCCCTGGCCCCTTCGCTGCTGGAATCCAGGCCGGCCTCCGCCCAGGGCACCTCCGGGCTGATGGAATTCCGCTGGGACAACACCAAGGACTATCGCCGGCTCTATTTCTTCATCACTGAGACGGTGCGTTCCAAGCGCTCCGACTACTACCTGATCCTGCGACCCAAGGATCTCAAGACGGCCATGCTCAAGCTGAGCGTGGTGATTCCTGGCCACTTCGACAGCAAGATCGATCCCAAAAAGGTGCAGCTCTGCTACATGAAGGAAGGGGGCATGACCAGCCGCACCAGCTGTCGGGAGCGGATCCCGGCCACCGTGGAGGTGGCGGCCAATGGCAGTGGTCTCGACATTTACCCCGACAAGCCGGTGCCCGCTGGCCGCACCGTGGGAGTGTTCATGACCCTCTTCAATCCCACCAACGTGGGCATGTACCAGTTCAACGCCCTGGTCCAGGCCCCGGGAGACGTGCCCATGGCCGGATATGTGGGCAGCTGGCTGATCCAGATCGACGCCAGCAACTGACAATGGCGGCTGACCGCCTGATAGGTTGGACGGCTTGAGAAAACGATGAGCAGGCAGCTCCCATGACCAAGCGCACCCTGGAAGGAACGAGCCGCAAGCGCAAGCGCGTGTCCGGTTTCCGCGTGCGCATGCGCAGCCACACCGGCCGGCGCGTGATCCGCGCCCGCCGTCGCCGGGGCCGCTCCCGTCTGGCGGTCTGATCCAGCCGACACCAGCCCGGACCACGGCACTGATCCTGCGCAATGGCCCTGCCCCAGCTCCACCGGCTGAAGGGCCGTCGGGTGTTCGATCGCCTCTACCAGCGCGGCAGGCGGCTGCACAGCCCCCTGCTGACCCTCCGCTGGATGCCGGCCGAACCCGCCCTGCTGCCTCCACCCCTGCGGGGCCGGCCCGCCAGTCCATGGCGTTGCGGCCTGGTGATCAGCGCCAAGGTGAGCAAGCGGGCCGTGCAGCGCAACCGCCTGCGGCGGCGCCTGCAGGAGCAGCTCCGGCGGCAGCCTCCCTGCAGTGGGGCCCCGGTGTGGCTGCTGATCAGCCTGCGGCCGGGCTGCGCCGAAGCCGATCCACTCCTCCTGCTGGGAGAATGCACGGATCTTCTGCGCCAGGCCGGCCTGCTGCCATGACCGACCCCGTGACCACCGCCCCCGTGACCCCGATTGAAGAAACCGTGTTCTACGAGGGCGGACCGGCCAGGGGCGACCTGATCGTCAACCTGATCTTCGGCCTCACCCTGATCGGCATTCCCTTTGCGGTGGGCGCCATCGTGCGGGCCCTCTGGCTGCGGTTCCGCATCACCAGCCGCCGCATCAGCGTGAGCGGTGGCTGGCTGGGCCGCGACCGCACCCAGGTGGTCTACAGCCAGATCCGCGAGGTGCGCTCCGTTCCCCGGGGCTTCGGTGCCTGGGGCGACATGGTGCTGGTGCTCAGCGACGGGGCCCGGCTCGAAATGCGGGCGGTGCCCCGCTTCCGGGAGCTGGAGGCCTTCATCGAGGAGCGGCGCGCTGCCCGCGGTGAGGCCCGCCCCGCCGGCTTCGCCGCCTGATCGCCCTGCCATCCGGCACACTGGCAGCCGGACCCTTCCCCCCTCCGCCCTTCTCCTGCCGTGATCGGCTACATCTCCGACAACCTGCTGCTCCCGATCCTCGATTTCTTCTATGGATTGGTGCCGAGCTACGGGCTGGCGATCATCGCCCTCACGGTGGTCATCCGGCTGGCGCTGTTCCCCCTGAGCGCCGGCTCGATCCGCAGCGCCCGGCGCATGCGCATCGCCCAGCCGGTCATGCAGAAGCGCCAGGCCGAGATCCGCGCCAAATACGCCAGCAATCCCCAGAAACAGCAGGAGGAGCTGGGCAAGCTGATGCAGGAGTTCGGCAGCCCGCTGGCGGGCTGCCTGCCCCTGCTGGTGCAGATGCCGATCCTGTTCGCCCTCTTCGCGACCCTGCGGGGATCGCCGTTCGCCGACGTGCCCTACGCCTTCAACGTCAAGGTGCTGCCGGCGGACCAGATCGCCGCGCTGGAGCGCAAACCCTTCAACACCCCAAGCCATTCCATCTTCGTCACCAGCACCAACCACGTGCCCGTGATCGGCACCCTGGATCTGGGCAACCGGCTGGGGGTTGGCGACACCGTGACAGCCACCCTGCACACCCGTGAAGGCGCCAGCTACGCCCAGGTGCTCGCCGACGTCGACGATCCATCGGACCTGGCACCCACCTGGTCGGTCACCAAGGGCGAGGGGGTGGTTTCGGTGGCTGCCGATGGCACCATCACCGCCCTGAGCCCCGGCGACGCCACTGTGGAGGCGAAGATCCCCGGGCTGGCCGCCCGCACCGGCTTCCTGTTCATCAAGGCCCTCGGCCAGGTGGGCTTCATGGTTGACGGCCAGCTGAACTGGGATGTGGCGATCCTGGTGGCCGCCTTCGGCACCACCCTGTTCGTCTCCCAGATTCTCTCTGGGATGGGCATGCCCCCCAACCCCCAGCAGGCCACCGCCAACAAGATCACACCCGTGATGATCACGGCCATGTTCCTGTTCTTCCCCCTGCCGGCCGGGGTGCTGCTCTACATGGTGGTGGCGAACGTGTTCCAGGCCCTGCAGACCTGGCTGCTCACCCGCGAAACCCTGCCCGACAACCTCCAGTCCATCCTTGACCAGCAGCTGGCTGCCGCCACCGTTGACACCGGTGCCGTCGGCGACAACAGCAACCGGCTGCCATTCGAGCCCAAGGGCCGCAAGTGAATCCGCCGTGAGCCCCGCCCCGATCCACGGTGCCCTGGCCCCCATCAGCCTGACGGCCCTCGGCCGCCATGCCGATGGGGTCTGCTGGGACGTGGATCAACCGATCAGCGGCCTGGCCAGCCTCACCCCCGTGAGGGGCCGGCTGCTCGCCCGCCATCTGGGCAGCGTGGTGGAGGTGGAGGGCAACGCCGAAGCGATCATCACCCTCTGCTGTGACCGCTGCCTGCAGCACTACAACCACAGCCTGCAGGTGCGGCAGCACGAACTGCTGGACATCGCCGATGCTCCCCCGCCCGACAGCCCCCGCGGCAGCCTCAGCCCCAGGCTGGTGGCCGCCGATGACGACGGCAGCGGCGACCTGGGCCCCGATGAACGGCTGAATCCGCGGGGCAGTTTCGACCCCGAACGCTGGCTGTTCGAGCAGCTGAGCCTGCAGCAGCCCACGGTCAATCGCTGCGGCAGCCAGTGCTCCGGCCCCCCCAGCTGGGGCGATGGCGACGCCGGTGGCGATCCCCGCTGGGCCGCCCTGATTCGCCTGCGGCAGGCCTGAACACACCATGACCCGCGGCTTCACCGACCAGCTCGACCTGCTGATCCGTTCCCGCACACCGATCCTGTGGATCCGCAGCCTGGAGGAGGAGCGGCTGGAGCGCCTGCTGGAGCAGGTGTGCCGTCGGCTGGGCGGCAGGCCTCTGCTGCGCTGGGACTTCGTGGGCGGCCTCAATGGCATGCCCAACCGCAGCGGCGAGGCCGGCCGCAATCCCATGGGCGCCCTGGATGCGCTGGCCACCGCTCCGGCGGAGCCGGGCCTGGTGCTGTTGCTGCGCGACTTCCACCGCTATGTGGAAGATGCCGGCATCAGCCGCCGGCTGCGCAACCTGGCCATCAGCCTGCGCCAGGTGCCCCACACCCTGGTGATCAGCGCCCCCGATGGCCAGCTGCCCCGTGAACTGGAGGAATGCATCACCGTGCTCGATCTGCCCCTGCCGGATGCCGACGAGATCGGCGGCCTGCTGGGCTCGATCGCCACGGCCTGCGGCGAACCCCTGGCACCGGCCGTGCTGGAGCAGCTGACCGCCGCCTGCCATGGCCTCAGCGAACAGCGGGTGCGGCAGCTGGCCGCCCGGGCCCTGGCCCGTCGTGGCCGCCTGAGCGACGAGGACCTGGCGGAGGTATTGGAGGAAAAGCGCCAGGCCATCGCCCGCAGCGAATTGCTGGAGTACTGCCCGAGCGAGGCCACACCGGCCGACATCGGCGGTCTCGATGCGCTGAAACACTGGCTCGACCAGCGCCACCGCGCCTTCAGCGAGGAAGCCCAGCGATTCGGCCTGCCCCTGCCCCGTGGCGTGCTGCTGGTGGGCCCCCAGGGCACCGGCAAGAGCCTCACCGCCAAGGCGATCGCCCACAGCTGGGGCATGCCGCTGCTGCGGCTGGATGTGGGCCGGCTGTTCGCCGGTCTGGTGGGGGCCAGCGAGGCCCGCACCCGCGACATGATCCAGCGGGCCGAAGCCATGGCCCCCTGCGTGCTCTGGATCGATGAGATCGACAAGGGCTTCGGCGGCGACAGCCGCAGCGATGGCGGCACCAGCCAGCGGGTGCTGGCCAGCCTGCTGACCTGGATGGCCGAAAAGACCAGTGCCGTGTTCGTGGTGGCCACGGCCAACGCCGTGGAGCGGCTGCCGGCGGAGCTGCTGCGCAAGGGGCGTTTCGATGAGATCTTTCTGCTGGAACTGCCCGACGCCGACGAACGGCGGGCGATTCTGGATCTGCAGCTGCGCCGCCGGCGCCCCAGCCACACCATTCCCCTGGATGTGCTGGTGGACCGCACCGCCGGCTTTTCGGGCGCCGAACTGGAACAGACGGTGATCGAAGCCATGCACCTGGCCTTCGGTGCGGACCGCGACATCGGCGAAGCCGACCTGATCGCGGCCGCCAGCCAGGTGGTGCCCCTCTCGCGCACGGCCCGGGAACAGCTGGAGGCCCTCGAAACCTGGGCCCGGGGCGGCCGCGCCCGCCCCGCCTCCACCCCCGCCGGCCGGGCCGTGGCATTGCGGGACGTAACGAACTCCGACTCTGGGTAACAAGCCCAGGGCGTGGCCGATGACGGCCCCAGACGGCGTTCCTACGGTCGCCGAAGTCACCGCCGCCGCCATGCTGCCAAGCCCCACCCCCCGCTCCGGCGGTGAACTGACCACCCAGCTGGCGGTTGCTGCCATCGGCGCCGGTGTCGTGACCAGCCTGGCCGTGGCCCAGGGCCAGAATCCGCTCACCGCCCTCGGCATCACCCTGTTCTCGGCTGTCGCCGCCGTGATGGTGGGTCAGGTGCTCTGAATTCAGCAGGGATTGCTCCAGTCGGCAGCAAACGCTGCAGCAACTGGACCCTTCCCCCAGCATGCCGATCCAGGCAGGCCAGCCTGGGGGCGAGCGCACCAGCCCTTCACGAGTCCGATTCTGAATGTTCCGCCGCCGCCCGGGCGCCCTGGCCGCCCTGCTGATCAGCCCCCTGCTGGCCGCATTACCCACGGAAGCGAGGGAGCCTGATCCGGCTGCCTCGCCCTGGTCGGGCACGGTTGAGCTCTACGGCTTCACGCCCTGGCTGAGCGGCACCACCACGGTGAAGGGCTTCGAGGTGGAGAGCGAGCTGACCCCCTCCCAGCTGTTTCAGGTGCTCCAGTTCGCCGCCAGCGGCCGAGCCAGCGTGGAGCGCGATCGGCTGGGTCTGCTGGTCGATGCGGCTTACACCCGCCTGGGGGCGGAACGGGCCTCCAGCACCCCCCGCGGCCTGGTCAAACTCACCAACGAGGTGACGGCCGTCAGTGGCGTCTATGACCTGGCCGTGCGCTACCGCTTCGGCGCCCGCGAACAGGCCAGGGGCGAGGCCGGCCGCTGGTGGGTGATTCCCTATGCCGGCCTGCGGGTGGTGCAGGCCCAGCTCGATGTGGCGACCCGGCTGGAGGGCCAGGGGCCCCTGGGGCTGCGGTTCGAACGGGAGCGCACCCTCGAGCGCACCTGGGCCCAGCCGTTGATCGGCACCCAGGCCTCGGTGTTCGTGGCGCCAGGACTGCGCCTGTTCGCCCGGGGCGATCTGGGGGGCTTCGGCCTCGCCGGTGAGCGGGACCTCAGCGGCAACGCCCAGGCGGGCGTGGGCATCGCCCTGGGCAACTCCACCGAACTGACGGCCTCCTGGCGCTACCTGGGTCTGGCCTGGAGCAATGGCGCCGACCGCAGCACCGGCTTCACCTCCGATCAGAACGGCATCGAACTGGGCCTGAAGGTCCACTTCTGACCAGGGTCACCTCTCAGGCCAGGGCCGCCCCTCAGATCAGGGCCGCCCCTCAGATCAGGCGCGCCCCCTCCCGCAGGAGCTCCGACGGACGCACCCCATGCAGGGCGTGGAAATCTCGGCTGAACTGCGAGGGATGGCGGTAGCCGAAGGCGGCGGCGATTGAACCCACCGTGTCGCCGGGCTGGGGTTCCAGCAGGCGGGCACGGGCGGCCGTGAGCCGACGATTGCGAATCCACTGCACGGGAGAGCAGCCGAAACGCTCGTGGAAGATGTTGCGCAGGCTGCGGGGGGAGTACCCGCTGCGGGCCGCCAGGTCCGCCAGCTGCAGGGGCTGGTCGAGATGGGCATCGATCCAGGCCAGCAGCTCCGGAATGATCGCCGCCCGGCCCACCGGCACCGGAGTGTCGCCGTCAGCGGTGGGCTGGATCAGATCGGTGCAGAGCAACATCACCAGGGTCCGCTGGATGATCCGATCGGCCCCCAGCTGCGCCAGCAAACCGGGGTCGATGCGGGGCTGGCGGCCGAGCTGAAGCATCTGCCCCAGGCCGAGCACCAGCTCCCGTTCGGGACTCAACCGAGGCTGGAGCAGCGTCAGCCGCTGCAGGCGCCGGCGCAGACGCACGGGCGTGAGGCGATGGTCCACCAGCTCCAGGGCCAGCCGACAGAGCCGCTCGGGATCGAGATGGATCCGCCAGCCGGCGAAGCCCGAGGTGCGCACACCCTCCTGGCCCGCCGGCAGATACAGCAGATCCAGGGGTGGTCGCAGGATCGGCTCCAGGCTGCCCATGGAGACCAGCAGCGGCTGGGCACCGACGGGAATCAGGAGCTCGGCTCCCGATGGGGGAGAGCCACCACGGCCATGCCAACCATGGCTGATGCGGAGATCACCGAGCTGCCACTCCTCCGGGCCGGCCAGCACGGCCGTGGATATCCCCATGGGTTCAGGAACCTCCGACCACGGCGGTCATCTTCTCCAGCACCTGCTGCACCGAAAAGCTGGCTGCTTTCTGGCGGGGAGGAAACTCCTGGAAGGTGGCCAGGAACTGAGCCACGAAGGCCTGGGCCGGCACCAGCAGGAAGACATGGTCGAACATCCAGTCCCAGTAGGTGTTGGAGGTGATGTCGGCCCGCTCATAGGGATCGGTGAGCAGGTTGAAGACCTTCGGCACACGCAGCTGCACGAACGGCTCAGCCCAGATCTGGCAGGTGCCCTGCGCCCGCTGCTCAGCAAACACGAACTTCCAGTTGTCGTAGCGCAGACCGGTCAGATCACCGTCGTCAGAGAAGTAGAAGAACTCCTTGCGGGGGCTCCTGTCGGTCTTGCCCGTCCAGTAGTCGAGCATGTTGTACCCATCCAGGTGGATCCTGAAGGTCTTGCCACCAACCTCATAGCCGCCCTTGAGCTTCTCCTTGATGTCGGGCTCACCGGCAGCCGCCAGCAGGGTCGGCAGCCAGTCGAGGTGACTGACAATGCCGGTGTAGAGCGTGCCAGGGGCGATCCGACCGGGCCAGCGCACGAGGGCAGGAACACGATAGGCACCTTCCCAGTTGCTGTTCTTCTCGTTTCGGAAGGGTGTCATGCCGGCATCAGGCCAGCTGTTCATGTGGGGTCCGTTGTCGGTGCCATACATCACGATGGTGTCATCGGCAATGCCCAGCTCGTCGAGCAGGTTGAGCATCTCACCGATGCATTCATCGTGATAGATCATCACATCATGATATTCCGATTGCCAGCGACCGCTGCGGCCCACATCCTGGGGCCTGGCATAGGTGCGGAAGTGCATATGAGTGGTGTTGAACCACACAAAGAACGGCTCCCCTGAGGCCACTGCATCGCGGATGAAGCGCTTGGCTTCCACCATGAACTCGTCGTCGGCCGTCTGCATGCGCTGGCGTGTCAACGGACCGGTGTTCTCGATGCGCTGGGTGCCGTCACCATTGGCCCAGCAGTGCAGCACGCCGCGGGGTCCGAAGCGCTGGCGAAAGTTGGGGAAGTCCTCCTCGGGCGGGTAATCACGCAGCTCCGGCTCCTCCTCGGCATTGAGGTGGTAAAGATTGCCGAAGAACTCGTCGAAGCCATGCATGGTCGGCAGGTGCTCATCGCGGTCGCCGAAGTGGTTCTTGCCGAACTGACCGGTGCGGTAGCCCTGGGGCTTGAGCAACTCGGCGATGGTTGGATCCTCGGAGCGGAATCCAAGTTCGGCCCCAGGCAGGCCCACCTTGCTGAGGCCCGTGCGGAACACACTCTGGCCGGTGATGAAGGCGGCTCGGCCGGCCGTGCAACTCTGCTCGGCGTAGTAATGGATGAATCGGCCGCCTTCCCTCGCCACGCGGTCGATGTTGGGGGTCTGGTACCCCATCAGACCATCGCTGTAGCAGCTGAGGTTGCTCTGGCCGATGTCATCACCCCAGAGGATGAGGATGTTGGGCTTACCGTTGGGCATGGCTGGGTTCGCCAGGGAGAGGATTCACAGGGGAGCCGCCCTGGGCGCTCCCCTTGCCACCCTGGCAATCGTGAGACCATGTGGCCACTCAGAAAGTGCAGATCTCGTGCCCCCGGGTCGCCACATTCCGTTCCAGGGCGTGGAGCAGTTGCAGATGGTGATGGCCGCTGCCGGCCTGCCCCTGCAACTCACCCAGCTGGCGGGAGGTCAGCTGCGCGGCGATCTGCTGGCCCTGGCGGTGGGCCCCCTGCTGCTGCGGCGGGTGCGCCTGGATCGGCCCCTGCATGTGCGGGGCGCCAAGGATCCGCAACGCCAGCTCATCTGCCTCGATCTCAACCCCCCGGGGCAGACCGGCCCCCGTCGCTCCCATGGCCAGCCCCTGGCGGCCACGGCCGTGTGCGGGCTCGCGGCCGAAGGCGACGTGCACCTCAGCCTGCCCGCAGGAGCCTGTGTGGGCCTGCTGATGATCGATCGCCAGGCCTTCGAGCGATGGTGCCTGCAGCTCGGTTGCGAAGGCCTGGATCAGCAGGCCCTGGAGCGCAACTGGCTGATCCTGGAGCCACGGCGGTTCGAGAATCTGCGCCGCGCCCTGGTGCGGCTGTTCGCCATGGGAGGCGGGCCAACGGCGGAGCTGGCCCGGCTGGCGATCGACGATCTGATGCCCCTGCTGCTGGAGGCCCTGGTGCATGCCGGTGATCGGGCCGGCAGCCTGCTGCGACCGCCGGCCCGGATCGAGGTGGTGAAGACCGCCCAGCGCTGGATGGAACTGCACCCCCACCAGCCCCTCAGCCTGAACGACCTCTGCCGGACCGTGCATGTGAGCCGCCGCAGCCTCATCCAGGGATTCCGCGACCACCTGGGCATGGGCCCGATGACCTATCACCGGCTGCAGCGGCTCCATGCCGTGCGGCATGCCCTGCTGCAGTCCGACCCCAGGGCCGCCACGGTGATCGATGTGGCCAGCCGCCATGGCTTCCTCAACCACGGCCACTTCGCCGGCGCCTACCGGCGCCTGTTCGACGAAGCCCCATCGGCCACGCTGCAGCAGGCGCCAGGCCAGTCTGGGGGCTGGTGCCCCCCTCCGCCATGACCCAGGCAAAGCCCGAGCGCCCCAGTGCCGCGGTCTGTGGTGCCGCGGTCTGTGGTGCCGCCCTGCGGCAACAGATGCCTGCTCTGGCCAACAAGACCTACTTCAACTACGGCGGCCAGGGCCCCCTGCCCAGCCCATCTCTGGAAGCGATCACCGACAGCTGGCGGCGGATCCAGGAGCTGGGACCCTTCACCGACAGCGTCTGGCCCTATGTGGCTCAGCTGACCGGTCGCCTGCGCGGTCGCCTGGCCGGCTGGCTGGGGGTGGAGGCCAGCCGCATCGCCTTCAGCGAGAACGTGACCAGCGGCTGTGTGCTGCCGCTGTGGGGTCTGCCCTGGCAGGCGGGCGATGAGCTGCTGCTGGGCGATGCCGAACACCCCGGTGTGGTGGCGGCCTGCCGGGAACTGGCGCACCGTGAGGGCCTGGGCCTCGCCTGCCTGCCGGTGGCCGACCTGCGGGGCAGCCCCCCCGCCACCGACACGGCCTTGATGGACCGGCTGGAGCGCTGCCTGACCCCGCGCACCCGGCTGGTGGTGCTCTCCCACGTGCTCTGGAACACCGGTCAGTTGATGCCGATTGCCGCCGTGGCCGAGCGGCTGCAGGCCGAAACCTCTCCGCCCTGGCTGCTGGTGGATGCCGCCCAGTGCCTGGGCAACCTGGCGGTGCAGGAAGCCGCGGCGGCGGCGGACATCTATGCCTGCACCGGCCACACATGGGGCGGCGGACCGGCAGGCCTGTGGGCGATGGTGCTCTCCGAGCGTCTGCTGGAACAGGCCAGCCCCACCCTGATCGGATGGCGCAGCCTACGGGAGGAAACCAGCGCGGGCAGCAGCTTCCACCGGGATGGACGCCGCTTTGAGGTGGCCACCTCCTGCCTGCCGCTGCAGGCGGGCCTGGATCGCTCCCTGCAGCTGCTGGAGGGCTGCGGCGATGCCCAGGTCCGCTCCGCCCGGATCCAGGAGCTGGGCAGCAGGCTCTGGCATGGCCTTCAGGAACTGGAGAACGTGTCGCCCCTGCTGGAGTGCCCACCACCGGCAGGCCTGGTGAGCTTCCGCATCGAAGGCTCGGTGCCGGAAGAAGTGGTGGGCCGACTGGGTGCGCAGGCCATCTGGCTGCGCACCCTGGCCCACCCCCACTGTCTGAGGG
>JBKDDA010000037.1:0-6724 GCA_046313055.1 Synechococcaceae cyanobacterium | reverse complement strand
GGAGGCTGCCCTGCTGGCCGAGGAAGGCAACAAGCAGGCCCTCGCGGCCAAGGCCGATGCCACCTGCTGGGTGATCGAGCACCTCCGCGGTCAGGCCGCCTACCGGCAGCAGCAGGCGAAGCGGCTCACCGAGCTGTCCCGCTCCGATGCCTCTCGGGCCGACGCCCTCGAAGACTCGCTGGTCCTGGTGCTGACCCGCCTGCAGCCCACTTCTACCCGCTTCTCCTTCCCGAATCACGAGCTGACCTCCCGCAAGTCCCAGGCCGTCGAGATCGACGACGAAGACGCCCTCGCTCCCGAGTGGCTGAGCTTCTCCACCACCAGCAAGCCGGATAAGGCCGCCATCAAAGAGGCCCTCAAGGCCGGCCACTTCATCCCCGGCGCCCAGCTCGTCTCCCGCCGCTCCTGGCGCATCCACTGAGGGGCCAGAGGCCCCTTGCAACTGGGGTTCCGGCTTGGCCCCCGGGGCCCCCTTCCCTTCCTCCCCACATCCATCGCTTCCCATCGCCATGACCGTCGCCGCTCCTTCCACCAACGGGGCCAGCACCACCAGCCGGCCCGCTGCTCCACGTCCCGCCCAGAGGCCGCCATCGGCGCTGGAGCTGATCCGCTCCGCTGATCGCGCCGAGGAGCCTCCAGCGCCAGGGCCCGCACCAGCCTCAGCGCCGGAAGCCCCCAAGGCTCAGTCCTCCGGGTTCTCCCCGGAGCAGCTCGCTGCCCTGGCCGCACCCCTCGATCGAGCCAACGTCCGCCAGCGGGAGCAGGGCCGCGGGAAGGTCGCCTATGTCGAGGGGTGGTTTGCGGTGGCTGAAGCCAACCGCATCTTTGGCTTTGACGGCTGGCAGCGGCAGACCATCGCGGTCCGCTGCGTCGCCCAGGCCGAACGCTCGATCGGCCGTGACCAGAAGCCCGGCCGGGGTGTCACCTACACCGCCCGTGTCCGCGTCACCGTCACCGCCGGGGGCCTTCCACCCCTGATTCGTGAGGGAAGCGGTGCCGGCCACGGCATCGACGTGGATCTGGGCCAGGCCCATGAATCCGCCCTCAAGGAGGCGGAAACCGACGCCATGAAAAGGGCATTGATGACCTTCGGAAACCCGTTTGGCCTGGCGCTTTACGACAAGGCGCAGCGGCAGGTCAGCAGTGCTGCGGGTCAGGGCGAAGGAAGCCAGAGGCCTCCTGTGATCCGACAGGCGGCTGGCGCTCCCTCCGCCACCGCAACCTCCCCGGCTCAGGGCCGCATTCGGGCCACGGTCGCGACGCCTGTGCCTTCACCCCCGGCCGACCTCGGCCAGGTGGCCCTCGATGCCGAGACGATCCAGCACCTCCACAGCACCCTGCGGGCCTTGCCCCGCCCCCTGCTGGAGAGCCTCACCCGGGCCTTCCGCAAGCGGTTCCAAGTGCCCGA
This sequence comes from Synechococcaceae cyanobacterium, assembly GCA_046313055.1. Classification (GTDB taxonomy): domain Bacteria; phylum Cyanobacteriota; class Cyanobacteriia; order PCC-6307; family Cyanobiaceae; genus Cyanobium. Next base: position 5,316 of record JBKDDA010000037.1, on the reverse strand, counting down.
GGAGGCGGTGACCATCGCTGATCGGATCATCCAGAAGTGCCACCACGACTGGATTGAGGCCTTCCTGGTGCAGCACCAGGAAGGCGCCGGCTGAGCCCCTGGCGCCAAGACGCCTTCCCTGCTAGTACAGGTGTACGCATTGAGGTGTTGTCATGGTGCCGGTCCCGCTCTCCCGCCTGCAGCCTTCCCGCACCGACGAGATCGAGGACTGGCCGTGGCTGGATCAGACGGTGCTCCGCGCCAGCCGCAGCCGCCAGGTCTGCATGACCTGCCACTTCTTCCGGCACCACCCGGGGCCGGAGTGCATCCCGCTGCTCACCTGTCACTTGCATCAGGGCCTGATCGCCCATGGCGAGCACCTCACCCACCGCTGCAGCGGCTGGTCAGAGGACCTGCACCGCCAGCGGGGCTGGACGCCTGAGGTGGCGTGAGCGGTGGGCCCCGCAACCGGCCACCGCTGTCGCCCAGGGTGGCGTGGATCAGCAACGGCCGGCAGGTGCTGCACTTCCGGCCCACCCTCTGGGATCGCTGGAGCCAGCGGCTCGAGATCACCAGCGGTGAGCTGCTGCCGGATCAACCGGTGCCACTGCTCAAACGCCGCTGGGAGCTGAGCCGAGAGGAAGCCCTGAAGCTCTGGGCCGAGAAGCGACAACAGGGCTGGCAACCGACCACAGCCCAGTGGCAACCACCTCAGGTACCTCCCGGCTGATCCATCTCTGTTCGATTCAGTGCCGATGCCGGTGATGGGCGTCACTCACATGCGGATGCGCATGCTCCAGCTCCCGGTGGCGATGGTCATGGGCATGCCAAAAGGGGCTATCAGCAGGGTGCCCCTCCAGATCCTCCTGGTCGTGTTCGTGCTCGTGATGGGGGTCGCCGCTGTGTGGATCGTGGCGGTGGCGATGGGCATGGTGCAGGGCCTCATGGTGATGGAGGTGGCTGTGCTGCTCCCGCAGCAGCAGCACGACGCCTGCGGCCATCAACCCCGCAGCCAGGAGCAGGGGCGCTGAGAGGGACTCCCGCTGAACAACGACCGAAAACAGTGCGCCCACAAACGGCGCCGTGGAGAACAGCACGGCCTCACGGGCCGCCCCCAGATCGCGCAGGGCCAGCAGATTCCAGCCAGATCGAGATGCCGTAGCCCAGGGCGCCGATGCCGAGCAGCGCCAGGGTGATCGGCATCGGTGGGAATGGATGCCCCAGCAGCAAGGCCAGCAGCAGCATCGGCAGCGAGGCCCCCGCCGCCTTGGCGGTGGCGATCTGGATGGGATCGCGCAGGCTCAGCCGTTGGCTGAGGTTGTTGTCGATGCCCCAGCCCAGGGTGGCCAGGGCGATCAGAGCGCAACCGCTGGCACTGGCACCGCTGAGTGATCCTTCCGACAGCAGCACCGCCCCGGCAACCGTGAGCAGCGCTGACACCAGGCCGCGACGGCCGAGGTGCTCTCGCCCCAGCAGCATGGCGATCGCCAGGGTGAACACCGCCTTGAGGTTGAGCAGCAGCGAGCTGGAGGCCGCAGGCAGGCGGGCCAGACCCAACACCAGAGCCACCGGCCCGACCACACCACCCAGCAGCGTGAGGGCCCCCAGAGCCGGCCAGTCCTCGCGGCGGATGGGGGTTTCAGCCTGGGTGCCGCGCACCAGCCGGACGGCCAGCAGAGCCAGGGTGGCCCCGGCGTAGAGCACGCCGGCGATGCTCAGGGCCGAGCCCGAGCCGGTGAGCGTGCTGATCAGCGGCGCACTGCAGCCGAACAGCACAGCGGCCGCCAGGCCGGCGAGCTGTCCCTGGCGGGATGAGGTCATGCCTGCGCGTTGGCTTGGGGCAGCAACCAGCGCCCGAAGCGGGCATAGAGAGCCGGCAACATCACCAGCGTGAGCAGAGTGGAGGTGATCAGGCCGCCCAGCACCACGATCGCCAGGGGCTGGAGGATCTCATTGCCGGCCCCGAAGGCCAGGGCCAGAGGCAACATGCCGAGCGCCGAGGTGAGGGCTGTCATCAGGATGGCTTTGAGCCGTTCCAGGCTTCCGCCACGGATCACCTCCCGCAGCTCCTGGCCATCGGCATGGCGGCGGTTGTAGTTGTCCACCAGCAGCAGACCGTTCCGCACCGCCACGCCAAACAGCGTGATGAAGCCGATCAGCGACGCCACCGACAACACCCCTCCGCTGAGCAGCACCGCCGCCAGTCCGCCCACCAGTGCCAGGGGCAGGTTGATCAGGATCGCCACGGTGGCCGGCCAGGATTTCACCGCCATCCACATCAACAGGGCGATCACCACAGCCGCCACCACGCTGTAGAGCACCAGGCTGGCGGTGGCGCGCTCCTCGGATTCGAACTGGCCGCCATAGCGGATGGAGTAGCCCGTGGGCAGCGTCACGGAGCGCTCCACCGTGCGCTTGATGTCACCCACCACGCTGCCCAGATCGCGGCCGCTCACGTTGGTGGACACCACGATCAGGCGGGAGACATCCTCGCGGTTCACGACATTGGCCCCCTTGCCGTAGTCCACGGAGGCGAGATCACCCAGGGGAACGATGGCGCCGGCTGCTGTGGCGATCGGCACCATGCGAATGGCATCGAGGTTGTTGCGAGCGTCTTCCGGCATCCCGACCCAGACATCGCTGCGGTGCGCTCCGTCGACGATCTGGCTCACCACCTTGCCGTTGAGGGCGAGTTCCACCTGATCGGCAAGCTGCTGCATCGACAGGCCCCGTTCAGCGGCCGCCTGCCGGTTGAACACCACCTGCACCTGGCGGATCGGCAACTGGGGCTCCAGCTGCAGATCCACAACACCCTGAATCGGCTCGATCGCATCGCGCACCTGCTCGCCGAGGCGGCGCAGTTCAGCCAGATCCGAGCCATAGATCTTGATCGCAACGGCACTGCGCACCCCCGAGAGCACCTCATCCATGCGGTGGGAGATGAAGCCACCGATGTTCGGGGCCACGCCCGGCAGCTTCAGGAAGGCCTGGCGCAGAGCGGTGATGGCGGCAGGGCGGTTGTCCATCGCCGCCTCGCTGAGCTCCACATCCACATGCGCCATGTTCACGCCGGCGCCATCGGCATCACCGGGGGCCCGGCCGGAGCGCACCTGAACCCAGTCGATCCAGGGGCTGTCCGCCAGCGAGCGGCTCAGGACCTGCCCGGCTCGGCTGGTCATCTCCAGGGAGACACCCGGGTAGAGCACCATCGAATTCACAAGCGCCTGCTCCCGGAATTCCGGCAGGAACACCCGGCCCAGGCCGGGAAGAATCACGGTGGTGGCAATCAGCAGCGCCAGGGCCAGGGCCAGCACCCGCCGCGGCGCCGCCAACGCCATCTCGAGGATGGGCCTGTAGAGCCGCTCGGCCTGGGCAGCGATCCAGGTGTTCTCCGCCGGCAGGCGCACCGGCGCCAGCAGGATGGCGCAGAGGGCCGGCGAAAGGGTCACCGCCACCAGGGTGGAGGCGGCGATCGAGAGTAGGTAGGCCAGCCCCATCGGCTGGAAGATGCGGCCCTCCACCCCTGTGAGAGAGAAGATCGGCGCAAAGATCACCAGGATGATCAAGGTGGAGAGGATCACCGGCTGGCGCACCTCCACCGAGGTGTCGAACACCACCTGCAGGGGATCAACGGGGTCGTTGGCCCGCTGGTTGCGGCGCAGGCCGCGGTAGCAGTTCTCCATGTCGACGATCGAGTCGTCGACCACCGAGCCGATGGCGACCACCAGCCCGCCGAGGGTCATGGTGTTGATGCCCAGCCCCAGGCTTTTCATCACCATCAGGCCGATCAGCAGCGACAGCGGAATGGCGCTGAGGCTGATCACCGCGGCGCGCCAGTTCATCAGGAACAGCACGATCACCGCCGACACGATCACCACCCCCTCCAGGAGGGAAGAGCTGACGTTGGCAATCGCCGTGTCGATGAAGTTGGCCTGGCGGAAGGTGCGCTTCACCGCGATATCGGCGGGCATGGTGCGGCTGATCGCGGCGATGCGCTCCTCCACAGCCCGGGTCACCGAGGGGGTGTCGACATCGGGCTGCTTGTTGACCATGAGCACCACCGCCGGCTGGCCGTTGAAGCTGGCGTCGCCGCGGCGCAGGGCACCACCGGCACGGATGGAGGCCAGCTCCGAGAGCTTCAGCGGTTGGCCATCGGCACTCTTGACGATCGCAGCGGCCAGATCGTCGCCGCTGCGGGCGCTGCCATCCACGTGGATCAGCGTCTCCTGCCCGCCGCCGATCAGGAAGCCGCCTGGCGCCGTGGCACTGGCCTGAGCTGCGGCATCAGCCACGGCCTGCAGCGACACCCCACGCCTGCGCAGTTTCTCTGGATCCACCCAGATCTGCTGCTGCAGGTCGTCGCCGCCATAAAGGGTGACCTGGGCCACCCCCGGAATCTCCAGCAGCTGGTTCTCAAAACTCGACTGCACCAGGCGCCGCAGCTCGAGTTCCGTGGTGGAGCTGGAGCCCTTCAACGTGAACGCGTACTGAACAATCGTGCCCAGCGGCGACACCAGTGGCGAGATCTCCGGGGCGCTGGCATTGGCGGGCAGCTCACCGCGGATCGGCTGCAACCGTTCGGCCACCGCCTGGCGGGCCTTCTCGATGTCGGCGTTCTGGTCAAACACCACCTGCACCATCGAGAGGCCCACCTTCGAGGAGGAGCGAACGGTGTCCACGCCGGGCAAGCCGTTTACCGCGGCCTCGATCGGCAGGGTGATGCGCGCTTCCACCTCTTCCGGGGAGAGGCCGTTAGCGGTGGTCTGCACATCCACCTGAGGTGGTGCAAACGGCGGGAACACATCCAGCGGCATCTGCCGGATCGCCACCAGCCCCCAGAGGCTGATCACGATCGCCGCCGCCACGATCAGCCAACGCCGGGCGATCGAAAAGCGCAGCGTGGCATTGAGAGCACGATCAAGCATGGACTGAGAGCCAGGAACGTCGAGGGCAGAGGCGTGGTGGGTTGCTCAGCGGCAGCGCGGTGCGCCCCCCGCGGGTTATTTCGATTTGCGGCCCAGCCGGCTCGCGGCGACCCAACCCAGTGCCAGCACGCCCACCACAGCAGCTCCAATGCCCAAGGGATTGAGCTGGGGCTGGGAAGGCGCGGTCGCTGCGGTTTCTTGAGTGCTCTCCTCTGCAGGCGCAGCAGGGGTATTGCCCGTCTCGGCTGTGTCGCTCTGCTGGGTCTTCTTCGATTCGGCGTAGAGCGACAGGGCCCCCTGCACCACCACCTCGTCTGTGGGGTCCCCACCACGGGGGATCGTCACCCGATCGCCGCTGCGCGTCCCCGTCTCAACAAACACCGGGTCGTAGGTGGTGGCCGTCTTGACGAAC
>JBKDDA010000036.1:0-27670 GCA_046313055.1 Synechococcaceae cyanobacterium | reverse complement strand
CCGACCGACTGCCCAAGGCCGCCGGCCAGGCCCCCGAACCGCTGCTCTCCTTCCCCAGCGGCGCCCTGGTGCACTTCGCCGTGAGCAACCGCGAGGTGCAGATGACCACCCGCCTGGAGGGGCCTCGCACCCAGTTCCTGCCCTTCAACCAGGGCAGTGACCCCGGCGGGCCCGACTGCGGTGCCGGTAACCCTGTGATGGCCGGCCATCGCACCGCCTATCTCTGGGAGGAGGTGTGGGAACGCCACAGCTGGCTGGAGATCCTCGGCCGCTACTGCATCGCCGAGCGCGACAAGAAAAAGCAGATCCGCCGCCTGGTCTTCCCCCGCTACCACCAGCTGGCGGTCACCCGGCTGCTGCTCCAGGCGGTGCTGGAGGAGGGGCCCGGCTGGCGTTACCTGATCCAGCACTCGGCCGGCTCCGGCAAGACCGCCTCGATCGGCTGGAGCTCTCACCTGCTCGCCGATCTGCACGACGGAGCCGACCGCAAGGTCTTCGACACGGTGCTGGTGGTGAGCGACCGCAGCGTGATCGATTCCCAGCTGCAGGAGACGCTCGAGAACTTCGAACGGCGCAAGGGGGTGGTGGCCTCGATCACCACCGAGAAGGGCATCAAGAGTGAGCAGCTGGCAGCCGCACTTTCGGGCGACAAGAAGATCGTGGTCTGCACCATCCAGACCTTTCCGGCTCTGATCAAGAAGATGCAGGAGCTCACCGCCACCAGCGGCAAGCGCTTCGCGGTGATCGCCGATGAGGCCCACAGCTCCCAGACCGGCGACGCCGCCTTGAAGCTACGCAAGGTGCTCTCCGCCGCTGAACTGGCCGAACTGGCTGATGGCGGTGAGATTTCCTTCGAGGATCAGCTCGTCGCTGAGATGACCGCTCGGGCCGCCGGCACCCGGGCCGGAAGCGGCGGCATCACCTACGTGGCCTTCACCGCCACCCCCAAGGCCAAGACGCTGGAGCTGTTCGGCCGTCGGCCCAATCCCAACGAGCCAGCAGGCCCCGGCAACCTGCCGGCGCCCTTCCATGTGTATTCGATGCGTCAGGCGATCGAGGAGGGGTTCATCCTCGATGTGCTGCAGAACTACACCTCCTACAAGCTGGCCTTCCAGCTGGCTCAGGAAGGCCAGAGCCTCTCCAGCGAAGAAGTGGAGCGCAATGCCGCTCTCAAAAAGTTGTTGGGCTGGGTGAAGCTCCACCCCCACAACATCTCCCGCAAGGTGGAGATTGTGGTGGAACACTTCCGACAGTTCGTGGGACCGTTGCTCGATGGCAAAGCCAAGGCGATGGTGGTGGTGGGCTCACGCAAGGAGGCGGTGCGCTGGAAGCTCGACATCGACAAGTACATCAGTGAGAAGGGATACCCCCTCGGCACCCTCGTGGCCTTCAGCGGCGAGGTGAGCGATCCGGCGATCGGCCCCGATGGGTTCACCGAACGGAGCCAGTCCCTCAACCCCAACCTCAAGGGCGACATCCGCGAGACCTTCAAGGGCGAGGGCTACCAGATCCTGCTGGTGGCCAACAAGTTCCAGACCGGCTTCGACCAGCCGCTGCTCTGCGGCATGTATTTGGACCGCCGCCTCGATGGCATCCAGGCCGTACAGACCCTCTCGCGCCTGAACCGTTGCCACCCGGGCAAGGACACCACCTACGTGGTGGATTTCGTCAACGACCCCAACGACATCCTGGCGGCCTTCAAGACTTACTACGCCACCGCCGAGCTGGCGGAGGCCACCGATCCCAACCTGATCCTCGATCTCAAGACCAAGCTCGATGCCCACGGCCACTACGACGAATTTGAGATCGATCGCGTGGTGAAGGTGCTGCTGGATGAGCGCCGCAGCGACAAGGTACGGCAGAGCCAGCTGATGGCCGCGATCGAGCCGGTCGCTCAGCGACTGATGACCCTGCACAAAGAGGCTCGCCTCGCCTACCGCCAGGCTGAGGACAGCAACGATGGCGATGCCCTGAAGCGGGCCAAGGAGGAACTGGATGCCCTCACCCTGTTCCGCAGCGACATGGGCACCTATGGACGTTTCTACACCTTCCTCTCGCAGATCTTTGATTACGCCAACACCGGCCTGGAGAAGCGGGCCATGTTCTACAAGGCCCTCCTGCCGCTGCTGGAGTTTGAGCGCGAGATCCATACGATTGATCTTTCCAAGGTGGTGCTTACCCACCACCATCTGCGCGATCTCGGCACCAGAACACTCGATCTCAAGCAGGGAGACAATCCGGCCATCCCAGGCATGGCCCCTGGTGGTGGCGGGGTTCAGGACAAGAACAAGGTGGAGCTGGCCGAGATCATTGCCAAGCTCAATGAACTGTTCAGTGGGGAGCTCAGTGATCACGACAAGCTCCCTTACGTCTGCTCGGTGATTCGCGGCAAGCTGTTGGAATCCTCCACCCTGCGTCAGCAGGCAGCCGCTAACAGCAAGGAACAGTTCTCCAATTCACCGGATCTCAATAAGGCGCTCCTCGATGCGATCATCGGCGCTCTCGATGCCCATCAACTGATGAGCACTCAGGCACTCAACTCAGAGGACGTGCGTGAGGGAATGATCGACATTCTCCTCAACCACACCAACCTCTACGAGGATCTGCGTGATCAGGACCTGAAGGAATGAGCCCCGATCCACTCACCCTCGCAGCTGCGGAACAAGCGCGCAATGTGGCGGTGCAGATGATGGCTGAGCGCGGTCGGGGTCTGGTGCTGGTGGGTGCCGCTCGGCTGGATCTGGCCCTGGAGCATCTGCTCAAGGCCGTGATGGCCCCCAGCGCTGACCCTGACGACAAGCTGTTCACGCCTGATCGATCCCTGGGCAGCTACGGCGCCAAGATTTCATTGGCCGCACGGCTCGGCCTGATCGAAGCGCCGATCGAGCAGGCCCTGCACGCCATCCGCAGCGTGCGCAACGACTTCGCCCACAGCGCCGGCGAACCCACCCTGGCGGAACCGCGCCACCAGAAGCGGCTCCAACGGGTCTACCCCGAGGCGGAGCCATCACCTCTCTGGATTGCCCTTGCTCCATTGCTGCAAAGCCAGTCGGGGCTTACAGCACATGAGCAGGCTTTCATCCTGCTGGTCACCACCCTGGTGGCTTCCATCGAAGCCTGCGCCCTTCTGCAAACCCCCTTCTCGCCACGGGCCACCGTGCGCTTCAGCAGCCGCTGATCTGCCGGCCTGGTGTCAACTATGCACGGAACTGAGCGTGTTCGCATGAATCCAGCTGCTCCACAGCAGCCTCCAGGGCTTGGCTGCATGAGCAGCACACCCCAGGCGATCCAGATCGTGGTGCCCAGGGGCGCACGGGCGGGAGTGGGCTCGTACCCAATGTGTCGCTCAGCGGCGGCAGCGGCTTCGCCAATGAAACCAGCGAGACGGCCTGGGCGATCCTCTCGCGGCTGCAGGGCGCCGGCATCGCCGAAGGCCTCGATCGCTGGAACGCTCGTCAGAAGCCGTTGACGATCGAGCAGATCAACCTCAACCTGGAGCAGATGAGTGCCCTGGTTGATCGCCAACCCAGCAGCAGTGCCTGCCAGCCCAGGACAAGCGACTCTCGCATTCAAGAGCCATCGCCAGCGAAGCACACACAAACCTGGCCGGCCGCCTGCACAAGAGCCGTTCAACCGGAATCGGCAAGAACGCTTGACACAAATCCAGCCTTGAGATAGCATCAACAAAATAAACTAAAGTGAATGAAAAGAGTTCTTGCTAAAATAACAAAAGCGTTGCGCACCCCCAATAATCCAGCGACCCATTCTGAGAATTTTTATCAGCAAAACACTCGCATTGTCAACGACGAGTATCGCAAGAGACTGCAGAGTTATCAGGTTCCCGCAGTGTTGCAGCATTTTGGCAATGTTGAGGGAAAAGCATTTGCTGATATTGGCTGCGGAGACATGCCCCTGGCCTATTGCTGGCCACAAATTGGCCGTCCGTCTATCTACTACGCAACTGACATCAATCAGAAGGCCGTGAATGCAGGCCTTAAGAATCTTCAACGAAGGGGCATCGATTGCAACAACATAGTTCCAGTAACCGGTCCCGACTTTGATTTCAGCGCCATCCCAGATGGCTCCGTTGATGCTGCATTCTCTAACTCTCTATTTTCGCACCTAACATTAAACTCAATTACCCTCTGCCTCAAAAGACTTCATCCCAAAATGAAAGCCGGGACAACTTATATGTCTTCCGCGATTATTCTTCCAGCCGGAGAAGACTGGTGCGCAGATTTTGAGTGGAAAGTCAAATATGGAACGCACTCACACCCCTGCAGAGATCCCTATCATTATGTTTTTGACGAGCTTCGTCAGGTTGCCAACTCGACAACAGACTTCGAATGTGTCGCCAGCCATGACTATGGCCACCCCTTCCAGCGCCTCATCGAGTTTCGCGTGAGATGAATCCCGTGACTCGATGGATCCTGACTTCTGGCTTGGCTTTAATCGGTTTGATCGGTTTGATCGGTCGACCACTGCCCGACGTCGATTGACCGATTGCCATGGGCCAAACGCCCTGCGCGACAAACGCCGGCGCCGCGTCATAGGGTCTGAGCCCATGCAGGAGCGGAAAGCAAAACCCATGGTCCCTGGCCGCCCCGGCTGCCTGCCTGCCCTGCTGGCGGCCTGTCGACCCCGGCAATGGCCCAAGAACCTGCTGGTGTTCGCGGCGTCGCTGTTCGCTTTCCGCTTCGAGGCCGATGTGTGGCTGCGGGCTGGCGGGGCCCTGGTGGCCTTCTGCCTGCTGTCCAGCGCCATCTACCTGCTCAATGACTGCCTGGATGTGGCCGCCGACCGGGCCCACCCCAGCAAACGGCACCGCCCGATCGCCGCCGGCCTGGTGAGCGTGCCGACGGCCCTTGCCACGGCCGGGCTGCTGGCCGTCGCCAGCCTCAGCCTCGGCGCCTGGATCACCCCCACCCTGGCCGGGGTGCTGCTGCTCTACGGGCTGATCCAGCTGGGCTACTGCCTGCAGTTCAAGCGCATGCCACTGCTGGATCTGTTCTGCATCGCATCGGGCTTTCTGCTGCGGGCGATCGCGGGCGTGGTGGCCGGGGGCTTCGGCTTCTCCCCCTGGTTCCTGCTCACGGTGGGGCTGCTGGCCCTGTTTCTGGCGATTGAGAAGCGCAAGGCCGAGCTGCGGGTGGCCCAGGGCCTGGGTGTCGTCACCCGCAAGGTGCTGGAGCGCTACTCCCTGCCGCTGCTGCTGCGACTCGAAAGCCTGGTGGCCACAAGCGCCTTCATGAGCTACAGCCTCTGGGCCGCAGGTCCGGCCCTCAACGGCGCCTCCACCCCCTGGATGCTGCTCACGGTACCGTTCGCCCTGGTGGGGATCTTTCGCTACCAGCTGCTCAGCGATCCGGAAGAATCCGAACGCCGGCGCCTGCTGACCCCGGAGCACACGAGCGAAACGCCGGAAGAGATTCTGCTGGGCGATCGGGGCATCCAGCTCACCCTGCTGGCCTGGCTGGTCACCGTGGTGGTGGTGGGCCTGGGCCACCGTGCCGCCCTGCTGCCGGCCGGGGGGTTGCAACCATGAGGGTGTTTCTGCCCGGCGGCGCGGGCCTGGTGGGCCTCAACCTGATCGCTGTGCTGCAGAGCAGCCATCCCGACTGGGAGCTGCTGGTGGTGGACAAGAAGCGGGAGGCGGTCGCCATCGCCGAGCGACTCTTCCCAACGGTGACCTTTCTGTGCGAAGACCTCACGGAAACCGCAGGCCAGCGCTGGCCCCTGGCGATCCGTGGCTGCGATGCCTGTGTGATGCTCCAGGCCGAAATCGGCAACACCGACCCCAGCCAGTTTGAACGCAACAACGTGCTCAGCACCCAGGTGGTGCTGGAGCAGCTCAGGGCGGGCGGCATTCGCCGGCTCGTGCACGTGAGCAGTTCGGTGGTGCAATCGGTGGCCACCGACCTCTACACCCAGACCAAACGCCGGCAGGAGCAACTGGTGCTGCAGCACTGGCCCACCGCCATCGTGCTGAGACCCACCCTGATGTTCGGCTGGTTTGACCGCAAGCATCTGGGCTGGCTGGCCCGCTTCATGCAGAAGCTGCCCCTGTTCCCGATTCCCGGATCGGGGCGGTTCATCCGCCAGCCGCTCTATGTGGGTGATTTCTGCATGCTGATCCAGCGCTGCCTGGAAAACGACACCCTCTCGGGCACCCACGACATCACCGGCCTGGAAAAGGTGAGCTATCTCAGCCTGATGCGCCAACTGCGCACAGCAGTGGGCGCCCGCACCTGGATCATCCATCTGCCGATTCCACTCTTCGGTTGGCTGCTGCAGCTCTGGGCCCTGGTGTGCCGGCAGCCCGCATTCACCCGCTCCCAGCTGCAGGCCCTCACCGCCGGTGATGAATTTGCGGTGATCGACTGGCCGGCGATTTTCTCGGTCAGCCCCACACCCCTGGCAGCCGCCCTGCGGATCACCCATCAGGATCCCCGCTTCAGCAAACTGGAGATGCCCTTCTGATGACCGCCACCACGCTGGAGCAACCACGCATTGCCGTGATCGGCGGTGGCCCGATGGGGCTGGCGGTGGCCTATGAGCTCACGCGCCTCGGCCACCAACCTGTGCTGATCGAAGCCGATGATCGGCTGGGCGGCATGGCCGCCTGCTTCAGCTTTGCCGGCATCAACCTCGAGCGTTACTACCACTTTCACTGCCTGAGCGACACGGCTTTCTTCCAGGTGCTGGAAGAACTGCAGCTCATCGATCAGCTGCAATGGCGCACCACACGCATGGGGTTCTATCTGGATGGACGCCTCCATCCCTGGGGCACGGTGGGGGCAGTGCTCGGTTTTCGGCGGCTGCCCTGGTTGACCCGGGTTCGCTACCTGCTGCATGCGGCCCGCTGCCTCACCATCCGCGACTGGCGCGCCCTCGATGGCATCACGGCCAGCCGGTGGCTGCGCAGCTGGCTGGGGGATCAGGGCTACCAGGTGCTCTGGCACAAGCTGTTCGCCTACAAGTTCTTCCACCACAGCGACCGGATTTCGGCAGCCTGGATCTGGAGCCGCATCCGCCGCCTGGGCCAATCCCGCCGCCGCCTGCGGGAGACCCTGGGCTTTCTGCCGGGCGGCTCCCAGCAGCTGGTGGATGCCCTGACGGCTGCCATCCGCGCCGGCGGAGGGGAGATCCGGCTCAGCACACCGGTGCAGGCCCTGAGGCCACGGCCGGCGGGCGGGGCCGTGCTCCGCAGCGCCGCCGGAGAGCAGGCCTTTGACCAGGTGATCAGCACGGTGCCCCTGCCGCTGCTGGCACCGCTCCTGCAGGCCGGCGGTGTCGAGCAGGCCCTGGTGGATCGCTATCGCGCCCTGCCCTCGGTGGCCTGTGCCTGCGTGGTGCTCAAAACGCGCCAGGCCGTCACGGCCAATTTCTGGACCAACGTCAACGACGCACGCTTTGCCATCCCGGGGGTGATTGAGATGGGCAACCTGCGGCCCCTGGGGGGCCATTTCAGCTACGTGCCCTTTTACATTCCCGCGGATCACCCGGATTACCAGCGGCCCGACCAGGCCTTCATCGCCGATGCCTGGGCATGCCTGCAGGCCCTCAACCCCCGCCTCGGCGACGCCGATCTGCTGGCCAGCCACTGCAGCCGCTACCGCTTCGCCCAGCCCGTCTGCGGCGTGCACTTCCAGCAGAGCCTGCCCCCGCTGGAGCCGTTCCCCGGGGTGCTCACCGCCGACACCACCGCCTACTACCCGGAAGATCGGGGCATCAGCGAAAGCATCGCCTTTGGCCGCCTGCTGGCTCGCCGCGCCGTGGGGATCAGCCGATGACGGCATGGCTGTCGCCGCAGTTTCTGCGCTTTCTGCTGGCCAACAGCCTGGCTGCCCTGGTCAACATCCTCACCCGCCTGGCCACCAGCCTGATGGTTGCCGATGGCTGGGCCGTGCTGGCCGGTTTTGGCGCTGGTCTGTCAACCTCCTACCTCCTGTGCAGGGGCTTTGTGTTTCAGGCCGTGCAACGGGCCACGCCACGGTCCAGGGCAGCCGAAATCATGCGCTTCGCCACCATCAACCTGCTGGCACTGGTGTTGACCTGGCTGATCTATCACCTGAGCCTGCTGGGGCTGGTGGCCCTGCACAGGGGCGCCGCCACCGACCAGCGCCTGCGCACCCTTGCCCACACCCTCGGAGTCGCGGCACCTGTTCTGTTTTCCTACTTGGCCCAGAAGACCTTCACTTTCCGCCAGAGGCTCAGATCCCATGGAACTTGATCTCGAACGCATTTATCAGCACCGTTTTGATGGCATTGCACCCGCCACCAAAGCCGCTGTCTGGCGGCACATCGGCGCCCGGATCCTGGCGGATGGCGTGCGTTGTCGAGCCGGCCAGCCGCTGCGGTCGGTGCTGGATCCAGCCTGTGGAGAGGGCGAGTTCCTCAATGCCTGCACCGGCCGGAACCTGGCCTTGAGTGGCTGCGACCTGCGACCCCGTTCGCCCCATCTGTCGGCAGAAGTTCAATTCCACCAGGGAGAATTTCAGAATCTCCATCTGGAGCGACAGCACGATCTGATCTGGATCTCCAACCTGCTCGAACATCTCCCCGACCCAGAAGCCGTGCAGGCCTTTCTGGCCCGTTGCAAGACAGCCCTGAGCCCCGGCGGCCTGATCACCATCATGGGGCCCAACATCAAATACTGCGCCAGCAGTTACTGGGATTTTGCCGACCATCGCCTCCCCCTCTCCCACCTCACCGTGCTGGAGCATCTGGCTGCAGCAGGTCTCGATGTGGTGGCTGCTCACGACCGCTTTCTCCCCTATTCATTTCGTTCGCGGTTGCCCACCCATCCACGGCTCGTGCAGCTTTATCTGCACAGCCCCTGGGCCTGGCCCCTGCTGGGCAAGCAATTTCTGATCCGCGCCACACCCGCCCGGCCGTGATCGCCGCCTTCGACTGCGATGGCACCCTGATCCGTGGCGATGCCACCCGCTGCTTTCTGCTGCTGTTGCGCGGCCCGGTCGGCCTGGCCCTGGATCTCTGCCGGCTCGCGCCACGGCTGCTGGCCTGGCGCCTGGGGTCGTGCAGCACGGCGCTGCTCAAGCAGACACTGTTGAACCAGGCCCTGCTGGCGGCGCCGACCGATCGCCGCAGGGCGGCCCTGGCCCGACTCCCCGGGCTGCTGGTCGGCCAGCTGCGCCCCCAGGCCCTGGCCCGGCTGCGCTGGCATCAGCAGCAGGGCCACCGCTGCCTGATCGTCACGGCATCCCCGGAGCCGTTGATCGCGCCGCTGGCCCGCCACCTCGGGGTGGAGCTGATTGCCACCGGCTGCAGCGATCTCCTGCAGGCCGGGCCCGACCGGCCCCTGCGCCTGACCACCGCCAATTGCAAGGGCCCGGAAAAACTGCGCCGCCTCGCCCAGCATCTGGGGGCCCTGCCCGCCGCCGATCAGCTGGAGGCCTATGGCGACAGCCGGGGTGACCGCGAACTGCTGCAGGCCAGTGACCGGCCCCACTGGCGCAGCTTCAGCAGCGCGCCGGTGGGCTACCCCCCGACCGGCGCCGACCAGGGCCGGCACAGGCGAGACTCCTGACCGAGCTGTTCCGCCATGGCCACCACCGTTCCGATCCCGATCCGCAGTGCCTTCGTGCTGGGCAGCACCAGCGGGGTGGCCGGCGCCCTCTGCCGGGAGCTGGCGCGGCGCGGCTGCCGGCGGTTCCACCTGGTGGCCCGCAACGACCGGGCGAACCAACAGCTGGCCGACCAGCTGCAGCAGCGCCATGGAGCAGCCGTGACCACCGAGCACACCGACCTGCTGGCCGATGCAGCGCTGGAGCCGGTCCGCCGGCCTGAGGTGGGCGATTTCGACCTCTACCTGGTCACCGCCGGCTGCCTGGGCGATGCCGAGCTGGCCCGCAGCGATGGGGCAGAAGCACTGCGGATCCTGGCAGCCAACGTGGGCGGCCTGATCCCCTGGCTCACCGCCATCGCCACCCCCGAGCGGCTGGCCAGACCAGGGCGGCTCTGGCTGTTCAGTTCGGTGGCCGCCGATCGCGGCCGGCCCTCCAACTACCACTACGGCGCCGCCAAGGCGGCCCTCACCGCCCTGGGCGAGGGGTTGCTGCTGCGTTGCCACGGCACGCCGTTTGCGGTGCGGATCATCCACGCAGGCTTCATCGCCACGCCCATGACCGTGGGCAAGGCCCCGGCCGCACTGTGCGCCAGTCCGCAATCGGTGGCCCGTGATCTGCTGCGGCGGCCCAACCGACGGGGGATCGAATACCTGCCCTGGTGGTGGGCGCCCCTGATGGGGCTCGTGCGCCTGCTGCCCGCCACGCTCGCCTCCAGACTCTGACACCCGTGACCCTGCCCCTGCCCCCTGGCCTGACGGCCCGAACCCTCACCCTCAGCGGCTGGGGGCGCACCAACCCGGTGAGCGCCCAGGTGGTGCAGCCCGGCTCGCTGGCGCAACTGCAGGAGCTGGTGCGGGCTGCGCCGGCCCGTTCGCTGATCGCCCGGGGCCTGGGCCGCTCCTACGGCGATGCCGCCCAACTGCGCAATGGCACCGTGATCGAGGTGCCGGCCTTTGACCGGCTGGCCCTCGATCCCGCCAGCGGCACCATCACCGCCGGCGCAGGCGTGAGCCTGGATCAGATCCTGCGGGTGATCGTGCCGGCGGGCTTCTTTCTGCCGGTCACCCCCGGCACCCGCAACGTGACGGTGGGCGGCGCCATCGCCGCCGATGTGCATGGCAAGAACCACCATGTGGACGGCAGCTTCGGCAACCATGTGCGGCGGCTGCTGCTGGTGGACGGGGGCGGCAGCCTGCGGGAGCTCACCCCCGACGGCCGGGGCAATGGCCACGACGCCGAGCTGTTCTGGGCCACCGTGGGCGGCATGGGTCTCACCGGCGTGATCGTGGAGGCCACCTTCTCGCTGATCCCGATCAGCAGCTCGATGATCCATGTCGACACCAGCCGCCACCGCGACCTGGAGTCGCTGATGGCGGCGATGGTGGAGGCCGACAGCCGATACCGCTACAGCGTTGCCTGGGTGGACAGCCTCGACCCCGCTGGCCGCGGGGTGCTCACCTGCGGTGACCATGCCCCCGCCGGGGCCCTGCCCCAGGCCCAGCGGGCCGATCCCCTCCACTACGACCCGAAGGCCCTGGCCTCCGCGCCGCCGTTTCTGCCCGGCGGGCTGCTGAACAGCCTCACCGTGCGGGCATTCAACGAAGCCTGGTATCGCAAGGCCCCCAGACAGCGCACAGGCGAACTGCAGGCCATTGCCCCGTTCTTCCATCCGCTCGATGGCGTACAGGACTGGAACCGCATCTACGGCCCGGCCGGCTTTCTGCAATACCAGTTCGCCGTGCCCGATGCCGCGGCCCATCTGGTGCCCCGCACCCTGGCGGCCCTGCGCCAGGTGGGTGCACCCAGCTTCCTCACGGTGCTCAAGCGATTCGGCCCGGCCAATCGGGCACCCCTCTCCTTTCCGATTCCAGGCTGGACCCTGGCAGCGGATGTGTCCGCGGCCGTGCCCGGACTGCTGGCGGTGCTGGATCAGCTGGATGGGGAGGTGATGGCCGCCGGCGGACGCCTCTACCTTGCCAAGGACTCACGCCAATCGGCCCGCATCTTTGAACAGAGCTATGGGCAGCTCCCCCGCCAGGAGGCCGTGCTGCCGCCAGCCGACCGCGGCAACACCTACGACTCGGACCTGTGGAGGCGCCTTCGTCCAGACCCACAGATCTGAAGTCCACAGCCGTCGTTGCACCCATCGGACCCAGACCCCTCACCTGCATGGCTGACCTATTCCGATTCCGCACCGTCCTTCAAGCCCCAACGCAGCGCAGGTCGCCACGGGAGAAGGCCCTGATCATCGCCCTGGCAGCCCTCACGGCCGCGATTGCCTCCTGGGCCGTGCCGTTCCGAGATCCCGGCGTGGGCCTGGACCCCTCCTGGGCCCAGGCCCTGGTGGAAGCCACCGACTCAGCTCGCCGGTTCGGCAGGGAGATTGTCTTCACCTATGGCCCGTTGCACCAGGCGGCAACGTCTCAGATTTCAGACAACCTGACGGCCTTGATCGTTGCCCGCGTGGGCTTCACGGCGATCTGGTTTGCGGTGCAAGTCGCCATCGGTCTGCTGTTTGGCTGCTGGGCCGAAGCCTGCATCACGCTGGCCACCATGATTGGGGCGGGCCCAAAAACCGATGTGCTCTTCTACCTGTTCGCCCTGCTTGGGATTCTGGCACCTGCGGCAGCAAGGCTCAGGCCCGGAGGCACCACATTGGCTGCACAGACCTGGCTTGGGGCTTGCCTGCTGGCCGGCACACTCCTGGCAACATTGGTCAAGTTAAGCTATCTTGGCGCAGCCATTCCAGTGGTTCTGCTGGCCTTCGGCTTCTGGCTTCTGGAGTTTCGAAAGCACAGGGCCAGCCAGCAGCTGGCGAGTCTGGCCATGCTGATCGGCGTGCCTGGGCTGGTTCTCTATGGCGCCTGGGGCCTCACCTGCGGATGGTCGCCCAGCGATCTTCTGAGCTATTACTCAGGCCCCAATCTGGAGATGGTCAGGGGCTATTCGGATGCCATGGCCCTCGCCCCACAGTTCAAGTCGATCTGGACCCTGTTCGCCTATTGGCTGTCTGCCCTGTCCATTCTGTTTCTGTTGTGCACGCTGCTGCTGGGTGCCACGGATTGGGCAGGATTCGTCCGCACGGCACGCAATCCCCACCACCTGCTCACACTGGCCTGCCTGACCATGCTGGTCTGGATCGTCTTCAAGAGCTCATTTGTGCGCGACGGCGGCGGTCATGTTTCCATAGGAGCCCTCTGGCTGCTGACAGCCCTGTTGGTGGTCATCGGCTTCAGCTGGGATCCTCTCAGGCGGGCTCTGGCCAGGGACCATGGCGGGTTGGTTGCCCTGGGACTGGTGGTGCCATTGGCCCTGTCGGGCGTTCTTGGAGTGTCATCTGGCTACAGACCATCACCTGGCAAAGCCGCAACCTATCTGCGGGGTTTCTTCGAGACTTTCTCCCTGCTGAGCCCAGCAGGGCGGTCACGATTGGCGGCCAGAAGAAGCCGTGTCATTGAGTCTTTCCGGGCAACATCTGAAGACTACAAGATCCCGGCTGGCGCCACAGCTGATGTCATTCCATGGGACATCACCAATGTGCTGGCCAACAACCTCGCTTACACGCCAAGGCCCGTGCCCCAGAGCTACGCCGCCTATTCCAAGTCTTTGCAAGCCGCCAACAAGGACTTTCTGAACACGCCAGGCCGAGCACCAGAATGGCTGATCGTGAGCATCAAAGAGATCGACCGACGCCTGCGGATCGGCCTCGACTCGCCCGCACTGGCCGCAATCAACAACAGCTACGCATGGAGCCACAGAGGCAGCAAAGGCAGCCTTGTTTTCAGAAAAAAGAGCAATCCCTCAGATTCGAGAACCAAGGCTGATGCCGCCTGCCAGACCATGGCAAGCGGGCGCCTGAACTGGCAGCCATCCAGCGGCATGAACTGGACATCCCAACCCTTGCCATTACCCCACGATTACCATGGCTTCGTGTTGCTGACAACAGACCTGAAAAACTCACCATCCAGATCGATTCTGGCGTCCCTATATCGCCCGTTCCCTGTTTATATTGAATACCTCGATGACAGCGGCAGAGTGCTGGAGAAATATCGCCTCATCCCCGGCGCCGTTCAAGACATGATTGTGCACCCCATCATCAACAACAACGATGATTTTCTGCAGGCACTGTCAGCCAGGCGACCCGCCAGCCGGACTGCAGACAAGGCCATCACATCTCTGCGGTTGTCCACGCTTCACTTTGGCGCTCCGTTCATCGGATCCACCTACCAACTCTCCCGCGCGTGCCCTGAATCTCTTGAATCCAGACTGCCGCCAAGACCGCAGCGCTGACCATGGCTAATTCCGCATATCAGAGAATGGCACCAGCAGCCAACCAGGCCCGATCCGCCAGCCGCTACCGCCCCGAGATCGACGGCCTGCGCGCCTTTGCCGTGATCGCGGTGATCATCAACCATTTCAACAAGAATCTGCTGCCCAGCGGCTATCTCGGAGTTGACATCTTTTTTGTGATTTCAGGCTATGTGATCACGTCGTCACTCACGGGTAGAGCGAGCAATGGCTTCGGCGATTTTCTGAGTGGTTTCTACGTGCGGCGCGTGCGGCGGCTGGTGCCGGCCCTGGTGGTGTTCGTGCTGCTGACCAGCCTGTTGATCGCTGTGTTCAGCCCCAATCCCCAACTGGCCCTGGAGACAGGCGCAACCTCCCTGTTCGGCCTTTCAAACATCTTTCTCTACCGGCGCTCGACAGACTACTTTGCCGAAGCCACCGAATTGAATCCCTTCACACACACCTGGTCCCTGGGTGTGGAGGAGCAGTTCTACCTGCTTTTTCCCCTGCTGATCTGGCTATCGGGCTATGCCAGGCAGAATCACAATGGAGCCCGCAATCTGTTCGTCTGGCTCACGGCTCTGGCCAGTGCATCGCTGATTGGATTCATCATTCTCTATCCAGCCAACCAATCTGCTGCCTACTTTCTCATGCCCACCCGCTTCTGGGAAATGGCAGCCGGTTGCCTGATCTTCATCGGCTTTCACAAGCGGGCTCGAATCGAACAAGCCCTGGCCAGGATTCCACCCCTGCTGGTGATCATCGCCATGGCCGTCGTGATGATGCTGCCAGTCGCCACAGCGGTGCCAGCCACCGTGCTGATCGTGCTGCTGTCAGCCCTGCTGATGGCCTGTCTGCGACCTGGAACGGCCATGCACGGGATCTTCACCAACCCCAGGGTTGTTCACATCGGCTTGATCTCCTATTCCCTGTATCTGTGGCATTGGGGAGTGCTGGCAATCAGCCGCTCCACCATTGGCGTGACCCCTGTCACCGCCCTGTTTCAGCTGCCGCTGATGCTGGTGCTTGCTGAGATGTCCTATCGCTGGATCGAAACACCATGGCGGCACAAAACCAGTGATGGCAGCCGCATCTGGTGGATTTTGGGCGGCCTGGCCAGCCTGGCGCTGGCGGCCGCCGGCAGCCGCGGACTGGGCCTTGCCTCCAACCGTGGCCTCCTCTATGTGGGCCATTACCGCAACGAATTTGTGAACGTTCAGTACGGCATGGGCTGCGAACTGGCCGGCAGGACCCCCACCCGCAACTGGCGCCAGTGCCTGACCAGAACCAACCGGCAACCCAGCCTGTTCGTGCTGGGAGACAGCCACGCCAGCAACCTGGTGCCCTCCCTGGAGAAGGCGGCTCGCAAGCTGGGGTTTGCACGGGTTTACTACCTGACCAATGCCACCGACAATCCCTACCTGAAAGCACCCAACCTCGACGCCAGAGATTTCTGGAATGGCAGCAACCAATTCAGAACTTTTGCCAGGGACCTGACCGCTTCAGACGTGGTGGTGTACTCCCACTCCACCATGCAGAACCGGGCCGATGCCGATGCCATCAGCCGCCAGCTGGGCCAGCTGGGCAACGCCTCGGCTCGGTCGGGCAGCCGCCTGCTGGTTGTTGACGACCTGCCCGCCACCTGCGGCGAGATCGAGTTCCAGCGGGGTTTTGTCTTCAGTCGCACAGGCTGCGTGGTCACGACCGCCCAGGCGATCCAGCGGCGGCAGCAGCACACAGCAACCCTCCGGTCCATCGTGGCCCGGATCGGAGCCCACTATGTGGATCCCCTGCCCCACCTGTGCAGCCAGGTCTGCGCACCGACCCGAAACGGCCAGCTGCTCTATGCCGACACATCGCCCCACTTCGCCCGGGCCAGCGCCGCAGTTCTGGCGCCACTCTTTCAGCAGCACCTCCAGCACGCGACCGCGGCTGCTGCCGGCACTGGTGATGGTGCTGCTGCTGGGCGCCTGCCGGACCAGCCCGCCCACCCCCACCCCACCCCAGGCCAGCGGCCCCTGCCTTGACGGCGGCCACCGCTGCGCCGCCGCCCTGGCCGAGCCGGGCCAGCGCCGGGTGCGCCGGGGCCACCGGATCCGGGCCTATGGCTGGACCCGGCGCCCCAACCGCGAATCCGGAGGGGCCGATCTGGGCCTGCAGGCCGACTGGCAGCCCACCGTCGAGCAGGACTGACCGGCAGGCGGGCGCAGACAGCCGCAGGGGCGAAGATGGGAGGCATCGCTGCCCGCCGATGGTTCCCCAGCCCCAGCCTTCCGACCGCCGGCGACCCTCCGGCTCCCGCTGGCAGCTCTGGCTGGTGCTCGGCCTCTTCTTCGGCCTGGGCTACGGCCTCACCCAGCGGCTGCTGGGCCTGCGGATGGATGGCCTCCTGCCCAATCAACCGGGCTATGGCTTCAAGGAGCCGCCCGGCACCCGGCTGGAAGAGCTGCGCAAGCGGTCGGGCGACACCCCGGCCGCCCCGATCCGCGCCGATCTCGACCGGCTTGAGCGGGAGACCCGCGCCAGGCGGGAGGCCGCCGAAGCCAGCCGGCGCAAGGCAGAGGCCGAAGCCCGCAGCCGCGAAGACCAGCAGCAGCAGGAGATGGAGTCCCTCAACCCGCCGGCGCCACCGCCGCCGGCCGCGCCCGACCTGCCGCCCGCCCAGGAGGAACCGGCCTCGGTCCGCGAAACCATGCCACCACCGGCAGACGTGATCGCCCCGCCAGGATCGGTGGGCGCGGATCCCCCGCCACCACCGATCCAGCCCTGATCTGTCACAGTTTGGGCGGCCCCCTTTCCCTGCCCCATGAGCGCGCCGCAATCCCTCGTACAGGCGGCCCTGAACCGCATCGGTGCCCGGGTGGGCAGCGGTCTGATGGATGCTGCCGCCAATCTGGCGGTGATCGCCCAGGATGCCCCGGCCACCCTGCAACGGGAACTGCAGCTGTTCTGGGAGGAGGTGGAACTGGAAGCCCAGCGGCTTGAACAGGGCGACGGAGATCCACCCCCCGCAGCCGGCAGGCCCGAGAGCCCTGCCGATGGCGATCCCCAGCGCCAGATCGACCAGCTGCGGGCGCGGGTGGCGGCCCTCAGCCGCCAGCTCGACGGTCCACCCCGGGGGCCGGCCTGATGGGGCCTGACGGCGGATCGCTGGGGCCGCTGGCGCGGATCTGGCGCTGGCAGCGGATCTGGCGCCTGGCCCTGGGCCTGATGCTGGGTCTGTGGTGGAACAGCCGCCGCTGGACCTATCCCGGTGGCTTCAGCCCTGATCGCCTGGCGGCCCGGCAGCGGCGCCAGGCCCGCTGGCTCACCGGCCAGTTTCTGGAGCTGGGCTCGGCCTTCATCAAGGTGGGGCAGCTGCTCTCGGCCCGGCCCGACGTGCTGCCGGCCGCGGTGGTGGAGGAACTGGCCCACCTGCAGGACCGGGTGCCCGCCTTTGCGTTTGCGGTGGTGCAACAACGGCTGGAGGCGGAGCTGGGGGAGCGCTGCGGCGAGATCATTGACCTCGAGGAGCAGCCCCTCGGCTCGGCCAGCCTGGCCCAGGTGCACCGGGCCAGCCTGCGCAGCGGCCGCCAGGTGGTGCTCAAGGTGCAGCGCCCCGGGCTGGAGCGGCTGTTCCGGCTGGATCTGGAGGTGCTGCAGCAGGTGGCGGCGGCGGTGCAGAGCCATCCCCGCTGGGGCCGCGGCCGTGACTGGGTGGCGATCGCCCGGGAATGCCGACGGGTGCTGCTGCGGGAACTGGACTTCCGCCTGGAAGCCGAACATGCCGCCCGCTTCCGCCAGCAGTTCTTCGACGACAACGGCATCCGCATCCCGGCGGTGGTGTGGGAGCTCAGCTCCCGGCGGGTGCTCTGTCTCGACTACGTGCCGGGGATCAAGATCACCGACCGCGAAGCGATCGTGGCCGCCGGCATCAACCCCGCCAGCGTGGCCGAGAAAGGGGCAGCCAGCTATCTGCAGCAGCTGGTGCGCTTCGGCTTCTTCCATGCCGATCCCCACCCGGGCAACCTGGCCGTGGCCCCCGACGGGGCCCTGATCTACTACGACTTCGGCATGATGGGCCAGCTCTCCGAGCGCCTGCGCAGCCGCCTGGGGCGGATGGTGCGGGCGGCGGCGGCCCGTGATGCCGGGGCCCTGGTGCAGGAGCTGCAGGCCGCCGGCGTGATCAGTGCCGATGCGGATCCGGGCCCCGTGCGCCGGCTGGTGCGGCTGATGCTCACCGAAGCGCTCACGCCGCCCTTCTCGGCCGACATGCTCACCCGCATCTCCGGTGACCTCTACGACCTCGTATACGGCCAGCCGTTCCGGCTGCCGGCCGAACTGATCTTCGTGATGCGGGCCCTGTCCACCTTCGAGGGGGTGGGCCGCAGCCTTGATCCGGGCTTTAGCCTGGTGTCGATCGCCCGCCCCTACCTGCTGCCCCTGATGACCGCAAGCGGTGCCGGCCCCAACGATCTGATCAACGAGCTCTCCCGCCAGGCCGCCGAGGTGGGCAGCCGCGCCCTGGGCATCCCACGCCGGCTCGATGAGAGCCTCGCGCGCATTGAGCAGGGCGACCTGCAGGTGCAGATCCGGGCGGGCGAAACCGACCGGCTGCTGCGGCGGCTGGCCCTGGCCCAGCACTCCGCCAGCCAGTCATTCCTGCTGGGGGGACTGGCCGTGGCCGCCGCCCTGCTGGCGGCCAGCAGCCGGCCGGCGCTCACCGCCGTGCCGCTGCTGCTGGGCCTGCCGGTGGGCCTGGGCTGGCTGAAGACCCAGGCCCGCCTGCGGCGCGACGGCCGCATCGACCAGCTGGCCGGTCCCGGTGGCAGGCCTCAGGAGGGCACCTGACCGTCTGGGGTGAGCCTGTCGATCACCTTGGGCAGATGCTGGGCGATGAATGAGGAGGCCTGGGCTGGATCGATGCCCATGCGCTGGGCGAACTCCTGCACCTGGGCGTTGCCGAGCACGCTGTTGATCTGCTCCGGGGTGATCGCCTGGTTGTCGTTGGTGCTCACCCAGCTGGCGAACACCTCACCGGCGCCCCCCCGCTGAAACTTCTCGGCCAGGCCGGTCACACCGCCGCTGGACTGCAGAAACTGGTTGAGGGCCGGAGCCTTGTCACCGGCGACGGCAGTGAGCACACCGCCGACGAGATCGTCGAGAAGGGCCATGGTTGTGGAAATGCGTGGGTGGTCCCACTCCCCAGGATGGAAAAAGCCCGGCAGGGGTGCCCCAGGCTTCCGATTCCCTTCACAACCGCTCGCACACCCGCCCGCACATCCCCGGCGCCGCCGCCGGTGGCTCAGGCCTTGCCCCGGGGGCCCCGGTCTTCGACACCGGCGTAGACGGCCTGGCTGCCCAGCTCATCCTCGATGCGCAGCAGCTGGTTGTACTTGGCCACCCGGTCGCTGCGGCTGAGGGAGCCGGTCTTGATCTGGCCGGCGCGGGTGGCCACCGCCAGGTCGGCGATGGTCACATCCTCTGTTTCGCCGCTGCGGTGGCTGATCACGCTGGTGTAACCGGCGCGGGTGGCCATGTCGATCGCCTGGAGTGTTTCGGTGAGCGAGCCGATCTGGTTCACCTTGATCAGGATCGAATTGGCCACGCCCCGCTCGATGCCCTGCTGCAGGCGGCTGGTGTTGGTCACGAACAGGTCGTCGCCCACCAGCTGCACGGTGGCACCCAGCTTTTCGGTGAGCAGGCGCCAGCCCTCCCAGTCGTCTTCGGCCACCCCATCCTCGATCGACACGATCGGGTAACGGCTCACCAGGGCCGCCAGCTGGTCCACCATCTCGGCGCTGCTGTAGCTGCCACCGCCGAAGGCATAGCGTCCGTCGCGGAAGAATTCGGTGCTGGCCACATCGAGGGCCAGGGAGATCTGTTCACCGGGGCGGTAGCCCGCCTTCTCGATCGCCTGCACGAGCAGCTCGCCGGCGGCGTCGTTGCCGGCGAGGTCGGGGGCGAAGCCACCCTCATCGCCCACCGCGGTGGAGAGGCCCCGATCCTTGAGCAGTCCCTTGAGGGTGTGGAACACCTCCGCCCCCATGCGCAGGGCTTCGCGGAAGCTGGAGGCGCCGTGGGGCACCAGCATGAATTCCTGAAAATCCAGGTTGTTGGAGGCGTGGGCGCCGCCGTTGATCACATTCATCAGCGGCACCGGCAGCAGGCTCGCCATCGGCCCACCCAGATAGCGGTAAAGGGGCAGATTGAGGGCCCGGGCGGCGGCATGGGCAGTGGCCAGGCTCACCGCCAGGATCGCGTTGGCCCCGAGGGCCGACTTGTTGTCGCTGCCATCGAGTTCGGCCATGGCGGTGTCCACGGCCGCCTGGTCGAGGGCACTCAGGCCGCAGAGGGCCGGGGCGATCCGCTCCTCAATGTTGTCAACAGCCTTGCGCACCCCTTTGCCGAAGTACTGGCGGGCATCGCCGTCGCGCAGTTCGTGGGCTTCATGGGCGCCGGTGCTGGCGCCGGAGGGCACGATGGCCCGCCCACTGGCGCCGCCCTCAAGAAACACCTCCGCCTCCACCGTGGGGGTACCCCGCGAATCGAGCACCTCGCGGGCGACGATCGAATCGATGACGAGGTCGAGGGAATCGAACACGGAGGCTGAGCCGGCGAATGGGGCGATCCTATGGGTCGCCCCCGCCCGGCCCGATGTGGCGGTCCCTACCGCACGATGGCCGCCAGAATGCCTTCCAGTTCCACTCGCCGCAGCCACGCCATGCGAATCCTTCACACCATGCTGCGGGTGGCGGATCTGGATCGCTCCCTGGCCTTCTACACCGATGCCATGGGCATGCAGCTGCTGCGCCGCAAGGACTATCCCGGCGGCCGCTTCACCCTGGCCTTCGTGGGCTATGGCAACGAGAGCGACTCAGCCGTGCTCGAACTCACCCACAACTGGGACATCGATGCCTACGAGATCGGCAGCGGCTACGGCCACATCGCCATCGGCGTCGACGACATCCAGGCCACCTGCAGCGCCATCGCCGCCGCCGGCGGCCGGGTGGTGCGCGAACCGGGCCCGATGAAGCACGGCACCACCGTGATCGCCTTCGTGGAAGACCCCGATGGCTACAAGGTGGAATTGATCGAGATCTCCTCCCGGGCCAGCGCCGCCTGATTTCCCTCCATGTCCGTCAGCCTGACCAGCACACCCGACCGTTTCAGCGACGATGCCTGGGAGCTGCTGATCGCCGGCCAGGACCAGGCCCGCCGCTGGCGCCACGGCACCCTGGATGTGGAGCACCTGCTGCAGGCCCTGCTGCTCGACCGGCGGTTCGAGGCCTGGGTGGAACCGCTGCCGATCGATGCGGACCAGCTGCTCGAGCGGCTGGAGGCCTTCTGCGCCGACCAGCCCCAGGCCCGCGACGACACCCTTTACATCGGCGATGCCCTGGAGGACCTGCTGGAGGCGGCCGACCGGCGGCGGGAGCGCTGGGGCTCCCGCCTGCTGGATGTGCCCCACCTGCTGCTGGCCCTCACCGCCGAGCCGCGGCTGGGCAGCCGGCTGCTGGCGGAGCAGGGACTGAGCGAGGACCTGCTGATCCGGCAGATGCAGGCGGGCGGGGCCGGCGCGCCGGCAGCCGCCAGGCCAGCCGTGCCCGACTCAACCGTGCCCGACTCAACCGTGGCCGACTCAACCGCGCCCGAGTCAACCGCGCCCGAGTCAACCGCGGCCGAGCCGACCATGGCCGAAGCCACCGCCCTGGACAGCTATGGCCGTGACCTCACCGCCGCCGCCCGGGCCGGCCGGCTCGATCCGGTGATCGGCCGCGACCAGGAGATCCGCCGGCTGATCCAGGTGCTGTCGCGCCGCAGCAAGAACAACCCGGTGTTGATCGGTGAACCGGGCGTGGGCAAAACGGCCGTGGCGGAACTGCTGGCCCAGCGGATCGTGGCCGGTGAGGTGCCCGACTCCCTGCGCGGGGTGCGGCTGGTGGCCCTCGACCTGGGGGCCCTGATCGCCGGTGCCAAGTTCCGCGGCCAGTTCGAGGAACGGCTGCGGAGCGTGCTGGCGGAGGTGCGTGACGGCGACAGCGGCGGCGGCGGCAGACCCGGAGGTGGCAGTGGCGTGGTGCTGTTCATCGATGAACTGCACACCGTGGTGGGCGGAGAACGGTCCAGCGCCGATGCCGGCAGCATTCTCAAGCCGGCCCTGGCCCGGGGTGAACTGCGCTGCATCGGCGCCACCACCCCGGAGGACTACCGCCGCACGATCGAGAAGGATCCCGCCCTCGATCGCCGCTTTCAGCAGGTGGTGGTGCGTGAGCCCGACCGCGACACGGCGGTGGAGATCCTGCGGGGTCTGCGGGAGCGCTACGAGCTGCACCATGGCGTGACCATCACCGATGGCGCCCTGGTGGCGGCGGCCCGCCTGGCCGACCGCTACATCGCTGACCGCTGCCTGCCCGACTCGGCCATCGACCTGGTGGATGAGGCCGCTGCCCGCCTGCGCATGGAGGTGACCTCCAAGCCCCAGGTGGTGGAGGCGGCCGAAGCCGAACTGCGGCGGGTGGAGCGGGCCCTGCTGGCAGCGGAATCCTCCCCCCTGGACCAGCGGCTGGAACTGCAGCAGGAGCGGCGGCTCAGCGTGCAGAGGCTGGAGAGCCTGCAGCAGCGCTGGCGCCTGGAGCGGGGGCGGCTCGACGAACTGCGGGAGCTGCTGCAGCAGGACGAGGATCTGCGCCATGCCATCGCCGAGGCCGAACGGGCCGGCGACCTGGAGGATGCCGCCCGGCTGGAGGTGGACCAGCTGCCGGCGCTGCAGCGGCGCCGGGCGGCCCTGGAGGCCGAACTGCAGAGCGATCCCATGCTGCGGGAGCAGGTGGAAGACGGTGACATCGCCGATGTGGTGGCCCGCTCCACCGGCATTCCGGTGCAGCGGCTGCTGTCGGGCGAACGCCAGAAACTGCTGGAACTGGAGGGCCGGCTGGCGGAACGGGTGATCGGCCAGCCGGAGGCGGTGGCGGCGGTGGCGGCGGCGATCCGCCGGGCCCGGGCGGGCATGCAGGCCCCACGCCGGCCGGTGGGCTCGTTCCTGTTCCTGGGCCCCACCGGAGTGGGCAAGACAGAACTGGCGAAGGCACTGGCGGCGGCCCTGTTCGACGAGGAGGAGTCGCTGGTGCGGCTCGACATGAGCGAGTTCATGGAGCGCAATGCTGTGGCCCGGCTGGTGGGGGCCCCACCCGGCTACGTGGGCTACGAGGAGGGCGGCCAGCTCACCGAGGCGGTGCGCCGCCGGCCCTACGCGGTGGTGCTGCTGGACGAGGTGGACAAGGCCCACCCCGAGGTGTTCAACCTGCTCCTGCAGGTGCTCGACGACGGACGGCTCACCGACTCCCAGGGCCGCACCGTGGATTTCCGCAACACGGTGGTGATCATGACCAGCAACCTGGCGAGCCGGGCGATCCTGGAGGGGGCCCGATCGCCCGAGCTGGAACGCACCCTGGCCGCCGCCATCGAGCAGGAACTGGCGCGGCAGTTCCGCCCCGAATTTCTCAACCGGATCGACGAGGTGATCCGCTTCCAGCCCCTGGCCCCGCAGGACCTGCATCGCATCGTGCGGCTGCAGCTGGCCGAACTGGCCGGCCTGCTGCGGGAGCAGCAGCTGGAGCTGCAGGTGGATGAGGCGGTGGTGGAGGCACTGGCCGTGGAGGGATATGAACCCGAATATGGAGCCCGACCGCTGCGGCGGGTGCTGCGGCGGCGGATCGAGAACCCCCTGGCCACCGAGCTGCTGGCGGAGCGGTTCAGCGGCGCCCGGGGGGTGCGGGTCCTGGCTGACCCCGGGAGCCCCGGGGCCCTGAGCTTCCTGCCCGTGCCGGCCTGAGGGGCCACATCCGGTAGGGTGTTGGTTTGCCTGTCCCCGCGGCCAGGCCAGAGCCCCTTCCCTTCGCCGTCGCCGTTCAACCTGTGGGCACCATCAAGGACACCGACCAGGACACCGACCGGGAGGGCATCACCCAGCAGGAGGAGACCGACCAGGGCGCCGTTGCGGACGCCGCTGCTGGCCCCCTGGAGGGGGGAGAGCAGGGGTTTGCCGCCGCCACCATGGATGAGCTGCGCAAGGTGGTGTGGCCCAGCCGACAGCAGCTCTTCAGCGAATCGGTGGCCGTGATCCTGATGGTGAGCGCCTCCGCCGCCGCGATCGCGGCCATCGACCGCTTCTACTCCTGGACCGCCACCCAGGTGTTCCGCTGATGTCCCTCGCCGAGATCTCCGTGTCTGAGCCGTTGTCCGAGCCTGTGTCCGAGCCCTTGCCCGACCCCTCGCACGAGTCGATGCATGAGTCGATGCCCGAGCCCATGCCGGTGGACCTGGCCGGGTCGATCGCAGACCCGCTGGCTGGCGGAACCGCCGATGGGCTCGACAGCGGCGAGCTGGAGCCCAGCGTCGCCGATGCGCCCCAGGTGGCCCGCTGGTATGCGGTGCAGGTGGCCTCCAGCTGCGAGAAGAAGGTGAAGGCCACCCTGGAGCAGCGGGCGGTGACCCTGGGCGTGGCCAGCCGCATCCTCGAGATCGAGATTCCCCAGACGCCGGGCGTGAAGCTCAAGAAGGACGGCAGCCGCCAGGCGATCGAGGAGAAGGTGTTTCCGGGCTACGTGCTGGTGCGCATGGTGCTCGACGAAGACACGATGATGGCCGTGCGCAGCACCCCCAACGTGATCAACTTCGTGGGGCAGGAGGAGCGGCGCGCCACCGGCAAGGCCCGCGGCCACATCAAACCCCGCCCCCTCAGCCGCCAGGAGGTGGATCGGATCTTCAAGCGGGCCGCCGAGAAGAAGCCCGTGGTGCGGGTTGATCTGATGGAGGGCGACCAGATCCTGGTCACCGCCGGTCCGTTCAAGGATTTCCAGGGCGAGGTGATCGAAGTGTCGCCGGAGCGCAGCAAGCTCAAGGCCCTGCTCTCGATCTTCGGTCGCGAAACACCGGTGGAGCTCGAGTTCAGCCAGATCAGCAAGCAGAGCTGACACCAGCGGCCGCTTCCCTGCGGAGGGCGGCCCCTGGACGACCCGGCGGTTCCGGCCGTGGGGTCGTCGTCCCACCGGGACCTATGGTGCCGGTGATCCGCAGTGTTCCCTCCGGGGAAACCCGTCAAGTCGCCCCAGCCGATGGCCAAGAAAGTCGTAGCCGTGATCAAGCTGGCCCTCCAGGCCGGCAAAGCCAACCCCGCGCCGCCGGTGGGTCCTGCCCTCGGCCAGCACGGGGTCAACATCATGGCGTTCTGCAAGGAGTACAACGCCCGCACCCAGGAGAAGGCCGGGTACGTGATCCCGGTGGAGATCTCGGTCTTCGAAGACCGCAGCTTCACCTTCATCACCAAGACCCCGCCCGCCTCGGTGCTGATCTCGAAGGCGGCCGGCATCGAGAAAGGTGCAGCCACCTCGTCCAAGGGCACGGCCGGCGCCATCAGCCGCGCCCAGCTCGAGGAGATCGCCCGCACCAAGCTGCCCGACCTGAACTGCTCCAGCGTCGAGTCCGCCATGCGGATCATCGCCGGCACCGCCCGCAACATGGGCGTGGTCGTCAACGACTGATCCGCCCCGTTCACCTGTTCACCTGATCCGGGGGAGACCGCCTGCGGTCGCCTGCACCCCATACCACCATGCCCAGAGTTTCCAAGCGCTATGCCGCCCTGGCGGCCGCCGTCAACGACACCCCCTACGCCCCGCTCGAGGCCATCGAGCTGGTGAAGGCGAACGCCACCGCCAAATTCGACGAAACCATCGAAGCCCACGTGCGCCTGGGCATCGATCCCAAGTACACCGACCAGCAGCTGCGCACCACCGTGGCCCTGCCCAACGGCACGGGTCAGACAGTGCGCATCGCCGTGATCGCCCGGGGCGAGAAGGTGGCCGAAGCCAAGGCCTCCGGCGCCGATCTGGCCGGCGATGAAGACCTGGTGGAGGAGATCGCCGGTGGCGCGATGGACTTCGACCTGCTGATCGCCACCCCCGACATGATGCCCAAGGTGGCCAAGCTGGGCCGGGTGCTGGGCCCCCGGGGTCTGATGCCCAACCCCAAGGCCGGCACGGTGACCACCGACCTGGCGGGTGCGATCGCCGAATTCAAGGCGGGCAAACTGGAATTCCGGGCCGACCGCAGCGGCATCGTGCACGTGCGTTTCGGCAAGGCCAGCTTCGATGCCACCCGGCTGCTGGAGAACCTCAAGGCCCTGCAGGAAACCATCGACCGCAACAAGCCGAGCGGTGCCAAGGGTCGGTACTGGCGCAGCCTCTACGTGACCTCCACCATGGGCCCCTCGGTGCCGGTCGACTTCTCGGCCCTCCAGGACCTCAAGCAGGAAAGCTGAACGGCCGTGGGGTAGGGTGTGAGTCTGGCTGTTGCCAGAAGGGCACGCGCCCTACCCAAGACAGCAGGGTTCCGACCTGCCCCCGGTCCTCGGACCGCGGTGGCACACCGGAGTAAGTCCTGCCGAGGTGCACGCGACAGGTTCTGAGCCGGCAGGAGCGATCCTGGCGGATCGCAACAGGCCGCAGCCCCTCGAGGTGCTCCATGGAGCCCCTGGGGTTGCGTACCCGGCTTGTTCCCCCGATCCGTTCCACCAACTATGGGCCGCACTCTGGAGAACAAGCAACAGATCGTCGAAGAGCTCAAGGGGCTCCTCGGTGAAGCCGAAATGGCGCTGGTTCTTGACTTCAAGGGCCTTTCCATCAAAGAGATGTCTGACCTGCGGACCCGTCTGCAGGCCAGCAACGGCATCTGCAAGGTGACCAAAAACACCTTGATGCGCCGGGCCATTGATGGTGACAGCGCCTGGTCGGGACTTGATCCCCTGCTCACCGGCACCAATGCCTTCGTTCTCGTCAGCGGGGATGTGGGCGGTGCGGTGAAGGCCATTCAGTCCTTCCAGAAGGACACGAAGAAGTCGGAAGTGAAAGGCGGCCTGTTCGAAGGCCGACTGCTCACCGAAAGCGACATCAAGGCCATCGGGGATCTGCCCTCCAAGGAGGTGCTCATGGCCCAGATCGCCGGTGCGATCAATGCCGTGGCCACCAAGGTTGCCGTTGGCATCAAGGAGGTTCCCGCCGGTCTCGCCCGGGCGCTCAAGCAGCACGCCGATGGCGAGGGCACGGCCTCCTGAGGCCTGCTTCTGCTGAGCTCAACCGATTGACTGTTCCTCCAACAGATCTGTTGCTGATTCCCAATCATGTCCGCTACCACTGATTCCATCCTCGAACAGCTGAAGACCCTTTCGCTGCTTGAAGCGTCCGAGCTCGTCAAGCAGATCGAAGAGGCCTTCGGTGTGTCGGCTGCCGCTTCCGCCGGTGTCGTCATGGCCGCTCCCGCCGCTGGTGCTGGGGCTGCTGAGGCCGTCGAAGAGACGACCGAGTTCGACGTCATCCTCGAGGGCTTCGATGCCGCTGCCAAGATCAAGGTGCTGAAGGCTGTCCGCGAGGCCACCGGCCTCGGCCTGGGCGAAGCCAAGACCCTTGTGGAAGCTGCTCCCAAGGCCGTCAAGGAAGGCATCAACAAAGACGAAGCCGAAGCCCTCAAGAAGACCCTCGAAGAGGCCGGCGGCAAGGTCACCGTCAAGTGATCCAGCCGGGACCGGCTTCTGCCGGTTCCACCGCTTTTTCAGAACCGGCCCCCCAGGGGGCCGGTTTTTTCATGGCCCGGGGGTGGCGGGGTTGCCCATGAAAAAAGCCCCGCCGAAGGCAGGGCTTTTGAGGAGAACGGTTCTGGGAGTCTTTCCTCGTTTCGACCCCGGAATTGCGTTCTGCACTCCTCACACCCCAGAAAATTACGGGAAGCTGTCTGGTGTGTCGAGGCGAAGGGGGCGGAGT
>JBKDDA010000035.1:0-7822 GCA_046313055.1 Synechococcaceae cyanobacterium | reverse complement strand
GGCTGGGGCGCCCCCAGCTGCCGGGGGGTTGAGATGGCGGGCTCCAGCCCCATACCTCCGCCCCCGGCCGCCGCGGTCGCCCTCGACCTGGCCTTCTCCGCCGACCCGGACCTGGAGCCCGGGCTGCTGGCCGCCGCCGGCCCCTGGGCGGGGCCCCCGCAGCCGGCCGAGGCGGCCTGGCAGGGGTTGCTGGCGCACTGGCTGGCGGCACTGCAGGCCGAACTGCCGGCCCCACTCACCCACGGCAGCTACTGCCTGGGGCTGGCCCTGGTGGGCGATCCGGAGATCGCCGCCCTCAATGCCGACTGGCGCGGCCAGGCCGGCCCCACCGATGTGCTCGCCTTCGCCGCCCAGGACACCGGGGCCGACGGGGCCCCACCGCTGCCGGCCGGCGCCGCCGAAGCGCTGGAGCTGGGCGACATTGTGATCGCCCTGCCCACCGCCGCCCGCCAGGCCGCCGAGCACGGCCACGACCTGGAGCGGGAGCTGCTGTTTCTGGCCAGCCACGGCCTGCTGCACCTGCTGGGCTGGGACCATCCCGATGAACCCAGCCTGGCGGCGATGCTGGCGCGGCAGGAGCTGCTGCTGGCCCATCCCCGGCCGCAGCAGCAGCCCACAGCGTGACGCTGGCCGGCAAGACCCTGGTTCAAGACCGGTACGGCCCGTCTCCCAAGCCGTGCCGGTGTGGGTGCAGCACGAACCTGATGACCCGGAAGGTGCAGGGGCCATGGCGACGCCGGGCCGCTTCGCTGGCGTTGGGGCGCAACTGGCGGCTCGGACGGACCGAAATCCAGAGGTGCTGATCTGCCTCCGGCAGCAGCAGCAGGCCCCGGAACCGCAGATGGACCCCACCGGCGACCGGCCAGAGGCTCCAGGCCCGTAACTGAATCAGATGCAGGCGTTCGGTCTGCAATTCAAAGACCAGCTCCTGGCCATAGGTCTGCACGTGCCCATGCAGCTCCAGCTGAAAGGAGACCGGGCCGCCCAGGCCGGCCAGTGAACGGAGCCATTGCCGATCGCCCGGCGGCTGGGCCGATCCCTGGCGCCCGGCCATTGGTTGCGCCCAGCCAAGGCAGGCGCCCGGCCGGCTGTACGGACCGCAGGCGGCCTCCCGCCGCAGACGGGGAGACACCAGGCGGCCGATGGCCAGCAGCCACCGGTGGCCCGCGCAGCGGCTGTGCGCGATCGCCAGCAGCCGCTCCCGCGGGCTGGTGCGCTGCGCCGGCAGGCTGGCCTGCAGGCCTGCGGGGAGGGGCAGATGCAGGCGATCGTGCAGGTAGGAACAGATGATCTGCGCCTGGGCCAGCGACTGGCTGCGGTCCAGGATCTCGAGCAGCAGATCACCGTCGAGATCAGGGCTGTTGAGCAGGAGGGCCGCATCCAGAAGTGCGTTGAGCGGCTGGTCCACCGACTGCCGGCCCAGGGCCATGGCCAGACGGTAGGTGGCGCCAGGCAGGAGCACGGGAACCCCGTCCAGGGTGCAGGCCGTCGCCCGGCGCACCATCCCATCGTGCAGATGCCGAACTGCCGGCAGATCCCCCAGGGGCCAGCGCTGCACCCCCAGGGAGCCGAGCTGCCCATGCTGCAGCTGCATCGCCCTGAGCGAGGGGGCCCGTCGGCGCAGGCAAAGCATCGATTCACCACTCCAGGGCAGCCAGCCGGCCTCGCCCAGCGCGGCCAGCCCCGGATCGAGGTCATCATCCGCCAGACAGATGTCGAGGGTCTGCAGCTGCACGCCGGCACCACTGCCGGAGGTGGCGCAACGGGCCGCCGTCTGTCCAAGAACAACCACCGCCAGGCCGGCCTGGGCCATCCGCTGCAGGGCGGGCCTGGCCACGCTGAGCACCAGCTGGCTCCGGGTCCAGTGCTGGCGTCTGAGGCCGGTCATGCGGGGGCCTTCCGGCCGCTGCTTCAGCGCAGGGGCAAAGCGTTCGGCCACCAGGGCCAGCAGGCGATGCTCCCCCCCATCCGTCTGCTCGATGGAATGGCTGGCGAACCATCGGTTCAGTGCTGCTTCAGCCCGCTGGTGATCGGGGTCGAGCCCGGCCTGCAGGAGCAGATCGCGCTCGCCCCGGGGCCAGGCCCAGGCCAGGGGGGGATAGGGCCCGGAGAGCATCAGCAATCAGGTCCCCGGGCAGGGAGGGCCTGCATCGTGGTCGGTGCCAGGCCCTGGGCCTGGCGCCGACGCAGCATGGCGCGGTGGGCCACGGCGAGAAATCCCATCGCCTGAACCTCCTGCCGCTGGTGGGTCAGGCTGCCCGGGGTGATGCGACGCAGGGTCAGGACCTCCTCGATCTCCACGACCACATGGCCCTGTTCCCGTAGACGGGCCAGCCAGTCAACCATCTCGCCGCAACGGCCAGGGGGGTCAACAATCTCTCCGACCATGTCAAAAACATCGCGGCGGAAGCTGATGGTGGATCGCAGGAGGCCCGGACGGCATTCACCGCGACCATCGTCCGGCTGGTCGTGATGAAACTGACGGGACCAGGAACCGACGAGGGCCACAGTGGCCTGGTTGGTGAGAATCGCCAGCTGCCGCTCCATCTTCTGGGGCAACCAGAGATCATCCGCATCCAGGGTGGCAATCACCGGGCTACCGGCGGCACGAATACCAACGGAGGTGGCCCGGCCCGGCCCCTGGTTGGGCTGCTGCAGCAGGCGAATGGGTGCGGGGCTGCCCCTGGATGCCACAGCCTCAACGATCGCCAACGTGCGATCGTTGCTGCCATCGTCGACAACGATGATCTCGCGAGGCAGACAACCCTGGCCAAGCACTGAATTCAAACAGTCTTCAATCGTGCGCTCTGCATTGAATGCCGGGATCACAGCCGTGTAAGCAAGCATCAGACAAACTCCTGATCACTGAGGGGTTGAACCATGAATGTGGGCGTGCGCAGAACAATGCCTGGATCCCGCTTGCGGCGTTGCATGGATCTGAGCAGAGCAGCGGCAAACCAACGGCGAGCCACGGCGTTGTCGTTGGTTGTGTTGGCGCCGTGCCTGAGGTAGTAGAGGCAGAGGGTGGTGGTTTCAGCGAACCTGACATCGGACTCAAAGATCCTCAGCAGATAATCCGTGTCTTCCGCCTGTTTCAGGCCTACATCAATGGTGCCGATACGCTCGATCAGGCTACGGCGATAGAGGCCGGCCGACAGATGAATACCCATCAATTCAAGCTGGCGAGCCCCGGCCGGTGGCGCCAGGGTGTGGGGGTCAATCGCGTCGACCAGCATCATCTTGCCGTAGGTGAGATCCAGCGATGGATCGCTGACCAGCACGGGGAGGTCGGCGGCGAAACGCCCCGGCGGCGAGAGATCGTCGGAGTCCAGAAATGTCACAACCTCCGTATCAGGCAACAGTGCGGCCAACCCCTGGTTGCGGGCCATGCTCGGGCCGGTGTTGGTGTTCTGCCGCAGAACACGCACAGCTGGATGGATGGCCGACAGGG
This sequence comes from Synechococcaceae cyanobacterium, assembly GCA_046313055.1. Lineage (GTDB taxonomy): Bacteria > Cyanobacteriota > Cyanobacteriia > PCC-6307 > Cyanobiaceae > Cyanobium. The sequence goes on along the minus strand of JBKDDA010000035.1, from coordinate 4,371 downwards.
TGGCCAGCAGTGCGGCGGTGCCGTCGGTTGAAGCATCGTCAATCACCAGAATGTCCAGATCGACATCATGGCGCTGTCGCAAAAGGGATTGGATAGCTCTGCCGAGCATTTCAACCCGATTGTAGGTGGGGATAATAACCGTGGTCTTCATGCCCATCAGGCCTGCAGGAATGCCCTGATGCTGGTGCTGATCTCCGCCGGATCGCTGCCCAGCTCCAGGCGATAGGTGGGCAGGGAACGCGCCACAGCAGCACAGAACGAGAACAGGATCCCGCGATCACCCGGCATCTGGGCCAGGCCAGAGGGAGCGAGCGCCAGGAAAGCATCTTTGCCATTGACCGGCAGAAAACGTGTCGTGGAGGTGCCGCTGATTCTGGGAAGACAGAGGGCTCGGATTCGCAGCTGATCGACCGGCTGATCCCCGCCAAGATCGGCCAGAGTGAACTGATGCTTTCCCTGCCAGTTCAGGGTACGACGGAGGGCTGAATCTGCCGGAATTCCAAGCCGTTCACAGCCGCCAGGATCCTGCTTCAGCGTCTGAAACAACGGATAGGCCGTTACATCCTGATCCAACCTGACAAGAACATAGTCATCACCGACACTCTGGAGACCGTGGAGCAGGCCGGCCAGAACAGTGCCTGATTTGCCTGACCCCCCCGGCCCCGCCAGCAGGATCCCCTGACCCGCATGGCCGAGGGTACCGGCATGCAGCAAGCCACACACGTTGCTGATCAGATGCCAGTGCAGAAAATTCCGCAACGGAGCACCCCCATCCCAGGGCGGCAGGCTGGTGGCCGAGCGAAGCAGCTGGACGCCGCAGCGACTGCGTTGATCAAAGAATTGCCAGCACCCCGGCGGTTGCTGCAGGTACCGGTAGGGCGTGGCCTCCATGGCGAGATGGAGCCCGGGATCCCGCATGCACTGCTCGGCCCAGTCAGGCAGGTCGGGCCAGCCATCCTCGCCTGCGATGGCGATGGCGATGTGGCAATCCGCTGCAGGGGATTGCTGCACCGAGGCCCCATGATTCACCAGGGCATTGAGGATCGAACGCCGGTAGCCCGCCAAGGGCGTGCGGCAGCTGAACCGCTGACTCCCCAGGCTGAATTCAACCAGTTCATGGTCAGAATCAGCAGAAGTGCTTGACCGCAGAATCTGCTGATGACGATCCAGAATGGAATCAAATAGCCGCAGAATTCTAGCATCAACGACCATGAATATACCTATGCTTTACCATTGACATTTGGCCAGCCCGCCTGGCTGTCAACATCGTGAATCGGATCGGCCAGGATGACACTGGCCAGATCGTCATAGAGCTCAACCACAGGATTGGGCTCGGCCGCGGCAAGGCTATCCCGCAATTCTGATGGGACAGCCTGGGCCGGGTGGTCCGCCAGGCAGACCAGTCCGAGTTGTTCCAGCCTGGCGATGCAGGCAGTCAAAGCGTCGCGGGAAAATCCGGCGTCGCAGAGGCCGTCAAGGCTGGCCTGGTGATCAATCAGACCCTTCCAGATCAGGCCCGCATACACATTAAACCCATAGTATTGACCGGTATTAAGATTTAGAACCACCAGGTCATCGCCAAATTGCTCGCTGTATATTCCGGCTCCTGCAACGCTGTAGACCTCGCCCATGAACTGAATGCTTTTCTTTACCTGATCATAACCTACCCCTGACAACTTCGACCCCAGATCGTTGCGAGTGTCAGGCCCGCCGCCGCCGGGATTCGCGCAATCCATACTGCACCAGCTCCCTGCGGGACGGAATTCCAAGAATGTGACACATAAATCGCATCAATCCAGGCACCTTGCCTCGGAGGGTCTGATCCTGTCTCAGCCGTCGCCAGCGACGCAGCAGGTAGAGAAGTTCTTCTCCCCCTCCCGACACATCAGGTCGGCTGCGCATCGTCAACCGCTGAATGTCATCACTACCGGTGGCCGCGGCCAGTTCAGCCAAGACGGCAGCAGGCACCTCCATCGCCATCTGGCCCTGGAGATAGGCCAGCAGGGCACCTGCTGGGGCAGTCAACCGTCTGTCCTTCGCAAGGCTCACAAAACGGGGCCAGTTGAAATGGTCAACAGCCCGAATCAGCAGCACGGCATCTGCCACCCAGCGGATCGGGGCTGCCTCATCCCAACGGCTTGCATGGGCGAGTATCAGCAACAGGTGGTCGACCGGATCCAGCGTGAGCAGATGGGGAGAGATTTCCGATTGAGAACTTCGGTTCAACTGCTGCAGAGGCAGCGCCTTGCCCAGCTTGGCTGGTCGACTCCCGGTTCGCACTGCTCATGAAAGATATACCAGTGCAGGTCGGCCTCGCTGCCATCGGCATGGCGAAAACCATGACCATTGCGAACTCGAAAATACAATTCGCTGAAGTCACCCAGGGCGCGACTCTGCAGGATCCAGGGATGCCGCAACTCCACCTCGGGATCGTTGCTCCCCTTGAGTGGCGTGGGCAGGGGGGTCCACCCCGCAGCCGACAGGGCCTCAAGGCTCGGGCGAGCCTGGACATCAGGAACCACCAGATCGAGATCGCCCATTGGCCTCAGCCCGAGGTGTCCATAGGCGAAAAGGGCCAGGGGCAGCCCTTTCACAAGCAGGAGAGGAGTGCCGGCCAGCCTCAGCTGTTCAGCAATCTGATTGGCATGGGCAAGCCGCCGCTGGTTGAGGGCCCAGGTTCGCAACATGGCCTGTTTCCAGATGGGGGATTCATCGGTGTTGCTTGTTCTGAATGGGCCGGACTGCCATGCATTGACACGCCACCACAACAGGGGAAACAGGCGCTGAGATGCAGGGTCGTTGCGACGGGCGGTGGGCAGCCGCGACCATTGGGCAAACGCTTGAACCGCCTTCTCCTCGGGTAGCAGGCACGCCTGCAACAGGAGCTGCTGCGTGGGATTCGGCTGCCAGTGTGGACGATCCATGGAAGGAAAAGAGGGGCAACCGCATCCGGACAAATGATTATTCAGGGCTGAAGGCCACGAATTGGCTTTGCTGGCACGCCCGCCAGCAGCACGTTGGGTGGATAGGCTCGCGGCAGAACAACAGAACCCGCCGCAATGACCGTTCCATGCCCCACGATGGCTCCTCCCAGAATTGTCACTGATGTTCCAATCCAGCAGCCGTTGCCAATCACGATATCTCTGGCCGTGCAGGAGCCCGCACGCCGGCTGCTCGGACCGATCAGGTGCGACCCGCACATGAACTTGACATAGGGAGCGATGTCGCACGATTCGCCAATCATCACCTTGGCACCGTTGGGCACATTGAAATTAGCGGCGCGACCGAGCCAGACATTGTCACCGATCATAATGGTGCCCTGCGAATAGATGCTGATGCAGCTGCCCAACTTGGCCCCCCTTCCCACCACAAGGCCCGCCGTTCTATAAATTGCCCTCTTGGCTCCAAAAAAATTGTTGCACGGGAATGCGGGGGCGGCGATATTGATCAAGGCAGTTGCAAAGCTATTCTTCCAATTGGTCCATCCAAGCCTGGCCATCACTTCAGCGGCCTTCCTATTCAGCAAATCCCGGCAAAACCCTGCCATCCTTGGGATGAGATCATCTGACTGGTCTTCAGTTTATCGTCCTATCGTCAAATTGCACGCGAGATGCACGCGAGATGCACGCGAGAAGAGTCGGGCGCCCCCTCGAAGACACCCTCTCGGAGGCGATTCAGTGGAGAGGGTCTCCGGCTTGAGACGGGGGCCACAAGCTGCGGAATCCTTCCGGCAAGCTCCTTGGCTTGACGCCCGACCCATGGCAACGGCCAGAGGGGCGCCAGCATCCCCGCCCCCCTGCCGGCAGGACTGAGTCGCACGGGTCTTGCGGGTCGAGCATGCCAAAGCCATAAGATTTGCCTTGCTCACGACCCACGGCATCGATAGGTTGGGCATGTTGACCTCGGTTGCAACTGCCTGAATCCATGGTTCGATCCCTGCCCCTTCTGCTTGGCCTCGCCATCAGCACCTCCCTGCTGGCCCCGGCCGCCCTGGCCAACCAAGACGACAAGATCAACGCCCGCATCGAAGCCTGGGGCCGCAACTGCAAAAACGCCGTTGCCGCGAAGTATCCGAAATCCACCATGGCCGATATCACCGTGGAGCTCGGCGCCACCCTGCAGCAATCGATCAACAGTGGCGCAACGAAGCTCAAGGACATCCAGGCCCGGGGCCTGAGCTACAACTGGACGTTCCGCAAGCACAGCGGCTACTGCAATACAGATGGCAACGGCGACGTGACCGAACTCAAGAATTTCTGAATACGCTTCCAAAGACTGTTCTGAACATTTCAGACCCCCTGGGCAACCAGGGCCCCGCGCGATTAGCTCAGCGGTAGAGCGCCTGTCTTACACACAGGATGTCGCTGGTTC
>JBKDDA010000034.1:0-9796 GCA_046313055.1 Synechococcaceae cyanobacterium | reverse complement strand
GAAGGGCACCGTTTCCTCGCTGCCGTCGCTGTGGCGGAAGTGGATGCGGAAGTCCTGCATGAACTCGTAGTGCACCACGGTGTCGGGCGAGCGGCTGGCGCTCTCGAGAAAGGTCTGCAGCCCCTGGCGCGACACGTTGTCAACGCAGGGCAGGCCGAGCACGTAGAGCCTGTCGAGCGGCAGGGTGTCCTGCACGGCGCGCAGGGCCTGGATCTGGCAGCCCACGCCGATGGCCAGCAACCGGCGGATGCCGCTGCCGGGCAGCTGCTCGAGCACCTCCAGGTTGGGGGAGAGGGTGGGTTTGTTGACCCGTGCCGCCAGCACCTCCTCGGGGGTGCGGGCCAGGCGGGGCACGGGCGTGAAGCGGTCGTGCTCGCTCTGGCCCACGCAGAGCACCGCATCGACCAGGCCGGTCTCGAGGGCCCGCACACCGATGCGGCTGACGATGCCGGTCCACTGGGCGCCGGCGATCGGCTGGCGCAGGCGGGCGGTCAGCATCCGCTGATGCACGCCGAAATAGAGCTCGTTGTCGTCGTCGAGGCGGCGGCGGCGGCCATGGGCTTGCTCCTCCATCGCCTCGAAGCGCTGCTCGAGAAAGGCACAGGCCCGGCGCACGTAGGCCACCCAGCGGCTGTCGCAGAGACCGCAGTCGCTGCAGAGGTCGCGGGCAGGGCGGGGGCTGCCCTTGGGCATCGGCCGGGCCCGCTCGTGGGGGGGGACCGGGGAGGCGGTGGCGCTCACGGCAAGGGCAGACAGGCGTGCTGGCCAGGGTATTCCGGTGGTGGGCCAGAGTGGTCCGGCGTCTCCCTGACCGATGCCGTCGTTCCATCCACCGCAGCTGGGTCCGGCCCTCAGACGTTTGCCGCTGCTGCTGGTGGCCATGGCGGGGGCTGGGGTCAGCGCCCTGATGCTGGGCCTGATCTGGCCGGAGGCCGACCGCAGCGAGGAACCCCTGCGGGATCCCACCCCGGCCGACCTGGGGGTGAAGCCCAGGCGGGCGATCACGGTGCTGCTGATCGGCAGCGATGCCGACACGGTGGGCGGAGATGGGGCCGCGCCGCGGGGATCGGCCAACAGCGATGCCCTGGTGCTGCTGAGGGTCAATCCGCGGGGGCCGCTGCAGGCCCTGGCCCTGCCGGTGGAGCTGGGGGTCAACGTGCCGGGGCAGGAGCGGCCCCGCCCCCTGGGCAGCCTGTACCGCTCCGGCGGCGTGGCGCTCACGGCCGATGCGGTGCGCGAACTGCTGGGCCTGGGCCGGGGCCAGCCCGACCGCTACGTGGTGCTGCCGCGCGGCAGCCTGCGGGAGCTGGTGGAGCGGCTGGGGGGCGTGGAGGTGAACCCACCGCGCAAGATGCAATACCGCGACCGCAGCCAGAAGCTGAACATCCAGCTGCAGGGCGGCCTGCAGGTGGTGAAGGGCCAGGGCCTGGAGCACATGCTGCGGTTCCGCGACCGCTGGCTGGGGGAGGGGCAGCGGCGGCTGCACCAGCAGCTGGCCCTGACCAGCGTGCGCGACCAGATGGGGCGCCGGGAGCAGCTGGCCAGCCTGCCGCGGCTGGTGGCCGATCTGCACGGCAAGGTGGAGACCGACCTGAGCCAGACAGAAATGCTGGGCCTGCTGGCGGCCGGCCTCGATGACGACCAACCGATCCAGTTCCGCAGCCTGCCCCTCGACCCGCCCCGCAAGGACCAGGGGGGCATGCGCCAGCTGAGCGCCAGCGCCCGGCCGCCCCTGTTTCCGGCGCCCTGATCAGGCCGGCCCCCTGATCAGCCCGGGCCGGGGTTGAGCCGCTCCAGGCGGCGGCGCACCAGCAGCGCCACGCCATCCGCCGCGCCATCCGCCACGCCATCCGCCGGGCTGATGGCGCCCAGCCAGGGCAGGCCATCGCCGCGGCGCCGGTCGGGGCACCAGGCGCCACCCACCTGGATCAGGCCCAGCAGCGGCACACCTGCCTGCTGCAGCAGGGCCGTGGCGCCGGCGGCCACGCCGCTCTCCAGCTGGTCGGCGGCGATCAGCAGCAGCACGGGTTGGCGCCAGGCCGCCAGGGCCTCGGCCCAGCAGCCGCCGGCCGCCAGCGGCCGGCCGGCATCCAGGGCCAGGGGCACCAGAGCAGTGCCGCCGCGGCGGGCGAAGGCCGCCAGGACCGGGGTTGGGTCCTCACCCGCCAGCGGCGGCCCGAGCGGCACCGCCAGGGCTGCGGCCAGGGCTGGGCCCACGGCCGCGAGCCGGGCCGCCACGGCGGCATCGGTCCCGCAGGCGGTGAGCAGCACGCTCACGGGCAGGCCGGTTGCGGGCAGACCGGTTGCGGGCAGGCCGGTGGGGGAAGCCTTGGAACGATTCATGACAGCAAGACCACGGGTCCGGCCCGCTTCTACCATCGGGGCTGTGATCCTGCGCTCACGGCCGCCGTGACCACATCCCCCACCGCCGCCCGGCTGGAGCCTGGACCCCAGAGCGCCCAGGCCCCCTACGACACCCGTCGGCTGAGGTTGTTCAGCGGCACGGCCAACCCCGATCTGGCGCGGGAGATCGGCGCCTACCTGGGCGTGCCCGATGGCCCGCGGGTGATCAAGCGCTTCGCCGATGGCGAGTTCTACATCCAGATCCAGGAATCGATCCGGGGCTGCGATGTGTTCCTGATCCAGCCCACCTGCGCTCCGGTGAACGACCACCTGATGGAGCTGCTGATCATGGTGGATGCCTGCCGGCGGGCTTCGGCGCGGCAGATCACCGCCGTGATTCCGTATTACGGCTACGCCCGTGCCGACCGCAAAACGGCGGGGCGCGAATCGATCACCGCCAAGCTGGTGGCCAACCTGCTGGTGAAATCCGGCGTGAACCGGGTGCTGGCCATGGATCTGCACTCCTCCCAGATCCAGGGCTATTTCGACATTCCCTGTGATCACATCTACGGCTCACCGGTGCTGGCCGATTACCTCAGCACCCTGGGGCTGAAGGATCCTGTGGTGGTGTCGCCCGATGTGGGCGGCGTGGCGCGGGCGCGGGGCTTCGCCAAGATGATGAACGATGCGCCGCTGGCGATCATCGACAAGCGCCGCAGCGGCCACAACATCGCCGAAAGCCTCACCGTGATCGGCGATGTGGCCGGCCGCACCACGGTGCTGATCGACGACATGATCGACACCGGCGGCACCATCTGCCAGGGGGCGCGGCTGCTGCGCCGTTCCGGGGCCGAGCGGGTGATCTGCCTGGCCACCCATGCGGTGTTCTCCCCACCGGCGATCGAGCGGCTGTCGGAGCCGGGCCTGTTCGAGGAGGTGGTGGTGACCAACAGCATTCCGCTGGCGGCCGAGCGCCAGTTTCCCCAGCTGCGGGTGCTGTCGGTGGCCAACATGCTGGGCGAAGCGATCTGGCGGATCCATGAGGAGAGCTCGGTGAGCTCGATGTTCCGCTGAGGGCGCCGGTGAGGGAACCGGTGAAGCAACCGACGATGATCAGCCAAGGGCGGCGGCTGGCCTGGGCAGGGGCCCTGGGCCTGGCCCTGCTCGGCACCGGCCCGGCCCCGCTGACAGCCCCAGTGGCAGCCGCAGCAGCCGCCCCAGCTGCGGCCCCGACCCGGCGGGTGGGGGTGTGGCTGACCAACAGCCCCAGCCCGCTGTACTACAGCCCCCAGCGGATCGATGGGGCCGTGCAGGAGCTGGCGGCTGCGGGCTTCAACAGCCTTTACCCCAATGTGTGGAGCCGGGGCTACACGTTTCACCGCAGCCGCTGGGCGCCGATCGAACCGGCCCTGGAGAGCCGGGCCCCGGGGCTGGATCCGATCTGCCGCCTCACCCAGGCGGCCCAGCGGCGCGGCATGCAGGTGATCCCCTGGTTCGAATACGGGCTGATGGAACCGGCCGATGCCGAGGTGGTACGCCGCAACCCCCAGTGGGTGCTCCAGAAACAGGACGGCAGCGCCCTGACCGCCCTGCACGGCGCCGACCTGAAAACCTCACCGCTGAAGGACCTGCGGGTGTGGCTGAACCCGGCCCACCCGGGGGTGCGGGAACGGTTCATCGGCCTGGTGCTGGAGATCGTGCAGCGCTGCGGCGTGGACGGCATCCAGCTGGATGACCACTTCGCCTGGCCGGTGGAACTGGGCTACGACGCCTACACCCGCGCTCGCTACCGGGCCGAAACGGGCCGCGAGCCGCCCACCGATGTGAACGACCGTTTCTGGATGCGCTGGCGACGGCAGCAGCTCACCGGCCTGCTGCGGGAGCTGCGCAGCCGGCTGAAGGCCTCCCCGGGCCGGCGGCCGCTGGTGGTGAGCCTGTCGCCGGGCCCGTTCCGCTTCGCCTACAACCACTGGCTGCAGGACTGGGAGCTCTGGGCAGTGGGGGGCCTGGTGGACGACCTGGTGGTGCAGAACTACGCCTACTCGGTCAAGGGCTTCGCCCGCGACCTGGACCAGCCCGCCCTGGTGAAGGCACGCCAGTGGGGCATGCCGGTGGAGATCGGCATCCTGGCGGGGTTCGGCGGCCGCACGCCGTCGATGGCGATCCTGCGGGAGAAGGTGCGGCTGGCGGCGGCCCGCGGCCACGGGCTGATCTATTTCTACTGGGAGGGCCTGTGGGGCCGCCATGCGGGCAGCGAGGGGCCGACGCTGCGGCAGCAGGAGTTCCGGCGGCTGCACACGATGGTGGGCCGGCTGCCGGCGCCACCGCCACCCCCCTGAGGCCACCCCCCTGAGGCAGCCCCCAGTGCCCTCAGCCAGCGCTGCCGAGGCACTGCTCCACCACCTCCCGGGTGTTGACCGAAATGGGGGCGGCCGCCAGCTGCTCGAGGGCGGCGGCCATCTGTTCGCGGCGGGCGGGGCCGTAGCTCTGCCAGCGGCTGAACACCTTGGCCAGGCGCGAGGCGGTGATCGGGTTGCGCTGGTCGAGGGCCACGATCTGGTCGGCCAGCAGGCGGTAGCCGCTGCCGTCGCTGGCGTGGAACACCGGCGTGGCCGCCACCAGCCCACCGAGCACGGCCCGCACTGAGTTGGGGGCCATGGGGTCGTAGCGGGGGTGCTGCAGCAGCCGCTTCAGCCGGGCCAGGCCATCGCCGAAGGGGGTGGAGGCCTCCAGGGCAAACCAGCTGTCGAGAATCACAGGCCGCTCCTGCCAGCGGTCATGAAACGCCGCCAGGGCGGCGGCCCGCTGGGGCAGGTCATGGGGGTGGAGCGCCCGCAGGCCGGCACGGGCCAGGGTCATGGAGCCGCCGTCGACGGCGGCGCGGGCGGCGGCGATGGCGGAGGGATCAGCGGCCGCCACCCGCCAGCACCAGACCGTGGCGGTGAGCCGGCGGGCGCCGCTGCCCCGGGGCCAGGGGGCGGTCCAGTCGTCGAGGCACTCCTCGAGGGCGCGGGCGAGGGGATCGGCCAGGGCCTGGCCGAACCGGCGCTGCAGGGCCAGCAGGGCGGCGAACAGGGCCGGCGGGTCGGGCTCGGGGGCCGCATCTTCCAGCTCGGCCAGGCCGGGCAGGGCCAGCAGCAGGCTGCGGCTGGCCTCGGAGAGGGAGGGATCGGCCAGGATCCGCTCGAAGGCATTGATCAGTTCCTCCTCCAGGCCGCCATCGGGCCGGCCGGCGGCACGGCGGAGCACCACCCGCCGCAGCAGCACCTGGCCGGCATCCCAGCGGGCCACCGGATCGGGGTCGGCGGCGAACAGGTGCACCCGCTCGCGGCGGGGGCAGCCGAGCCGCAGCCGCACCGGCGCCGAAAACTGGCGCAGCAGCGAGAGGGCCGGCGGATGGGGCCGCGCCGGCAGGCCCTCCAGCACCAGGCGCTGCTGCGGCCGGTCGATCACCAGCACCCGGGTGGCTTCACCCCACACGCCCTGGGGCTGGAGGGCCGCCTCGGCCTGGGCGCTGGTCTCACCGGCGAGGCGGGGCAGCAGCGGCTGGCCGGCCTGGTCGATCAGGCCGAGGGCCAGGGGGATCACCTGGGGCTGGGGATCGGGGCTGGCGGAGGTGGGCGCCAGCCGCTGGCCGATGTGGAGGGTGAGGCGACCGGCCTGGCCGTCCCAGTGGCGGCGGATGCTGAGTTCGGGGGTGCCGGCCTGGTGATACCAGCGGCGGAATTCGGCGAAGTCGAAGGGGGGAGGGGCGTCGCGGCCCTCGGCGGCCCAGCGGGCCTCGGCGGCATCGCGCATGGCGGCCAGAAAGTCGTCGCAGGTGGCGGCGGTGCCGTCGTGGCGACGCACGTAGAGGGCCATGCCGGCGTGGTAGGTCTCAGGCCCCAGGAGGGTGTGGAGCATGCGGATCACCTCCGCACCTTTTTCGTAGATCGTGGTGGTGTAGAAGTTGTCGATCGCCTGATAGGCATCGGGCTGCACGGGGTGGGCAGTGGGGCCGGCGTCTTCGCGAAACTGGGTGTTGCGCAGCATGGCCACATTTTCGATCCGCACCAGGGCATGGCCGTGCTGGTCTTCGCTGAACTGCTGGTCGCGCAGCACCGTGAGGCCCTCCTTGAGGGAGAGCTGGAACCAGTCGCGGCAGGTGATGCGATTGCCGGTCCAGTTGTGGAAATACTCATGGGCGATCACGCTCTCCACCCGCTCCAGCTCAGCATCGGTGGCGGTTTCGGCATCGGCCAGCACCAGCTTGGAATTGAAGATATTGAGGCTCTTGTTTTCCATGGCGCCCATGTTGAAGTGGCGCACGGCAACGATGTTGTATTCCTCCAGGTCGTATTCGAGCCCATACACCTGCTCATCCCAGGCCATCGACCGCTTGAGCGCAGCCATGGCGTGGGCGGTGATGGCCTCATCGCCTGGCTCCACGTGCAGGCGCAGCCGCACCGGCCGGCCGCCGGCGGTGGTGAAGCGATCGCGCACCTCCGCCAGGCGACCGGCCACCACGGCGAACAGATAGGAGGGTTTGGGAAAGGGGTCATCCCACACGGCGTAGTGGCGTTCGCGGCCGGTGGCGGGATCGGCGGGCAGGGCGCCGGCCTCGCGGCAGTTGCCGTTGGAGAGCAGCACCGGGCAGTGCTGGCGGTCGGCCTCGATGCGCACGCGGAAGCGGCTCAGCAGGTCGGGGCGGTCGGGGTGGTAGGTGATGCGCCGGAAGCCCTCGGCTTCACACTGGGTGGTGAACAGGCCACCGCTCACGTAGAGCCCCTCGAGGGTGGTGTTGCTGTGGGGGTGGATGCGCACCCGGCTGGTGAGGCTGAACGGTCGCTCGGGGGGATGGTGCAGCAGCAGGCGATCGGGCTGGAGGCTGTAGGCGGCCGGGGGCAGGGGGGCGCCATCGAGCAGCAGCTGCTCCAGCTGCAGGTCCACCCCCATCAGGCAGAGGGGGCCCGGCGGTGTGCGGCCGTCGGCGCCCGTGGCCGCCGGATTGGGGGTGAGGGCCAGGTGGGTCTCCACCAGGGCGTGGTCGTCGTGCAGGCGCAGGGTGAGGTCGGTGCGCTCGATCAGGCAGGGGCAGGGCCGGTAATCGGCCAGGCGAACGGTGGCCATGGGGTGGGGAGCTGCTGGCCTGGTTCTACTGGGGTGGGGGCGAGATTTCCCCATGGCGGAGGGGAGGAGGAGCGCAGCGGGCCGGGTCTCGGCTGAGCCAGCTGGGGAAAACCACCGAAAAATGGAGGAAAACGTGCCGAAACCGGGGAAAACCCCAGCCGGCGGGGCGGCAGGCTGGGGACACCACGGATCCCCCATGGCCGAAATCCGCATGGCCGAACCCAGCCGCGACTGCCCCCCGGCGGCGATCACCCCCAGCCGCCCGGGCCAGCGCCGAGCCGCACCGGCCGGGGCCCCGGAGCGGCGGGGCTTCGGCGCCGGCCCGGCGGGCGGGCGCAGCCGGCGCCGGGGCGGCAGCCGGCGGGCGGCGGGGCTGAGCCGGGCCGACTGGGGGCCGCTGGGCAAGCACCCCGACCTGGAGGCGATCGTGGCCCGCCAGCGGCTGCACCTGCCCCTCTCCGGCCGGCTCACGGCCGCCCAGGTGAACCAGGCCTGGAAGCGCTGCGCCGGTGAGCACCATCCAGACCGGGGCGGAGCCCACGCCACCATGCAGCAGGTGAACAACGCCCGCGACCTGCTGCTGGGCCGGGATCAGGACTGAGCCGGCTGACCGAAGCGCAGCAGCACGGCACCGGCCAGCAGCAGCAGCAGGGGCGTTTCGCCCCAGCGCAGGTAGGGGGTGAGCGGGCGGCCGGGCCGCAGGCGCACCAGGGCGGCGCCGGGGGCAAACGGGGCCACGGCGCCATGGAGGTCGCCGGCGGGATCCACCGCCAGGGTGGGCCCGGTGTTGGCGGCGCTCACCAGCCAGCGGCCCGTTTCCAGGGCCCGCAGCCGCGCCAGGGCCAGAAACTGGCTGTGGAGAGCGGCGGGGTAGGGGTCGAGGTTGGCGGTGGCCAGCAACCAGCCGGCACCGGCGCGGGCGGCATCGGCCAGGGCCACCCCATCGGCGATCTCGTAGCAGATGGCCACGCCGATGGCGCCGCCATCGCGGCGCAGCAGCCGCGATGGGGCGCCGGGCTCCACGCCGCCCACGGCGGAGAGCCCGCTCCAGCGCAGCAGGCCGCTGAACGGCACCCACTCGCCGAGGGGCACCAGGCGGTGCTTGTCGACCCAGGCGCTGGCCTGGGTGTGGCCGGGGGCAAGCTGCAGCAGGCTGCTGCGCAGACTGTCGCCGCTGAGCCGGAACCCCCCGGCCAGCACCTCCACCGGCGCCCGCAGGGGCAGGGGCTGGCCCAGGGCCAGGGCCCCCTCGGGCAGCACCAGCAGCGGTGCGGCCCCGGCGGCCGCCTGCCCCTGGGCGGCGGCCACCCGCTCCAGCAGCAGCCGCTGCTGGTCGGGGGCGAACTTGCGGCGGGTGGGAATGGCCGGCTGGAGCAGCAGCAGGGTCTGCTCGGCGCCAGGCTCTGCGGCCACCGCATCTGCCCGCCGCAGCTGCTGCAGACCGAGCAGGTGGCTGCCGAGCAGCAGGGCCAGGGCAAGGCCGAGGGCGGCGCCGCGGCGGCTGCCGGCCCGCAGGCGGCCCCAGAGCCGCCAGAGACTCCAGCCGATCAGCAGCTGCACCAGCGCCAGGCCGCCGGCACCCAGCAGGCGGCCCAGGCCGGCCAGGGCGGGATCACCGGGCAGGGCGGCCGCCCCCAGACCGATCCAGAACAGGGGCCCGCGGGCGAGCAGCACCTCGGCCAGGCCCCACAGCGCCGCCGCCAGCAGGGCGGTGGCGGGCCGGGCCGGATTCAGGAGCCGCACCAGCACCGCCCAGGCCGCCACCAGCAGCCCGCCCAGGCCGCCCACCAAGAGCCACAGCAGACCGCAGAGGGGCAGGCTGAGGGGGGCGGGCACCCCCACCCAGTCGAGCGGATGGAGCCACAGCAGCCAGCGATGGCTCACCAGCACCAGGGAGAGGCCCCACAAAAGCGCCGGCAGGGCAGGAGCGGGAGCAGAAGCGGCCACGGCCCAGAGCACGGCCAGGCAGGGCCACAGCAGCCAGGGCCAACCCAGGGGAGGCAGCGCCAGACCGGCGCAGGCGCCGGCCCCCAGGGCTGCGATCCACCACACATGCCGGTCATCGCCCATGGTCGGAGAGCCTAGGAACCGGCAACCTTCAGGGCAGCGTCCCTCACAACCATGGACCAGGGCAACCTGCTGCAGATGCTGCTGCTGCGCGGACTCGGAACCACCTCGCTGGTGGCAGACCGGCTGCGGAGCGTCAGCCAGGACTGGGTGCTGAGCGGCAAGCTCGATCCCAACCAGGCGTCAGCCCTCGTGGACGACGTGCTCCGGGCCCTCAAGGGCGAAGCCCCTGAGCTGGAACAGCAGGCGGAACGCCAGCTGGAGCGCAACCGCGACC
>JBKDDA010000033.1:0-1988 GCA_046313055.1 Synechococcaceae cyanobacterium | reverse complement strand
GCCGGCACCGCGTGGGCCCGGCCAGCGGCAACAGTCCAGTGCCATCAGCCTGGCTACGTTGGAGCCACCGCACCCACTCCGTTCCGCCGGCACCGGAGCCCGACGATGAGCCCGTCTGCCAGCAAGGCCCATCGTGCCTTTGAGCGGCAGCGGTGGGGCTGATTGGCCTGGCGATCAGCGACCCCAGCCAGACGCACCAGTTGCATCACGACAGGGGGATCCGCTGCTCCTGCCAGAGCACGCCGCCGGGATCGGCTTCGCGCAGGACTCCGGGCTGGCCAGGGGGACCGCGGCAGGCCAGGCGGCCAGCGGAGCGTACGGAGAACTCGATGCAGTTTCTGCATCGGAGTGGGGGGCGTCACGTCAGCTCTCCCTCCAAGGCTTGGCGGCAACGATCGCTCCCGATCGCGCCTCCTGAAACGCCTTGCCATCCACGGGCTCGATGATCACGCTGAGGCCACCAGCACATCGAGGCTGTTGGCGTGGGTGAGAACGTGCTGCTGGAGGAGGATCCGTGAGACCCGCCTGGCCGGCCTTGTAGGGCCAACCTCCCAAACCTATGCACGCACTGCATAGGTTTGCGGCCATGGAGGTGGAGATCGCACGGCACTTGCCGCGATCTGGCTGTAAAACGGTACTGAGCCCATCGAGACAGGGCTCTCCACCTCTCACCAGTCCCCTCCTCTGCTTCGCTGGCTTAAGCGCCCCCATCCCGCCCCGATGCCCGTCCGCGAAGACCTCACCGACGCCCTGATCGCCCTGATCCCTGAAGACGGCAGCCGGATCAGCAATGGTGAGATCAGGGCTGAGCTGGAGAAGCGGCTGGGGGAGCCGATCGCCGATCAGGAGCTGGAGGAAGCCAAGACCCTCGTGGTCGCGATGGGTGCGGCGGAAAAAGCCCGCGGGGCGGGCGGCGGCCTCAAAGCTGCCGGTGTGGAGCCGCCTCCCCTCGCCGCTGCTGGCCGCAAGACACGCAGCAGCAACGGCTCCCAGGGGCGCGGCTCAAACGAATCGCCACCTCCCACCAGCCCCCCACCGGAACCCGGTGATCCCAGCCGCGGCTTCCAGGGCTGGGTGGCGCCACCGGAGCGCGACCTGGGCAAGGCGGCGATGGAGAAGAGCCTCTGGGATGCGGCCGATCAGTTCCGGGCCAACTCCGGCCTCAAGGCCCAGGAGTATTCCGCCCCGATCCTCGGCCTGATCTTCCTGCGCTTCGCCGATGCGCGCTTCATGCCGCGCTGGAACGAGCTCAAGGCCGCCGGAGGCAGCGAACGGCGCGGCAGCCGCGAGGAAGACCCCAACGCGTACCAGAGCGAGGGTCTGCTCTACCTGCCCCCCGGATCCCGTTACCAGGAACTGCTGGAGCTGCCCGAGGGGGCGGATGTCGGCGGCCGGCTGAACGAGGCCATGGGTCTGATCGAGCAGCACAACAGCAAGCTCGCCGGGGTGCTGCCGCGCAGCTACAACCTATTCACGCCGCAGCTGCTCAAGGAGCTGCTCAAGCGCATCTCCGAGATCCCCACGGATCTGGAGTTTGATGCATTCGGGCGGATTTATGAATACTTCCTGCTGGAGTTCGCCCGCACGGAGGGCCAGAAAGGCGGTGAGTTCTTCACGCCCACGGCGCAGGTGATGTTGATCACCGAGATCGTGGAGCCCTTCGCCGGGCGGCTGCTGGATCCTGCCAGCGGTTCAGGTGGGATGTACGTGCAGAGTGCCCGCTTCGTGAAGGCACACCGGGGCAACCCGGCCGGTGACCTGGCGATCTGCGGCGTGGAGAAAACCGATGACACCGGCCGGCTCTGCCGCATGAACCTGGCGGTGCATGGCCTGGAGGGGCGCATCTTCCATGGCGGCGACAACAACAGCTACTACGTGGATCCACATGATGCCGTCGGCGCCTTCGACTATGTGATGGCCAATCCGCCGTTCAACGTGAACGCGGTGGATATGGCCAAGCTGAGCGCCGCCACCGGCCCCGGCCGGCG
>JBKDDA010000032.1:0-33881 GCA_046313055.1 Synechococcaceae cyanobacterium | reverse complement strand
CTACGTCGTGTAATCGGCGTTGATCCGCACGTATTGATCCGACAGGTCGCAGCCCCAGGCCACGCCCGCGCCGGTGCCGCTGCCCACCTGCAGCCGGATCAGCACCGTGTCGCCCCCTGTGCCGCTGCCGCCCAGGTAGTTGCCCGCCGCCCGCTCGCGCAGGTAGGCCGAGGCCGCCGGCCGGTCGAAGGCCAGGGGCTGGCCGGCGGCCATCAGCTGGTGCGGCCCCAGCCAGAGGGCCACCGCCGCCGGATCAAAGGCCACTCCGGCCCGGCCCGCCGCCGCCACGATCCGGCCCCAGTTGGGGTCGCGGCCGTGTACGGCGCACTTCACCAGCGAGGAGCCGCACACGGTGCGGGCGATCGCCCGGGCGCCGGCCTCTTCGGCCGCCCCCTCCACCCGCACCTCGATCAGGCAGGTGGCGCCCTCGCCGTCGCGGGCGATCGCCCGCGCCAGGTGCTGGGCCACGGCGGTCACCCCCTCCTCCAGCGCCGGCCAGTGCGCCTCGGCGAGGGGCTCGCCGGCGGCAAAGGCCAGAAACGTGTCATTGGTGCTGGTGTCGCCATCCACAGTGATCGCGTTGAAGGACCGCTCCACCGCCCGCCCCACCATCTGCTGCCACACCTCGGCGGGTACCCCCGCGTCGCAGCTGAGGGTGGCCAGCATGGTGGCCATGTCCGGGTGGATCATGCCCGACCCCTTGGCCATGCCGCCGATCCGCACCCGCCGGCCGCCCATGTCGGCCTCCAGGGCGATCTCCTTGGCCACCAGATCGGTGGTGAGGATTGCCTCGGCCGCCGCTCCGCCGCCATCGCCCGCCAGGGCTGCCACCAGCGGCGGCAGGCCCGCCAGCAGGGTGTCCACCGGGATCGGCACGCCGATCACACCGGTGGAACAGATCAGCACCTCCGCCGCCGCCAGGCCCAGCCGGTCCGCCAGGGCGGCGGTGATCGTGAGGCTGTCGGCCAGGCCTCGCTCACCCGTGCAGGCATTGGCCTGGCCCGAATTGGTCAGCACCGCCCGGGCCCGGCCGCCGCTCTCCACCAGCCGCTCGGCGCACAGGTCCACGCAGGCGGCCCGCACCAGGGAGGTGGTGAAGGTGCCGGCGCACACCGCCCCCGCCGGTGCCAGCAGCAGCGCCAGGTCGGGCTTGCCGGAGGGTTTGAGGCCTGCCGTGATCCCGGCTGCCAGAAAGCCCTGCGGTGCGGTCAGCCCGCCCGCCACGGGCTGCCAGCGGCTGGTGGAATCGGAGAAAGCGGCCACGGTCAGCTACCCGTCTGGCGGCCATCCTCCCGTTTCGCCGGCCGCTTGTGATCCAGGCCAGCCGGGCGCAAGATGGATGGGCATGATGGATTCACTGTCCCGGCAGGGTGCGCATTTTCAGCAGGGTGGCCAGGTCTCCGACCTGTGCTGGGGCACCCACCCGCCCATCTGTCTCGAAGCCCCGGGCCTCGGGGCGGTGCGGCTGCGGGCCCATGGCCGTTTCAGCCTTCAGGTCGTGGATCCGGCGCGGTTGCTGCGGCAGCTGGCGCCGGCGGGGGGTGGCTGGCCGGCCGATCTCCAGCCCCTCATGGTGCGCTTGCGGGGGCTGATCAGCGGCGGCCTGGAGCAGCTGCTCAGCCGGGAGCCCCCGCCGCTGCCCGACCTCGCCCGCCAGCAGCAGCCCCTGGCCCGGCTGCTGCGCCACGACCTGCAACCGGCGCTTGCGGCCCTCGGCCTGGCGATGCCGGAGCTCACGATCGACGATCTGGTGCTGCCGGAGGCGCTGCTCACGCTGCTGGCCTCCATCTCGGCCGTGGAGGCTGCCCCGGGTCTGCAGCTGCACGTGCTGCGGGGGGAACAGGCCAGCGGCCCTCTCTCGCTGGCGCAGGTGGCTGAGCTGCGCTGGCGTGGTGAGCTGGAGCCCGAGAGCCTGGTGTGGCACGCTGATCTGCAGGAGTGGCAACCGGCCGCCACCCCGCCTGAGCGGGCACCCCTGGTCCGGGCTCCGCCTCCACCCCCACCGCCGCCCTCACCGCTGCCGGCATGATCTGCGCGAGCTGTGCGGCTCCCCTGTCCGGAACCGGCGAGCCATGCCCCTGGTGCGGGGCCCCCGAACCCGCCCAGCCGGCCGTGCCGGCGGCAGCCAGGACCATGGCGGCAGCCATGGCCACCGCCGTGCCTGCCTGTGAGGATCTGGGCTGTCCTGCCGGCCATGGGCCCCTGTCGGTGGTGCGGCTGCCGAGCGGCGGCGGCCTGCCCGACCAGGCGGTGCCCCTGTCGCTCGGTGGCTGCGTCCACTGCTGGGGCCTGTTTGTGGGCCGTGGCGTGCTCGACGCCCTGCTCACCGGCCTGGATCCGGGGCTGCTGCGGTCTGCGGCGGCGGGCTGGCGCCCCTGCCCGGTGTGCGCGACCACCATGGCCCGCCGCCAGCTGGGCAGCCACCCGGGCCTGATCGTGGAGATCTGCCCCGACCATGGCCTCTGGCTGGAGGCCGACGAGCTCGCCTGGTGGCTCACGGCCCAGAATCCGGTAGATGAGCCGGAGCTGCTGCGGCGGCTGCGGGCGGTGCTCACCCCCCTGGCGCCCCCATGACCCAGCGGCGCATCGGTCTCACCGGCGGGATCGCCAGCGGCAAGAGCAGCGTGGGCCGGCTGCTGGCGGCCCGTGGCCTGCCGGTGCTCGATGCCGATGGCTACGCCCGGGAGGCGCTGGCCCCGGGGGAGCCCGGCGCCACGGCCGTGCTCCAACGCTACGGGGAGCGGGTGCGGGCGCTCGGCGGCGGCGGCCCCGACGGGGGCCGTGGGGCGGTGATCGACCGCGCGGCCCTGGGCCGGATCGTGTTTGCCGATGCGGCCGAACGGCGCTGGTTGGAGGCGCTGGTGCATCCGCTGGTGCGGCAGCGTTTCGCCGCCGAGCTACAGCGCCTGGTGCACGCACCGGTGGTGGTGCTGATGATCCCGCTGCTGTTTGAGGTGGGGCTGGAGTCGCTCTGCAGTGAGGTGTGGCTGGTGGACTGCGATCCGCAGCAGCAGCTGGTGCGGCTGATGGCACGGGATGGCCTCGGCGAGCAGGATGCCCGCGCTCGTCTGGCCGCCCAGTGGCCCCTGGCCCGCAAGCGCCCGCTGGCGCAGGTGCTGATCGACAACCGGGGATCGCCGGCAGCCCTCGCAGCCCAGGTGGTGGCGGCCCTGGACCGGCCGGCTGGCCTGCCCCTCAGCCCTTGAGCATGCGGTCGAGGATCTGATTGGCCAGCCTGGGGTCGGCCTTGCCGCCGGTGCGTTTCATCAGCTGGCCCACGAAGAAGCCCTGCAGCTTGGTCTTGCCGCCCCGGAACGCCGTCACCTCATCGGGATGGGCGGCCAGCAGCTCAGCCACGATCGCCTCGATCGCGGCCGGATCGCTGATCATGCCCAGGCCGCGCCGGTCCACGATCGCCCTGGGGGAGCCCCCCTGCTCCAGCAGTTCCGGCAGGATTTCCTTGGCGATCTTGCCGCTGATGATGCCGCCCTCGATCAACTGCACCATCTCCGCCAGCTGCTCCGGCCTGAAGGGCAGGTCGGTGTAAGGAATCCGCCTGGCATTCACATGGGCGGCGATGTCGCCGCTGATCCAGTTGGCGGCCGCCTTGGGGTCGGCGCCGGCGCTCACCACCGCTTCGAAGTAATCGGCCATAGGCCGTTCGTCGGTGAGCACGCGGGCGTCGTAGGCCGAGAGGCCCAGCTGATCCACATAGCGGTGGCGTTTGGCCGCCGGCAGCTCGGGCAGCTCCGCCCGCCAGGCCTCACGCCGCTCAGCATTCACCTCGATCGGGCCCAGATCCGGCTCCGGGAAGTAGCGGTAATCGCTGCTGCCTTCCTTCGAGCGCATGCTCTTGGTGATCTGCTTGCCCTCGTCCCACAGGCGGGTTTCCTGCATCACCGGTTCGCCGGATTCGTAGGCCTTGATCTGCCTCTGGATCTCGTATTCGCAGGCCTTCTGAATGGCCGAGAAGGAGTTCATGTTCTTGATCTCCACCTTGGTGCCGAAGGGCGCATCGGCTCCGCGGCGCACGGAGATGTTGACATCGCAGCGCAGGGAGCCTTCTTGCATGTTGCCGTCGCTGACGCCCAGATATCGCATGATCCTGCGGATCTCAGCTGCATATTCCGCCGCCTCGCGGCCGGTGCGTAGATCGGGCTTGCTCACGATCTCCGCCAGGGCAACACCGGCGCGGTTGTAATCCACAAGCGAGTGGGTGGAGCCGGCCAGTCGATCGCTGCCGGCGTGCACCAGCTTGCCGGCGTCTTCTTCCATGTGGAGCCGCTCAATGCCGATTGTCTTGAGGTAGGTGTCTTTGCCTTTTTCGGCCACCTCCACCTCGATCCAGCCGTCTTCGGCGATCGGTTCGTCGTATTGTGAGATCTGGTAATTCTTGGGTAGGTCGGGGTAGAAATATTGCTTGCGATCGAATTTGCTGTGCTCCGCGATCCTGAGATTGAGGGCCAGGCCGGCTTTCACGGCATATTCGAGCACCTTCTGATTGAGCACCGGCAGGGTGCCCGGCAGGCCGCACACCACCGGGTCGATGTGGGTGTTCGGCTCGTCGCCGAAGGCTGTGGAGGCCGAGGTGAAGATCTTGCTGGCCGTGCCCAGCTGCACATGGGTCTCCAGACCGATCACCGCCTCCCAGGCGGCTTGCGCACCCTTGGGGCTCCCCTGGCTGCTGTCCACCATCGTCTGTCGCGCCCTGCTCCAGGGGCTGATCCTATGGGAGCAGGGGGGGTGGCGGAGCCTGCGGCCCGGGGCCGTCGTCGCGGGCCAATCCCAGCCAGCGGCACAGCCAGGGCAGGCTCAGGCCCTGCAGCAGCAGGTTCAGCACCACCACGGTGAAGACAATCCCCTCAACATTGGCGGCCAGTGTGGGCCCCATGCCCTCGGGCAGGCCGGCCAGCCGCGGGATCGTGTGCACCAACTCCAGGGCCAGGGCCAGTGGCACCGCCCCCCGCAGGCCGCACCAGGCCACCAGCAGCGACTCCTTCGGTCCGAAGGGCGACAGCGGCTGGAACATCAGCACACTCAGGGGCCTGGCCAGCACCATCATCGCCAGACCCACCACCAGCCCGGCGGGCACCAGCGGCAGCACCCGCTCCGGCTCGGTGGCCAGACCGAAGACCAGAAAGATGATCACCTCCATCATCGTGTTGAACGGCGCCAGCACCTCCTGCAGGTCGTCGGCGCTGATGCGCGGATTGTCGTAGGTGTAGTTGCACAGAAACAGGCCCGTGACATAGGCGGCGATGAAGCCCGAGCCACCCATCTCAACGGCAACGCCGTAGCTGATGCTGGCGAAGGCGATGGCAAAGATCAGCAGCTGCTCGCGTTGTTCGGCCAGCCGGTTGAGGCAGAACCGGCAGAAATAGCCCATCACCACGCCCACCAGCACGCCGGCGCCGATGTTCTGCACAAACTGCCGGACCTCATCCATCAGCAGCTGGGCAGCCTGGCCGCCGCCACTGCCGATCCCACCGGCGATGCCGCTGCCGACCTCGCCGCCCACCTCGCCGCCGGCCAGCCCCAGCACCAGCCCCAGAAACAGGATCGCGGCAGGATCGTTGAGCGATGACTCGAACTCCAGCAGATTGCGCAGCCGCTGGGGCACCCGGTGCCGCACCTGGTGCAGCACGCTGAGGGTGGCGCCCGCATCGGTGGAGCCCAGGCAGGAGGCGATCAGCATGGCCACGCTCAGGGGCATCTGGCTGAAGCCCAGCTGCAGGGCCGAACCGTTGGCCGACAGCACCCACCAGATCACCAGGCCCAGCAGCGTGGAGGACACCACCACCCCTCCGATCGCCAGCACCACCCCGTATTCCAGAAAGCCCCGGATCGAGCGCAGCTCCGTCTGCAGGCCCGCGAAGAACAGCAGCATCGCCAGCCCCACCGTGTGCAGGTTGGTGATCGTGCTGTCGTGGAACAGCTCCATGCTGTTGGGGATCAGCAGACCGAAGATCAGCACCCCGAGAATGGCCGGTGCGCCCAGCTGCAGGGAGAACCGCCGGATCGCCAGGGTGGCCAGCAGCAGCAGGCCCATCACCGCCATCACGATCGGCAGCGGCTGGCCCCGCACCAGCAGGGTGGTCGTTTCGACCGGCATCCGGCCACGCGGCATGGAACTGGGGGCGATCCTATGGGGGTCTCCCCTGGTGTTCTGATGGCGACCAGCCAGAGCGGTCCGGTGCTGATCCTGGGGGGCGGACTGATCGGCCTGGCGGTGGCCCACGGGCTGGCCCGGCGGGGCGTGGCGGTGCGGGTGCTCAGCCGCCGCCGCAGTGAGGCGGCCGGTTTCGTGGCGGCCGGCATGCTGGCCCCCCACGCCGAGGGGCTCAGCGGTGATCTGCTGGTCCTGGGCCAGCGTTCGCTCGCCTGCGTGCCCGCCTGGGTGGCGCGCATTGAGGCGGACAGCGGCCTTGCCTGCGGCCTGCGCCGCTGCGGCATCGTGGTGCCCTTCCGCTCCGCGGCCGAGCGTGATGGCTTTGCCACCGCGGCCTTCGGGGCCCAGCTCGACCGGGCCGCTCTGGAGCGCGAGATCCCTGGCCTGGCGCCGGCCTGGCAGGCCGGATTGCTGTTTGCCCAGGATGGCCAGATCGACAACCGCCGCCGCCTGATGCGGGCCCTTGAGCGGGCCTGTGTGGTGCGCGGTGTGGCCTTTGAGGAGGGCTGCGAGGTGCTGGAGCTGGAGCAGCGGAGCGGCCGGCTGGGGGCCGTGCGGCTGCGGCGGGCCGATGGCGGCGAGCACCGGCTGGAGACGGAGCAGGCGGTGCTCGCCTGTGGCGCCTGGAGTGCCACCCTGCTGCCCCAGCTGCCCGTGTTTCCGGTGAAGGGGCAGATGCTGTCGCTGCAGGGGCCCAGCGAGGCGTTGCGGCGGGTGGTCTTCGGCCCCGGCACCTATCTGGTGCCCCGCGATGACGGGCTGCTGGTGGTGGGCGCCACCAGCGAACCCGAGGCCGGCTTCAGCCATGGCCTCACCCCCGCGGGCCAGGGCCAGCTGGAGCGCGGCATCGCCGAGCTGCTGCCGCAGGCGACCCGCTGGCCGCCCATGGAGCGCTGGTGGGGATTCCGGCCCTGCACGCCCGACCAGGGCCCCCTGCTGGGGCCTGGTCCGATGCAGGGTCTCTGGCTGGCCACCGGCCACCACCGCAACGGCGTGCTGCTGGCGGCGATCACGGCTGACCTGCTGGCCTGGCAGCTGGCCGGCGGAGCGCCGCCCGTGGCCGATGGGGCGGCGCTGCTGCAGGCCTTCCGGCCGGGTCGTTTTCAGCCCTCCGAGCGCCAGTCCTGATCGGCTGGGGTCCAGTCGCTGAGTTCGCCGGGCTGGAACCACAGGCCGATCTCGAAGGCGGCCGTTTCGGCGGCGTCGGAGCCGTGGATCACGTTGCGGCCGATGTTGATGGCCAGGTCGCCGCGGATGGTGCCAGGGGCCGCCTCCAGGGGTTTGGTGGCACCGATCATCAGGCGGGCGGCGGCGATCACGCCGTCGCCTTCCCAGACCATCGCCACCACCGGGCCGCTGGTGATGAAGTCCACCAGGCCGGCGAAGAAGGGGCGCTCGCGATGCACGCCATAGTGCTGTTCAGCCAGCTCACGGCTGGCTGTGAGCTGCTTGAGGCCCACCAGCTTGAAGCCCTTGCGCTCGAAGCGGCCGATGATCTCGCCCACCAGTCCTCGCTGGACTCCGTCGGGCTTGATGGCAAGGAAGGTGCGTTCGGCGGCCATGGACAAGGGGCTGGTTGGTCCGCTGCATGCTCCGGCCTGGCCCCCACCTTTGGCAAGCCGCCGCCTGAGACCCTGCGCCAAGGTGTGGAAGCCCTGCCGGGATTCGCTTTAAACCAAGTTACGTGTAGTAGGGTCGCGGTGGGTCTGGAGCAATCGGATCCCGGCCTGCACGGTTGCCATCCACAGCCCCCATCTTCGCACCTCGTTTGATTCATGCCCAATACCAGAGTTGGTATCATTGGTGCGGGCCCCGCTGGTCTCACGGCTGGATACCTGCTCACCAAGGCAGGTTTTGATGTTGATGTCTGGGAATCCGACCCGGTCTATGTGGGTGGAATCTCCCGCACCGTTGTTTATAAGGGTTTCCGTTTTGATATCGGCGGTCACCGATTTTTCTCAAAGTCTGAAGAGGTGGAAGATCTCTGGACCGAGATCCTGCCCGATGATTTCATCGTGCGCAACCGCAAATCGCGTATTCTCTATCGCAATAAGTTCTATTCGTATCCCCTCGACGCCCAGGAAGTTCTCCGCAACCTCGGCAAGCGTCTGTCGTTTCTGAGCGTTGCCTCCTACGCGAAGGCCAAGCTGCTGGCTTCCCGCACCCCCACCAATCTGGAAGATTGGGTGACGCTGAAGTTCGGCGGTCGTCTTTACCAGATGTTCTTCAAGACCTACACCGAAAAGGTGTGGGGCATGCCCTGCCGCGAAATCTCGGCCGACTGGGCTGCCCAGCGGATCAAGGGTCTTTCGCTGAGCAAGGCGGCACGGCGGGCCCTGCGGCCTTCGCGGCCGCAGGGGATCACCCCCGGCAAGCGCAGTGCCGTGATCAAGACTCTGATCACCTCCTTCCGCTACCCCAGGCTTGGACCCGGCCAGCTCTGGGAGGCGGCCACCGACCGGATCCGGGCCCAGGGTGGCCGGGTCACCCTGGCCAGCGATGTGGTTGCGGTGGAGCGCACAGCCGATCAGGCTCACTGGGCGCTCAAGGTGCGCACTGATGGCGCCGAAATGGTGCACACCTACGACCACGTGATCAGTTCAGCCCCCCTCGGCTGGCTGGTGAACACCATCAGGCCCCAGCTGCCTGAGGCGGCCCGCCAGGCGGCCACCTCGCTTCACTACCGGGATTTTCTCCAGGTGGCCTTGATCCTCAGGCCGCGGTGTGATTTTCCAGACAACTGGCTCTACGTGCACGATCCCGGCCTGCAGGTGGGGCGGATTCAGAACTTCGCCAACTGGTCGCCGGAGCTGGTGCCTGATCCGGACCTCCGGTGTTACGGCATGGAGTATTTCTGCAGCATTGGTGACAGCCTCTGGAGCCGCTCAGACGACGACCTGATCAGCCTCGCGACCGACGAACTCAACAAGCTGGGTCTCAGCATGCCCGGTGATGTGATCGATGGCTATGTGGTTCGCCAACCCCGTGCCTACCCTGTCTACGACGATTCGTACAAGCAGAACAAGGACATCATCCGCGACGCCCTGAGGACCCACTGCCCCGGGCTGCATGTGGCCGGTCGCAACGGGATGCACCAGTACAACAATCAGGATCACTCGATGATGACGGCCATGCTGACGGCTCGAAACATCATCGCCGGCAATGAAAATCTCGATGTCTGGTGTGTCACCCAAGACGCTGAGTACATCGAAGAGAAAGTCGAAAACGATCCTGCAGCTGTGCGGCAATCCGTTGCTCCATGAAACGACTCATGTCGTGGTTTCGGCTGCGTCGAGTTTTTCTCCATCGTTTGCCCCCTTCAGCGTCTTTGCTGGTGAGCCAGGTGGCGCGCCGGGAATGGAAGTTGCTCACCATACAGGTGCTGGCATTTCTGGCGCTGGTCGTGGCGGAGACCGTCTCGGTGGCCACCATTTTCTTCGCCGTGCGCGCTTTGGTGGCGAACCGGATTGAGCCCATTGCCGGCTTGCCGCCATTTCTCGCCTTGCTCATATTGGCCGCAGGGCTGCAGCTTCTGGTTGCAATCTGCCGCTATGTCTATGGTTATGTGGCCTCCACATTTGCCGCCAAGTGCGAAGTCTATGTGGCTTCCGTTGTGCATCGATATGTGCTCAGTCTTAGCTATCCCTGCGCCAGTCAGTATCGGATCGGCGACCTGTCCAGGCTCGCTTCGCTGGCGCCCACGGCCTTGCAATACGACCTGCAGCTGCGCAGTGAGCTGATCTCCAATGCGCTGCTGATTTCCACTTATGTGCTGATCTTGATCGTTATTTCATACAAGCTGTCTTTTTTCCTGGTGTTGCTGATCCTGGCGATGTCGATGCTGCTGCGCGTGGTCAGGCCAAGGGTCCGCGCCGCCTATCGCCAGCTCGCCGCCTTGCACAGCTCCATCGCGGCCGACATCACCGAGGACATCCGCGCACTGCGGCTGCTGCACAGCACGGCCGCCCTGCCCGTGGCCCAGCAGCGCCTGGATCAGCGGCTTCTGCAGGTGGCCGCCGGCATGGGGCGCCTGACCAGGATCAAGCCCCTGCTGGAGCCGATCATGGACGTGCTCCCCGTGCTGATGGGTCTGCTGGTGGGTGGGGTCAGCTGGTGGTTTCTGGGTGGCAATACCGCGGTGCTGTTCCCCAACCTGGTGGTGATTGTGCTGGTGATCCAGCGGGCCAACATGCCGATCAACCGCTCCACCACCCAGCTGGCCAACCTCGATGCCAACTCCGGCTCCATCCGCGAGCTGGAGACCCTGCTCAATCCGGCCGACAAGCAGTTCCGTCGCCAGGGGGGGCTGCCCTTCCGGGAGCTGGTCACCTCGATCCGCTTCGAGGCTGTCGGCTTCCGCTACCCGGGTCGCGATGTCGATGCCCTGCACGACATCAGCTTTGAGCTGCCGCTCGGGGGCAGCCTCGCGGTCGTGGGTGAGTCGGGCTCGGGTAAATCCACCCTGGCTGATCTGATCACGGGTCTCTACGAGCCGACCCGCGGCCGGATCCTGGTGGATGGTCAGGACCTGGGCCAGGTCGACCTCGATGACTGGCAGCGACAGCTCGGCATCGTCAGCCAGGACGTGATCATGCTGAATGGCACCATTCGCCAGAACATCTGCTTCGGGCTGCCCCCCGTGACCGACGAGCGCCTGCAGGCCGCCTGCGAGGCCGCCGGCGCCGCCGGCTTCATCCACGACCTGCCCGATGGCGTGGACCACGACATCGGCGAGAGCGGCCATCGCCTCAGCGGCGGCCAGCGCCAACGCCTGTCGCTGGCCCGTGCCTTTCTCCGGAATCCCTCGCTGCTCGTGCTGGATGAGGCCACCAGCGCCCTCGACAGCCGCAGCGAACTGCACGTGCTCCAGGCCCTCGCCCGCGCCAGCACCAACCGCACCGTGCTCACCATTGCCCACCGCCTCAGTTCGGTGCGCGACGCCGACCAGATCCTGGTGATGGATGGGGGGCGGATCGTGGAGCGGGGCCGCCACGCCGAGCTGCTCGCCCTGGCGGGTATCTACGCCGAGCTCTGGCACAAGCAGACCAGTTCCCCACCGGTTCCCGAGACCGTCGACGCATGAGCGCCCAGCCGACCATCAGCCTGGTGATGCCCACCATCCACTGGGATGGCTTCTTTGCCCGCTGCCTGCCGGCGGCCCTCAGCAACCTGGCTGAAGGCGACGAGTGCCTGGTGGTGTTCGACGGTGATCCGCCGCCGCCGCCCCCCTGGCTCTGCGCCCCCCAGTTGCGCCTGCTGCGCACTGATCGCCGCCGTGGTCCGGCCGCGGCCCGCAACCTCGCCGCCGGCGAGGCCAGCGGCGATGTGCTCCTGTTCGTGGATGCCGATGTGCAGCTCCATGCCGGAAGCCTGGAGCAGGTGCGGGCCCACTTCGCCCGCGATCCCCAGCTGGTGTCGGTGTTCGGCAGCTACGACGATGAGCCGGTGGCCCCCGGCCGCGTGAGCCGCTTCCGCAACCTGCTCCACCACCACACCCACACGCTCAATGCCGGCCCGGCCGCCAGCTTCTGGGCCGGTTGCGGTGCCATTCGCCGCGACCGCTTCCTGGCCCTGGGCGGGTTCGATGCCGCCGCCTACCCCCGTCCGAGCATCGAGGACATCGAACTGGGCAGCCGCATGGCCCAGGCCGGTGACCGGATCGTGCTTGATCCCACCATTCGCTGCGCCCATCACAAACGCTGGACCCTGATGTCGATGCTGCGCACCGACATCCGCGACCGGGCCATTCCCTGGAGTCGCCTGATCCTGCAGCAGGGTTCCCTGCCCACCACGCTCAACCTCGACTGGGGGGCCCGCTGCAGCGGGCTGGCGGCCCTGCTGATCGTGCTGGCGCTGGCGATGCTGCCCTGGCCGGGCCTGCGCCTGCCTGGCCTGCTGCTGGGCCTGGGGTCCCTCGCGCTGGTGGTGGTGCTCAACCGCTCCTTCTACGGACTGCTGGCCCGGCGCGATGGTCCGCTCTGCCTGATCTGGTCCATTCCGCTGCATGTGCTTTACTTTCTTACCTCCACCGTGGTCTTCGGGCTGATGGTGATCCGCAGCCGTCTCGGGCTCCTGCCCCAAGGGCAATGACGGCCGGCATCAGGCCCCAGCGGCGTTCCTCGCTGGAGTGGACCCTGCTGTTGGCCTACCTGCTGATGGTGCTCGTGGGGGTGGCGTTCCACGAACCCTGGCGCGACGAATGGCGGGCATGGATGATCAGTGCATCGGCAACCGGTCCGGCGCAGCTGCACGATCTGCTGCGCAATGAGGGCCATCCCTGGCTCTGGTACGTGCTGCTCAGGCCCTTCATCCACTGGCCCGGCGGCCAGGCGGGGTTGGCTCTGGCCGGCCTGAGCACGGGCCTGCTGGGTTCGCTGCTGATCTTCTTCTGCTTTCGGCTGCCCCTCTGGATCCGCGCCGGCGTGCTCTTCAGCGTGTTCTGGCTGGTGGAATACGTGGTGATCAGCCGGTCCTACGGCCTGGCTTTCGCCTTCACCAGCCTGGCGATCCTGGCCGGTCTGCGGGCGCGCCGCTGGTTGCTGGCCGCCCTGCTGATCGGCCTGGCGGCCCACACCCATCTGTTGGTCGCCCTGGCCAATCTGCCCTTGATCGCCCTGCTGGCCCTGCGCTGCCCCGCCCTGCCGGGGCGGCGGCGGCTGCTGGCCCTGGTGCTGGCCCTGGTGCTGAGCCTCACCGGCATCGCCGCCGCCATCGGTCCCGGGGCCCTGGCCTACGGCCAGTACCGCCTCTCCAACATGGCCTCCCGGGTCGCCCGTCTGCTGCCGGGCCGGGGGGCTGCCGTGGTGGCACCGCCGGTGGCGCGGCCACGGCAGCCCACCCCAGGGGCCACCGCCACTGCCGGCAGCGACCAGGGCAGCAGCGATCAAGATCGCCTGGCCGCGTTGGCGCTGCCGCGACTACCGATGCCCCAGGCGGGCCTCGTTCTGATCCTGGTGGTCCTGGCAGGCCTTTGGCGCCGTTGCCGCACCGTGGTGCTCGTGTATTCGCTGCCGGCGCTGACGCTGTTGCTGCTGTTTCTGCGATTCATCTACCGCGGTGGCGCCTGGCACCAGGGCACGGTGTTCATGGTGTTGGTCTACACCCTGGTGCTGGCTGCTGAGGATCCTGGCGGCGGCCGGCCGGCCCTGGCTGCCGGCTGGCTCGATCGGCCCTGGCTCGACGGCCTGCGCCGCTCCGGCTGGGCCGGCCGGCTGGCGATGCTGGCCCTGAGCCTGCTGTTGCTGGTGGCCGCTGCCGAAGGGGTGCACCAGTGGCGGCAGGACCTGCTCCAACCCTTCAGCGGTGCCCCCGCCGCCGCCGCCGCCATCAACGCCAGCGGCTACAGCCAGAAGGACATTCTGGTTCGCAGCTCCGCCATGGAGGAGGTGCTGGCCATCGCCCTGCAGCCCGGGGCCCCGCAGCCCGTGCCGGTCGGTGGGCACCTGCGACCCTTCCAGCAGGACATCTGGGCCCTCCCCGACCGGCAGATCTGCCGGCGGGCCGCCGGCCTGGTGCGCCGCACCGGCCGGCCGGTGCTGATCCTGGCCAATGGTCGCCAGGGAGGGCCCACGGTCTGCCCAGGCCTGCGCACACGCACCCTCCGCTTCGACGGCCTCCGCGAAAGCCTGGAACTCGTGGAGATCCAGCCCTGACTAGATTCCGCCAGCCGCCGCTGCCTCCCCCCGCCATGGCCTCGCCGTCCTGGACCGTTGCCGACGGCGCCGCCCTCTATGGCCTGGACCGCTGGGGGGATCCCTATTTCGGTGTGAACGGCCGCGGCCACGTGATGGTGCAGCCCCGGGGCGACCGCGGTGGGGCCCTCGACCTGGTGGAACTGGTGCGGGAACTGCAGGGCCGCGACCTGTCGCTGCCCCTGCTGATCCGTTTCGACGACATTCTCGAAGATCGGCTGGAGCGGCTCCACGCCGCCTTCGAGCGGGCGATCGCCCAGTACGGCTACGCCGGCCGCTACCAGGGGGTGTTTCCGGTCAAGTGCAACCAGCAGCGCCACGTGGTCGAGCACCTGGTGGAAAGCGGCCGGCGCTGGCATTTCGGCCTGGAGGCCGGCAGCAAGGCAGAGCTGCTGATCGCCCTGTCGCTGCTGGAGGATCCCGACGCCCTGCTGATCTGCAATGGCTACAAGGATCAGCGTTACATCGAGACGGCGATCCTGGCCCGCCGGCTCGGCCGCCAGCCGGTGGTGGTGATCGAGCAGGCCGATGAGGTGCAGCGGATCATCGGCGCCAGCCGTGCGCTCGGGGCGGCGCCGCTGATCGGCATCCGCGCCAAGCTGGCCACCCGCAGCACAGGCCGCTGGGGCAGCTCGGTCGGCGAGAAGGCCAAGTTCGGCCTGTCGGTGCCTGACCTGCTGGCCACGGTGGCGGCCCTGGCTGAGGCTGGGCTGCTGGCGGAACTGAAGCTGCTCCACTTCCACATCGGCAGCCAGATCAACGACATTGCCGTGCTCAAGGACGCCCTGCAGGAGGCCGGTCAGATCTATGCCGAACTCACTCGCCTGGGGGCGCCGATGGGGTACCTGGATGTGGGCGGCGGCCTGGGCATCGACTACGACGGCAGCCGCACCGCCACGGCCGCATCGATGAACTACTCCCTGCAGAACTACGCCAACGATGTGGTGGCCACCGTGCGTGAGTGCTGCGAGGGGGCCGGCATCGCCGTGCCCACCCTGGTGAGTGAGAGCGGCAGGGCGATCGCCAGCCACTTCTCCGTGCTGGTGTTCGATGTGCTGGGGGCCGGTGACCTGCCGAAGGCCGTGCCGGCGCCGGCGGGTGAGGAGGCCCTGATCCTGCGCAACCTGCGGGACACCCACGCCGCGATCCTGGCCATCGCCGTTGATGACGCCGCCGCCATCGGCGATGGCCTGGAACGCTTGCAGGAGGCCTGGAACGATGCCCTCAAGTTCAAGGACGACGCCATGGCCGCCTTCCGGCTGGGCTACATGGGCCTGCCGGAGCGGGGCCTGGCCGAGCAGCTCACCTGGGCCTGCTGCCAGGCCATCGCCGAACGGCTGGCCCGGCTGCCGGCCGAGGCGCCGATCCCCGATGAACTGCGGGCCCTGTCGGCGGCATTGGCCGCCACCTACTACGCCAATCTCTCGGTGTTCCGTTCCGCGCCCGATACCTGGGCGATTGACCAGCTGTTTCCGGTGCTGCCGCTGCAGCGTCTGCAGGAGCGGCCCACCCGGCTGGGCAGCTTTGCTGATCTCACCTGCGATTCCGACGGCAAACTGGCCCGCTTCGTGGACCGCGGCCAGGTGAAGACCCTGCTGGAGCTCCACCCCCTGCGCGCCGGTGAGCCCTACTGGATCGGCCTGTTTCTGGCCGGTGCCTACCAGGAGGTGATGGGCAACCTGCACAACCTGTTCGGCAGCACCGATGCCGTGCACATCCGCCTGGCGCCCGGCGGCGGCTACCGGGTGGACCATGTGGTGCGTGGCGACACCAATGCTGAGGTGCTGCAGGCGATGGAGCATGCCCCCCAGCTGCTGCTGGAGCGCCTGCGCATGGCCAGCGAAACGGCGATCGCCCAGGGGCAGCTGGGCATCAGCGATGCCCGCCGCCTGATGGATCACCTGGAAACCAGCCTGCGCCAGACGACCTACCTGCAGGGCTGATCGCCAGGGCGGCTCAGCGCGCGCAGAAGCTCACCTGCAGGCTGAGGCGATCCACCGGTGGGGCCAGTTCCGCCGGATCGAACGGCGGCGCTGCGGCGGGCGCCTCGGCGGCAGCCATGCGCAGCATCGGCCGGCCCGTGCCCTCCACCTGCACCTGCAGGGGCCGCAGCTGGTCGAGGCCGATGGCCGTGGCCAGTTCGCGGGCCTGGCCCACGGCGTCCTGATAGGCCCGGCGCAGCAGCGCCGCCCGCACCGCCCCATCGCCGCTGCTGTCGGCCTCCGGGCTGACCGGTGACAGCCGCACGCCGGCCAGGCTGCCCACGCGGCGCACCAGGGGCTGCAGCCGGTCGGGGGCCAGCAGGCCACTCACCTGCAGGCTGGCCTGGCTGCGGGCCGGGCGCCGGCCTTCGGCCGGCCGCTCCCAGGTGCCCGGTGAGCTCACCTGCAGTTCGCTCACCCCCAGCTCCTGCAGGGCCGTGCGCACCGCCGCCAGGCGCTGCTGCAGCAGGCCGAGGGCGCCATCGGCCGTGGCGGCCTCCGCCTCCAGGCTCAGGCTGAGGCGCAGCCGCTGGATCGGCCGCTTCTGCTCTGCCGTGCCCCGGGCCTCCAGCAGGGTGCCCGAGCAGGGCAGCTGCACCTGGGCCTGGGCAGCCGGGCCGGCCACGCTGAGCAGCAGGAGCAGCAGGGCGGTGCCTTGAGAAGAGAGGGCCATGGCGGATGGTGGACCAACCCCCAGCCTGGCGCCAGCATGGGGCAGGCGCCAGGACCGGCCATGTGGGGGGATCAGCTGCCGACCGGGTCGGTGCGGGAGCGGCTGAAGCTGCTGATCGACAGCCATGGCCACGACCTGCAGCCCACGGAGCGGCGGGCCGAGCCGGGGGAGCTGCTGCTGGCCCGGGGCGAGCCCGCCGACCGGATGCTGCTGCTCACCGCCGGCCGGGTGGCGATCGAGTTGCCCCAGGCCGGGGCGGATCCCCACATCCTGGCCGTGCTGGAGGCGGAGGAGCTGCTGGGGGAGCTGGGTCTGTTCGGCAGTGGTCGCCACAGTGCCGATGTGCGGGTGCTGGATGGCCCTGCCTGCACCCTGGAGGTGGAGGCGGGAGCGTTTCTGCGCACCCTGTTGTTCGATGTGGAGCTGGCCATGGAGCTCCTGGCCCTGGTGTGTCGGCGCTGCAGCCGCAGCAATGAGGTGGTGGGCCACCTGCTGGCGGGGATCGCCGCCGCCCATGCAGGCGACCAGGCCCGGCTGGTGAGCGTCACCGGTGAGCTGGCACCCCTGGATCACAGCCTGGCGGCAGCCGCCCGGCACCTGCGGGTGCTGGGCGGCTCCGGTGCAGACGCTGGCCCGATCGCCTCAGCCGAGCTGGAAATCGGCGGCTGAGAGGCTGCTGGCCGCCCCGGGGCTGACCCGGGCGATCAGGTGGCTCCCCAGCCCCAGCGCATCGTTGTAGAAGAGGTCGCCGGTGCTGGTGTTCACGTAGATCCCCGCCGCGTTGGCGAAACCGGCGCCGGTGAGGCCGGCCCCCTTGAAGAACGAGCCGGCGGCCAGGCTGTTGCCGGGCAGGTTGCCACCGCTGAAGGCCAGCCCCTTGATGCCCAACAGGCTGGCCCCCACCAGGCCGTTGTCGAGGGTCCGCTCCAGCGTGAAGCTGTCGTTCCAGGGCAGGAGGGCTGCCACGGGGTTGCTGAAATCGGTGATCCGGTCGGCATTGGCCACCCCCCGTTCCCCCAGCACGAACCGGTCGTTGCCGAAGCCGCCGGTGAGTTGGTCGGCGCCGCCGCGGCCCGTGAGCCGGTCGTTGCCGCCGCCGCCCGCCAGGGCATTGACCCCCGGGCCGCCGGTGAGGGTGTCGGCGAAGGCGCTGCCGGTGGCGTTCTCGAAGTTCTGCACCTGGAAGTTCAACGGAAAGGGCAGGCCGTTCACGCTGACGCTGCCCAGCCCCAGGTTCACGGTCAGGCCGGTGGCGGGGGCCCCGGCGGCTGAGCCGTCGATCGTGTCACCGGCCAGGGTGCTGGCAACGATGGTTTCGATGCCGTTGAGGCTGTCGGTGCCGAGGCCCCCGCCCTTGGTCACCACGCCGAAGGCCCCCAGGCTCACGGTCTGACCCAGGGCGCTGTAATCGGCCCGGTCATTGCCGGTGCTGCCGGTCAGCGCATCGTTGCCGGCCGTGCCGAAGAAGGTGTTGTCACCGCTGTTGCCGATGAGGATGTTGTTGCCCTGGTTGCCGGTGGCACTGGTGTTGTCGCTGCCGGTGAGGGTCAGGTTCTCGATGCCGTAGCCCTGCTCACCGTTGCCTCCGGGCGAGAGGGAATAGGAGACCGAACTGAGCACCAGGTCGGCCGTGCCCCCCAGGGCATCGTTGTAGACCTCGCGCACCACGTCACCGATGTTGTCGACCACGTAGAGGTCGTCGCCATCGCCGCCGTCCATCTGGTCGGCGCCGGCGCCGCCATCGAGGCGGTCGTTGCCGAGGCCGCCGAGCAGGGTGTCGTTGGTGGCCAGGCCCTGCAGGTCGTCATCGCCTGCGAACCCCTGGATCAGGTCGCCCCGGTCCAGCAGCAGGGGGGGGAACAGGGGAACCGGCAGAACACCGCCCGGCAGCGGAATGGGATTGATGGGCAGGATCGGCTGCTGCAGGATCAGGGGATCCACGATGCCAACGAGCACGTCGTTGCCGGCGGAGCCGTCGATGGTGGCCATGGGGTGTCAGAACGGTTGGACAGAGCCACCTTTTCCGGTCCGGCCCCAGCGCAACGTGAGGATGATCCCGCGCCGGCGTGAGCCTGCTCACACCCCGGCGGCAGCGTCCAGCCACGGCAGCAGCGCCAGCCAGAGCGCCTTGCAGGCCAGGTGCAGCAGCTGGTCCGCCGAGAAGCTCAGCCGGCCGCGGCATTTGAGGGCATCGATCAGGGCATGGCAGGCCGTTTCCGCCAGCCCCAGCACGGCGCTGCCGGTGACCAGCATCACGGCCAGGCCGTGGCAGGCGCCGTGGGCGGTGAGCCACCAGGGCCAGGGCACGCTGCCGCCGCAGCCGGGGCATTTCTGCCGGGCCATGGCATCGCTCTGCAGTGCGAAATCGGCCAGGAAGTGGAGCAGCACCAGCAACACCAGCCGGCTGGCGGGGTCGGCGGCCGGCGGCCAGGCCAGGGTCACAGCAGACCCCGCCGCTGCAGGGGCCCCAGGTCCAGCAGCTGCAGGCCGCCGTCGGCGGTGTCGCCCACGGTGCCGCGCAGCCTCAGTTTGCTGAGGGTGCGGGAGGCGGTTTCGCGGGCCAGGCCCGCCAGCACGGCCAGCTCCCGCTGGGGCAGGGGCGGGATCGGATCGGTGGCCGCGGCCCCGGGGCTGCTGCGCAGGGCCAGGTCCAGCAGGGTGGCCAGCAGGCGCGTGGTGGCGTCGGCGGTGCCGAGGCCGTAGCGGCGGTTGAGGGCCTGCAGCCGCTGGGCCTGCAGCCGAGCCAGGGCGAGGGCCAGGCCCAGTTCGCTCTGCAGCAGGGCCTGGAAGGGGCCGGCCCGCAGGATCGCCACCGTGCAGGGCACCAGGGTCACCACATCGGCCGACCGCTGGCGGCTCGGGGCCAGCACTGCCATGTCGCCGCACAGATCCCCGGGCCCCAGCACCGCCAGCACGGTTTCCTCACCGTCGTGGTTGATGCTGCGCACCTTGGCCAGGCCCGAGCGCATCAGAAACAGCCCCTGGGTGTCGTCCTGCTCGAGCACCAGGGTCTGGCCGGTGGGGAAGGCCACGCAGCGGTGCAGCTCCAGCAGCTGGGTGTGCTGGTGCGGAGCCAGCCCTGCGAACAGGGGAACAGCCGCCAGGTCGGCCGGCCCGAGGGCGGGGAGCTGCTGCAAGGCGGCGCCAGGGTCTGGCTCCATTGTGGCCGGCCGCCGCCACCGGGCGATCGGCGCAGCTGTGAGAAGGATCACAGCCCCGGTGCGGCAGCATGGCTGTAATGGGCTGTGGATCCCGCGCTGGACCATGCAACCCGGACTGGCCATGGGTGTCTGGCTGCTGGCCGGCCTGGGGGGGCTCCTGGCGGCACCCTCCGCCCACGCCGAGGTGACTGCCGCGGGCCTGAACACCCGTGTCAACGGCCAGACCACCGGCCG
The DNA here is from genome assembly GCA_046313055.1 of Synechococcaceae cyanobacterium. GTDB lineage: Bacteria > Cyanobacteriota > Cyanobacteriia > PCC-6307 > Cyanobiaceae > Cyanobium. The sequence goes on along the minus strand of JBKDDA010000032.1, from coordinate 13,971 downwards.
CTGCAGCCGGGGCATCTGCCGGGTGACGGGGGGGATCCGGGCCGGCCCCAACCTCTTTTACCGCTTCGGCCGCTTCGGGGCCCGCGGTGACATCCGCCGCGTGCGTGTCGACACCCGGGGCCGTCGAACCGTTGTGCTGGCGGTGGGCAGTCGGCGGGCCGCCCGGCTCGATGTGCCGATCGTGCTCAGTGACCAGGCCCACCTGATCTGGCTGGCGCCCGCCGGTCTCCAGCTCGGCGCCGGCACCCGCTTCGCCGGGGTCGACACCCTGCTGCTGAGCACGTCGCCCACCCTGCGAATCGGCAGCCGCACCTACCGGGCCCTGCTCGATGGCGACCGCAGGACCGCACGGCTCAAGCAGGATCCACTGCCGGCTGCCGCCGGCCAGGCCGGGCCCGATCCGCTGGCCGAGCTCGGCCTGGGGGGGCGGCGGGCGATCGAGCTGGCCGGCGCACGTCTCCAGGCCGACCGCGATCTGCTGCTGTTCAGCGGTGAGGGCACGATTCGCACCGATGTCGGCGGTGCACCCGGGGCGGCCCCGGCGCTGGAGGCCGGCGGCAGCGTGCGGCTGGTGGGAGGTCACCTGGATCTGGCCCGGCTGCAGGTGCGGGGCGGTGGCGCCGGCGATGGGGGTGTGGTGCGGCTGGAAACCCTGGTGCAGGCTGACAACCGCGATCCGGGCACGGTGCGGCTCAGCCATGCCCAGCTCGAGGGTCCCTCGATTCAGGTGCGGGCCGGCGCCCGGCTGGATCTGGCCGATACCCGGGTGGTCGCCGCCGGGCCGGCCGGCCCCGGCTCGATCCAGATGGAGGCGGGCGGCGGCGGCGCCCGCCTGCAGGGCAGCCGCCTCCATGGCGCCCGCATGGCCCTGCTCAGCTCGGGGGGGCTGGACCTGCGCGATGGGGTTCTGGATGCGGGGCCGGCTGCGGGGTCGGGCGGCGTGCTTCTGGCCGGCCGGGGCGATGCTGGTTCCGCCAGGACCGCTCCCATCCGCCTGGAGGGCATGCGCCTGAAAGCTCCGGCCGTGGTGCTGGAGTCGGCCGCCGGCCTGGCGATCGGCCGCTCCTCGCTGCAGGCCGCCCGCAGCATCGCCGCCCGGGCCGGCGGCGACATGGCGTTGCAGGAGGTGCAGCTGGCCGCCGGTAGGCCCGGTGCGCGGGGTGTGGTGGACCTGGCCAGCCGCCCTGCCGGGGTCGGCCGCCCCGGGGGCGCGATCCGGCTGGAGCAGGTGGCGATCGACGGCCAGATCGTGCGGGTGCGCTCCGGTGCCACCACCCTGGCCGGCGGCAGCGTGATCCGGGCCCCCAAGGGGATCATCCATCTGGAGGCCTCCAATCCGCCAGCGGCCGACCGGGCCTGGCCGAGCGGTGTGCAGGTCTCCGCATCCACGCTCGATGTGGGCGTTCACACCCTGCCCGATCTGCGGCGACCCACGCAGACCGCGGCGCCCTCCACGGGCATGGTCACCATTGTGGACCCCACGCCCAGCATCGGCCTGTTCTCCCGGGCCGACGTGCGGATCACGGCCGACAGCAGGCTGCTGGCCAGCCAGATCCCGGAACGCCTCCGGGACCCCGCACCCGACCGGCTGGCCCGTGTCTGGTTGAACAACACCACGGGCAATGTGGCCATCGACGCCCGTGAGCGGGTGCGGATCGCCGACAGCCGCATCGTTGCCAATGCCAGCCGCCAGCTGGCCGGCAATCTCTGGATTCGCTCCCAGGGCCAGGGCGACGCCCCGGGGCTGCTGATCAGCCGTTCCCTGCTGAGCGCCAGTCACGGAGCCGGCAGCGGCGATCTGCGGCTGGGCAGCCGTGGGGGCATCACGGTCCGCGACAGTCGCCTGCAGGCCCGCACCGACCACCTGCCCGCCGATCCGAGACACCCTGACCGGCCGGACAGCACCTCCCTGTTCATCGGCGGGGAACTGACGCTGACGAACCAGTCCCGGGTCCGGCCGATCCGCATTCAGGATTCGCGCCTGCTGGTGCAGCAGACCGGGCTGGCGGGACCCCTCCCCCGGCTGGGTGATGGACCACCCAATGAGCATGACGACGACGATCTGCCCCGCAAGACCGGGGGCATCGTGTCGGTGGTCAGTGCCGGCGGCATCCGCCTGGAGGGGGCCGACACCACCATCAACGCCGGCAGCAACAGCAGCACCGGCGGCAACAGCGGCGCTGACAGTTTCGGCGGCCTGATCCGCGTGATCAATCTCTCGGCCAGGCCCATCCGCATCGGCGCCGGTGCCGTGCTGTCCGCCACGACCGCCGCCAGTGCCGATCCCGGGGCGGAGGCCCGGTTCTATCAGAGCCGATCGTTCCCACAGCCGATCACCCCGGAGCAACCGCTGCCAGCGCCCCAGGATCTGCGCTCCCGCCGCGGTGAAATCATGGTGGCCGGTGGCGGCGACATCCGCATTGCTGATGCGGTGCTGCAGACAGCCTCGCAGTACCGATTCGTTGATCCCGCTTCCCCCTGGGCATCGGGTCTGCAGTCTGTGCACCAGGGGCGGATCTCTCTTCTGGCGGCCGGCAGCCTCGACCTGCAGAACAGCCGCTTGACCCATGGCCCGATCGGGGTCGATGCCGACCGCACGCCGGATCCGGCCGTGGGTGGCAGGTTGGCGCTGCTGAGTGCCACGGCCATCGGTCTGGACAATGTTCTGATCTCGCCATCGTGTGCGAATGGCTGCCCGGGGGAGATCCTGAGTCGCCCGCAATTGCGGGCGTTCAGGGATGCCAATGTCTGGGGTCTGTATCGGCCTGGCCAATTCATTCTGGATCCCGCCCGCCCCGCCAGTGATGGGTTGCTGCGCCAGCCTGAAGGCGGGCTTTCGCTGGTCAGACAGGCGCCGGATCGGGCCGCGGAGGTGGTGGTGATCAGCCCTGGCGCTGCGCCCGTGCTGCTGACCAAGCAACCGTTTCAGCCGATTGAGATCAGCGGCCTGGGGGCCGCTGGCGGCAGCGTTGGCAGCCGGGCCGCCGCCGCCGCTGCCGCCCTGGCCGGCGATCCGCTCTCACCCCTGGTGCCGCCCACCGGCCTGGCGCCACTTGCCCTGGCCCGCTCCCCGATCGTGGTGGATGAAGCCGCCGCCGACCCACCGGCCCCGGGGGGCCAGGAGCGGCCGCTGCCCCGGGTCCTGTCCGCTGCGGAGGCCCGGGCGGTGCTTCTGGCCAGTGAGGAGCAGGCCCAGGACGGCCTGCTGCGCAGCCTGCCCGCCGCCGCCGGCCGCCGGACCGGCCTCAGCCTGCCCAGCCTGCAGCGCAAGCTGCTCCAGGCCACAGCCCTCCGGCAGCAGGCGGCCCGCCGCCCGGGGGCGGGGGCCTTCGCGCCGGCGATCGTGCGCATTGCCATCGCGCCGCTGCCCGCAGCCGACCAGCTTGAGATCACCCAGATCCTGGTGCCGCCCCAGGGGGAGGTGTCGGGCTGGTCGGCGGTGGTGTCCGCCAGCCGCCTGCGCGCCCTGATCCGGGATCTGCAGCAGCACTCCCGCAACCTCCTGCCCCCGGCGTCGGACGCCAACGCAGCGGACCTGACCCGCATGCTGCTGGCGCCCGTGCTGCCCGAACTGCAGCGCCAGGGCATCAATGCCCTGCTGCTCTCCCTGGACCGCAGCCTGCAGTCGATCCCGTTCGCCGCCCTGCCCGTGGCGGATGGGGTGCTGATTGACCACTACGCCCTGTCCGTGACCCCGTCGCTGCTGCTGCTGAATCTGGATGCACCGCCGCCCGGGCCCGGCGATGCCACCACCCTGCTGGCCGGCTCCACCCGCTTCGGCGGCGGTCTGGCGCCCCTGCCCATGGTGGCCCAGGAGCTGGGGCAGATCAGGGCCCTGAGCCCCGCCGCCCAGGTGATGCTGAACGATGCCTTCACCCCCCAGGCCCTGTTGAGCCGGGCGGCCGACCCGGCGGTGGCCAGCCTGCACCTGGCCACCCATGCCGATTTTCAGCAGGGCTTCTCCGGGCAGGCCGCGATCCACACGGCCCGCGGCCTGCTGCCGATCGCCGAGCTGGCCCGTGCCTTCCGTTCCCGCAGCAGGCCGCTGCAGTTCTTTGTGCTCAGCGGCTGTCGCACCTCGCTGGGCGATGAGCAGAGCGAGTTGGGGATCGCCGGCCTGGCCCTGCAGACCGGTTCCACCAGTGCCCTGGGGACCCTCTGGTATGTGGATGATGTGGCCCAGGCCGCGTTCTCGGTCCAGCTGTATCGCCATCTGCGGGCGGGCCTGGGCAAGGATCAGGCGCTGGCCACGGTGGCGCGCCAGTTCCGCAGCGGGCAGATCAGCATTCGGGGAGATGCGGTGGTCAATGCCGCCGGCGAGGTGCTGCTGGCGGGCCTGCCGCCGGCGGATCAGGTGCGACTGGCCGATGGCTTCCGCCATTCCTATTACTGGGCTGGCTTCGTTCTCTCCGGATTGCCCTGGTAGTGGTCGCCCCCATCTGGCGACGTTGTCCCTACCCCTTGCCTCCCTGCTGACCTCCACGTTGCATCCCATGCCCCGCACCTGCCAACCCTGCCTCGGCCTGGCCATCGCCGCCACGGCCCTGGGGCTCCTGCCCCCCTTCGCTGCCCCGGCCGGCGCCCAGAAGGTCTGTGTGGGGAGTGGTGAGGTGCTCTGTGTGTCGGACCCCGAGTTCTTCTGGGTTCCTCCCTGCGGCGGCCAGTCGTCGCTCTCCCTCGCCGGCCAGAAGAAGGTTGTGGTCGTCAATGACCATCAGCCCAACCGAAGGTTGACGGTGTACGGAACGGGAATCGGCGAGACGTTTGTCGGCAGTGTGAAGTCCGGGGAGACCTTCGTGGGTGGCGCCGGGACCAACTACTACGTGGTCGGTGGCCAGAGCCCGACCCTGAAGGTGCAGGGCACGGTCGGTCAGTCCGTGGGCCAGGGGGTGGGGGCCGACACGGTGATCGCCGGTTCCATCGGCACCCATGTGGTGATTGCCAGCACATCCCGCCAGAGAACGGGAGCCCCTGCCGGCTTCCCGATCCCGGCCAGCGTGATTGCGGGAGGCACCACGATTCAGTTTCCGGGCACCAATGCGCTGCCGATCGCCGCGCCTGCGGCCTGTGCGGCGCCGCAGCCGGTTAGCGATTCTGCCGGTTCCCTGATCGCCAGCAGCCGGCCCCTGACCGGCCTGGCCCAGACGGAGGATCCCGCTGTTGATGGGGCCAGCCCCGAGGGGCCGCTGGTCCTGACTGCGTTTGATTTCGCCGACCCCGCTGGCGATGATCGGCTCGTGATCGACACCGACCTGCCCGATGACGTGCCGCCGGAGCAGTTTGTGATCGATGACCAGGTCACCGTGCTGGCGCCCCAGCCGGGCGGTTCGTTCCGCAGCGTGGCCCTGGTCACCGCTGCCTCTCCCATTGCTGCCTGTGCCGGTGCCGTTGACCCGGAGGGGCCCCGGAGCGGGCTGACCAAGCTGCAGCTGGAGGCCCTGAAGCCCTATCTGGCACCCGACCGCTACCCGCGGGTCACCTACCTCAGCCGCGATGGGTTGCTGGTGATCAGCCTGACCCCGTCCAAGCCGCCGGCCAATGCTCCGCGCGACCCGGCGGACGCGGGCCTGCTCATCAGCCTGCTGGACTGCACGGGCCAGCCGCTGGCCCTGGAGAGCCCGAAGCAGCTGGCCCGCTTCGTGCAGTTCGTGAACCGGGCGCGCATCCCGGACCGGGTTCAGCGCAAGCCGGGGCTGCGGCTGCCGGTGAAACCCGTGCTCACCCCATGATCGCCACGGTGCTGCTGGCCCAGCTCCTGGCCCCCACGCTGCAGCCGGGGCCGGCGCGGTTGCCCACCCAGGCTCCTGCCGGCCTCCGCCCGGTCCCCCGGCTCCCACCCGCGACCCCCCCGCGGCCCGCTGCTTCCCCCGCGGGGCCCACACCGCCGCTGGCCCGGGCCCCGCTGCCCCGGGTGGAGGGGCTTGATCGCCTGGCGCCCGCGGAGCTGGAGCGGCTGCTGGCTCCCTGCCTGCGGGAGCCCGACCCGGCCATCCGCCTGCGTGCCTGCGCCGCCAGGCTCACCGCCCGGCTGGTGGCCGATGGCTACATCAACAGCCGGGCGTATCCCCGGCCCCAGCCGCTGCCCCAGGGCACCCTGGTGGTGGTGGAGGGCCGCATCGTGGAGGTGCGGGTGCGCAGCAGCGATGCCCGCCTGCAGCGGCGGTTGCAGCGCATCGTGCTTCCCCTGCAGGGGCAGGTGCTCCACCTGCCCGGTCTGGAGCGCAGCCTCGACCAGCTGGAGCGGCTGCCGGGCGTGGGCGGGATCAGCACCAGCCTCAACCGCCTGGCCGGCGACAGCAGCAAGGCCAGCCTGGTGATCGAGGCCGATCCGGCACCCCGCCGCCTGGCGGGTGAGGTGAGCCTGCGCAACGACGGCAGCACCGACAGCGGCCAGTTCCGGGCCCTGGGGGTGCTGGCCAGGCAGGGCCTGGCGCTGCCCGATGACGAACTGCTGCTGGTGGCCGAACTCAACAGTGACAGCGAACCGGAGCTGGGCTACAGCCAGGCCTCCCTCAGCTATGCCCTGCCCCTGGCGGCAGGGTGGCGCTTCACCACCGCCGTGGCCGCCAGCTCCCGCACCCCCGTGGAGGAACCGGCCGCCGGTGCCGACCGCGCCGAACAGCAGACCCAGCTCCTGGGCGAACTGGATGCCACCCTCTGGGAAGGCCTGGCGGGCCGGCTCCATGCGTTCGCGGGGCTGAGTGCCAACCGACAGCGCACCGACCGGCAGGGGCGCCTCACCACCGGCTACGCCCGGGCAGGCCTCGGGTTCGATGCCGGCCTCGGCAGCGCCGTTGTGGCGGGCAGTGCCTACGGCATGCAGGCGATCGCCGGCCTGAGCGGTGGGGCGGCGCTCGCAGACCTGGCCCGCAGCGGTATCCGGGTGGGGGAGGCCCGGGCGCTGGCGGCCGACCTCGACATCGCCTGGGATCTGGCACCGGGCTGGACCCTGGAGCTGCGCGGCGCCGGCCAGGTCGCCCCCAATCCCCTGATCGATGCCATGGGTTTCAGCCTCGGCAGCGACAGCGGCCTGCGTGGCCTGCCCGGCCAGGTGACCAGCGGCGACAGCGGTCTGCTGGGTTACGGCGAACTGGCCTGGCAATTCTGGAGCGCGGGCCCCCGGGCCCTGGAGCTGGTGCCCTTTCTCGGCGCCGGCCGGGTCACCACCACGGTGAAGGGGGTCACCGCTGACGCCAGCCTGGGGGCCGGCGGCGTGCTGCTGCGCTGGCTGCAGGGCAACCACTGGCTGCTGGAGCTGGGCTGGACCTCCCAGTTCGGGGGCCGCACCACCGGCGCCAGCCCCAGCTGGCTGATCGACAGCGGCCTGTACACCCGGGTCAGCTACAGCTTCTGACGGGGATGCCATGGCGGTTCAGGCCCGTTCTCCCCTGCGCTGGCGCCAGGCTGTTCCCTCCCTGATCGGCCTGCTGCTGCTGGCCCTGGTGCACCAGGGCCGGCTGGCCGAAACCCTCAACCTCGCCCTGTATGACCGGGCCCTGGCCTGGCGGGCCCTGCCCTCCGGCAGCCGCACGCCGATCCGCCTGATCACCATCGACGAAGCCGACCTGCGCCAGCTGGGATGGCCCCTGGCCGACCGCTGGCTGGTGCGGGCGATCGAGCGGCTCCAGGCCGCTGGAGCCGGTGTGATCGGCATTGACCTCTACCGCGACCTGGGGGTGGAGCCGGGCCGCGACCAGCTGCGGCGGCTGGCGGCCGGCCCGCTGCCGCTGGTGTGGGTCCACAGCCAGATCGACGCCGTTGCCGCCATACCCACCAGCGCCCCATGGCGCCGGGGCTACAACGACCTGCTGCTCGATGCCGATGGCCTGGTGCGGCGTGACCTGCTGCATGTGCGCGGCCTGGGGGAAGGGGGGGTGGCCCTGCCGATGCGGCTGCTGGAAGTGTGGCGCCGCCAGGCCATCAGCCCGTTGCGCGCCCGCCTGGAGCGGGATCCCCAGGCCATCCCCCGGCTCCACCCCCAGGCCGGTGGGTACAGCAGCCTCGACGACGGCGGCATCCAGCGGTTGCTGGCCTTTCACCGGCCCGGCAGCTTTCCGGCCTGGAGCCTGCGGGCGCTGCTGGCGGGCCAGGTGCCGGCCGGCCGACTGCGGGGCGCCATGGTGCTGATCGGCAGCACGGCCCCTTCCCTGCGGGACCGCTTCCCCGTGCCCATCGGCCCGCCGATGCCGGGTGTGGAGCTGCATGCCCATCGGCTGGCGGCCCTGCTGGCCCTGGAGGCCGGCGCCCCGGCGGCGATCCGGCCGGCCCCGGCCTGGGCCAATGGCCTGCTGCTGGCCCTGGCCCTGGCGGCGGGCGTGGGCCTGGGGGAGGGCACCGCCAGCCTGCGCCGCAGTGCGGCGGCCGTGGCAGCGGTGGCGGGCCTGGGCGTGCTGCTGGCGGGCGTGGCCCTGGTGGGCGCCGGTCTGTGGGTCAACCTGGCCCTGCCGCTGGCCGCGCTGCTCACCCAGGCCGCCGCCGCCTGGACCCGCCGTGGCGCCGAGCAGCAGCAGCAGCGGCGCCAGCTGGAGCGGCTGCTGGGCCAGACCACCTCCGCGGCGGTGGCCCGGGAGCTGTGGCAGCAGCGCGATGCCCTGCTGGCCGGTGGCCGCTTCCGGGGCCGCCAGGTGTTCGTGACCCTGCTGATCGCCGATCTCCAGGGCTTCACGGCCGTGGCCGAAGGCCGCGCCCCCGAGCCGCTGCTGGCCTGGCTCAACCGGGGCTTCGCGCTGTTCGTGCCCGCCATCGAGGCCCAGGGCGGTCTGGTGAACAAATTCACCGGCGATGGCCTGCTGGCGGTGTTCGGGGCTCCCGTGGGGCAGGGGCGCCGCGGCGATGCCGCCGCCGCCGTGGCCGCGGCGCTGGCGATCCGCCATGGGCTCACGGCCCTCAATGCCAACCTGCGGGCGGCCGGTGATCCACCCGTGCGGCTGCGCATCGGCCTGCACAGCGGGCCGGTGCTGGCCGGATCGGTGGGCGCCACCGACCGCTGGGAATATGGCCTGATCGGGGATGCCGTGAACTGCACCGCCCGCCTGGAGGCCCTCGACAAGCACCGCCAGAACGGCACCTGCCGGATCCTGGTGTCGGCGACGACGCGGGCGCTGCTGGGGGCCGGCGATCAGGCCAGCTGGCGCTCCTGGGGCGAGCGCCAGCTGGCCGGTCGCAGCGGCAGTCTGGAGGTGTGGGAACTCGTGGATGGCGAGGAGCCCGCCGGGGGCTGAAGCGGCGCCTCACACACCACCGGCAGTCGCTCGGGCAGCACCGCCCCCAGGTGGGCGTAGCCGAAGCGGGCCAGCACGGCGGCCGTGGCCACCGTGCGGCCGCAGTGCTGCCAGAGCCCCTGGATCGCGGTGGCGCCGGCCCGATCCCCGGCGGTGTGCTCCGTGGGCGAGGGCGGCCGCAGCCAGCCGAGGGCCGGTGGGGCCACGGGCTCCTCCTCCCCCTCGCAGGCCGGGTAGCTCTCCCACTGGCCGTTCCAACCGGCGGCGGCCAGGTGGGCGGGCAGGGTCGCCGGCAGCGCCACCAGGCGCAGGGCCGCACCGGGCCGGGCCGGCAGCAGCAGCCGCCGGGCCCCGAAGCGCAGCACCAGTGGAACCGGCTGGGGGGTGTCGCCTTCGATCAGCCCCAGCCGGGGCGGAACCCCCAGGCTGGCCCGTGCCCCGGCCGGCTGCAGCGGCACCAGCAGGCGGGCGGCGCAGCCCGAGCGGGTGCCGCCGCCTTCGCGGCGCCGGGGAAAGCGGGTGGAGGGATCCTGGGCGCGGGCCGGCTCCGCCAGGCCCGCGGTCCAGATCAGCAGGAGCAGGCCCAGGGCCCGTTGCGGCAATCGCCGTGGCATCACCCCTCCACCGGTGCGCTCTTCAGTGTCGTTGACCCGGCGGGGGACCTCGGTGAGCGCCGTCACACCGTGGTGGTCAGCCGGCCAGGGCGGCGAGCAGCTCCTGCCGGGCGGTGGCCAGGGCCCCATCCAGGGCGGCGCCGTCGCGGCCGCCGGCCTGGGCCAGGTTGGGCCGGCCGCCGCCACCACCACCGCAGGCCCTGGCCACCCCGCCGATGAAGGCCCCGGCCTGGGGACCGGCCGCCACCACCGCCGGGCCGAAGGCCGCCACCAGGATCACCTTGCCCAGGTCGGTGGGATCGGGCAGGCCGCCCAGCACCACGGCGGCCCCGGTGCCCAGCTGGTCCACCAGGCCCTGGGCGGCGCTCTGCAGCCCCGGCCCCTCCACGCCATCGAGGCGCTGCACCAGCAGCCGGTAGCCACCGCCGGCACCCACGGCCTCCGCCTGGCCCGCGAGGGCCGCCGCCTTCGCCCCGGCCAGGTCACTGCGGGCGGCGGCCAGGGCCTTCTGGCTGGCCTTGAGCTCCTCCTGCAGCTGGGCGACCCGCTCGATGATCTCGCCGGGCTGCACCTTGAAGCGTTCGCCCAGGGCCTTCACCACGGCGTCGCGTTCCTGCAGGTAGGGCAGCACCGCCCCGCCGGCCACGGCCTCGATCCGGCGGATGCCGGCGGCCACGCCGCTTTCGCCCACCACCTTGAACAGGCCGATCTCGGCGGTGTTGGCCACATGGGTGCCGCCGCAGAGCTCCATCGACACGCCGGGCACATCCACCACCCGCACCACGTCGCCGTATTTCTCGCCGAACATGGCCACGGCACCGGCGGCCCTGGCCTGCTCGATCGCCATCTCCTGGATCTCCAGGCCGTGGGCATCGGCGATCCAGCCGTTGATCAGGGCTTCGATCCGCTCCAGCTCCTCGGCGCTCACCGCCCGGGGGCAGTGGAAGTCGAAGCGCAGGCGCTCAAAATCCACCAGGGAACCGGCCTGGCCGATGGCGGGATCCACCACCTGCTTGAGGGCCGCCTGCAGCAGGTGGGTGGCGGTGTGGTGGGCCTGCACCTGGCGGCGGCAGGCGCGGTCGACCCGGGCGGTCACCAGATCGCCCACCGCCAGCTGACCCCGCTCAACGCGGCCGCTGTGCACAAACACGCTGCGGTTGCGGCTGACGCCCTCGATCGCCACGATCACGCCCTCGCCGCCGGCCCCCTCGCCGCTGAGCAGGCCCCGGTCACCCACCTGGCCGCCGCCTTCTCCATAGAACGGAGTGGCATCGAGCACGATCTGCACGCTGTCGCCGGCGACGGCCCGTTCGGCCGGGCTGCCATTGGCCACCAGTGCCAGCAGGCAGCAGGGGTGCTCCAGCTCCTCGTAGCCGCGGAAGCGGGTGGCCTCCAGATCGCCGGCCATGCTCTCGATGGCCCCCTGCAGGGTGAGGTCGATGCTCACGGCAGCGGCCTTGGCCCGCTGGCGCTGGGCTTCCATGGCCGCCTCAAAGCCCGCCAGATCCACGCTGAGGCCGTGCTCTTCGGCGATCTCCTCCGTGAGCTCCAGCGGGAAGCCGTAGGTGTCGTAGAGCTCGAAGGCCTGCTCGCCGCTGATCTGCCGCGGCTGGGCGGCGAGCACATCGGCCAGCAGCTTCTCGCCCCGTTCCAGGGTTTCGAGGAAACGGGCCTCCTCCCGCTCCAGTTCCGCCAGGATCGGGGCGCGGCGCTCCGGCAGGGCCGGGTAGGCCTCGGCCATGAGCCTGATGGCGGCCTCGCCCATGGCGCTGAGGAAGGGGCGGTCGATGCCCAGCAGGCGGCCGTGGCGCACCACCCGGCGCAGCAGCCGCCGCAGGATGTAACCACGGCCCAGGTTGCTGGCGCTCACGCCATCGCCGATCAGCTGGGTGATGGCGCGGCTGTGGTCGCCGATCACCTTGAGGCTGGTTCTGCCCTTCTCCTCCAGGGCGTGGTAGTCCACCCCGGCCAGGTCGGCGGCGGTGCGGATCAGGGGAAAGATCAGATCGGTCTCATAGTTGTTGGGCACCCCCTGCAGGATCTGGGCCATGCGCTCGAGGCCCATGCCGGTGTCGATGTTGCGGGCCGCCAGGGGTGTGAGCGTGCCTTCGGCATCACGGTTGTATTGCATGAACACCAGGTTGTAGAACTCGATGAAGCGGCTGTCGTCCTCCAGGTCGATGCCGTCGTCGCCGAGTTCGGGCTTGAAGTCGTAGTAGATCTCCGAGCAGGGGCCGCAGGGGCCGGTGGGGCCGGAAGCCCAGAAGTTGTCGGCCTCATCCATGCGGATGATGCGCTTTGGGTTCACGCCCACCCGATCACGCCAGATGGCGGCGGCTTCGTCGTCGTCGCGGAACACGCTCACCACCAGATTCTGCGGCGAGAGGCCGAACACCTCGGTGCTCAGCTCCCAGGCCCACTGGATCGCCTGTTCCTTGAAGTAATCACCGAAGGAGAAGTTGCCGAGCATCTCAAAAAACGTGTGGTGCCGGGCGGTGCGGCCCACGTTTTCGATGTCGTTGGTGCGGATGCACTTCTGGCTGCTGGTGGCCCGCGGCGCCGGCCGCTCGGCCTGCCCCAGAAACACGGGCTTGAACGGCAGCATGCCGGCGATCGTGAGCAGCACCGTGGGATCCTCCGGCACCAGGGAGGCACTGGCCATCACCCGGTGGCCCCGCTGTTCGTAGAAGGCCAGGAAGGCCGCGCGGATCTCGGCGCCGGTGCGGGGGCGGGCTGGGGTGGCGGCGGCCATGGGCTGAGGCGTCGTGCGTCGGCGTGCTCATGATCTCCCACCGTCTGCAGGCCCTGGATTCATCCGCAAGCCATCGCTGGCGGGTGCAGCGGCAACCGCTGGTTGCAGCCAGCAACCGGACTGCCCCAGGGCGCCGGGGTCCCGCTGCGGTTCTGCGGGGCTGGTGGGTCACCAGCGCTGGCCTGGGAAAAGCCGCAGATTCACCCCATCGGCGGGCTGATCTCTTGGGCGGCTCTGCATAGCTTCGGAGGGTTGTATGGCTGATTGTTTGTGTCGTTCAACCCATGGTCTCTGTCGCGTGCTGTCTGCTCATTGTCCAGGGGGTTCTCAGCACCCCTGCTGATATCCGGTTCCTTGCTGGCCGGAGTGCTGCTGGCTTCGCCGGCTGGCGCTGGCCCGGTCGTCTTGCCGGATGGCAGCCTGGAATTCCTTTACTCCATCAATGGCGGCGAAGATCCTCTCGGTAACAACCCTGACCCTCTGGGCCCCAAGCCCTGGCTGAAGGCGCTGATCAGTGAGGTCAAGCTGGGTTCCCGGGGAAACGAGACGTCTGCCGTCGACATCACGCTCACCACCAGCCTGGGGCCGGGGGGCTTTGCTAAGGAATGGGCTTTCAACCTGAAGCCGGAGTTGCTGAACGAGTTCACCAGGGATCAATTCACGTTTGAGTGCACATCAACTGGCAATGATGTCTGCAGCGGCATGACCGATTCCAGTTATGTCTGGGATCCCAATAATGTGCGTGTTCCCAACGGCTGGTCGGGCTTCGATCTGGCGTTCCTTCTGCCCACGGCCAAGGCGAAGCGGCTCAGCGATGGCACCACCCTGACTCTGCGGATGATGCGGAAGGGAGGGATCACTCCTGCAGCGTTCAATTTTCCCGTGACGGGCGATCCGCTCGGCGAGTACACCGCCGTGCATGTGGGCGGCATCGGCGAGGGCAGCCGCTACAGCACCACCCTGCTCGATGATCCCCCGGCCTCGGCGCCGATGCCGTTGCCGGTCCTTGGCGCCCTGGCCGCCTTTTCGGCCAGCCGTCGCCTGCGCCGGCGGCTGGCCGCCGCGCCATGATCCCGGGCAGCTGGCGTGTGACATCGCTTTGCCCCTTGTTTCGGTCACCCCAGAGGAGCGGCAGGCGCTGCGGCTGCGGTCGATCCTCTGGGCTTGCACGGCCGGGCTGGCCGCCGGTCTGGTTGGCCTGAGCGGCGGCCTGGAGCCGGCCCTGCGTGCCGCAGGCTGCGGCTTTTTCTATGGCCTGCTGGCCTTTCACCTGCAGCGGGTCGACCCCGATGATGGCCATCTGCAGGCGGGTCTGGTGGGCGCCGTCTGCGCCATCCGCAGCCTGGCGTCGCCATGGGTACCGCAGGGGGGCCTGTCAACGGTG